>NZ_JAFCJI010000001.1:2400000-3000000 GCF_018131105.1 Bradyrhizobium manausense | reverse complement strand
CATGGATGACCTCGCCGGTGATGAACCAGGGCGCGCCCAGCATGGTGGTGGCCTCGTCGATAAGCCCCTCGGCAAGCGCGATCCGGATGGCGCTGGAGGAGACCGGCCGCTCGTCGATGTCGACATGCGGCTGCACGTCGACCTCGATGCCGAGCCGGGGGGCCTCGTTGACCAGGAGGCTCGGCGAGCCGACGCGTCCTTTGCCGAAATGGAAGTCGTAGCCGACCGCGATCCCGCTGACGCCGAGGCGCTCGATCAGGTCATGGTGAATGAAATCTTGCGCGCTGGTCCCTGCGCGCGCCTTGTCGAAAGTCATGACCACGGCGCCGGCAAGCCCGGTCCCGGCCAGCAGCCGCAGCTTGGCCCGCTCGTCCGTCAGGCGAAATTGCGGGGTGTTGGGACTGAAAAACCGGCGCGGGTGCGGCTCAAAGGTCAGCGCCAGCGCAGGGCGGCCCTGCGCCCGGCCCATTTCCAGGGCTGCGGCAATGACGGCCCGATGGCCGAGATGGACCCCGTCGAAATTGCCCATGGCGACCACTGCTCCCTTCAGGATCGCAGAATCCGGCGTGGTGTCGCGGATAACGGTAAATTGCGGGGCCATCAGGGGAATTCTCGAAGCGGCAGGACCGATCCGGACCGTGGCGTGACCCGCCGGATGAAGTCAAGCGGCAGGGGCGGCCACATTGAATGCGATTTCAATCCTTCGGCTGCGGCCCCGATTAACGCGCTGTTTAAAGCCTTGGTGCTAGTGCTTGAAACGTGGAACTGCAGGGCTAGAGCCGGGCAGGTCCGATCGTAGTATTTCCTGGGTTTGCGTTGGGGGAGTCGAGATGGCGGTTGATTTGTCGATGTCGGTTCTGGTGGTCGACGACTACAGCACCATGATCCGTATCATCCGGAATCTGCTGAAGCAGCTTGGCTTCGAAAACATCGACGATGCCAGCGACGGTTCCGCGGCGCTGAACAAGATGCGCGGCAAGAAGTACGGGCTCGTGATTTCCGACTGGAACATGGAGCCGATGACGGGTTACGACCTGCTCCGCGAAGTGCGTGCAGATCCCAACCTCGCCACCACGCCCTTCATCATGATCACGGCGGAATCGAAGACCGAGAACGTGATCGCGGCCAAGAAGGCCGGCGTGAACAATTACATCGTCAAGCCGTTCAACGCGGCGACGCTGAAGACCAAGATCGAAGCGGTCTTCCCGGATATGGCGAGCGCGTAAGCGCGCTTCAAAGCCATCAGTTGAATTTGGAAAGCCCGGGCACTCGTCCCGGGCTTTCTGCGTTTGTCAGCCTACCACTTCAATTCGCGCATCAGCGCCTTCGGCGGGTGGCCGAACAATTCCAGCACTGATTTGGGATCGAGCTGGTCGAGGCCCTCGAACTCCTCGGCATGAATGCCGCGGGTGACGAACAGGCAGTCGATGCCGAACTCACGAGCGCCGGTGAGGTCGGTCCGGACGGAATCGCCGATCGCCAGCACCTTTTTCCGGTCGATCGGGTGCCCCTGGCGTTCGCCGGCGAGCGCCATTGCGCGCTCGTAGATCGGCCGGTGCGGCTTGCCGTAGAAAATCACCTCGCCGCCGAGCTCGCGGTACAGCTCGGCAATCGCACCGGCGCAATAGATCAGGCGGTCGCCGCGCTCGACCACGATGTCGGGGTTGGCGCAGACCAGCGTCAGCTTGCGCTCGCGCGCCTTCAGCATCATGGCGCGATAGTCTTCCGCGGTCTCGGTCTCGTCGTCATAGAGGCCGGTGCAGACGATGTAATCCGCCTCTTCCAGCGGTGCGGTCTTGGCGTCGAGGCCGCGGTAGATCGAGTTGTCGCGCTCGGGGCCGAGCCAGAACATTTTGCGGCCGGGATGCTCGGCGACATAGAGCCGGGTCAAATCGCCGGAGGAGACGATCGCGTCGTAGGTTTCGTCGGCGACGCCGAGCTTGCGCAATTGCCGCTGCACGGAGTCGGCCGGACGTGGCGCGTTGGTGATCAGGATCACCGTACCGCCGTGGCTGCGATAGGTGTGCAGCGCCTCGCAGGCCTCGGGGAAGGATTCCAGGCCGTTATGGACCACGCCCCAGATGTCGCTGAGCACGACGTCGACCCCGCCCACGAGTTCGCGCAGGCTTTGTGCGAAATGCAGCGTGGTCATGATGCGAGCGGCCGATCAGATGCGGCGCGCGAGCGCCGCGTTGCCGGTGATGCGCTGTGACGGGTTGGCAGGCGTCGTAGCTGTTGTTGCACTTGGGCTGGGCGTACCGGAACCATTGGATCCCTGAATGTCTTGCGCCTGGTTTGGCGAGGCCCCGCCGGTAGCAGATGCCCCCTCGGGCCGCAATGGCCGGGGCGGCGCGAACAGAAAGCCCTGGCCGAACCGCACGTCATAGTCGAGCAAATCGACCACTGCGCGCTCGCCCTCGATCCGCTCGGCGATCAGGTCGATGCCGAAGCGGCCGAGCAGATCGGACAGGTCCGAGGGGTGAATGTCCGAGGCCGAGGCCTGCTTCGGGTCGAGAAGGAGAGGGGCCGGAACCTTGATGAAGCGGACGCCGCGGTCGGCGAGCTCGCGCGGCTCGATCCGCAAGTCCGTGACATGGTCGATCGAGAATCGGAAGCCGCGCTGGGCGAGCGCGGCGAGGTTCTCGGTTTCGGCCGGACCCAGGGCACGGAAAGTCGACTGCTTGAACTCGAGCACCAGGGACGGCGCCAGCGCGCGGTTGGCCTCGAGGAAATCAAGGCATTGTGCGAAGGTGGTGGAATTGCCGAGCGTCGAAGCCGCGACGTTGCAGAACACGCCGACATCCTTGTTGCGCACCATCAGCCGGCGCAACACCTGGACGCAGCGCAGCAACACCATGTTGTCGATTCGGCCGATCAGCCCGGAGGCCTCGGCGATGCTGATGAACTCTTCCGCGGCGATCAACTGGTCGCGCTCGTCGCGGACCCGGGTCACCGCTTCGTAGAAGCGGACCTTGCGCTGCGGCAGCGTCACCATCGGTTGGAGGAAGATGTCGATGCGGTTCTCGTCGATGGCGTTGCGCAGCGTCGCCAGTATCTGGGTCTGGTTGCGGCCATTGACCGCCTGAACGGCATTGGCGGTCTGGGTCTGAACGGCGGGGGACGTCGGCCGCGGCGGCGGAGCAGGAAGCGGCGGGGCAGCGGCCGGCCGCTCCTCGAAGGCCGCAATCAGGTCAACCGGGCTTTCCGGCTCCGGCCGGGCGACCGGAGCAGCGGGGGTCGGTGCCGGCGCATGACCGGCAAGCAGATCCTCATGGGTCGACACGGTGGCGGCAAGCTGCCTGACCAGCCCGCCGAGCTCGTTGATCTCGCCGACCACCGACTGGACGCGATCGGAATTGGCCGAATTGGACGAGGCGATGCGGCCTTCGATCGCAGCTAACCGGCGCCCGAATTCGGCCACCTGGCGGGCGAGGTCGGCGGTGCCGCGCGACAGGTCGGCAATCTGGCCGCCGACGTCGCTGCGGTCGCGCAGCCGCATCGAGACCGCGTTGTAGAGGATCAGGAAGGTCAGCGCGGTCAGCGCCACGATCGCGGATTCGGTTCCGCTGATGCCGGCAACCGCGTAGAGCACGAGCCCGAGCGAGGCCGCGACCAGAACCATGCAGATGGCGATGAAGATCGTCGAAATGCGAATCATGCCGCGCGCTAAGCCTCAAGAGCTGACTGCCTGACCCGGGAAAACACGGGCTGCAATTCGCACCCGTTGCGCCTCATGCTCCCCAAGCATGCATGACCTTAACATCATTGTTGATTCGAGGGGATAGCGGCCGCGGCGCGTGTGGAGGTGGTCAGGACGGCGCGGCGGCACCGACCGTGTCGGCCGAGACCGCCTCGCGGCTGCCGAGCGGCTTGGGCTGCCCGGTGGTCGTGTCGCGCAGGGTTTGCCGCTCGATCTCCGAGTTCAGCTCGGCGCCGAACATGATGACGATCGCCGACATCCACATCCAGGTCATCAAGCCGATCGCTGCCCCGAGCGAGCCGTAGGTCGCGTTGTAATTGGCGAAGGCCGAGAGATACCAGGACAGCAGCGCCGAGCCGGCGATCCAGAGCAGGGCGGCCGCCACCGCGCCGAGGCTGAGCCATTGCCAGCGTGGCTTGTCGCGGCTTGGCGCGAAACGATAGAGGATAGCGAGCGCCGCCAGCAGGATGACGAGCAGCAGCGGCCAACGCGACAGCGCGACGATCAGCTTGCTCTCGGGCGCGATACCGAGATGATCGAGCGCAAGCGGGAAGGCGACCACTGCGCCCACCATCAGCAAGAGCGCGACGATGCCGCCGACCGTGAAGCTCAGGGAAATCAGGTTCAGCTTGATGAAACCGCGCTTCTCGCGCTCCTCGTAAGCCACGTTGAGAGCGTCGAAGATCGATTTGACGCCGGCGTTCGCGCTCCAGATCGCGAGCACGAGGCCGAACAGGAAGGCGGCGCCGAGCGCCGTGTTGCCGTTCGACACCACGCGCGCGACCTGGTCTTCGACGATCTGGAAAGAGCCCTCCGGCAGCATCGTCGCGAGCGTCTGGAGATTTTTGCTGATGGTCGAGGGATCGGCGAACAGTCCGTACGAGGAGACGAGCGCGGTCACGGCGGGGAAGATTGCAAGGAGCCCAAAGAAGACGACGCCGCCGGCGGTCGCGAGCAACCGATCGTCGTCGATGCGTTGATAGGTACGCCAGAAGATATCCTTCCAGCCCGCCCAGGGAATCGCGAAGGGGCTTTTCGCGCGGCGGCCGTGGCCGGGCTGAATGGCGGCGCCTGCCGGGCTTGTTTCCGGTGAATGCCCTTCGCTGTTGCGGTCGTCTTGAGGAGGGCCGGGCCGGATGAAGCCGGAATCCTGGAAGTAGCGTTCGGCGGTCAGTACGAAAACGGCTGTGGCGGCGACCAGCAGCCAGTTGTCGAACTGCTCAGTGAGCCGCGCACGCATGTCAGGCGTCCAATCCGTGGCGGTGGCGCTTTCGGCGTGCCGCCGTGACCCCCAGCAATCCGATTGCCGCGAGCATCAAGCCGAGTTGGACAGGGCGATTGGCAAGAACCGGCGAAGCCCTGCCGTCCTGGCTGCGTTCCCCTGGTGCGAGCGGCACCAGGGGAATCGTCGTCGCCACTTCTTTCACCGCCTGCTTGACCGTTCCGCGCGGGATCCGTGGCGTCGCAATCGCAACGCGCATGCGGCTGGCGAGCGGCACGATCGGCTTGGTCCGGCGCTTGATCTGGGCTGTGGCCACTCCGGCGCAGGCTGCGGCGAGGATCAACAGCACGGCTGCGGCGGCACCAAAGCCCCAGAACTGCCCGTAAGTGATGGCAACCCAGCGATACAATGCGATCAGACCGACAAAGAAGGCCGCGATCACGAACAGCCCGGCCACCGTGAGCAATCCAGCCGCGACCGCATAGGACGTGATCCGTCCAGTGGTCTGGCTGGTGCGGTCACGCAAATAGGACTGCGCTGCGCGCTTGAGATGGTTGAGTTTCAGCGCCATGCCGGCGCGCAGCAATTCGCCCGATGGCGCGAGCATGTGGACATCCTCCGAGAGCGAAACATTCGTCGGGGGATGAACGTGGCGGAATTTGACTTGTTCCGCTGAACAGGCTGGATCAGCCGAGATCGGCGGCCGCGATCCAGAACACTTCGCCCTCGGAATCTTCCGTGTCGAGCCAGAGCAGGGGCAGTTCCGGAAAGGCCTCGTCGACCAGCTCGCGACCGCGGCCGATCTCGCAGATCAGGCCGCCGTCCGGCGTCAAATGATCGGGCGCCTCGCGCAGGATACGCCTGACCACGTCGAGGCCGTCGGCGCCGCCGTCGAAGGCAAGTTTCGGCTCGGCCCGGCATTCCGGCGGCAATGCCGCCATGCCTTCGGCGTCGACGTAGGGCGGGTTGGTGATGATCAAATCGTATCTGCTATCGCCGAGCGGGGCGAACAGGTCGCCGCGATGGAGCGTGATCCGCTCATCCAGTCCATGTTCCGCAACATTGCGTGCAGCGACTTCGAGCGCACCCCTGGAGATGTCGACGGCATCGACCGCAGCGTTCGGGAAGTGATGTGCGGCGAGGATCGCGAGGCATCCGGATCCCGTGCAGAGATCGAGCACGCGCTCGACTGCGGTGGGATCGTCGATCAGCGCGCCTGCGCCATCCTCGCCGCCGAAATGCGAATCCAAGAGCTCGCCGATGAAGGAACGCGGAACGATGACGCGTTCGTCGACATAGAAGGGCAGGCCGCGCATGTAGATCTTGTTGACGAGGTAGGCCGTCGGCTTGCGCGTCGTCACCCGCCGATGGATGAGATCGAGCAGAACCTTGCCTTCTGCCGCGGTGACGCGAGCATTGGCGAAGCTCTCGAACTGATCGGGATGCAGATGCAAGGCCTCGCAGACCAGGAAAGCGGCTTCGGCCACCGGATCGGTCGTGCCGTGGGCAAACGCAAGCTTCGCCTCGACGAAACGGCTGACCGCATAGCGGACGAAATCGATCAGCGTCAGCAACTCGCCGCGGCCGACCTTGGCAAGCTTCGGTGCGGCGCGGCCGCGCGCGGGCGTCTTGGATGCACGTGCCATCAGAATCTTGCCATCAGGATTTGGTCCAGCGTGCGGCGGCCTCGTCGTCGCGGGCATGGGCCTCGACCCAGCCGGTGCCGGTGGCGCTCTCTTCCTTCTTCCAGAACGGCGCACTGGTCTTGAGATAATCCATCAGGAATTCGGCAGCCTCGAACGCCGCGCGGCGGTGCTGCGAGGCGGTGAGCACCAGCACGATATTCTGGCCGGGCATGAAGCGCCCGACCCGATGGATGACCGTGACGCCGTTCAGCGGCCAGCGCGAAATGGCCTCGTCGACATGGCGCTTGATCTCTTCTTCCGCCATGCCGGGATAATGCTCGAGCGTGAGCGCTGCGATCTTCGAACTGTCCTCGTCGGCGCGGCAGATGCCGGAGAAGCTGACGACCGCGCCGATATCGGTGCGGCTCTTGGTCAGCACCGCGATCTCGCGCGCGATGTCGAAATCGTCTTCCTGGATGCGGATGGCGACGGGGCAGGTGGTGACAGCGGAGGTCATGACCTAGCCGCCGGTCATCGGCGGGAAGAACGCGATCTCGCGGGCGCCTGATATCGCCGCATCGGCCTTGACGTGGGCATGATCGATCGCGGTGCGGATCACCTTCGGCTTCTCGAAGGCGTAAGCGTAGGCTTCGCTCTGGCCGGACAGCCAGGCGATCAGCTCCTCGACGGTGCGCACGGTCGCGGGCGGCTCGATGATCTCCTCGGCCTTGCCGACGCGCTCACGCACCCAGGCGAAGTACTTCACCTTCATCCCTCATCCTCCTTGATGAGGTGATGGATGCCGGCGCGGAAATAATCGTAGCCGGTGTACATGGTCAGGATCGCCGAGGCCCACAGCAGGACGAGGCCGATCAGCGAGACCACTGGCAGCACTTCGTCGCCGGCTGGACCTGCGAGCAGAAAGCCGATGGCGACGAGCTGCACGGTGGTCTTCCACTTGGCGAGCTGGGTCACGGGCACGCTGACGCGCAGCGCCGCCAGATACTCGCGCAGGCCCGAGACCAGGATCTCGCGGCACAGGATCACGATGGCGGCCCACAGCGACCAGCCATGGATGATGCCGTCGGCGGCCAGCATCAGCAGGCACGAGGCGACCAGCAGCTTGTCGGCGATCGGATCGAGCATGCGGCCGAACGCCGATTGCTGATTCCAGATCCGGGCGTAATAGCCGTCGAGATAGTCGGTCACCGCGGCGCCGATGAAGATCGCGACTGCGACCCAGCGCAGCCACAGGGGATAGTCCATGATCGACTGCGCATAGATGCACCCGACCACGACCGGGATCGCGGCGATCCGGCCATAGGTCAGGAGGTTCGGGAGGGACATCGCGCGGCTGGTCGTCCCTCGTGTCGTGGCGATGTTCATCCGTCCTACCAATACCGCTGAAGCCTGAAGGTCAACCGTCCGTCCCCAATTGGGGGTACCGGATGCGACGACCATATGACTACAGCGCCTTTAGTTCACCCCGGCTGGGGATGGAAATAGTCGAATATCCTGCGGGCGCTCTCCGCGCTCACCCCAGGAACCTTGCCGAGATCGGCAATCGAGGCCCGTTCGATCTCCTTCAGGGTTCCGAAATGATGCAGCAAGGCACGTTTGCGTGACGGGCCGATGCCCGGAATCTCCTGCAAGCCGGCCTCACGGATGTCCTTCTTGCGCAGCTTGCGGTGTGAGCCGATGACAAAGCGGTGGGCCTCGTCCCGCAGGCGCTGGACGAAATAGAGCACGGGGTCGCGCGGCTCCAGCTTGATCGCCTCGCGCTCCGGCATGAACAGGGTCTCGCGGCCGGCATCCCGGTCCGGGCCCTTGGCGACCGACATCAGCGACACCTGGGTCAAGCCGAGATTGGCAAAGATCTCGCGGACGGCGTTGAGCTGGCCGCGGCCGCCGTCGATGATGACGAGGTCTGGCCATTGCGGGAAATCATCGTCCTTGGCTTTGGCGGCGCTCTCTTCGGGCGGGTTGATCAGGCGCTTGAAGCGGCGCTCCAGCACCTCGCGCATCATGGCGAAGTCGTCGCCCGGCGTGATCCCTTCCGACTTGATGTTGAACTTGCGGTACTGGTTTTTGACGAAACCATCCGGGCCGGCGACGATCATGGCGCCGACCGCGTTGGTGCCCTGGATGTGGCTGTTGTCGTAGACCTCGATGCGCTTGGGCGCGTGCGGCAGGCTCAGCGTCGTGGCCATGGCGTCGAGCAGGCGGCTCTGGGTTGCGGTATCCGCAAGCTTGCGGCCGAGCGCCTCGCGCGCGTTGGTCAGCGCGTGGGTGACGAGCTCCTTCTTCTCGCCGCGCTTGGGCGCGAGGACCTCGATCTTGTGGCCGGCCTTGATCGTCAGCGCATTGGCGAGAAGCTCCATCTCCTCGATCTCGTGCGAGAGCAGGATCGTCTTCGGCGGTGGCTTGTCGTCGTAGAACTGGGCGAGGAACGAGCCCAGCACTTCCTCCGGCGTATATGTCTTCTCCGCGCGCGGGAAATAAGCCCGGTTGCCCCAGTTCTGCCCGGTGCGGAAGAAGAACACTTCGACGCAGGAGAAGCCGCCCTCCTGATGGATGGCGAACACGTCGGCTTCCTCCACGGTGCGCGGATTGATGCCCTGCTGCGACTGGATCGCCGACAGCGCGGCAAGACGGTCGCGATAGAGCGCCGCGCTCTCGAATTCGAGCTCGCCGGAGGCCTTTTCCATCTCGCCAGCGAGCTCCTGCTTCACCGCCTGGCTCTTGCCGGAGAGGAAGTCGGTGGCCTCGCGCACCAGCGTCGTATAGCCCGGGAAATCGATCTCTCGGGTGCAGGGGCCGGCGCAGCGGCGGATCTGGTAGAGCAGACAGGGCCGCGTGCGGCTCTCGAAGAAGGAGTCCGTGCAGGAGCGGATCAGGAACGCGCGCTGCAAGGCCGTGATGGTGCGGTTGACCGCGCCGGCGGAGGCGAACGGGCCGAAATAGCGTCCAGGCCGGGTCTGCGCGCCGCGATGCTTGAGGATTTGCGGCGCCCAATGGTCGCCGGTGATCAGGATATAGGGAAACGACTTGTCGTCGCGCAGCTGCACGTTGAAGCGCGGCCGCAGCTGCTTGATCAGGTTGGCTTCCAGCAGCAGCGCCTCGGTCTCGGTCGTGGTCGAGACGATCTCCACGGTCACCGTGGCCGCGATCATGCGCAGGATTCGCGCCGGCAGCGGCGCGCTCTGGCGCGCGTAGTTGGACAGGCGCTTTTTGACGTTCTTGGCCTTGCCGACATAGAGCACGTCAGCGTTCGCACTCAGCATGCGATAGACGCCGGGCGAGGTCGGCGCCAGCCGGACCGCGCGCTCGATCGCCTCGTGACCGGTCGCCAGCGGCTCTTCGCCGATCGCGCCGCTCTCTTCCAGGATGTCAGGCAGCCGCGCATCGTCCTCGTCATCGCCGCCGGCGGCGGGATCGAGGTCGGGCGGTGTCAGCCCCTCGGGCGGGGCGTCGGCCTTCGCGGCTTGCGGCGATTTGCGCGCGCGCGCGTCGTCCGGATTGTCGGAGGAATCGTGAACCATGGTGCGAATTTAGGCGCTGGGGGGATCGATTTGAAGTTCCGGCCGGGCCGCACGCACAGGAAGGCGGCGCAGTTCCCGGTAACGCTTGCTTAAGCCTGTTAACAGCGCGGTAACCCGGCTTAACAGGCCTTTAACTTAAAACTCTCGATAAGTCTTACGCGAAAAAGTGGTGGTTCCGTAACCATGCGATTTGGCCTGGCGCGGCGGCGCGGGCGTCGCACCCGGTGACGGCAAGTTGCGTTGGAGTGTGTGATGAAGGGGCTCGTTGTGGGCGCAGCCGCGTTGGTTGCAGCCGGCTGGACGGCTTCGGCAGAGGCCGCCGATTTCAATTACGGGCAGCGTGCGCCCTATACGGTCAACCAGCCGCTCAATGCCTATAGCTGGGCCGGCCCGTATCTCGGCGGCAATCTCGGCTATGAGTGGGGCTCGGTGAGCAATACGCCCGTGAAGCCCTCCGGCTTCGTCGGTGGCGTGCAGGCCGGCTACAATTTCCAGAACGGTCCCTGGGTGTTCGGTGTCGAGGGCGACATTCAGGCCGCTGGTGCCGACGATACGTTCGCGCCGTGGAAGTTCTCCAATCCCTGGTTCGGCACGCTGCGCGGCCGCGCCGGCTATGCCTTCAGCAACGTCCTGGTCTACGGCACCGCCGGCCTCGCCTTCGGCGAGTTGCGCGCGCAGACCTTCGGCTGGACGGAGTCGCACACCACCGCGGGATGGACCGCCGGCGTCGGCGCGGAAGTCGGCTTCGCGCCGAACTGGAGTGCGAAGCTCGAATATCTCTACATCGATCTGTCGTCGAGCCAGTTCGCCATTACGGGCGTGTCAAACGGCTATAGCGCCAGCGTTGTTCGCGCAGGCGTGAACTATCACTTCTGATAGCCAAAAAAGAAAATACCGGACCACAGCCTCCCGGCCGCTCGCGGCCGGGATTTTTTTGCGCCGATGTCTTTGAGCGAGGTCCGCTAGGACAGGATCACGAGATTGACCGCCTTTGGTCCCTTGCCCTTCTTGTCCGGTTCGACTTCGAATGTGATGCGCTGTCCTTCGGCGAGGTCCTTCAGTCCCGCCCGCTCAACAGCGGTGATGTGAACGAAGACATCGCGACCGCCGTCATCCGGTTTGATAAAGCCGTAGCCGCGCTCGCCGTTGAAGAACTTAACCGTTCCCGTCATGGCCATCGGGAAACTCCCCCTCATTGCTCCTCCGTCGCAACGCAGACGCGCGTCACGACATGACCGGGCGCTACGAAGCCCGGGAGAGCTGGCCATCCTTGGGCGGACCCAACGGTCCGACCGGATCTTTTTAGGCCTTCACTCCGCCGCAACCATTCGCGGAAGCGGAACGTAAAGCCAGTCACGGAAAACAGCATAATACGGTTCTTTGCAGATTGACTACCGCTCCTGCATATTTTTCCCAAGAATGGCGGTGGCTTAGGGCTTCGGCACCTCCAATCGGAATCTGGCAGCTCCGCCTTGGCCGAGTGGCATTTCGAGTTCAGGCAGGATGGTCTTGAGCTCGCTTTGCAGCGTGTACGGCGGATTGACGATCATGAGCCCGGTCGAGGTGAGTGCTCCGCCGTCGGCTTGCGGCGCAACGCTGAATTCGAGACGCAGACATTTTCCCTGCGGCTTTGCTGCGGCTGCGAGCCGGGCCACCAACTGTGCCAAGGTGTCGGTCGCGCGTCGGCTTTTGGCGGGGTGCCAGATTACATAGATACCGGTCGGCCATTTCGCGAAGGCGCTGGAGAAGGCCTCGCCCAATCTTTCAAACTCGTCCTTCGCCTCGAACGGCGGGTCGATCAGCACGAGTCCGCGCCGCTCCTTCGGCGGCACGAAAGCCGGCAGTGCCATCCAGCCGTCGAGATCGACCACGCGCGCCTGTTCGTCGCGCCGCAACGCATCGATCAGTGCCTTGCGCGCCTTCGGCTCGAGCTCGCAGGCCACAAGCCGGTCCTGCGGCCGCATCAGGCCGCGCGCGATCAGGGGCGAGCCCGGATACGCCTTGAGCTCACCCTTCGGATTGAAGGCGCGGACGATGTCGATATACGGCTTGGTCAGCGCGATGCTCTCGTTCGAGAGGCGCGCCTGCATCAGCCGCGCGATCCCCGTCAGCCACTCGCCGCCGCGGCGCGCCTCGTCGCTGTCGAGATCGTAGAGGCCGGCGCCCGCATGGGTGTCGATGACGCGGAAGGCGGCCGGCTTGTCCTGCAAATAAGTGAGGATACGCGCCAGCACGATGTGCTTGATGACATCGGCGAAGTTGCCGGCGTGAAAGGCGTGACGATAGTTCATGAGCTCGGACCGCGTTGTCTTGCGTGATCCTAACCCCTTGTCATTGCGAGCGCAGCGAAGCAATCCGGAATCTAACCGCGGCGGCAGTCTGGATTGCTTCGTTGCGCTCGCAATGACGGGAGCTAGCCGCCCCTGATCGGCGGCATCGTCACCTGGTCGCGGCGGCAGGCGCGGCGTTCGAGTTCGTCGCAGGCGCGGAATTGCAGGTCCTTGCTCAGGCAGATGCGGACCTCGGAGAGCCGGGTCCGGTTGCAGGTGACCGAGACGGCTGCGTTGCTCAGGCCTGGATTGGCCTTGATGAAGGCTTCTTCCACCTCGGCCGGCGCCACGGTCTTGGCCTGCGACAGCTCGAGATATTCGGCCGGGATCTTGATCGCGGCGCGCGCTTTGCGGATCGTCTCGAAGTAATTGCGACCGTCGAGCCCGGAGCAGGTGCCGTGCTTGTCCCACTCGTTGAAGATCAGGCCGGTCGCCGGCATCAAATCGAGCATCGAGGAAACGATGTTGCGGTTCAGCCGCGGCGACGGCCGCTGGCAATATTCCGGAAAGCCGTTCTCATATTGCGGCCACAGCCCGTGCACCACGAAGGAAAAGGGCCGTCCTTCGCACTGGATGTTGGAGCGCCCGCCGCTGCGACCGCGCTCGGCGGCTTCCTCGCAGAACGACGGCGACCAGGACAGCGACAGCACATAGAAGTCGAATTCGCCGGGTGCGTTCTGCCGCTTGTCCTGGGCCCTCGCACCGCCCGCCAGTGAGATCAGCCCGGCGGCCAGGGTCAGCGAAATCATCAGACGGGAGAATGACTGCAATCTAAAATGAAACATGGCGATGCCCCTCAACTAGACTGTGCAATCAGCCTAGCAGTCACAAAGAACATTTCAAGAACAAAATTGAGCCGACTGCCGCCCGATCGCTCGGCCCGAATCAGGGCTCGTCAGCTCAGGGCTTGGCGGCGCGGCAGGACGGATTGTAGGCCCAGTTGCGATCGAGCCCGACCACGCACCATTCGACGCCCTGGCCGTATCCCGCAAAGCCGCCATCCTCGACGATCGAGAAGTGCACCCGGCGCACCTTGCCGTCGGTGAGCATGGCCTCGCCGGTGCAGAAGCGGCGCGGAATGTTGTCCGACGCCCAGGGGCGGAAGGCGGTCTCGTGAACGTTCGAGAAGCCCGTGATCCTCAGCGACGAATTCCAGAACGAGCTTTCCTTTTCCCAGAACTGGGTCGAGATCGTCGGCAGCGCCTTGTCGCATTCGGCGACATTGCCGTCATAGCGCGGCCCGTTCAGCCAGAAATTCAGCTCCAGGGGATTGGCCGCCTTGGCCTCAGTGAGCGACAGCGCTCCGAACATGAGGCCGAGAACTGCGGCAAAGCGAAGCGATTTCAGGGAGGTCGAGGCGCGCATGGGTAATCCAGACAGCATGATCTGCGAAGGTCGGACGGTGCCGCGAAGGGCGGGGGAGGTCAAGTGCAGCGCGGCAACACTTGGCCAGGAGTTATCACAACGTCGCAGCCGACAGGCCTTCCGTTCTTTTCACCGCCGCTCCGGCACCGTAAACTGATGCCAACCAATCGGAGTGACGGGAATGCGAATCATTGCGGCTGCTGGCCTTCTTGCCCTGGGTTTGATGGCGAGCCAATCGGCGCGCGCCGACCTCCTCCCGGTGCCGCCGTTCAAGGGCAACGACACCGGCGGCATCATCGCCTATTCGATGGCAACGCAGGTCGATGCACGCCAGGTCGCGGTCGATCACTGCGCGCGCTACGGCAAGGTCGTGAAATTCCTCGCGGTGCAGGCCTATGAGGGCGGCTACATCTCGTTCTCCTGCCGCTGGGTGCCCTACGGCGCCGCCGACCGGCCGATCCGCACGCTCTACTGAGCCGTTTCGGAAAGCCTCGCTACGACCTCTCAGCCGGGAGCCTCTCCTATGACGCGCAGGCTTGCTTTGCTCGGTTCGGCCGTTTGTCTCCTGTTGTCGACGGGCAGCGCTTTCGCGGACGATCTGCCGGTGCGCAAGGCCGGGCTCTGGGAATTGAAGATGGTCAGGTCCGGCTCGGCAATGCCGGAGATGACCATGCAGCATTGCACCGACGAGGCCGTCGACAAGGAGATGAACAACAACATCTCGCCGATGGCCAAGCAGGTCTGCTCCAAGCAGGACATCAAGAAGACGGCGACCGGCTACATCAGCGATTCCGAGTGCAACGTCGCCGGCATGTCCACGACTTCGCATGCCGAGATCACCGGCGATTTCAATTCGGCCTACACGGTGAAGACCTCGTCGCATGCGCAAGGCGGCGCCGCCGGCACCGCGGGGCGCGACACCACCATGACGTTGGAGGCGAAATGGATGGGGGCTTGCAAGCCCGACCAGAAGCCCGGCGACATCGTGATGCCCGGTGGTTTCAAGATGAACGTGCGCGACGTCGACAAGTTGAAGGCGCTGCTGCCGAAGAAATAGGCTACACCGGTATCCGCACGCTCGCGCGTAATCCGCCCATCGGGCTGTCGCCGAGCGTGATGTCGCCGCCATGAGAGCGGGCGATGTCGCGGGCGATCGCGAGTCCCAGGCCCGTGCCACCTTCGTCCTGGTTGCGGGCATTGTCGAGCCGCAGGAACGGCTTGAACACTTCCTCGCGCAGATGCGTGGGAATGCCGGGGCCGTCGTCGTCCACCGTGACAGTCAGATAGCGATGATCGCGCTGGCCGGAGATGGCGATGGCCTTGCCGTAGCGCGCGGCATTAGTGACGAGGTTGGCGAGGCAACGCTTGAAGGAGGCCGGCTTCACCGTCACCACCGGCAGGCCGCTGAATGTCACGGTTGCGGTGTGGCCGTGGCGTTCGGCGTCGCCGCGTAACTCCTCGAGCGCCTGCGCCATGTCGGTCGGCTGCGATTGTTCGCCGGAATCGCCGCGGGCGAACGCAAGGTAATCCTCCAGCATCATCGACATCTCGTCGACATCCTTGCGCATGCCCTCGAGCTCCGGATTGTCGCCGATCAGCGCCAGCTCGAGCTTGAAGCGGGTGAGAATGGTGCGCAGGTCGTGGCTGACGCCGGCGAGCATCGCGGTGCGCTGCTCCATCGCGCGTTCGATGCGCGACTTCATCTCGAGGAAGGCGCCCGCGGCCCGCCTTACTTCGCGCGCGCCGCGCGGTCTGAAGTTCGGTGCTTCGCGGCCCTTGCCGAAACTTTCGGCGGCGTCCGCAAGCCGCAGGATCGGCTTGATCTGGTTGCGCAGGAACAGCACCGAGACGATCAGCAGGATCGAGGACGTGCCGACCATCCAGAACAGGAATATCTCCGAGTTCGAGGCATAGGCGGCGCTGCGCTGCGCGAACACGCGCATCACGGCATCGTCGAGCTGGATGCGGATCTCGACAAGGTTGGAGCGGCCGACGGTGTCGATCCAGAACGAGCGCCCGATCTGGCGGCCGAGCTGCACCGACAGCGTCTGGTCGAGCAGCGAGAAGAACGGCTTTGGTCCCGGCGGCGGCATGTCACCGGCGGGCAGGAAGTCGACCACCAGGCCGAGGCGCTGCTGCGCGATGCGGCGAATCTGGTCGCGGTCCTTGTCCTGCGGGTAGCCCTTGTAGACGTCGATCAGCGCGGCGATGTCCTGCACCACCGCCGCCGACAGCCGGCGCGTCACCGTGTTCCAGTGCCGCTCCATGAACACGAAGGCGACGACCGATTGCAGGATCACCATCGGCACGATCATGATGAGCAGTGCGCGCGCATAGAGGCCGGTCGGCATCCAGCCCTTGAACGCGTTGCCCATCCAGCCATTGACGGCGGAGACGCGGCCGGCGGCGCTCTTGAGCAGCGTCAGGCCGGTATCGATCGTGCTCATCGGTTGCGCTTCACAGCTTCTACGGCGAGGCCACCAGCCGGTAACCGATGCCCCGCACGGCCTGCAGGAACAGCGGATTGGCGGGATCGGTCTCGATCTTGCGCCTGAGGCGGTTGATCTGCACGTCGACGGCGCGCTCGTTGACGCTGCCGTTGCCGGTCAGTGCGCTGCGCGGCACGGTCTCGCCCGGCGTCTCCGAGAGAATGCGCAGCATCTCACGCTCGCGGTCGGTGAGATGGATGACCTCTTCGCCCTGGCGCAATTCGCCGCGATCCAGATGATAGACGTAGGGACCGAATGCGATCTTTTCCACCGCCGCGGCCTGGATCGGCGGCGCCGCGCGCTTGAGGATGTTGTTGATGCGCAGCGCCAGCTCGCGCGGCTCGAACGGCTTTGCGACATAGTCGTCGGCGCCGATCTGAAGGCCCTCGATGCGGGCTTCGGCTTCATGCCGCGCCGTCAGCATCACGATCGGCACCGAGGAGGATGTGCGGATGAAGCGAGCGAGATCGAAGCCGGTCTCGCCGGGCATCATGACGTCGAGGATGAGCAGGTCGAAATGCAGCCCGAGCAGTTTCGCGCGGGCATCGCCGGCACTGGAGGCGGTGGTGACGCGATAGCCTTCGGCCGCGAGAAAGCGCGACAAGAGATCGCGGATGCGGCGATCATCGTCGACCAGCAGCAGATGCGGGGCGTCATCGGCCGGTTGCGCCGGCGGGCGGGCGAGCGTGGCAGCGAGCGGCACGGTCACTCCTTTGAGTCTTGATTGCTGGCGAAGATCGTCTCCAGCACCTTGTCCGGGTCGTCGCGGTCGATCATCGCACGCAGGAAGCGCTTGACGGTCTCGGCATCCTGCGGCGCCATCTCGGCGAGCGCCTTGGTGATGCGCGTGGTCTGGAGGCCGGCGAGCTTCTGCACCAGTGCCTCGCCCTTCGGTGTTGCATAGAGCAGGCGCTGGCGGCGGTCATTGTCGCCGGTCCTCTGCACGATATAGCCCTCGTCCAGGAGCTGCTTGAGCACCCGGCCGAGCGACTGTTTTGTGATGCGCAGGACGTCGAGCAGGTCGGCGACCTTCAGCCCGGGATAGCGATAGACGAAGTGCATGACCCGGTGATGGGCCCGGCCGAAGCCGAAAGCCTCCAGCTCCTGGTCGGGGTCGCCGACGAAATCGCGATAGGCGAAGAACAGCAGCTCAATGATATCCCAGCGCAAATTGCCTCCATCGCCTGCCGCCGGCCGCGGCTCGGCAGCGTCTTGAGAGGGAGTCGCGAAATTTATGTCAGGCATATTGACGTATCTTGGGTTCAATGTTACAAAACGATCAGCCCGCACGAAATTTTAGATCGCTTCGCGTCGGGTGGCATTCGAAGAGCGGCCGGAGTTAGCCGGACAGGCAGCGACGGCCGGATCAGATCTACCGTGCGATTGTCGAGCGGCATTTCGGCAAAACATACTGGACTTCCGCCTTCCGCAAAAGCATGTCCTCGAAGACATGCTGGTCACGGAAACCGGCCGTAACAAGGCTGGCGGCGGTCCGGCCAGAAACCACATCAAGCCAGCCGGGCCCGAACGGGGCAGGCGGGCGCCAGAACAGCGCCGCTACCGGCAGCGGGAGGCAAGGACATGAGCATGAAATTCGACATCCAGCCCGCATCCAATCCGACGTCCGAGAAGGACCGGGTCGCCAAGCTGGTGGACCCCGGTTTCGGGCGCGTCTTCACTGATCACATGGCTGTGGTCCGCTACAACCAGGCCAAGGGTGGCTGGTACGAGGCGAAGGTCGAGGCGCGCGCCAATTTCCAGATCGATCCGGCCGGCGCGGTCCTGCACTACGCCCAGGAAATTTTCGAAGGTCTGAAGGCCTACAAGCGCGACGACGGCGGCGTGAACCTGTTCCGGCCCGACGCCAATGCCCGCCGCTTCAAGGACTCCGCCGATCGCATGGCGATGGCACAGATCCCCGAAGACGTCTTCATCGAGGCGGTCGAGCAGGTCGTGCGCATCGACCGCGCCTGGATGCCCGGCGGGGAGGGCAGCCTCTATCTGCGCCCCTTCATGATCGCGAGCGAGACCTTCCTTGGCGTCAAGCCGTCGTCCGAATACATCTTCTCGGTGATCGCTTCGCCTGTCGGCTCCTATTTCAAGGGCGGCCCCGCGCCGGTCTCGATCTGGGTCTCCGAGAATTACACGCGCGCCGCGGTCGGCGGCACCGGCGCCGTCAAGTGCGGCGGCAATTATGCAGCGAGCCTGCGTGCGCAGGCCGAGGCGATCCAGCACGGTTGCGATCAGGTCGTCTTCCTCGACGCGGTCGAACGCCGCTACGTCGAGGAGCTCGGCGGCATGAACGTGTTCTTCGTGTTCGATGACGGCTCGCTCTCGACGCCGCCGCTCGGCACCATCCTGCCCGGCATCACCCGCGATTCCATCATCGCGCTGGCCAAGGACGCCGGAAAGACCGTGCGCGAGGAACCCTATTCGCTCGACCAGTGGCGCAAGGATGCAGCCTCGGGCCGGCTGAAAGAAGCGTTCGCCTGCGGCACCGCGGCCGTGATCTCGCCGATCGGCAAGGTGCGCTCGGTCAGCGGCGATTTCGAGATCAGCGGCGGCGCTGCCGGTCCCGTGGCCATGGGCCTGCGCAAGCAGCTCGTCGATATCCAGTACGGCCGCACCAACGATCCGCACAACTGGATCCGCAAGGTGATTTGAGGTCTTCTCCCTCTCCCCGCCTGCGGGGAGAGGGCAAGACCAGTTGCCGCGTCGTGCGTCGGCTGGTAAACGCGCGCATGGCCGAAAAACCCAAAAAACCGCAGAAACTGAAGGCGCGGCTGCCGCGCGGGCTAGAGGATCGCGATCCCGCCGCGATCCGGGCGACGCGCGAGATGGTCGAGAAGATCCGCGCCGTCTACGAGCTCTACGGGTTCGAGCCGGTGGAGACGCCGGCGATGGAATACACCGACGCGCTCGGCAAATTCCTGCCCGACCAGGATCGTCCGAACGAAGGCGTGTTCTCGTTCCAGGACGACGACGAGCAATGGATCAGCTTGCGCTACGATCTGACCGCGCCGCTGGCGCGCTATGTGGGCGAGCGCTACGGCACCGACGGTCTGGTCCTGCCCTACCGCAGCTACCGTGTCGGCTACGTCTTCCGCAACGAGAAGCCCGGCCCCGGCCGCTTCCGCCAGTTCATGCAGTTCGATGCCGATACGGTGGGTTCGGCGACGCCGGCGGCCGATGCCGAGATCTGCATGATGGCAGCCGACACGATGGAAGCACTCGGCGTTGCGCGCGGCCAGTACGTGGTGAAGGTGAACAACCGCAAGGTGCTCGATGGCGTTCTGGAAGCGATCGGGCTCGCAGGCGAGGAGAATGCGGCACGCAGGCTGACCGTGCTGCGCGCGATCGACAAGCTCGACAAGTTTTCCGCCGACGAAGTGCGCAAATTGCTCGGTCCCGGACGATGGGACGGCGGCGAAGAAGGCAAGGGCGACTTCACGAAGGGTGCCAACCTCAGCGCGGCCGAGGCTGACGTCGTTCTCGCCATCACCAAGCCGCGCGAGGATTGGAAAGAAGCCATTGCCGCGGCGGAAACCTACCTCGCCAGGAGCGAAGTCGGTCAGGCCGGCGTGAGCGAGCTGGAAGAGATCGCCAAGCTGGTGGCGGCGTCGGGTTACGGAGCCGACCGCATCAAGATCGATCCGTCCGTCGTGCGTGGCCTCGAGTATTACACTGGCCCCGTCTACGAGGTTGAACTGTTGCTCGACACCAAGGACGAGAAGGGCCGTCCCGTGCGCTTCGGCTCGGTCGGCGGCGGTGGTCGCTATGACGGTCTGGTCTCGCGCTTCCGCGGTGAGCCGGTGCCGGCGACCGGTTTCTCGATCGGCGTGTCGCGGCTTCAGGCCGCGCTGACGTTGCTCGGCAAGCTCGACACGCGGCCCGAGATCGGCCCTGTCGTCGTCACCGTGTTCGATCGCGACCGCGTCGCCGACTACCAGAAGATGGTGGCGTCCTTGCGCAGCGCCGGCATCCGCGCCGAGCTCTATCTCGGCAATCCCAAGAACATGGGCAATCAGCTCAAATATGCCGACCGGCGCAACAGCCCTTGCGTGATCATCCAGGGCTCGGATGAAAAGGCGCGTGGCGAACTCCAGATCAAGGATCTCGTCGAGGGCGCCAAGGCCGCCGCCGCGATCGCCTCCAACCAGGAATGGCGCGAGACGCGTCCGGCGCAGTTCTCGTGCAGCGAGGCCGATCTCGTCACGAAGGTGCGCGAGGTCCTGGCGCGCCATGACGTAAAGTGGGGATAGGCATTCGCAGGTGTCGTCATGCCCGGGCTTGTCCCGGGCATCCACGTCTTGTTTGATAGCGAGGACCGTGGATGGCCGGGACAAGCCCGGCCATGACGGAGAGAGAAGAGGGAGCGAACGAAATGCCTGAGATCACCGTCAGCATGGCCGAAGGCCGCACCGACGAGCAGAAGGCCGGCATGATGCGCGACATCACCCAGGCGCTGGTGAAGAATCTCGGCGTCGACGCCGATGCCGTCGTCATCCAGATCAACGAAGCCCCGCTCCGCCACAAGATGAAGGGCGGCAAGACGTTTGTTGAGCGCGCGGCGGCCGCGAAGAAGTAGGCGGCGCTGTAGCTGCGAACACAACTGTCGTCCTGGCGAAAGCCAGGACCCATTACCCCAGGAAACAGTTGTTGTGGCCGGTCGTGGTTTGACGCCACGCCAACGATAGGCAGTCGGGGTCATGGGTCCTGGATCGGCGCTCCGCTTCGCTGCTCTTGTCCAGGACGACGAGGTACAGCACCATGGATGCACGCGACTTCATCAAGGTCGGCATGAGCGCCGAGCGCATGCTGGTGGTGCCGGCCGAGCGCACGGTCGGGCATTTCGTGCCGGGCATGCCGATGGTCTATGCGACCCCGATGATGATCCTGGAAATGGAGATGACGTCGGGCGACGCGATCCGCGCGGCACTTCAGCCAGGCTGGGTCACCGTCGGCACCGAGGTCGACATCCGCCATCTTGCGGCCGCGCTTGTCGGCGCGACGGTGCGGACCACTGCGAAAGTGATTGCCGTCGAGCGCCGCGTCATCCGCTTCGAGGTCGAGGCATTCGAGGGCGCGCGCAAGCTCGGCGAAGGCCGCCACGCGCGCGGACTCGTGAATGTCGAGACGTTCAACAAGCGGTTGGGCGCGTAGCCGTTACTTCGCCAATTCCTTCGACCGCTTCGTCGCCGCCGCAATCGCGCGGATCATGAGATCGCGCAGGCCGGGCTCGCCCATCAGCACGCCGAGTGCTGCGGCGGTGGTGCCGCCGGGCGAGGTGACGTTCTGGCGCAAGGTGCCGGAGGCAAGATCCGACTGGTGCAGCAGCTCACCAGAGCCTGCGACCGTCTCGCGTGCGAGCTTCGTTGCGAGTGCTTCGGGCAAGCCTGCTTCAACACCAGCGCGGGCGAGCTCTTCGGCGAGCAGGAACACATAGGCAGGTCCCGAGCCCGACACGGCAGTAACCGCATCCATCAGGCTTTCATCTTCGACCCATTCGACCGATCCGGTGGCGCGCAGCAGCGCATCGGCCACCGCGCGCTGTGCGACGCTGACGTTCGTCGCAGCGACCGCTACCGTGATGCCGCGCCCGATCGCAGCCGGCGTATTCGGCATCGCGCGCACCACCGCGCCGCCGCAGACCTCCTCGAGCGATGCGATCGTCGTTCCCGCCATGATCGAGACGACGGAGGTTTTCTCCGAGACGAACGACTTCAGCTTGGCGCCGGCTTCGCGGAACATCTGGGGCTTGACCGCGACGACCATCGTCTCGACGGTGCCCGCTGCCTTCACATCGGGATTGAGCGCGACGCCTTTGGCAGCCAGCGCGGTGATCTCAGGCGAGATCTGCGGATCGACCACCGCCACACGGCGCGGATCGAGTCCGCCGGCCAGCCACCCGGTCAGCATCGCGCCGCCCATCTTGCCGGCGCCAGCGAGCAGGATGGTACCGGTGATGTTTTGGAGAGTGTTGTTAGCCACTATGGTCACCACAAATTCAGCCGTCGTCCCGGCGAAGGCCGGGACCCATAACCACAGGCCGTTCTAGTGGATCGAGAGCAGAGCAACAAGCCGCGTGCCACAAGCGAAATCACGCGGTATGGGTCCCGGCCTGCGCCGGGACGACGATGGGTGAAAGTTGCGGACACCTCATCGTCTCGAGGAGGCGAGCCTTACGCCTCGCCCACCGTATCAAACATCGCAGCGTCCATCGCCTGCGCGGTGGTCTTGCCCGCCCACACCACGAACTGGAACGCCGGGAAGTAGCGCTCGCAGGCATGGATTGCGCCGGCGAGCATGGCTTCGCATTGCGCGGTCGAGGCGGTCAGCCCACCCGGCAGCACCAGGGCCTGGCGATGCATGATCATGCCGGTGTTGGTCCAGAGGTCGAAGTGCCCGACCCACAATTGCTCGTTGACTGCCGCAACCAATCGCTGCACTTCGCCGCGACGTGCGACCGGAATCTTCATGTCGAACGCGCAAGCCAGATGCAGCGCCTCGATCTCACCCATCCAGGTGAACGAGATCTGGTAGTCGGTCCACTGTCCCTTCGAGACAATGGTCAGTTCGTCTTCGCCGGAGCGTTCGAACGGCCAGTTGTTGCTGGCAGCGATATCCTCGACCACCGCGAGCGGATGGCTTTTGGAATCGATAGCGCCTTCGAGCAGGGACATTCCGTCTCGACCTCTTGCCTTCTTGTTGTCGTTGATACGCACGCGGTCGGCCCGGCACGCTGCCTTAAATGTCGCTGGTGCGATCCCCTCGGATCAGCGCGGGCCTGTCGCGGATCAACTGATGTGATTTGCGGAATCTGCGCAACTGGGTCCCGAGTCCGTCCACAAGCCATGACTCGTTCGTCCACAGCTCATCTCGGCCACAATTGTTAACGAATGAGAACAAACCAGAGTCGGATTCCCAATATCGGCCAATCGTTAATTCCGCGGCGCGAGGGCCGCACCGCTCCAGCAGCATGGGACCATGCGGCTTTTTGCTGCGGAACACGCTTGCTGCGGCCCCCGACCGGCGTCATATTTCAGCCAGGTCGTTCAATCCCGAGCGGCCGATGTTCTCAGGGCGGGGTGAAAGTCCCCACCGGCGGTAAGGGTCGAAAGACCTAAGCCCGCGAGCGCCTTCCTCGAGGCTTTTACCAAGGGGAAGGGTCAGCAGATTCGGTGCAACTCCGAAGCCGACGGTTAAAGTCCGGATGAAAGAGAACGGTCGGTGGCAGACGCATCGCAAGATGCGGCTGTTTGTCGTTCCGTGTGCCCTGATTCTGGTCCTTTGAAGGAAAGCCATGAATCAGATGCTGCAAGATCCCCAAGCCCAAACTTCCCAAGTCGCCAATCCGCCGGTTCCACCGGCGACCGAGCATCCGCGCTTCGCCAAGCCGCAGCGGGTGGCGTTCGTGCAGGCCTGCTGGCATCGCGACGTGGTCGAGGAAGCCCGCATCGCTTTCATCAAGGAGGCCGAGGCGCGCCATCTCACCCATGTCGACGTGTTCGAGGTGCCGGGCTCGTTCGAGATCCCGCTGCACGCGCAGGTCCTCGCCAAGACGCGGCGCTACACCGCGATCGTCGCGGCCGGCCTTGTCGTTGACGGTGGCATCTATCGCCACGAGTTCGTTGCCGACACCGTGATCAAGGCGCTGATGGACGTGCAGCTGCGCACCGAGGTGCCGGTGTTCTCCGCCGTGCTGACGCCGCAGCAATTCCACGAGACCGAGGTGCACTACGATTTCTTCCGCAGGCACTTCACGATCAAGGGCATCGAGGTTGCGGCAGCCTGTGCAGAGACGTTGCACGGTCTGGAGCGCCTGCGCGGTCAGGTCGCGGCTGGTATCGTGTGAGCCGCCCCTTCACACGCCGCTGATTGTCAATCCCGCCGCCGTCCCTATAAAGTCGGCGGCGGGAGGAGGCCGGACCGTGGAGACGGGCGGCCGACAAGATCATGTTCGAAGGACACGATCCCTATCTCGTCGCGCTCTCCATGGCGATCGCGAGCCTGGGTGGCTATACCGGCTTTGCGCTTGCTGCTCGCATCCGCAATACGCCCGGCGTCAGCAACCGCGTTCTGCTCGCGGGCGCGGCTGCGTTTCTGGCCGTCGGCATCTGGACCATGCATTTCGTCGGCATGCTGGCTGCGCCGCTGCCGCCTGATACGGTCTATCTCGTTCTCCCTACCATCATCTCGTTTCTGATTTGCGCGCTGGTGGTCGGCATCTCGCTGTTCTTTGTCTCGATCGGTGAGCCCACGTTGCGGCGTGTGGCATCGTCAGCGGTTTTGCTCGGCGTCGGCATCGTCAGCATGCATTATGTCGGCATTCACGGGCTGGCCGGCCCGTTCGGGATCGTGCATGACCCGTCGATGGTGCTGCTGTCGGTCGTGGTTGCAATCGTCACGGCCTATGGCGGCCTGCGCGCGTTCCTGGCGCAGCAGGAAGGCGTTCGGTTGATTGTCAGCTCGATTGTGTTCGGCGTCGCGGTGTCCGGCATGCACTACACCGCGATGCTCGGCATGCATTTCGAGCCGCTGGCGGGCGCGGCGCATCATCACCCCAGCGGCGGTCTCGCCGCGTCGCAACAAATCCTGTCCATCATCGTGGCGGTGCTGTGCTTCGTGATTGCAGCCGGCTTTCTCCTGTCGCTGGTCCCCGATCAACGCCGCCAGGCCTCGGTCGCCATGATCGCTGATCCCGTTGCTCCGGCAATTTCTCCGGCTGCTGTTGAGCCGGTTGCCGCATCCGCCGCGCCTCTGCGGCCTATGTCACCGCTCGGCGGCCTCGGCCAGCCGCCGCGCGCGCCCGTTCCCCGGTTGCCGGTCGAAGGTGCCGATGGCACGCACTTCATCGAGACGGCGAATGTCCGCAGCGTCCGTGCCGATGCGCACTACACGAGGGTCCATGACGGTACCCGCGAGCGCATGTGCCCATGGTCGATTTCGGAGGCTGAGGCTCAGCTCGACCCCTCGTTATTCCTGCGGGTGCATCGCAGCCATATCGTCGCGATCCCTCATGTCGCCCTCGTCCGCAAAGAGGGCGACGGCGCCGTGCTCGAACTCGACGGTCCATCACCGCACCGGGTGCCGGTGAGCCGGGCCAAGATCGCCGAGGTGAAGGCGCGGCTGGGGCTGGCGAACCGTCGGCAGCAGGCGTAGCGCCGCCATACGTCGCCGCCCCTGACGCAATTCGTGCGTCTCCACCCGCAATTCGTGCAAAAAGCCCGCCTTTGTGCCCGAATGATTGCGGGCCGCCCCGCCGGGAGTGACCGTCGCCTCCAACGTCCGCGCCGTCACGCGCCAAGGACGATTGTGGGAGGAGACGATGATCCCGGGATCATTCAGCTATCACCGGCCGGCGAGTGTCGCCGATGCCGTCAAACTTTTATCCGACCTCGGCGAGGATGCACGGCCACTGGCCGGCGGGCACAGCCTGGTGCCGATGATGAAGCTTCGGCTCGCCACCCCCGCCCATCTCATCGATCTGCACGGCATCGCCGCCCTCAAGGGTATCAGCCGAGACGGCAACAATCTCGTCATCGGGGCGATGACGACGCAACACGAGTTGCTGGCCTCCGACGAGGTCGCCAAGGCGATGCCGATCCTGCACGAGGCGGCGCTGCTGATCGCCGACCCGCAGGTGCGCTACCGCGGCACTATCGGCGGCAATGTCGCCAATGGCGATCCCGGCAACGACATGCCGGCGCTGATGATGACGCTGGGTGCGACCTATCGCCTCGAAGGTTCTGGTGGGGCCCGCGATGTCGCGGCCGCCGACTTCTATCAGGGCGCCTATTTCACCGCGCTCGAACCCGGCGAGATCATGACCTCCATTTCGGTTCCCGTGCCCGCAGCCGGCCACGGTTACGCCTACGAAAAACTCAAGCGCAAGGTCGGCGACTACGCCACCGCGGCCGCGGCCGTCGTCCTCACCATGTCCAGTGGCAAGGTCGCGACCTGCGCGATCGGTCTCACCAACGTCCACGAGACCCCGCTGCTTGCAGCCGACGCAGCCAAGGCGGTGATCGGGACCAGCCTCGATGCCGCCACGCTGAAGAAGGCGGCCATCGCTGCGGAAGCAATCATGGCGCCGGCCGCTGATGCGCGCGGCCCGGTCGAATACCGCAAGCATGTCGGCGGCATCATGGTGACGCGGGCGCTGCAGCGCGCAGCAAGCCGAGCGAAATAAGGGAGGGGACCGATGGCCAAAACACACGTCACCATGAAGGTGAACGGCGCCGAGGTCGAAGGCCTCGTCGAGCCGCGCACGCTGCTGGTGCATTTCATCCGCGAGAATCTGCAGATGACCGGCACCCATATCGGCTGCGAGACCACGCATTGCGGCGCCTGCACCGTCGATATCGACGGCATGTCGGTGAAATCCTGCACCATGTTCGCGGTCCAGGCGCAAGGCAGCGACATCACCACGGTCGAAGGCATGGCCAATGCCGACGGTACGCTGTCTGCGCTGCAGGAAGGCTTCCGCATGATGCACGGCCTGCAATGCGGCTTCTGCACGCCCGGCATGATTGTCCGTGCGCATCGGCTGCTGAAGGAAAATCCTTCGCCAAGCGAGCCGGAAATCCGGATGGGCATCTCCGGCAACATCTGCCGCTGCACCGGCTACCAGAACATCGTTCGAGCGATTCAATATGCCGCCGCCAAGATCAACGGCGTGGAATTCCAGGAGGCCGCAGAATGAATGACCTCACTCCCACGCGGGAACAACGCGAAGCCGCGCTCGAAGGCATGGGCTGCAAGCGCAAGCGCGTCGAGGACATCCGCTTCACGCAAGGAAAGGGCAATTACGTCGACGACGTCAAGCTGCCGGGCATGTTGCATGGCGACTTCGTCCGCTCGCCGCATCCCCACGCGCGCGTCAAGAAGATCGACGACAGCGAGGCGCTGAAGGTGCCCGGCGTGCTTGCGGTCATTACCGCGGAGACGCTCAAGACCGTCAACCTCGCCTGGATGCCGACGCTCGCCGGCGACGTGCAGATGGTGTTGGCCGACGGCAAGGTGCTGTTCCAGAACCAGGAAGTCGCCTTCGTCGTCGCCACCGACCGCTATGCGGCCGATGACGGTATCAACAAGGTAATTGTCGAATACGAACCGCTGCCGCCGCTGGTCGATCCCTTCAAGTCGATGGACAAGGATGCCCCGGTGCTGCGCGAGGACCTCGTCGGCAAGACATCAGGCGCGCATGGGCCGCGCAAGCACGACAACCACATCTTCGAGTGGACCGTCGGCGACAAGGAACTGACCGACGCGGCCTTCAACAAGGCCGAGGTCAAGATCAAGGAAATGATCTCCTACCATCGCACCCATCCGTCGCCGCTGGAGACCTGCCAGTGCGTCTGCTCCTTCGACAAGATCAAGGGCGAGCTGACGATCTACGGCACCTTCCAGGCCCCGCATGTGATCCGCACCGTGGTGGCGCTGATCGCAAAGCTGCCGGAGCAGAAGATCCACGTCATCGCGCCCGATATCGGTGGCGGCTTCGGCAACAAGGTCGGCGCCTATCCCGGCTATATCTGCGCGGCCGTCGCCTCCATCGTCACTGGCAAACCGGTGAAATGGGTCGAGGATCGCATCGAGAACCTGACCGCGACTTCGTTCGCGCGCGATTATCACATGACCACCGAGATCGCGGCGACCAGGGATGGCAAGGTCACGGGGCTTCGTGTCCACGTGCTCGCCGATCACGGCGCGTTCGACGCCTGCGCCGACCCGTCGAAATGGCCGGCCGGCTTCTTCAACATCGTCACGGGATCCTACGACTTCCCGACCGCGCATCTGGCGGTGGATGGCGTCTACACCAACAAGGCGCCCGGCGGCGTCGCCTACCGTTGCTCGTTCCGCGTCACCGAGGCCGCCTACTGCATCGAGCGCGCCATGGATATCCTGGCGCAGAAGCTCAAGATGGATCCCGCTGAGCTCCGGCTGAAGAACTTCATCAAGCCGGAGCAGTTCCCGTATCACTCGGCGCTGGGCTGGGAATACGATTCCGGCGATTACCACACTGCCATGCGCAAGATGATGGAGACGACGGGTTACGCCGCGCTCCGCAAGGAGCAGGCGGAGAAGCGCGAGGCGTTCAAGCGCGGCGAGACCCGCGAGGTCATGGGGCTCGGCATCTCCTTCTTCACCGAGATCGTCGGCGCCGGGCCTTCGAAGAATTGCGACATCCTGGGGATAGCAATGTTCGATTCCTGCGAGATCCGGATGCATCCGACCGGTGCGGGCATCGCGCGCATGGGCACCAAGAGCCAGGGCCAGGGTCACGAGACCACCTGGGCCCAGATCATCGCGACCGAGATCGGCATTCCCGCCGACAACATCATGGTGGAGGAGGGCAACACCGATACCGCGCCTTACGGGCTCGGCACCTACGGATCGCGCTCGACGCCGGTGGCGGGCGCCGCAATCGCGATGGCTGCGCGAAAGATCAAGGCCAAGGCGCAGATGATCGCGGCCTACAGGCTCGAGGTCCACGAGGACGACCTTGAGTTCGACATCGACGGCTTCCGGGTGAAGGGTCTGCCGGAAAAATTCATGTCGATGAAGGATATCTGCTGGGCGGCCTATAATTCCGTGCCGCCGGGCATGGAACCGGGGCTGGAGGCGGTCAGCTATTACGATCCGCCCAACATGACCTATCCGTTCGGCGCCTACCTCTGCGTGATGGACATTGACGTCGATACCGGCGTGTACAAGGTCCGGCGCTTCTATGCGCTCGACGATTGCGGCACACGCATCAACCCGATGATCATCGAGGGCCAGGTGCATGGTGGCCTCACCGAAGCCTTCGCCATCGCGATGGGGCAGGAGATCCGCTACGACGAGGTCGGCAACGTCGTCACCGGCTCGTTCATGGATTTCTTCATGCCGACTGCGGTCGAGACGCCGCATTGGGAGACCGACTTCACCGTCACTCCGTCGCCGCATCACCCGATCGGCGCCAAGGGCGTCGGCGAGAGCCCGAATGTCGGCGGCGTGCCGGCCTTCTCCAACGCCGTCAACGACGCCTTCTCGTTCCTGGGGTCTACGCACATCCAGATGCCGCATGATTTCTGGCGCAACTGGAAGGCGGCCAAGGATCTGGGGGCGGTGGCGTAAACTGGCCGTCATTGCGAGCGAAGCGAAGCAATCCAGAATCCCACCACGCACGCGGTCTGGATTGTTTCGTCGCTTCGCTTCTCGCAATGACGAGGAGAGAATGGACGTATGAAAAATCGTGACGAGATCGCGCAAGCCTTGGCTGCATCAGGCTACATCGCCGATGCGGATCTCGCGACCGCGATCGCGCTGATGCAGATGTTGCGGCGTCCGCTGCTGCTCGAGGGCGAGGCGGGCGTCGGCAAGACGGAGGTGGCAAAGGCGCTGGCGACAGCGCATGCGACCGAGCTGATCCGGCTGCAATGTTATGAAGGGCTCGATCAGTCCTCCGCGCTCTACGAGTGGAACTATCAGCGCCAGTTGCTGGCCATTCAGGCTCACCGTGGTAGCGACAGCATCGAGGACCAGGTCTTCTCTGAAAAATACTTGCTGGAGCGCCCGTTGCTCGCGGCGATCCGCCGGTCGCAGGCGCCGGTGCTGCTGATCGACGAGATCGACCGCGCCGACGACGAGTTCGAAGCGTTCCTGCTGGAACTGCTGTCCGACTTCCAGGTCTCGATCCCCGAGCTCGGCACCATTCCGGCCGTCACCATCCCGCATGTGGTGCTGACGTCGAACGGCACCCGCGAGCTTTCCGACGCGTTGCGCCGGCGCTGCCTCTATCATTACGTCGACTATCCCGACGTTGACCGCGAAACGCGTATCATCATGGCGCGCGTCACCGGCGCGAGCCCGTCGCTGTCGCTCCAGATCGCGCGCATGGTTGAAGGCGTGCGCAAGGAGGAGTTGCGCAAGGTGCCGGGCGTGGCGGAAACGCTGGATTGGGCCGCGGCTCTGGTCGGCCTTGACGTCAGCAATCTCCACGATGCGCCCGAGACCGTGCATGAGACGCTCATCTGTCTGCTGAAGACCCACGAGGACCGCGCTCGCGTCACGCCTGAAGTGACGCAGCGCCTGCTGGGGAAGGTCGCATGAGCTGCTGCGGCTCCAGCCCGGGTTATGACGACCTCAACGAGGTCTCTCGCCTCGTCTCCGTGCGGCTTGCCGCCTTCCTGCGCACGCTGCGCGATGCCGGCTTTCGCGTTGGGCTCGCCGAAGGGCAGGACGCGGCGACGCTGATGGCATCGGGCTATGCGGCACGGCCCGGCTTGTTGCGTGGGGCGTTCAAGCATCTGTTCTCGGCGCGCAAATCGGACTGGGATAAGTTCGACGGGCTGTTCGATGCGTTCTGGCTGGGCAAGCGCGTGCGCTCGCGCTCCCGCACGATTGGCTCGGCGCCCGGCGCCAGCAATCCGTCGCTGAAGAGCCTGCAGGACAAGACCGCAGAGCAGGGTGGCAACCAATCCGTGACCGACCAGCTTCCGTCCTCTGACGACGCGCCGGAAGGCCACTCCGGTGAGGGCCGCATGGAAGGCGCCTCGCGGGCGGACAATTTTGCGGAGGTCGATTTCCGAAAGCTGAGCGATCCCGACCAGATCGCGCAGGCGCATGAAGCCGCAGCCCAACTCGCAAGGGCGATGCGCACGCGGCTGACGCGACGGGATCTTGCGCGCCGACGTGGCTATCGGCTTGATCTAAGGCGAACTATCCACCGCAATATCAGCCATGGCGGGGTGCCGATCAGCCTCGTTAAGCGCCAGCGCAAGGACAAGCCGTTGCGACTGGTCGTGCTGCTCGATGCCTCGGGCTCGATGAGCATGTACACATCCGTGTTCCTGCGCTTCATCCACGGCGTGCTCGACCAGTTTCGCGAGGCCGAGGCATTCCTGTTTCACACCCGTCTCGCCCACGTCTCCGACGCGATGAAGGAGAGGGATGCCGGTCGCGCACTCGATCGGCTCTCGATCATGGCGCAGGGCGCCGGCGGCGGTACGAAGATCGGCGAGAGCCTGCAGACCTTCAACCGCTGGCACGCGGCGCGCGTCATCCATTCGCGCAGCTGCGTGATGATCGTCTCCGACGGCTACGAGACCGGCGATGCAGCGTTGCTGGACCGCGAGATGGCCGCCCTGCACCGGCGGTGCCGACGTATCGTATGGCTCAATCCGATGATGGCGTGGGAGGGCTACAAGCCCGAAGCACGTGGCATCAAAGCGGCGCTGCCGCATGTCGATCTCTATGCGCCCGCCAATTCGCTGCAAAGCCTGCGCGCGCTCGAACCTTATCTGGCGAAGCTCTGAGGGATGTTGCGATGACCGCTCATGTCGAGGTGCTGGATCTCATGGCGCAGATGAAGGCCGCCGAGCGCGCCTTCGTCCTCGCGACGGTGGTGCGTACGGTGTCGGTGACCGCGGCGAAGGCTGGCGCCAAGGCGATCATCGCGGCCGACGGCACCATCGTCGCGGGTTGGATCGGCGGCGGCTGCGCCAAGGGCGCGGTGCTCAAAGCGGCACGCGAGGCGCTTGCCGACGGCGAGCCGCGCATGGTCTCCGTGCAGCCGGAGAACCTGCTCGCCGAGCTCGGCGTCAGTGCGGGCGAGAGCCGCGACGGCATCCGCTTCGCCAGCAACATGTGCCCGAGCAAGGGCACCATGGATATTTTCGTCGAGCCGGTGCTGCCGCATCCCTCGCTGGTCATCCTCGGTGCAAGCCCGGTCGCGCTGTCGCTCGCGGCGCAGGCGCGCGTGCTCGGCTACCACGTCACGCTCGCCGCGCCTTCCACCGATCTCACGGCGCAGCCGGATGCCGATGCGATCATCGACGGCTATGAGCTCGGCGAGCTCAACGAGGCCAAACGTTTCGTCGTGGTGTCGACGCAGGGCAAGGGCGACGAAGCCGCCTTGCGAACGGCGGTCGCAACCAAAGCCTGTTATCACGCCTTCGTCGGCAGCCGCCGCAAGATGGCCACGCTCCGCGCCAAGCTGATCGGAGAAGGCGCCAACGCCGCCGCGATCGATGATTTCAAGGCCCCGGCCGGGCTCGATCTCGGCGCCATCACGCCGGAGGAGATCGCGATGTCGATCCTCGCCGAGATCACCAGGGAACGACGGCGCGGCCAGCGCGCTGCCAATCAGTCAGCAAGCAGAGAGTGAGACATCGATCATGCAGATGAACGACAGCCAGCGCATTCCCGCGTCACGCGAGCAGGTGTGGGCGGCGCTGAACGATCCCGCTGTGCTGAAGCAGTGCATCCCCGGCTGTCAATCGCTCGACGTGACCGCGCCGAACGAGATGACGGCCACGGTCGTCTTCAAGGTCGGTCCGGTGAAGGCGACATTCAGTGGCAGGGTAACCTTGTCGGATCTCGATCCGCCCAACTCCTATCGCATCTCGGGCGAAGGTTCTGGCGGCGTCGCCGGCTTCGCCAAGGGCGGAGCGGTCGTGCGGCTGGAATCCGAAAGCACCGACGTCACGGTGCTGCACTACGAGGTCGATGCCCAGATCGGCGGCAAGCTCGCCCAGCTCGGCGCGCGCCTGATCAACTCGACTGCGACCAAGCTTGCGGGTGAGTTCTTCAAGTCGTTTGCGGAGGTGGTGAGCGCAAAGGCCGAGGCAGGCTAGCTCACCCCAGCGACACACCCGCTTTCGCCCGGCTGATACCGAGCGTCAGGATGCGATGGAGCAGATCCCCGTATTTCAGGCCGTCGTGCTGGGCCGCCGTGGCGAACTCCTGGCTCTTGGCGATTTCCGGATTGGGGTTGGCCTCGATGAAATACGGCGTGCCGTCGGCGGCGAGGCGGAAGTCGATGCGCGCGTAGCCGTCGAGGCCAAGCGCCCGGTAGATGCGCTTTGCGGCCCGCTGGATCCGCGCGGTCACTTCGGGCGCGAGGTCCTTCGCCGGCCCGTCGACGATGCCGACCTTTTCCTGATAGTCGGTGTCGTGCTTGGCTTTTTCCGTGGCGATGTGGCGTGACGTGCGTCCGCCCATGCTGCCGAATTTCAATTCCCAGACCGGCAACACGCGCAGCCGGTTGTTGCCGAGCACGCCGACATAGAGCTCGCGGCCCTCGATGAACTGCTCGGCGATGGCGGCGGTCTCGACCCGTTCGTGGATGAAGGCGACGCGTTCCGCGAGCTTCTCGTCGGTGTCGACGATCGAGGCCTGCGAGATGCCGAACGAGCCGTCCATGTTGAGGGCTTTGACGATCAGCGGCAGCGCAAGGCGCGTCGGCCGTTTCACCTTGCGGCGCATCGGGAAGACGGCGAAGGCCGGCGCCGCGATCCTGCGATGATGCACCAGCGTCTTGGACAGATCCTTGCCGCGCGCCAGGATCAGGCCGCGCGGATTGCACCCGGTATAGGGCACCTTCATCAGCTCGAGATAGCTCGCGATGTGCTGGTCGTAGGCGACGTTGTTGTGGAATTCCTCCAGCAGCGTGAACACCACGTGCGGCTTGAATTCCTCGATTGCTTCGCGGACCGGTCTGATTTCCTCCTGCGCGCCGAGCGGGCGGACCTCATGGCCGGCCGCGCGCAAGGTGCTGACGACGTCGTATTCCGTTTTCCAGTTGTTGATCTCCTGCGCCGTGTATCCGTCGGACGAGTCCGGCGGCAGGAAGTCCGGATGCATCAGCACGAGAATACGGAGTCGTCTCATAGCGCGATCCATTTGCGCCGAGACGGGCCAAACAGCGCGTGCATCGTCTTGGCGGTCACGAGGACGGTGAAATCGAGAACGAGCTTCTGTTCGGGACCCACTGCGCGCAGGTCGAGCTCGCGGCAGCGGGAAATCATGTCGTCGAGCACGGCATCGAGCGTGAGCTGGTTCTCGCCCGTCCACCGCGCGACCAGTTGCCTGATCTGGGCACGATGCCGCCTGATCAGGCTCGAAGCGGGTTTGGAGCGATAATGCCGTGGATCGGCGGAAAACAGCCGCGAGAGGTCACGGTCGTAGGTCTTCGGCGGCGTGAAGGCGTAGAATGCCTGCTTCTTCTTGTAGTGGTCTTCGAGTGTCTGGCTGAGCTTGCTCAATGGATCGACGCGCTCGCGCGTCGTGATCACGGGTCGCTTTCCCGCGATCTCGCCCATCAGCTCGTCGACATATTCGAGCTTCTTCAGCGCCGGCCAGCCGGCATATCGCGTGCGCCAATTGGAGCGCGGCCGCAGCCACACCGCAAAGGTCTCGGCAAAATCCTCGTCCGGGTGGCTCTGCGCGTACCAGAGCCGGAGATGCTGGACATAACGCCGGCTGGCCGGGTTGGGCCGGTAGTAGCGCGGATAGTGTTTCGACGACGGACCGAACAGCTGCTGCCAGCGCCGGCGGCGCTGCAGCTGGTAGCCGTGCTGGATGGCATGGCCGGCTTCATGACGGAGGATGGCCATGCACTCGCGCCAGGTGCCGCCCTCGACGTCGAACATCATCTTCTTCTCGAGCTTCATCAGGCGGGGATGGGCGAGATAGAAGGGGATGGCGATGCCGGGCACATCTCCCGGACTGAACCACTCGCTCGAGATCCATGTGTGCGGCCGCAGCCGGATGCCGCGCTCTTCCAACTCCTCGTGGAGCGTGGCGACGCAGTCCTCGAGCCAGGTGCCTTCGACCGTAACCTTCAGGCTGGAGAGGCGCTGCTCGAGCAACTCGTCGTCCGACAGCTTTTCCCAGGCAAATTTCCGGCGCGGCATCGGGTATCCAGGCGGTGACTCGGAACCCGGATGATGTCATGGGCAGCGGCAGGCAACAACCCGTGGGGGCAGTAGCCCAGGGCGCCGAGGCCGTAGGGTGGGCAAAGCCAAGCGTCCCCACCAAAAAGAAAAGGTGGGCACGGCGCGTCACGCCTTGCCCACCCTACGGCACTACGAAGTCTGGCGTTTAGTCGAACAGGCTCGAGACCGACTCTTCCGCCGCGGTTCGTGCGATTGCGTCCGAGATCAGGCTGGCGATCGGCAGCGTGCGGATGTTCGGTGCCTTGGTCACCGCTTCGGTCGGCAGAATCGAGTCGGTGATGACGAGCTCTTTCAGCTTCGAGCCGGCGATACGGGCTGCCGCGCCGCCGGAGAGCACGCCGTGGGTGATGTAGGCGTAGACGTCCTTGGCGCCCTTGGCGATCAGCGCGTCGGCCGCGTTCACCAGCGTGCCGCCGGAGTCCACGATGTCGTCGATCAGGATGCAGGTGTAGCCGGCGACGTCGCCGATCACGTTCATGACTTCGGACTCGCCCGCCCGTTCGCGGCGCTTGTCGACGATCGCGAGCGGGGTGTTGATGCGCTTGGCAAGGCCACGTGCACGGGCCACGCCGCCGACGTCTGGCGAGATCACCATCGTCTTGGAGAGATCGAACTTTTCCTTGATGTCGCGCACCATCAGCGGCGCTGCGTAGAGGTTGTCGGTCGGGATATCGAAGAAGCCCTGGATCTGACCGGCATGCAGGTCGAGCGTCATGACGCGGTCGACGCCGGCCTGCGTGATCAGATTGGCGACGAGCTTGGCCGAGATCGGCGTGCGCGAGCCCGATTTGCGGTCCTGCCGGGCGTAGCCGAAATAGGGCAGCACCGCGGTGATGCGGCGCGCCGAGGAGCGGCGCAGCGCGTCGGTGATGATCAGCAACTCCATCAGATGGTCGTTTGCCGGGAACGAGGTCGACTGGATGACGAAGGCATCCGAGCCGCGGACGTTCTCCTGGATCTCGACGAAGATCTCCATGTCGGCGAAGCGCCGCACCACCGCCTTGGTCAGCGGCAGGTCGAGGCCCTGCGCGATGGCCTGGGCGAGAGCCGGATTGGAGTTGCCGGCGACGAGCTTGATGGAGCCGTTCTTGGCCGACATGGACGCTTCCTCCCGCGCTTTGCTGGATACGACGTTCAACATCAGAAAATACCCACTGACAGCACGGTTACGACGGGCGAGGAAATATCAGGCCGAAGGCTGCAATGGCAACCCGGGATGCTACGTTTTCCCTCTGAAAATCCTGAGTCGGGCCAACGGCTTGGCAGCTAACTGGGACCGTGGTTTAGCGGCGGTTATCGCTCGGCATAGCCGAGTGCCGTGGCCGGCATCTCAGCCACTGGGGCCTCCGGCGTCACGCTCGCCACTGCGGGCCCGCGCAGGCCCGGAACCGAGCCGGGGGTGTCCGGCGTTCCGTTGATCATATTGGAAAGTCCGCTGAATCCGGCCTGGGCGATCTTCCGCAGCACCAGATCGTCGGCGGCTTGCCAGGGGTCGCGGGTCGCGTCCCGGCCGCCCTTGGCGGCAGTGGGTTCCTCACCGGACAGGCGCAGCGCCCGCTGCTGGTTGGCGTCGTAGACGTCCCAGACCCAGGCGATCACGGTCTTGCCGCGCACGACCTGGGCGGAGAGGTAGCTGCGCACGCGGTAGGCCGCCGTGCCCTCGCGGGAGACGATCGAAAGGCTGCGCAGCTTGGACTCGCTGTCGAGCACGCCGACCATGCGGTCGAACACCTGCGGCGGCGGTCCGTCGATGGACTCGAAGGCGACCGTCGCCCCGGAGCCGGCGCTCGGCGCCGCCATCGCATAGGAATTGGCGGGCGCGTTGCCACCGGCGCAGCCGGCCAGCACGGTCGCAGCTGCCAGCAGCGCGACCGCCAGCACGGGCGAGCCCGCACGGCGCAGAAAAGATGACGCTTCCCTCATTGAGGGCAGCGATATCGTTAAAATCGAGTAAGGTCTAGGGCAGAGGGGACACAGGCCGCTGTCATTCCGGGGCGCGCCACTCGGCGCGAGCCCGGAAGCCATTTCTCCGCATCAATTGCTGCACGACGGATTCCGGGTTCGATGCCTCGCATCGCCCCGGAATGACACGGGGTTTCTGTTGTGTTCACGCTTCCAGCGCGATCGCGTGAACGTGCCGGCCGTAGTCCGGCTCCTTGCGATGCACCGAGCGGCGATAGCTGAAGAAGCGTTCGTCGGCATAAGTGTCGAGGCCGAGATCGTCGATCATCAAAATGCCGGCGGCTTCCAGCCGCTTGCGGATGAAGCCGGCGAGATCGAACATCGCGTGTCCCTCGCGCACCGACGGGATGAAGAACATCGCGTTCTCCGCATCGACCTCGATGAACCGTGCCACGAACTCGTTGCCGACCTCGTAACTGTCCTGCCGGATCAGCGGGCCGATCGCGGCGATGATGCCGCCGCGCGAAGCGCCGAGTTTTTCCATCGCCGCAATCGTGGATTCCAGCACGCCCGTGAGCGCGCCTTTCCAGCCGGCATGCGCGCCGCCGATGACGCGGGCGTTGGGATCGACGAACAGCACGGGTCCACAATCCGCGGTGGAGACGCCGAGCGCGATGCCCGGCGCTCTGGTCACCAGCGCGTCGCCCTTCGGCCGCGGGCCGCTCGGCCAGGGCGCATCGGCGACGAGAACGTCGGGCGAGTGGATCTGATGCAGGCTGAGGAAGCGGTCGGCTGCAACGCCGACATGTTCGGCCATGCGGCGGCGGTTCTCTGCAACAAGGGTCTGATCGTCGTTGGAGCCGAGGCCGCCGTTCAGCGCGGAATAGATGCCGCCGGAGACGCCGCCTTCTCGCGTGAAGAAGGAATGGCGCAGGCCTGGCACTGCCGACAGCAGCGACGAGGTGAGGGTCATCAATTGCCTCCGGCCTGTTCGAGATCGCTGAGGCCGGCAATGCCCGTCAGCCGCGGCTCTGAGATGCCGAGCACCTTGAACATCGCGCCCATGCCGCTGCGCCCGGTGTCGGTCAACCGCTTCAGCGCCACGGAAATGTCGGTGGCTACTTCAGGTGTTGCCTTCTGGATCAGCGCGGCCGCACGGGTGTCGATGCCGACGCGCTTGAGGAAATCGCCCTGTGTCACCGGACCGTGCACGCGCGCACCGACATCTTCGGCCGCGCGCGCCAGCGCCTGGAAGTCGACATGGGCGGTGACGTCGGCCTGGCCCGGCGCCTTCAGCGGGTCGGTGAAGCTGTGCCGCGCGATCGCCTGGAAAGTGTCGCCGGCATCGCTGCGCAGATGCCCGTAATCGATGATCAGCGCGGCGCCGTCCTGATCGCGCACGCGCGTCGCGAGCTTCATGATCTCCGTATCGGGCCGCCATTCGAACACCGCACCAACAGGCGCCGCGCGCACCAGGGACGGCAGCAGCACGTCGAAGCGCGGCGTCGGCTCGGCCGCCGCGCCGAACTGGAGCCTGCCGTTGGGATCGATCTCGATCACGCGCTCGTGCCAGCCGCTCTCGCGCTTCACCATCTGGTGGATCGGCAGCACGTCGAAAAATTCGTTGGCGAGGATGATGCTGGGGCCCTCGGGCACGTCGTCGATGCTGTCGTGCCAGGCGATGTCGTTGCGCACGCCCGACAATGTCGCCTGTTGCCGCTCGCGCAGGACCGGGTTGACCTCGACCAGATGAATGCTGAGCCCCTGGAAGAGCGGCGGTAGCACGCGCAGCGCGCGTAGCGCATCCGCCATCATGGTGCCGCGGCCGGGACCGATCTCGATCAGCCGCAGGAACTGCGGCGAGCCCATCTGCTTCCACACGGAGGCGGTCCACAGGCCGAGCAATTCACCGAACATCTGGCTGACTTCGGGCGCAGTGGTGAAGTCGCCCTCGCGCCCCAGCGGATCGCGCGAGACGTAATATCCGTAGCGCGGATGCATCAGGCACGATTCCATATATCGCCAGACCGGCATCGGGCCTGAGGATTTGATCAGCGCCTTGATCTCGTTGAGCAGTGGCGAGTCTGTCACGTGTCTTCTCGAAATGAATTAACTGATGGACTCGGCGGGCTTGGGCGCGCCGCGCCTCACAGCCAATACAATAAGTATGCCGCCAACGATAAGCATCGGGATCGACAGCAGCATGCCCATGGTTAATCCGCCCCAGAGGTAGCCGAGCTGGACGTCCGGCTCGCGGAAATGCTCGCCGATGATCCGGGTGAGGCCGTAGATCAGGATGAAGCTGCCGAGGATGAGTCCCGGCCGCTTCAAGGCACCCATTCGGATCATCACTGCGAGCACGATGAACAGCAGGAGGCCTTCCATGCCCGCCTCATAGAGCTGGCTCGGATGGCGCGGCACGTTGCCGCCGGTCGGGAAGATCATGGCCCAGGGCAGGTTCGGGTCGGCGGCGCGGCCCCATAATTCGCCGTTGATGAAGTTGGTCAGCCGCACCAGGAAAATCCCGATCGGCGCCACGCCGCAGGTGATATCGCCGAGTGACAGGATCGAGATGCCATTCTTTCGGGCGAACCACATCACCGCCACGACGCAGCCGAGGAAGCCGCCGTGGAACGACATGCCGCCTTCCCACAATTTGAGGATGGCAGCCGGATGTTCGATGAAGAAGGGCAAATTGTAGAACAGTACGTAGCCGGTGCGGCCACCGACGATGATGCCGAGCGTCACCCACAGGATGAAGTCGTCGATCTGCACCAGCGAGATCGGCGCCGGCCCGCCCCACAGGCGCTCGTTCTTCAACAGCGAGCGCGCGTAGAGCCAGCCGATCGTGATCCCGCAGATATAGCCGAGCGCGTACCAGCGGATCGCAAACGGTCCGATCTCGAGTGCGATCGGGTTGAAGGAGGGGAAGTGGATGAGCAGGAAGGGCATCGCGCCTTCTATTGCTGGACGAGATTGCGGCGATAGAGCGCCAGCAGCCGCTCCCAATGCCGTTCGGCGGCGTCGCGGTCATAGACCGGACGCTTGGGAAAGGCGAAGCCGTGATGGGTGCCGGGATAGATCTCGACCTCGGCTTTCGCACCGCTCATGCCCTGCGTCACCTTCTCGATGATTTCGGCCGGCGCGTAGATATCGGTCTCGGCGCAGGCAAAATAGAGCTCGGCCCTGGTCTTGCCTGCCGCGAGATGCGGACTGTCGTCCTGGTCTGTCGCAAGCTGCGTGCCGTAGACAGAGGCCGCGGCCTTGACGCGATCAGGGAAATGGGTGGCGGCGTTGACGGCGTAGCGGCCGCTCATGCAGTAGCCGACGGTGCCGACGATTCTGGTGTTCGCGGCGGTCTGGCCCTCGGCATAGGTGAGCAGCGCGCGCGTGTCGTCCATGATCATGGGGATGGTGAGCGAGCCCATCAGCGCGAACATGCGCTTGCGCTCCGGAGCATTCGGATCGGCCGGCAGTGCGCCGAGCTCCATCACACCGGAGCGGTAATAGAGGTTCGGCAGCATCACGTAATAGCCCGAGGTCGCGAGCCGGCGCGCCATGTCGCGCAGCTCTTCGCGGATCGCAGGCGCGTCCATGTAGAACAGGATGACCGGGAACGGTCCGCCGCGCTCGGGATGAACGATGAAGGTCGCGGTGTGGCCGTCCCTGGTGGGAATTGCGATCTGCTGCTCGATCATGTCTTGCGTTCCGCCTTGTGATTCCCGTTATGCAGGGACGTTGAATACGATTGCAAGGAAACCGGGGCATGACAAGGATACCGCTCCGCGGCCCTTGAACCGGCCTTCGCGGATTGCCATTGTCTGGTCCGCTGTTCGCGCAAAGTTCATCGGGGCCGCCAAGAAACCGATCAGGAGACCGACATGACCCAGACCACCAACCGGTTTTTCGACGAGATCGGCCGCATGATGAACGACGCCGCCGGCGCGGCCCAGGGCGTCAAGCGCGAGTTCGACACGGTGCTGCGGACGCAGGCCGAGAAGTTCCTGCGCGACATGGACCTGGTCAAGCGCGAGGAGTTCGAGGCGGTCAAGGACATGGCCCGCCTGGCACGCGAGGAAAACGAGGCCCTGAAGGCGCGCATCGCTGCGCTGGAGGCCAAGCTCGGCGGGTAGATTTACTGGGCAGATCCGGGTCCGCCCGGCAGCCCATTCTCCTTGTCATTTCCGCATCTTCCGGGTAAAAGCCCGCCACGTCCGCGGCCCCCGCACCCCTGGAGGCTTGCTGCGGCGTACACCATGGGCCGCCTTGCGGCCCATTAACTTTTGCAAAAACAAGGACTTAGACTATGGCGACGACCGTCAAGGAATTGAAGGCGACCGCACGTCCGAAGAGCGGCAAGGGGGCCGCCCGGGCTGAGCGTCGCGCCGGCAGAGTGCCCGGAGTGATCTATGGTAACAACCAGCCCCCGCTCCCGATCTCGGTCGACGACCGCGAACTGCGCCAGCGCATCCTCGCCGGCCGGTTCCTGACCACGCTGGTCGACGTCGAACTCGACGGCAAGAAGCACCGCGTGATTCCGCGCGACTACCATCTTGATCCGGTCAAGGACTTCCCGATCCACGTCGACTTCATGCGTCTCGGCGAAGGCGCCACCATCCGCATCAGCGTCCCGCTGCATGTGGTGAAGGCGGAAGGTTCGCCCGGCGTGAAGCGCGGCGGCACCGTCAACATCGTCGCCCACGCGATCGAGCTCGAATGCGGCGTCGAGAGCATTCCGCAGTACATCGAGGCCGATGTCGGCGCTCTGGAAATCGGTCACTCGCTGCATCTGTCGGATGTCAAGCTTCCGGCCGGCGTGAAGGCGCTGACCCGCGAGGACGCGACGCTCGTCACCATCGTGCCGCCGTCCGGCTACGCCGAAGAGCAGAAGGCTGCGGCTGCGGCTGCTGCTGGTGGCGCGGCTCCGGGCGCTGCGGCTGCTCCGGCGGCTGGCGCTGCGGCTCCGGCTGCGGGTGCTGCTGCTCCGGCTGCGGCTGCCAAGGCTCCCGCCGGCGGCGACAAGAAGAAGTAATCTCTCAAAGAGCTGGCGCGCGGTCTCTGATCGCGTGCTGGCCGAGGGGCGCGCCGCGTCATGCGACTCTTTGTTGGGCTCGGCAATCCCGGCGCGAAATACGCACGTAACCGGCACAATATCGGCTTCATGGCCGTGGACGAGATCGCGCGGCGTCATGGTTTCGCACCGTGGCGCCGTCGTTTTCAGGGCGAAACCTCGGAAGGCACGCTCGGCACTGAGCGCGTCATCCTGCTCAAGCCCACGACCTACATGAACGACTCCGGCCGCAGCGTTCAGGAAGCCGCAGGCTTCTTCAAGATCGCGCCGGGCGACACCACGGTGTTTCACGACGAGCTCGAGCTGCCGCCGGGCAAGGTGCGGGTGAAGATCGGCGGCGGCATCGCCGGCCACAATGGCCTGCGCTCGATCTCGGCGCATATCGGCAACGAGTATCGCCGTGTCAGGCTCGGCATCGGTCATCCCGGCGTCAAGGAGATGGTGCACGGCCATGTCCTGTCGGACTTCGCCAAGGCCGACAACGACTGGGTGACGACGCTCTGCGATGCTGTGGCCGAGCATGCCGCACTGATCGTCAAGGGCACGGACGCGACCTTCGCCAACAGGGTGCATCTTGCGATGCAGGCGAAGGGATTTTTGACCAAGGACGAGAACGGCAAGGAATAACGCTCGTGGGATTCAAATGCGGAATCGTCGGATTGCCCAATGTCGGCAAGTCGACCTTGTTCAATGCGCTGACCGAGACGGCCGCGGCGCAAGCGGCGAACTATCCGTTCTGCACCATCGAGCCGAACGTCGGCGAGGTTGCGGTGCCTGATCCCAGGCTCGACAAGCTGTCGGCGATCGCGAAATCAGCTCAGATCATTCCGACCCGGCTGACCTTCGTCGACATCGCCGGCCTGGTGCGCGGCGCCTCCAAGGGGGAAGGCCTCGGCAACCAGTTTCTCGCCAACATCCGCGAGGTCGACGCCATCGCGCATGTCGTGCGCTGCTTCGAAGATTCCGACATCACCCATGTCGAGGGCAAGATCGCCCCGCTCGCCGACATCGAGACCATCGAGACCGAGCTGATGCTCGCCGATCTCGACAGCCTCGAGAAGCGCGTCGACAACCTCACCAAGAAGGCCAAGGGCAACGACAAGGACGCCAAGGAGCAGCTCGACCTCGTCAACCGCACGCTGGTGCTGCTGCGCGAAGGCAAGCCCGCGCGCCTCGTCGAGCGCAAGGCCGAGGAAGAGCGTGCCTTCGGCATGCTCGGCCTGTTGTCGTCGAAGCCCGTGCTTTACGTCTGCAACGTGGAGGAAGGCTCCGCCGCGACCGGCAACAACTTCTCCAAGGCGGTCGAGGAACAGGCTGCCAAGGAAGGCGCGGTCGCCGTCGTCATCTCCGCCAAGATCGAATCCGAGATCGCGACCATCTCGCGCGAAGAGCGTACCGACTTTCTGGAGACGCTTGGCCTCGAAGAGGCCGGCCTCGATCGCCTGATCCGCGCCGGTTACACGTTGCTCGACCTCATCACCTATTTCACGGTGGGCCCGAAGGAAGCGCGCGCCTGGACCATCTATCGCGGCACCAAGGCGCCGGGCGCGGCCGGTGTGATCCACACCGACTTCGAGAAGGGCTTCATCCGCGCCGAGACGATTGCGTATGAAGATTACGTCGCGCTCAACGGCGAAGCCGGCGCCCGCGATGCCGGCAAGCTGCGTCTCGAAGGCAAGGAATATGTCGTCGCCGACGGCGACGTGATGCATTTCCGGTTCAATACGTAGGGTCTTTCCTCCTCGTCATTGCGAGCGACGCGAAGCAATGACGGGCTATTCGTCGTCGCGGAACTGCTTGACGACAACAGCCGGATTCCCGGCGACGACCACGCGCGGAGCGACGTCCTCACGCACCACCGTCCCGGCGCCCACGACCGAGTGGTCGCCGATCGTCACGCCCTTGAGCACGATCGAGCGCGCGCCCACCCACACATTGTCCCCGATGCGCACCGGCGCGACGGCCCGGGCGGTCGGCGGCTCGTGCCGAAGCCGCGGGGGAAGGTTGTGAAAGGCCGTGTCGGCGATGTCGCAGTCGCTGATCAGGCAGAACGACCCGATGTCGACCTTCTGCTCGCAGCCGATCCAGCAGCCGTTGAGCAAGGTGTCATTGCCGACCGTCACCTGGCCATGCCCGGTGATGAGCACGCGCTTGCCGATCCGGCAGTTCGCACCGATCGACACCCGGACCCCGCGACCGAGCACCAGCCGACCCTTGAACACGATCCCGGGTCCGAGCTGGAGTCGGCGCCCGTACCGCACCGTCAGCCAGGCGCGCCGACAGGCGAAGAACAGGAGCGCACCGGCCCGCAGCACCGGGTTCTCGATCTTGCGCGCCACATTCGCTCCTGACCCTTGCGGCGCCCCGCGCCAGTCATGTCGTGCCGAGCGTCGCATCCGCGCGTAAATACGCGGTGAAGAACGACGTCGCACCTGGCGCGCCCGTCTCGGTGGCGGCATCCGTGAGTTTCGGACGAGAGAGCAAGGTGGCTGATCCTCGCCGATTCCTCGTCATTGCGAGCGAAGCGAAGCAGTCCAGACTGCTTCCGTGGCGACAGTCTGGATTGCTTCGTCGCTCCGCTCCTCGCAATGGAGGATTACCGCACCCCGCCGCCCTGATCCCTGATGGCGCCGAGATGCTCGTTGATGCGGAACACGATCAGGATCAATTCCGCGGCGATGCGCGAGAACACCACGCCAACGACGACGCCCGCGATCGATTCCAGCACGACCAGGAAGCCTGCGAACGGGCTGATCGCCATCGCGGTGAGCCCCGCGAATATTCCGGAAAGTCCGAACAGGCAGATCACGCCGATCACCAGCCAGTAAAAGGTCTTGATGATCGTCGGCGTGATGAAGCGGTCCCACTGAAACAGATCGCTGAATGAAAACATCTTTCTCCCCCGGGCAGATCACGCCCCCGGCCGCGCCATCAGAACAATGAGGCAGGTCCGGCCCGACTCGCCGAATGTAGCACGAGCCATGCGGGCCGGCGGGTTGAGATTGCCGCAAAGTGCGGCCACAATCTGTCCTTCCCGCAAAGCTTTTCCAAGATGACCCTGACCTTCGAAGATTTCCCGACCGGCCGCTACGGAACGTTCGGCCCGCGCCACGTCACCCGCGACGAGATCCTGGCTTTCGCCGCCGAGTTCGACCCGCAGCCGATGCATCTTGACGAGGAGGCCGCCGGCAGGAGCATGCTGCGCGGCTTGTCCGGCTCCGGCTGGCACCTCTGTTCGCTGATGATGCGGATGATGGCCGACGGCTTCATCACCCGCGCCGCCTCGCTCGGATCGCCTGGGGTCGACGAGGTGCGCTGGCTCTCGCCGCTCAGGCCGGGCGACGACCTCATGCTCGACGTCGACGTGATCGAGGCGCGCACCTCGAAGAGCAGGCCCAACCTCGGCATCGTCAAGTTCAAATGCACCGTGCGGAATGCCAGGGGTGAAGCGCTGTGCGAGATGACCTCGCCGATCCTGATCGAGCGGCGCGGGGGAGCGGTTTGATGCGGTTCTTCGAAGAGATCGAGATCGGTCATCGCCGCGACATCGGCAGCTATATCTTCACCGCGGAGTCCATCAAGACCTTTGCCGCGAAGTTCGATCCGCAGCGTTTTCACCTCGACGAGGAGGAGGGCAAGAACTCGCTGTTCGGCGGGCTGGCTGCGTCCGGCTGGCATGTCGGCTCGGCCTGCATGAGCCTGCTTGTCGCGGATGGCCAGCGCCTGGCGCGCGAAGCCGCTGCCCGCGGCGAGGAGGTCGCGGTGTGGGGGCCGTCACCGGGCTTTCGTGATCTGCGCTGGATCAAGCCGGTGCTATCAGGCGACACCGTGAGTTACGCCAATGTCGTCATCGACAAGCGCATATCGGGCTCGCGCCCGGGCTGGGGCATTCTGACCGCCCGCACCACGGGCACCAACCAGCGCGGCGAGGAGGTCTATTCCATCACCGCCACAGCCTTCGTGCCGATGCGGAAGGGCGATTAGATCAGTTCCAACATGAACGGCTGAAAAGAGCGCGCGAGTGTTGCCCGCGCGCTATGGACGCGATTCAGGGCGGCTGCCATAAGCCTCCCCGAGATGGCTGGCGCCTCGCAAAGCAGTTGCCGGAACCATCGAGTTGCTAACCAATTATGAACCTGTCGCTGTCTATTTGAACCAACTAGGCAGAGCACAGGGGACGAGCACGATGGCAGACCGCGGCGCACTCAAATTTGTCGGATTTATCTTTGCGACCGCGACGCTGGCCGTGATGCTGGTTGCCGGCATGGTGGTGAAGGGCTACGCCGACGGCGGCTACACCCTGGAAGCCTCGACGGTCGACGCGAGCCGTTAAGAGCTCGTTAACTCCGCGGGGCCACGAATTGGCCTCCGCGCGGCGCCGCGACGCGGCCCCTCCTTCAGCGGCTATAGACGAACGCCAAAATCGCGATCGCAACCGCCAGCAACCCGACAAAGCGCAACATGATGGTCCGGAACTGGTTCGGCGCAGGCCGCAGCGGTATCGGGTCCGTGTTATCGGGCCGAATGCTTTCCATCTTAAATTGTCCCCGAGGCCCGGCCGTCAGCGGCACGGGCGCTAGGCATTGGTCGCCGGCGATGGGCGGAGGGTTCAAGGCACACTCTCGTGTCCCGGACGCGCTGCAGCGTGCAACGCTGCTGCGCAGAGCCGGGACCTGTCGTCTCCCGCGTTCACCCTAACGACGGGCCCCGGCCCTGCGGCGCGTCACTGCGTGCCGCACCGCGTCCGGGGCCACGAGACCCACCCTGAATCAAAACCGCCGCGTTCCTTCCGGAACGCGGCGGCCGGTGATGCCTCGTATTCGCGATCAGCTGTTGCGCAGGCCGTCGGCAGCGCGCTTCCACTGCGAGACGTTGTCGGCGATCATGCGGGTCGACTTCATCGCGGCCTGGCTGAGCTGGGCGTAGCCCGAGATCTCGCGCTGGACCCGCTGGCCTTCGGCATGGAGCAGGTCGCGCAGACTCTCGAGTTCCGAGATCAGGTTCTCGATCTCGGCGAGCGAGGTGCCGGCGACGCGCTGGATCAGCGAGTTGACATTGGTGACGGTGGCTTCCGCGCTCGGATCGAGCGGCGGCGAATCCGTGGTCGTGGCCGCAGCCGGCCGGCGCAGATAGGCGATGTCGTTGCGGACGAAATCGCGGATGCCGGCTTCGACTTCCGTCACGGCGGCGAGGTTGTTGTCGACCGTCTCGGTCTCGGTGGCGGTTTCGGTCTTTTCCGGACGCATGGCGTTCATCGTTATTCCCCTGTTCGCGTTGAGCGCAGCGCGAGTGTCCCCCGCACGACGATGTGTGTCAGGCCGGTGCATCTGGGCGCCGGATTTTGACCGCAACAGGGCCGAGATGCGGCAAGGGCGGACCATTCGGGGGCCTTGCCGTGGCGTATGGTTAGGGAAGTCTAAAGAAGGCTCACCAGCTCTTCTTGAAACCCGCGGTCAGGCTCTTGTTGATCGCGCCTTGCGAGGTTTCGCCGACCGAGCCGGAGACGGTGACGTTGTCGAACAGCTTCTGTTCGGCGCCGACCTTGCGCAGCCATTTGTCGTCGCTGGTCGACATGGTCTGCCCGGCGGTGATGCTGGTGCCGGTGTCGGTGATCGTGACCCTGGCGGACTGGTCGGTCTCGTAATTGCGGGTGATGTGGCCGCCGACGCCGGGCAGCGCCGTGGTGCCCTGCTGGTTGACGCTGTAGCCGTTCTGGAGCGTCAGCGAATAGTCGCTCGACAGCGGCACCGATTTGGTCAGCGACGCCCCGAGCTTGCTTTGCTCGGAGCCGGGATCGACGCGGGCTTCGACCGCGGTCTTGTCCCAGATCGCGCCCGCGCCCGGCGCTGTCGCGGCGGCCCAGGCGCTGCCGGAGGATTGCGGCAGGTTGCCGCCGTTTTCGGCCTTTTGCGCCAGCAACTCCGACATCGTGGTCGGCTCTTTCGTGACAGTCATGTCGGCGCCGATGCGGGTGTCCCAGAACGAGGATACCGACTGTTTCACGGTGACGGCCGAGGAGCCGTCGGCGTTGGCATTGGACGACCAGTTCATGCCGCTATTGGCGGCGGCCTTGGCGCGCTTCTTGGCGGTGATGATGTCGTTGAGCGTGCCGGCGTCGATGGCGAGCTGACTCCAGTCGAGCTTGTCGACGTCGATCCCTTTGAGCACGTCGGTGTCGTTGACGTCAGGGGGCGTCTCGGCGACCTCGGCCTCGTCGTCATCAGGCACGATTGCGCCGGGGGGCGGGGAGAAGGGCGGAATGATCTGCGCCTGGGCTGAAAGCACCGCGCCGAAAATGAACGCGGCCGCCAGCGGCAGCCTGGTCCAGCCCAAACCTGTCGAGAATTCCATTGCCTTGCCCGCGAGCCCAGATCGCGCGCAGGATGCGGCGCTATCGTTGCAAAATTGTGGCGTTCGCCTCGCCCGGAATGACGAACCAACGGGCCGCGCGCAAATCACGCGCGCCCGATGACGAGCATCTCCACAACAGTATCCGGCGGGGCTGGAGGCCAGAACGCGTCGCGGGAGCATCAATCGACCGGTCCCGCATTGCGGAGCCCGTTGGTGTCCCCCTCAGCCGACGCTGGTCATCTTTGGCAGATGAATGGCGCGGCCGAGTGCCTGCTCGACCAGATCGAAGGTGTCGATCAGCACACGCATGTTGATGAGCCTGTCAGCCCTGAACTGGGCGAACTGCGCGACGCGCAACGAGATCGGCTTGTCGGAATCCAGCGCCGTCAGCGAATAGCGCAGCATCGAGGAGGCGGAATCGACGCCCAGCATGATGCTCTCGCGGTCGAAGCGGCGAACGTGGAAATTGTCGGCGAGTTGGCGGATGACCTGCAGCACGGCCGCCTTGCCCTGGCGCGCGCCCAGGAACGGAAACATGTCGATCGGACCGTAGATCGCCCATTCGACGTCCTCGTCGATCAGGGTCTCGATATCCTCGAAATGCCGGTCGTTGATCGCGCGGTGCAACGCGCGCGAGAAACGCCAGAGGCTATGCTCTGTCATCTTGGGCAGTCCTGACGCTGGTTTGCAGAAAACGGAAAACAACCCCATGCACCGCAATGTGCCCCGGGGCCGCTCAACTCATTTGTATACGAACAAATACGGGATTTCGGCCAAAACGCAATTCACGTTTTTGCAATGCACAAGTGAGCGCAAAATGTGAGATTTGCAATAGAACCCCGTAATTTACCGGTCCCGGCCAGGGGGCCGTTTCCGCCGATGGCCCCACCCACCGGCATGAAGGAGGTTCAAGCCCCGATTTCCCCGGGACGACGCTTACTCCCCCTCGGGCTTCCCCACGATCAGCGGCCCGATTTCCCGCTCCAGCACCTGCTGCACCAGATCGTAGGAATCGATGATCTCGCGGATCTGCGCGACCTGCCCGTTTCGGAAGGTGTAGAACACCGCCATGTCGAACTGCACGATGCGGCCGTTGTCGCGCTTGGTGAAATAGGTGTGCAGGTAGGTCGCGACATCGTCGCCGTCGGCGACGACGTGCGCCGCCTTGTAGCGGATCTCGGAATAGCGCGACCAGACCGTCTGCCAGAGCTCGCGCAGCTCGGCCTTGCCGTGGCGCGGGCCCATATGCGGCAGCACGTCGATCGGGGCGTGGGTGAGAAAGTCGACGTCGTCGGTGCAGCACGACAGCGCCGCCTCGAGATCGCCGCGCGCGAACGCGTCGAGCAGATGCAGCACGCGTTGCCTGTTCAGCGATGCAATAGTCATGCTGCTTCCCGCCCGCGTCGGCCGTGGATTGCAAACGCTATCGCGCGGGGCGCGGGTCCATCAATCCGCAAAAACACAGGGATATTCAGCGATTGGTCGTGGTGCAACGTACGGCGGTTCACGCGAGCGGGGAACCCGGCCCGCTGCTTGTTCGTTGAGGCGTCGACACCGCAGGAGACATCGATCCATGAAATCCCCGCTTCTCGCCGTCGCCGCCGCGCTGCTCATGCTGGGCGCGACCTCCGCCGCCAATGCCAAGGGCTGCATCAAGGGCGCCATCGTCGGCGGCGTCGCCGGCCACTATGCCGGTCATCACGGCATGCTCGGCGCCGCCGCCGGCTGCCTCTACGGCCGCCATCACGCCAAGGAACAGCAAGAGCAGCAGAAGCAGCAGCAACAGGGCCAGGTGAACGGGCAGGGCAAGCTGTAGCCCCTGGTCATTCCGGGGCTCGCGACAGCGCGATCCCGGAATCCATCATGCGGAATGGGCGTGACCCGGCTCACATCGCGCCCCTGCCGCCCCCGCTAACGTCATGTGCATGTCATCAGGGAGACGTGCCATGGCCACCATCGCCGCCGCGAGAAAGTCCCGCCTGTACAATGCGATCGAAGGTCTCGCGCTGACCGCGATCCTGCAGAGCTTCCCGACCTTCGCCGCAGCCGCGCTGCTGCTCAAATTGTGCGGCAACCACGACCTGGTCGGCGACCCCGGCGTCGCCATCTTCGTCGCCTTCGCCTCTATCGCCCACGCGCTGCTGGCCGTGACCTTCGGCCCGAGCTCCCCCGCCGTCTTCAAGACCGTCTACGAACCAAAGTTCTTCGAAGCCCATCTGTCGCTGGCCAACAAGATCACCGCTTGGCGCACCCAACCGGTGGCCTCGCTCCAGCTCATGACCATCGTGCTGTTGCTGTCGGTGATGGCGGTGGTGACGGCGAGTGTGGGGTGAGGCGAAGCGCTCTTTGTTCGACTTCCTCACACCGGTCGTCCTACCTCTTCTTCCACCCACCCCGTCGCCCCGGCTGCCCGCCCGTCGACTTCGGCGCCGGTCCGAACTCCGGGCCCGACTGGCGCGAGTCCGTCGGCTGGATGATTCGGCTCGTGCTTCCGAACGGTTTTGACGGCAGCGTCTGCTTCTCGCGGTAGGGCAGGGATTCCGGCCCGTGCATCTCGTCGAGATGCGGCTTGTGCACCTTCGAGCCGCCGCCACTGCCGCTCGCTTTCAGCGCGGAGCCCACGGTTTTCTTCTTCATGGCGCTGACGGGCAGATTGGCGGCGTCGCCATACTTCTTGCTGCCGGCATAGGCGCCGGCCTTGCCTTGCACAACGCGTTGCTTGGCCGTGGGATCGTCGACGACGGCGAGCTCGGTGGCGCGCAGGCGCTTGACTTCGTCGCGGAGGCGCGCGGCTTCCTCGAAGTTCAGATCGGCTGCAGCTTCGCGCATCCGCGTTTCCAGATCGGCGAGAACGGCCTCGAAATTGTGGCCGATCGAAATGATGTCGTCGGTCATGTCGTGACCGCCGACCTCGACCAGCACGTGGTCGCGCTCGTAGACGGAGTTGAGGATGTCGCCGATCTGCTTCTTTACGCTCTCCGGCGTGATGCCGTTGGCGGTGTTGTACTCGACCTGCTTTTCGCGGCGGCGGTTGGTCTCCGCGATGGCGCGCTCCATCGAGCCCGTCATCTGGTCGGCATAGAGGATCACCTGGCCGTCGACGTTGCGCGCGGCACGGCCGATGGTCTGGATCAGCGAAGTCTCGCTGCGCAAGAAGCCTTCCTTGTCGGCGTCGAGAATGGCGACCAGCGCGCATTCGGGAATGTCGAGACCCTCGCGCAACAGGTTGATGCCGACCAGCGCGTCGAAGGCGCCGAGACGGAGATCCCTGATGATCTCGATGCGCTCGATGGTGTCGATATCGGAGTGCATGTAGCGGACGCGAATGCCCTGCTCATGCAGATATTCGGTGAGGTCCTCCGCCATGCGCTTGGTCAGCACCGTGATCAGCGAGCGATAGCCGGCCTGCGCGGTGGCGCGGACCTCGCCGACAAGATCGTCGACCTGGGTGCGGGCCGGGCGAATGTTGACCGGGGGATCAATAAGTCCGGTCGGACGAATGACCTGCTCGACGAACACGCCGCCGCTTTCATTGAGCTCCCAGCCGCCTGGCGTCGCCGACACCGCAACCGTCTGCGGCCGCATCATGTCCCATTCCTCGAAGCGGAGCGGGCGGTTGTCCATGCAGGACGGCAAACGGAAGCCGTATTCGGCCAGCGTCGCCTTGCGGCGGAAGTCGCCGCGGAACATGCCGCCGATCTGCGGCACGGTGACGTGGCTTTCGTCGGCGAACACCAGCGCGTTGTCCGGCACGTATTCGAACAGCGTCGGCGGCGGTTCGCCGGGCAGGCGCCCGGTGAGATAGCGCGAATAATTCTCGATGCCGGCGCAGCTTCCCGTCGCTTCCATCATCTCGAGATCGAAGGTGGTGCGCTGCTCCAGTCGCTGCGCCTCCAGCAGGCGTCCCTGGTTGTTGAGCTGGTCGAGCCGTTGCTTAAGCTCCGACTTGATCGACTTGATCGCCTGCACCAGCGTCGGGCGCGGCGTCACGTAATGCGAGTTGGCGTACATCTTGATGAATTCGAGCTCGTCCTGCTTGTGGCCGGTGAGCGGATCGAACTCTTCGATGTTCTCGATGGTGTCGCCGAACAGATTCACGCGCCAGGCGCGGTCCTCATAGTGTGCCGGGAAGATGTCGATGACGTCGCCGCGCACACGGAACGTGCCGCGGGTGAAGTCGGCTTGCGTCCGCTTGTACTGGAGCGCGACGAGATCGGCGATGAGCTGACGCTGGTCGATGCGCTCGCCCTTCTTCAACGCAAACGTCATCGCGGTGTAGGTCTCGACGGAGCCGATACCGTAGATGCAGGACACCGAGGCGACGATGATGACGTCGTCGCGTTCGAGCAGCGCACGCGTCGCCGAGTGGCGCATGCGGTCGATCTGCTCGTTGATGGAGGAGTCCTTCTCGATATAGGTGTCGGTGCGCGGGACATAGGCTTCCGGCTGGTAGTAGTCGTAATACGAGACGAAATATTCCACCGCGTTGTCGGGGAAGAAGCTCTTGAACTCGCCATAAAGCTGGGCCGCCAGCGTCTTGTTCGGCGCCAGGATGATGGCGGGGCGCTGCGTCTTCTCGATCACCTGCGCCATGGTATAGGTCTTGCCCGAGCCGGTGACGCCGAGCAGCACCTGCGAGCGGTCGTTGCGCTGGATGCCTTCGACCAGTTCGGCGATCGCGGTCGGCTGGTCGCCGCGCGGCTCATAATGGGACTTGAGCTCGAAGCGTACGCCGCCTTCGGACTTTTCCGGGCGCGGCGGCCGGTGCGGCGTCCACACCTTCGTGGAGCCGTCGTCCTTGCGGAACTCCGGCCGGCCCTCGCGGATCAGCGATTCCAGCGCGTCGGCGGTCGCCTTGACGCCGAGCGCCTCCATCTTGGTGCGCGGCGGACGCGCCAGCGCCTCGGCATCATCCTCCTCGGTGGGGAGGCCGAGCTGTCGGGCCAGTTCCGGATCGAGCGTCGGGATCGTGGCCGCGGTGCCGTAATTGGCCTGCGGAGCCTCATCGAAACCCTCGGTCGAGGCACGTGCCCCCGCCGGCTGCGGATTGGGGCGCAGCGGCATCGGCTTGGTCGTGTCCTGTGGAAATTCTTTGGGCGTCGAGGCGCGCGCCCGGTGCGCGGCAGCCTCGCCACCGGCGCGGCGGTCGCGCGAATTGTCCGGTGGCGGCTGCAAGCCGGTGCCCGATCCGAGCCCGGCATCACCGCGGTTGATCGCGGGATTGAGCAATTCGGCCAGCGCCGGCCCGATCGGCTGTACATCGGGCCGATGTGCCTTCGAATTCGGAGCTTTGGATTTGGAGGATTTCGGGGGAGCAGGTTTCTTCGCCATGAGGCGAATATGGGACGAGTCCGCCCCTCAGAAAAGGGTGAAGGCACGTCCCCGTGCAGGCTGCTGACAGCAGGTTGGCAGCAGGCTCTGGACTACGCCGCCGGCTGCGGTCCGTCGCCGTCGACGACCGTCAAGCGCGGCTCGAGGATATCGAGATGGATCCCGCCGCAATCGGTGCAGCGCATGGTCCAGTACTCGCACCCGGCACGGCCGCCGATCACACGGAGCACCGTGAGATCGCCGTCGCATTCCGGGCAGATTGCCAGCACCTTGCGCGAATAGATTCTCGGCCGCGGATCGTCGTCGTAGTCGGTGACTGACATGAACCGGTGTCCCCCCTGCTGTCCTTCAGTCTTGTTGCCGTCGGCCTATTCGTCGTCGCGGTCGTCGACGTGCCGGCGGAAGCGATCGATGTGATGCTTGGCGTCCGCGATCGCAGCGTCGGGATCGGGCCAGGCGAAGCCGACTTCCATGGTCGGAAACAGCACGCCATCGATGGCAACCGGGCTGAAATCGGCGCGCCGGATACGGGCGTGCCACAGTCCCTTGCCAGCCTCGAAGGATTCGATGTCAAAGCCGTCGTAGAGGGTCGTCATTGGTAGTCCCCAAAAGCTCTCTTCTCGGAGGGTTAGAGGACCACGTTTGCGAATTTCGATATGTGAAGCCGTTCACAAGAGGCGGGCTTTTTCAGCCGAATGCACGAGAGGTCAGCCCCGCCCGGCGGCGCGTCCGGAACGGCGCGGACGGGCCGCGGGTTCCGCTGCCGCCCGCATGATCCAGCGACGGAACGCGGCAAAGTCGCGCTGTTCGGTCTGGAAACTGCGATAGACCAGGTACCAGCGCATGCCCTTGGGCACCGAGAGGTCGAACGGCGCTACCAGTCGCCCGGCGGCGAGGTCGTCGTCGATATAGGGCCGGATGCCCATGGCGATGCCGAGCCCGTCGGCGGCGGCTTGCAGCGCCTGGCCGTAGAACTGGAACTCCGGCCCGCGCGGATTGATGCGGCCAAGGCTCGCGGCCTTCAGCCAGATCGGCCAGTCCTCGGGGGAATGCTCGACGCGGATCAGGCTGGGGCCTTTCAGGTCGGCCGGCCGCCTCAGGCTGGTGGCGAGGCGGGGCACGCAGACCGGCGTGAGGTCGCCGGCGAACAAAGGCTCGGCCACCAGCCCCGGCCAGTCGCCAGTGCCGAGCTTGATACCGCAGCTCCAATCCTCGCCGAACGGGACTGACGCGCCGCCGGTGGTGAAGCGCACCTCGATGTCGGGCTCCTCATTGCGAAACTCCGATAGCCGCGGGATCAGCCAGCGCATCGCAAAGGTATGTCCCACGCCAATGGTGAGCACGCGCACGCTGGACGGCGCCGTCACCTGCGCGGTGAGGCTGGCGAGCGCGTCGAAGATCGGCGTCAGCCCGCTCTGATAGGCGCGCCCCGCCTGGGTCAGCACCAGCCTGTTGGCTTTGCGCTCGAACAGCGCGACGCCGAGCCGCTCTTCCAGGAGATGCACCATGCGGCTGACGGCGGCCGCCGACACGCTCAGTTCGACGCCGGCCGCAGCAAAACTGCCGGTCCGCGCCGCCGCCTCGAATGCCTTGATGCCGTTGAGAAAGAGCAGCCGGCGCAAATGGAGGACCCTCAGGAAAGCTGATGCCAGGCCAAGATAACTCAGTTTGCGCCGACGCGGCAAGCGAGGCACAAACATCAGCGTAATTCATGCTGATTTGTCGAGCCGGTGGCGGTCGTCTTTCGCCTCCCCCGCAAAGCGGGGCGAGGGGGAATTAGCAGTCTGCGTCCCTAACCTGTCGATCGGAGCCCCTGTCGTGACGCCCATCATGATCGCTGCCCTTGGATTGCTGATGGTCGCCACCGCGTTCCTGTCGGGGCTGTTCGGCATGGCGGGCGGGTTGATCCTGATCGGCGTGCTGCTGGCCTTGATGCCGCTGCCGACCGCGATGGTGCTGCATGCGATCACGCAGATGGCCTCTAACGGCTGGCGCGCTCTGTTGTGGCGGGCGCATATCCGCTGGCGGCCGGTCGCGAACTACATGGTCGGCGCCGCCGTCGCGCTCGCGGCCTGGTCGCTCACCCGCTACGTGCCGGACAAGCCGATGGCGCTGCTGCTGCTCGGCATCACGCCGTTCATGGCGCGCTTGCTGCCTACCAATATCAAGCCCGACCCTGACCGCCTCTGGCAGGGCAGCGTCTATGGCACGATTTGCATGGGCCTGATGCTGATGACCGGCGTCTCCGGCCCGCTGCTCGATACCTTCTTCCTCGGCGGCAATTTCGGCCGGCGCGAGAAGGTGGCGACCAAAGCGATGTGCCAACTGATCAGCCACTTCACCAAGCTGATCTATTTCGGCGGCATCATCGACCAGGCCGCCTCGCTTGATCCCGTGCTCGCCGGTATCGCTATTGCAGCCTCGATGCTCGGCACCTCGCTGGCGCGACGCATTCTTGAAGCCATGACCGACCAGCAATTCGTGGCCTGGTCCAACAAGCTGATCACTACCATCGGCTGCTATTACATCGCCTATGGCGGATGGCTCCTGCTCCGCGTGCCGGTGCTGGCTGCCTTCGACAAGGGAGTTTTGCAATGAGCTGTAAAGCCGACCCGCTGGTGCTGGATTTCGTCGAATGGATCGCACGCGAGCCGCGCGCCTATGCCGAGGTGATCTCGACCTGGAAGACCTCGTGCCCGCGCCTCACCATCTGGGAGGATGCCGCCGACCGCGGCTTCGTCGCGCGCGAGACGCTGCCCGGCATCGGCCTGATCATCGCAGTGACGGAAGATGGCGAGAGGCTGTTGCGGACGAACGGGCGGTAGCGCCACATCGTCATTGCGAGCGCAAGCGAAGCCATCCAGAATGTCCTTCGCGGCGGCACACTGGATTGCTTCGCTGCGCTCGCAATGACGGAACCCCAAATATGTCGCTCAAGCTCTTCGAACTCGTCGGCACTGATGCCTCTCGCCCGTTCAGCCCGTTCTGCTGGCGCACGCGGATGGCGCTGGCGCATAAGGGGCTGACGGTGGAATCGCTGCCCTGGCGCTTCACCGAAAAGAGCACGATCGCGCCGCACGGCTCGGAGAAAGTCCCGGTGCTGCTGCATCACGACAGGCCCGTGGTCGATTCCTGGGCGATCGCGAATTATCTCGAAGACAATTTTCCTGAGAGCCCGTCGCTGTTCGGCGGCGAGGGCGGCCGCGCCATGGCACGCATGCTCAACGCGTGGGGCGATATCGCCATCGTCGGCGGCATCTTCCCGCTGATCATCGCCGACATCCCGAAAAATCTGGCCGAGACCGATGCCACCTATTTTCGCCAATCGCGCGAAGCGCGCTTTGGCGGCAAGACTCTGGAAGAGGTGATGGGAAGCCGTGACACCGGCGTCGTCGCATTCCGCACCTCGCTGGAGGTGATGCGACAGGCGCTCAAGAAGCAGCCCTTCATCGGCGGCAGCGCGCCGAACTATGCCGACTACATCGTGTTCGGTGGTTTCCAATGGGCGCGCGTGGTGAGCCCGTTCAAGCTGCTCGAGGCGGACGATCCCGTCTATGCCTGGCGCGAAAAGCTGCTCGATGCGTTCGACGGCATGGCGCGCAAGTCGCCGGGGCACGCGGTGTAAGCCCGGCTCTCTCCCGTCGTCGTCCTGGCGAAAGCCAGGACCCATACCGCGGAATCTATCGGTGATGAGCGATAGGAGTACCGAACGACGAGTCTTCGCCAAGCATGCCGTTGGGGTAATGGGTCCTGGCTTTCGCCAGGACGACACTGGGAGTGTTGCGATCTTCTCGCGTCTAACGCGCTTCCGCCGCCGCCTTGCGCAGACACTCCCGGCACAGGCAATCCTCGCCCTTGACCGGCATCGGCAAGCGCGCGGTCTCTTCCGCGCACCAGCAACTGCCAGAGAGATCGCAGCCGAACTCGGCGCCGCAGCGGGAACAGGCGAGCCGGCGTGGGGCCGGCTGCGAGGGCGTGATTTCTTTCGGATTTGTCATGATTTACGCAAAAGCTTCAACGCCATTTTCATGTCGGGTTCATCTCGACCTCGGCTATATTAGGCGCCGCGCACGGACCAGGGAAGCGGTTGGCAACGCGCGGAGAACAAATCGATGGCCCGCGATTCGCAAGCCGCCCTCGTCGCGCTGAACCGCTTCGGCTTCGGTGCCCGGGGCGGCGCATCCGGCGATCTCATCAATGCGGCCTCCGATCCCCGAGGTTTTGTGAAGGCAGAACTGGCGCGTTCCTACGGCGTGCTGCTGGAGGCGCCGGGGCTGCAATCGACGCCGCAACTCGGACAGGCGGCGTTCGCCTACCAGGATCAGGTCAAGCAGGCGCGCGAAGCCGCGAAGGCCGCGACGCAGAGCGAAGCGCCGGCGCCGCAGCCGTCCGCAGAGCCAAAGCCCGACAAGCCGTTGCGGCGCAATCTCTCGCTCAACACCATGATGACCGAGATCGCCGGTCGGCTGGCCGGAGCCAAACCTGCCGACAATGCGATGAAGCCCGACAGCATGCAGCCCAACGCCGCTGCGCCGCCTGCCGCAAAGCCATCGCCGCAGCCGCTCAACGTGATTCAAAAGACCTTTCGCGCCGAGGCGCTGGCGCGGCTGCAGCGCGCGATGATGGTCGATTGCGGCTTCACCGAGCGTCTGGTCGTGTTCTGGTCCAATCATTTCTGCATCTCCGCGAGCAAGGGCGAGCTGGCGCGGATGTGGGCCGGCGCGTTCGAGCGCGAGGCGATCCGTCCGCATGTGCTCGGCCACTTCGCCGACATGTTGAAAGCCGTCGAGCAGCATCCGGCGATGCTGTTCTTCCTCGACAATCAGCAATCGCTCGGACCGGACTCGCGCGCAGGCCAGAACCGCAAGCGCGGGCTGAACGAAAATCTCGCGCGCGAGATCATGGAGCTGCATACGCTTGGCGTCGGCGGCGGCTATACGCAGGACGACGTCACCTCGCTCGCGCGCATCATCACCGGCTGGACGTTCGCCGGCCGGAAGGGGCAGATCGGAGCGCCGGGCTCGTTCGCGTTCAACGCCAATGCGCATCAGCCCGGGCCGCAGCTGCTGCTCGGCAAGACCTACGAGGCGACCGGGCTCGCGCAGGGTGAAGCCGCACTCGCCGATATCGCGCGGCATCCGTCGACCGCGAATTTCATCGCCACCAAATTTGTTCGCCACTTCGTTGCCGATGATCCGCCGCCGGCGCTGGTGGCGCGGCTGCGCAATGTCTTCGTCAAGACCGACGGCGATCTCAAGGCGCTTGCCACGGCTTTGGTCGATTCCGATGAAGCGTGGAAGGCGCCGCTGACCAAGATGCGTTCGCCTTACGATTTCCTGGTCGCGACCGGCCGGCTGCTCGCGCGTGTGCCTGAAGATCCCGGTAGCTATCTCAGCAACCTGAACCTGCTCGGCCAGCCGCTGTGGACGCCGGCCGGACCGAACGGTTTCCCCGATACGGCCGCGGCCTGGGCCGCGCCCGAGGGCATGAAGCTGCGGCTCGACATCGCCTCGCAGATGGGCGCGCGGCTCGGGCCCAACATCGATCCGCTCGATCTTCTTGAATTCGCCGCGGCCGATGCGGCGTCGGTCGAAACGCGCAAAACCATCGAGCGCGCGGAATCGCGCCAGCAGGCGCTGGCGCTGCTCTTGATGTCGCCGGAATTGCAGCGGAGATGAAGATGATCGACTGTGTCGAAAACCGGCTCCTCACCTCGCGCCGCGGCCTCCTGCTCGGTGGCGCCTCCTTCGCGGCCTGGGCCTACTTGCCGAAATTCGCGCGCGCCGCGGACGGGCGCGACCCGCGCCTGGTCGTGGTGATCCTGCGCGGTGCGCTCGACGGGCTCGCGACCGTCGCGCCGATCGGCGATCCCGATTATGCGGGCTTGCACGGCTCGATCGCGCTCGCGGCGGATGGCGCGCATCCCGCGCTGATGCTCGACGGTTTCTTCGCGCTGCATCCGTCGATGCCGGAATTTACGCGGATGTATCGCGCGCAGCATGCTGCTGTGATTCATGCCGTCGCGACGCCGTATCGTGATCGCTCGCATTTCGACGGGCAGGACGTGCTCGAGAGCGGCTATGCCGGTCCGGGCCGCGTGCAGTCCGGCTGGCTCAACCGCGCGCTCGAAGCGCTGCCGCGCGGCGAGCGGGTGTCGAGTGGGCTTGCGGTCGGTCCGACCACGCCGCTGGTGCTGCGCGGCACTGCACCGACCGTCGGCTGGGCGCCGGTCGCTCTGCCACAAGCTGATGATGACACCGCGATGCGGTTGGTCGATCTCTACCGTCACCGCGATCCCGCGCTGGCCTCGGCGCTGTCGCAGGGCCTTCAGCTGGAGAAGGCCGCGAGCGGCGACGACATGAAGCCGAAGCCGGGCAATGCGGTCGCGCAGATGCGGCAGGTCGCGCGTGGCGCGGCCAAACTGATGGCCGCCGATGACGGCCCGCGCATCGCCGCGCTTGCCTTCGATGGCTGGGATACGCATGCCAATGAAGGTGGCCCCGTGGGGCGTCTCGCCTTTCTGCTCGGCGGTCTCGACGGCGCGCTTCTCGAATTCGAAAGCGGCTTGGGGGATCGCTGGCGCGACACCGTCGTCGTCGTCGCCACCGAGTTCGGCCGCACCGCGCGCATCAACGGCACTGATGGCACCGACCACGGCACCGGCACCATCGCACTGCTCGCCGGCGGCGCGGTGAAGGGCGGCCGCGTCATCTCCGACTGGCCCGGCCTGAAGCCCGCCAACCTCTACGAAGGCCGCGACCTCAAGCCCACCACCGATCTTCGTTCGGTGATCAAGGGAGTGCTGCAAGGCCAATTCGGCCTGTCGGACCAGGTGCTGGCCCAGGCAGTGTTCCCCGATAGCGCCGCCGCGCGACCGATGAAGGGGCTGGTGGCTTAGCCGCCACCGTCATTCTACCTCCGCGCCTTGCGGCGCGTCGCAGAATGACGACATGATTGCCCGAGCATCAGGAGAGACAAGCCATGTACATCGCCATGAACCGCTTCCGCGTCACCAAGGGATCGGAGGCTGCCTTCGAGCAGGTCTGGGCGTCGCGCGACACGCATCTGGACAAGGTGCCGGGCTTCGTCGAATTCCATCTGCTGCGTGGGCCCGAGCTCGAGGACCACACGCTCTACGCCTCGCACACCGTGTGGGCGAACCACGCGGCGTTCGAAGCCTGGACCAAGTCGGAGGCGTTCCGCGCGGCGCATGCCCGTGCCGGCGACAACAAGCCGCTGTATCTCGGCCATCCCCAGTTCGAAGGCTTTGAGGTGATGCAGACGGTGGGACGCGGCGCGAAGTAACGCGCCGCGCCGCCAAGACTATCCCAGCGTGATCTTGTCGATCTCCGCCATCTCCCCGGCGCTGAGCTGCCAGGCGATCGCCTTGACGTTCTGGTCGATCTGCTCGACGCGGGTGGCGCCGGCGATCACGCTCGACACCTGCGGACGCGCGGCGAGCCAGGAGAAGGCGAGTTCGAGCATCGAGTGGCCGCGCGCTTGCGCAAAGGTCTGCAACTTCTCGACGATGTCCTCGTTGCGCGGCGTGACGTAGCGGTCGCGCAGCCGCGGCGTTTGGCCGAAGCGGGTGTTGTCGGGCGCGGCCTCGCCCCTGATGTACTTGCCGGTCAGCAGTCCGCTTGCGAGCGGGAAGAACGGCAGCAATCCGAGCTTGTATTCCTGCGCAACCGGCACCAGGTCCTTCTCGATGTCGCGCACGACGAGGGAATACTCGTCCTGGCACGAGACGAAGCGGCTGACGTTCATCGCGCGTGCGACGTATTCCGCCTCGGCGATCCGCCAAGCCGGAAAATTCGAATTGCCGATGTAGCGCACCTTGCCCTGCCGGACGAGATCATCCAGCGCGCGCAGGCTCTCCTCGATCGGCGTCAACGGGTCATAGTCGTGCTGCTGGTAGAGATCGATGTAGTCGGTCTTCAACCGCTTCAGGCTCGCTTCCACCGCGTCCATGATGTAGCGGCGCGAGGCGCCCTGTTTGGTTCCGTCCTCGGTCATGGGCTTCGAGTATTTCGTCGCCAGCACGATGTCCTTGCGGCGGTCGCCCAGGACGGCGCCGAGCACGTTTTCCGAGCCGCCCCTGTTCGAATAAATGTCGGCGGTGTCGAACAGCGTGATGCCGAGATCGAGCGCGCGGTGGATCACCTTGCGCGAGGCTTCGAGGTCGATACGCTGGCCGAAATTGTTGCAGCCGAGGCCGACTGCGGACACGCGCAGGCCGGAGCCGCCGAGATTACGAATTTCCATGGGAGATCCTGTCAGAACAAAGCAGGCGCCCATTGTGACCGCGGCGCGCCGCACCGGCAAGCGGTCGCTTGCGTTGCTGCCATGCCGGCACGGAGAGACGGGCAAAAAAATGCGGCCCCTGTCAGACGCGGCGACTGACGGGGACCGCTTGGGGCGCTTGATCGGTGACGGGGGGCCTGATCAGACGCAGCTGCAACCTAATCCCGGTGTGTAACGCGCCGGTGACATCAAGAGTTATCCACAGGGAGCCCCCGCAGGGAAGATCAGAAGATCTTGCGGTAGACGATGAAGCCGGAACGCTCCGCGACCCTGTCGTACAGGCTCTGGGCTGTGGTGTTGGTCTCATGCGTCTGCCAGTAGACCCGCGGCGCGCCCGCGAGCTTGGCGCGCTCATAGACGCCGTAGATCAGCGCCGAGGCGACACCCTTGCCGCGCGAAGCTTCCAGCGTGAACAGGTCCTGCAGATAGCAGGACGGCTCGATCGCCGTCGTGCTGCGATGGTACAGATAGTGCGTGAGCCCGAGCAGCTTGCCGTCACTCTCGGCGACCAGCGCATGCACCGGCTCATAGGCATCGAAGAAACGCTGCCACGTCACGCGCGTGATCTCGGGCGCGAGCGCGGTTGGACCGGAGCGGCCATAGAAGGCGTTGTAGCCGTCCCACAGCGGCAGCCATTGATCGTAATCCTGCCGTGTGACGGAGCGAATGGTGAGCGACATCTGGGAAATCCGCGATCGATGAGGCGCCCTTCATACGTCATGACGGGCATATCGATCAATCGCGGCGTCGCGCATCACTCCGCAACGCGAAGATACCGGATCAGCTTCCGCCCCGTGGGATCGCGCAGCGCGCGGTAGTAGTCGGCGCGCGCGGGCGCATCGGTGTGGCGCACGAGGTCGGTCACCGGCGTGTAGCTCAGCATGCGGCCGCCGTCGGGCAGCGCGGTGCAGACGAAACGCAGCACCTCGCCGTTGCGCAAGGCGATATCAATCGGCGTGGCGTCGCCGATCCGCACCATCTCCATGCGCTGCGCGATGAAGACGCCGAGCTCATCCTCCGGCAGCTCGAACGCGCCGGTGTCGCGGCTGTGATACATCAGCGCAATGAAAGGCGGCTTCTCGTCGGCTTTTTCGTCCGGCAGCGCGAAATAGTCGCGGAAGGCGCGGTTGATGAATTCGGCGCGGGTCTCGGCATCGAGCAGCACGATGCCGATATCGACCTGGTCGAGCGCGGCGGAGAGCCGCGCGGCAATGACGTGGCTCTGGCGTTCGGCCGCAAGAGTGTCGAGCAGGCGCTCGCGCATCAGGCCGACGATGCCTGCGGTGCCGACGCTCGTGAGCGCGAACAGGCCGAGCCACGCGAGATCGGTCACGTCAAAGCCGGGAGCCGTGCGACGGCTGAGAGAAAGTAGCGTCGCGCCAATCACGGCGATGGCGGCGCTGCCAAGTGCGGACGCAAGGCCCGAGAGCGAGCCGGCCAACGCCACGATGCAGACGAACACGGGAGCAAGTGACAGAGCGGGCATATGACGATCGAGCACGATCGCCAGCAGCGCGATCGCTGCGGTCAGCACGGGACCGGATATGGCGCGCCATCCGAACCGCATGGCCTGGCTCGTTCCTCCTGAACGAGATAAGGCGGTCAGACTGACCCATGGTTGCGCCAGCGCAATCCGGATTCGCTTGTTGCGCTTAAGGGGTGCTTGCCCGCGCCCGCAAAGCTTTCGGATGATTTTAGACCAAATGCGCGTGCATGGTGCGATGCTGCGCAGCGGGCGGATTCCATTTCGATGTCCGCGGGCCCTTGCGGGTGCCGACGACGATCAAAAGCGATGCCGCGACCAGGATGGCCGCAGTCAGGGTGATTGCAACGATGACCACAGGCGATTTCATCGGTGTCCCGTCGCGATGCCGCTTGGCGCGGGCCCGCGCGGCACCTTGAAGGCCGTCCAGGATGAAGCGGGGATCAGACCGGCAGGCCCATCGCCATGGTCGCCTTGGTCGAGAGCACCGTCAGGGTGACGATCAGGCACAGCGAGAGCGCGGCGACGGCGAGCGAAGCCGCGACCGCGTTGGTTAGCCGGGAAGACGAGACGGTATCGGGTTGGCCCTGAAAGCCGACCGTGCCGGACGCCCGCATCATGGGTCTAAATCCTTCAACGTGCGAGCGAATCACCCGCGACATCGAACAACTTCACAATTTCAACCGGCAATATTGGGGCGGCGATCGCGCCGAAGGTGGCGGGATTGGGGCAAAGGTTAACGCTATGCCCGTTATTTCTTAACGTCGCACCGGTTTCAGACTCCGGCGGCGATACTGGCGGGGTCGTCGATGTCGGCCGGGCGCCAGTCCATCGCCACGAAGCCGGGCGCCGCCTCGACGCGCTTCAGCCAGTCCCGGATCGCCGGGAACGGCTCCAGGTCGAAGTCGCAGCGGTCGGCGAGGTGGGTGTAGCCGTACAATGCGATGTCGGCGACCGTGAGCTGGCGTGCCGCGAAATAGGCGTTGGTCTTGAGGTGGTTCTCCATCACCTGGAGCGCGCCATAGCCGCGCTCCATCCAGTCCTCCAGCGCGTGGGTCTGGAGGTCGCGGCCGCCCTTGACCAGCGACAGCCAGAAATAGGCGGCGCCGATGTTGGGCTCGAGTGCGTGCTGCTCGAAGAACATCCATTGCAGCGCCTCGGCGCGATCGATCCTGTTCTCCGGCGCCAGCGGCGTGCCGACGGCGACATACCAGAGGATGGCATTGGACTCGGCGAGGTAACGATCGTTGCCGACCTCGAGCAGCGGCACCTGGCCGGACGGGTTCTTGGTCAGGAAATCAGGCGTGCGGCTTTCGCCGCGCAGAATGTCCACCTCGACCGCTTCGTAAGGCTGGTTCAACAGCGCCAGCGCAAGGCGGACCTTGTAGCTGTTGCCCGAGCGTTGCATCGAATAGAGCTTGTACATTCTGGGAGTTCGATTCCAAGGACGGGCAAAGGACGGAAAGGTGCGGTGCATGTTGCCCCGGACCGCGGCTAAACAATGATGCCGATGAGAATCCGCCGCAAGGGCTGGCCAATAGAAAAACTCGAAAACTCTACCGCACTGCAACGCCATGGAAGATCATGTTCGCGCGACGCTGCAAATCAGATCACGCTTGCGTCAACATGCACGACTCAACGCGCCGTGCATTGTGTGCGCAGAGGGTGAATGGATGAGGCCGTTAAGGCTTCCACATCGTCATGGCCGGGCTTGACCAAGCCATCCACGTCTTACCTGCCGGACGAAGAGCGTGGATGTCCGGGGGACATCGGCGAGCGGAAGCGACGCGGTCCTTCGGACGGCTATGCCCGGGCATGACGCCGTTCCGATTTACGGCGACGCGCAACACGCAAAATTGCTCCGAGGACAAGCCTTGCCGGATATGAGGGGTTTGCGTGGCAAAGTTGCGGAAAATTGCGGGAAATCGAGGCTCCAGCCGCACGAAAACCGTAAACTTTTTCGAGATCGGGCCGAAGTTTCTTGCGGTGCAGCGGCACACGTTTTAGGGTGGCTCCATTCCCACAATCAGAGTCGTGAGGCCAAAGGGTTCACGACGCTTGTCAGGAGATGACGATGCCCTTCCTTGCCGCTGCGCTCGACCGTGTGAAGCCGTCCGCGACCATCGCGGTCACGGATAAAGCACGCGCGCTGAAAGCGGCGGGCCGCAACGTCATTGGCCTCGGCGCGGGTGAACCCGACTTCGATACGCCCGCCAACATCAAGCTGGCGGCGATCCATGCCATCGAGTCCGGCAAGACCAAGTACACCGCGGTCGACGGCATCCCCGAGCTGAAGGACGCGATCATCGCGAAGTTTCAGCGCGAGAACGGCGTCGCCTACAAGCCGAACCAGATCATCGTCGGCACCGGCGGCAAGCAGGTGCTCTACAACGCGCTGATGGCGACGATCAATCCGGGCGACGAGGTGATCATCCCGGCGCCCTATTGGGTCAGCTATCCGGAGATGGTGGCGCTTGCCGGCGGCGAGCCGGTGCCGGTGGTTTGCAACGCTGCGAGCGGCTTCAAGCTCCAGGCCGAGGCGCTCGATCGCGCGATCACGCCGAAGACCAAATGGGTGATCCTGTGTTCGCCGTCGAACCCGACCGGCGCGGCCTACACCCGGGCCGAGCTCAAGGCGCTCACCGACGTGCTGGTCAAGCATCCGCATGTCTGGGTGATGACCGACGACATGTACGAGCACCTCGTCTATGACGACTTCCAGTTCACCACCGTCGCGCAGGTCGAGCCCAGCCTCTACGACCGCACGTTGACCGTGAACGGCGTGTCGAAAGCGTATTGCATGACCGGCTGGCGCATCGGCTATGCCGGCGGTCCCGCGCAGCTGATCAAAGCGATGTCGACCATCCAGTCGCAGTCGACCTCGAACCCGTCCTCGATCTCGCAGTGGGCATCGGTCGAGGCGCTGAACGGTCCGCAGGACTTCATCGCCGCCAACAACAAGGTGTTCAAGGAGCGTCGCGACCTCGTCGTCTCCATGCTCAACCAGGCCAATGGCATCGAGTGCCCGCGTCCCGAAGGTGCGTTCTACGTCTATCCGTCCTGCGCCGGCACGATCGGCAAGAAGGCGCCGTCCGGCAATGTGATCGGAAACGATGAGCAGTTCGTCACCGAGCTGCTGGAGACCGAAGGTGTTGCCGTGGTGCAGGGGTCGGCCTTCGGCCTCGGTCCGGCATTCCGCATCTCCTACGCGACCAAGACTTCGGACCTCGAAGACGCCTGCAAGCGCATCCAGCGCTTCTGCGGCAATCTCCGCTAAGCCTGCAAATACGATCCGCTACGAAAGGGCCCGCGCGATGCGGGCCCTTTTGCTTTCACGTCCGCGCGATTTGGCACGCTTCCGCCAGTTGTGGCATAGAACGCCTTGCGGTTTGCTGCCGCGTCTTTTTGCTTGCATCATATTCATAGCCGGAGACATTCATGCGCCGCTCACTCCTCCTCGCCGGGCTCACGGCCGCCAGCCTCGTCGCCTCCATCGTGGGGGCCAGCGCGCAGTCGCGGCTGGTCAAGGTCGGCGTGCTCGAATGCCGCGGCGGCGCCAGCATCGGCTTCGTGGTGGGATCGGTGACCAATCTCGGCTGCGTGCTGCGCGCCGACGGCCTGCCCGAAGACCGTTACGTCGCGACGATCCGCAAGGTCGGCATCGACCTCGGCATCACCCAGGAGACGGCGCTGGCTTGGGGCGTGTTCGCGCCCGTGAACCGGCTCGGCCCCGGCGATCTCTCCGGCGACTACGCGGGCGCGCAAGGCAGCGCGTCGATCGGCGTCGGCCTCGGCGGCAACGTGCTGGTCGGCGGCTCCAACAATTCGATCGCGCTCCAGCCGCTCAGCGTGCAGGGCCAGGTCGGTCTCAACGTTGCGGCCGGACTCGAAAGCCTGGAACTTCGTCCGGGCCGTTAAGAGCGTCAGCAGGGATGTTGCTTCGCCTCTCCCCCGAGGAGAGGTGGAACACACGCCCGTCAAGACTTGATCTCACGGACGACGCACCGCAGCGACGTTTGATGCTTGCCAAATCTCGGGGACGGGCAGAGCATCTGCGCTTGCCGACCCAATCATGGGCCGAGCTCCACACCAAGGAGGCGGCGAATGGGACAAGACGTCAGAAGTCCCCGAGGTCCACGGTGCATTGCACTGGTGGGCCCTTTCCAATCAGGTAAAACCACACTTCTCGAAGCGATCCTGGCGCGCACGGGCGCAATCCCGCGCGCCGGCAGCGTCGATGCCGGCACATCCGTCGGCGACGCCACGCCTGAGGCCCGTCACCACAAGATGACTGTCGGGCTTACTGCCGCCACCACGAGTTTCATGGGCGACAGCTATACCTTCCTGGATTGTCCCGGTTCCGTCGAGTTCGCCCACGACATGCGCGCCGCGCTTCCCGCGGTGGACGCCGCGATCGTGGTCTGCGAGGCCGATGAAAAGAAGCTGCCACAGCTTCAGATCATCCTGCGCGAGCTTGAGGAGCTGAAGATCCCGCGTTTCCTGTTCCTCAACAAGATCGACCGCGCCAACAAGCGCATCCGCGAGACGCTCGAAATGCTGCAGCCCGCCTCGCGCGTGCCGCTGGTGCTGCGCCAGATCCCGATCTGGAAGGACGAGCTCATCGAAGGCTTCGTCGATCTCGCGCTGGAGCGCGCGTTCATCTATCGCGAGCACAAGGCCTCCGAAGTGGTCGCGCTCGACGGCGGCAATCTCGATCGGGAGAAGGAGGCGCGCTTCTCGATGCTGGAGAAGCTCGCCGATCACGACGACGCGCTGATGGAGCAGTTGCTGGAGGACATCCAGCCGCCGCGCGATGCCGTGTTCGACGATCTCGCCCGCGAACTGCGCGAAGGACTGATCTGCCCCGTTCTTCTTGGCGCTGCCGCGCGCGAAAACGGCGTGCTGCGTTTGATGAAAGCGCTGCGCCACGAAGCGCCCGGGATCGCAGAGACCGCAAAACGTCTCGGCGCGCCCGAGAGCAAGGATGCGCTCGGCTTCGTCTTCAAGACGCTGCATTCGCAGCACGGTGGAAAGCTGTCGCTGACGCGGCTGCTCGCCGGCCATCTCGACGACGGCGCCACGCTGCAATCCTCGTCCGGCGGAACCGGCCGCATCTCCGGCATCCTCGCCGTCAGCGGCGCTTACGAGAGCAAGCGTGCATCGGCCGAAGCCGGTGACACCGTGGCGCTTGCCAAGCTCGATCCGGTCAAGACCGGCGACACAGTATCGAGCGGCAAGGCCGTGCCTGCCGCGCTCACGGCCTCGGAGCCGACGCCGCCGGTGCTCGCAATGTCGGTTGCGTCCACCGACCGCAAGGACGACGTCAAGCTCGGCCAGGCGTTGATGCGGCTGCACGAGGAGGATCCGTCACTCGTCGTCGTGCAGAACGCCCAGACCCACGACACCGTGCTGTGGGGGCAGGGCGAGATGCATCTGCGCGTCGCCAGCGAACGGCTGCGCGACCGCTTTGGCGTCAAGATCTCCTCGCATCCGCCCGCGATCGGCTACCAGGAAACCATCCGCAAGCCGGTCGTCCAGCGTGGCCGCCACAAGAAGCAATCCGGCGGTCACGGCCAGTTCGGCGATGTCGTGCTCGACATCAAGCCGCTGCCGCGCGGCGAGGGCTTCAAGTTCGCCGAGAAGGTCGTCGGCGGCGCGGTGCCGCGCAACTATATCGGCGCGGTGGAAGAAGGCGTCGTCGACGGGCTCGCCCGCGGCCCGCTCGGTTTCCCCGTCACCGATCTTCAGGTGACGCTGACCGACGGCTCCTATCACAGCGTCGACTCCTCCGACCTCGCCTTCCGCACGGCCGCGCGCATCGGACTCAACGAGGGCCTGCCGGAGTGTCAGTCGGTGTTGCTGGAGCCGATCCACGTGGTCGAGATCGTTTGCCCGACCGACGCCACCGCCAAGATCAACGCGATCCTGTCGGCGCGGCGCGGCCAGATCCTGGGCTTCGACACCCGCGACGGCTGGAGCGGCTGGGATTGCGTCCGCGCCATGATGCCGGAAGCGGAGATCGGCGAACTCATCGTCGAACTGCGTTCGGCCACGGCCGGCGCCGGCAGCTTCACGCGTCAGTTCGACCACATGGCCGAAGTCACCGGACGCGCTGCCGACCAGATCATCGCCGCGCATCAGCACGCGGCGTAATCGGCTAGGGAGGCTCCGCTCTCTCGTCTCCTCTCCTCGCTCTTGCGAGGAGAGGACGGGGTGAGGGACTGTCTCGATGCGTGAGACATTTCATGTGGCCCCGCGCTCTCTCCACGCGTCATTGTGAGCGAAGCGAAGCAATCCAGAGTCTTTCCGCGGGGATGCTGGATTGCTTCGTCGCTACGCTCCTCGCAATGACGGAGGAGACGCTTGCGTTCGTCCTTGATTGATGTATTTTACATCATTGTACATACAAAAAGTATCACTTATACTAGCTCACACGTGAGGCCAAGGTGATCACGTCATTCCAGATGCGGGCAGCCCGCGCGCTGCTCGGCATCGACCAGAAAACCCTGGCCGAGCTTGCCGGCGTGTCGTTGCCGACCATCCAGCGGATGGAGGCCTCCACCGGCAATGTGCGTGGCGTGGTCGAGACCTTGATCAAGGTGGTCGAGGCGTTCGACCGGGCCGGCGTCGAGCTGATCGGCGAGCAGGTGCGCAGCGACAGCGGCGGACGGGGCGTTCGCCTGAAGGAGCCGGGGCCGCCGCGCCGCGTCGGGGCATGATCGCGATGATCGTGTCTGGACAACAGAGGAGCTAACCGCACCGTCGCGTCCGGGATCGCGGCCGCACGATGCAGGGAAGCATTGTGGGGGCCGCATGAGCATCACCAGCGATCACGTGCGCGGGCTGCGTCCGTTGCGTCAGCCGACCTTTGCCGAACTGTATTTGCCAAAGATCGTCACGGTCTGGCGCGAGGGTTATGGCTTCGCGGATTTCCGCGCCGACGTGTTCGCCGGCCTCACCGTCGCGATCGTGGCACTGCCGCTGTCGATGGCGATCGCGATCGCCTCGGGCGTGACGCCGGATCGGGGGCTCTACACTGCCGTCGTCGGCGGCTTCATCGTGTCGCTGCTCGGTGGCAGCCGTTTCCAGGTCGGCGGTCCCGCAGGCGCCTTCATCGTGCTGGTCGCGGTCACCGCGGAGCGGCACGGCGTCGATGGCGTGATCCTCGCCACCATGATGGCGGGCATGGTCCTGATCGCCGCCGGTCTCCTGCGCATCGGCACCTACATCAAGTTCATTCCCTATCCGGTCACGGTCGGCTTCACCGCCGGCATCGCCGTGATCATTTTTGCCAGCCAGCTCCGCGATCTCTCAGGCATCACGCTCGCGGGGAAGGAGCCGAGTGAGTTCGTGCCGAAACTCGTCGCGCTCGCGAGCGGTCTGCACACCGTCAATCCGTCCGCGCTTGGCCTTGCTCTCGTCTGCATCGCCATCATCGCCGGCCTGCGGCGCTGGCGACCATCCTGGCCCGGCATCCTGATCGCGGTCGTGCTCGCGGCGATCGCGGCCGCTGTGCTGTCGCTGCCGATCGAGACCATCGGATCCCGCTTCGGCGGCATTCCGCGCGAATTGCCGTCGCCCGCGCTGCCGGCGTTCTCGCTTGCCAAGGCAAAAGCGGTGCTGCCGGATGCGATCTCGTTCGCGCTGCTGGCCGCGATCGAATCCCTCTTGTCGGCGGTCGTCGCCGACGGCATGACCGGACGCCGTCATCGCTCCAATTGCGAACTGGTGGCGCAAGGCGCCGCCAATATCGGTGCGGCGCTGTTCGGCGGCATCTGCGTCACCGGGCTGATCGCGCGCACCGCGACCAATATCCGCGCCGGCGCACGCGGTCCGCTTGCGGGGATGTTGCACTCGGTGTTCCTGCTGCTGTTCATGCTGGTCGCAGCGCCGCTCGCGAGCTACATCCCGCTTGCTGCGCTCGCCGCCGTGCTGGTCGTGGTGTCCTGGACCATGGCGGAGAAGCACGAATTCGCGACGCTCTTGCGCTCGTCATGGGGCGATGCCGTCGTGCTGCTCGCAACCTTCCTGCTCACGATCTTCCGCGATCTCACCGAAGGAATCCTGGTGGGCTTTGCGCTCGGGGCCGTGCTGTTCATCCATCGCATGGCGGAGATGACAGGCATCGAAGAGCGCCCGCCGCTGGTGGCCGCCGATCGTCCCGACGCTGACAATGGCGAGCGCGTGCCCTACGATCCCGCGCTCTCGGTCGATCGCGACGTGCTGGTCTACCGCATCACCGGTGCGTTCTTCTTCGGTGCGGCGTCCGCGATCGGCAACGTGCTCGACGAGGTTGCCGGCACGCGTAAAGGTTTCGTGGTGGATTTCGCTGCGGTGCCATTCCTGGATTCGACGGCCGCAAACGTGCTCGGCCGCGTCGCCGCCAAGTCACATCGCCAGGGCATGCAGCTGCTCATCACCGGTGCCTCGCCCTCCGTCCGCCAGGCGCTGTTGACCCATGGCGTCACCGAGCCGCACGCGCATTATCGTGAGACCATCGAGCGCGCGGTCGCCGACATCAAGAGCAGCCCCGGGGCGCTCGAGGTCGCGGACCACCCGTCGCCTGCTTGACAGGACCGGCGGGACACGAAATGGATCGCCTGCGACAATCTCCCGGAGGGATCCTGCAAGGTGACGACCGTGCCCAAACCGCCCGCAGCCTGTTTGATCGGATGGCCGGCCGCGCATTCGCGCTCGCCGCTGATCCATCATTATTGGCTGCGCACCCTCGGCATCGCAGGCGGCTATGTCATCGAGGCCGTTCCGCCCGATGATCTCAGGGATTTCGTGCTGCGGCTGTCGCTGCGCGGTTTCGTCGGCGCCAACGTCACCATTCCGCACAAGGTCGGCGTGCTGGAGCTGTCGACCCCCGACGCGCGCGCCAAGGCCGTGGGCGCCGCCAACACGCTGTGGTTTGAAGGCGGCGAGCTTCGCTCGACCAACACCGACGTCGAGGGCTTTCTCGGCAATCTCGACGCCAGTGCACTGCTTTGGGACAGGGCGGAGGAGGCGCTGGTGTTGGGCGCCGGCGGCTCCTCGCGCGCTGTCGTGTTCGGCCTGCTCGAACGCGGCTTCAGGCGCATTCATCTTGCCAATCGCACCCTGGCGCGGGCCGAGGCGCTCGCGGCGCAATTCGGGCCGAACGTGCAACCGCTCGCCTGGGACGGGATCAACGAGATCCTGCCTCGAGCAAAACTTCTCGTGAACACGACCTCGCTCGGCATGCACGGCCAGCCCGCGCTCGAAGTCGACGTGACGCGACTCCCGCCAGAGGCCGTCGTCACCGATCTCGTCTACGTTCCCCTCGTGACGCCGCTGCTCGCCGCCGCCAGGGCGCGCGGGCTCAAGACCGCCGACGGGCTCGGCATGCTCCTGCACCAGGCGGTGCGCGGCTTCGAACTTTGGTTCGGCCAGCGGCCCGAAGTGACCGCGGAGCTGCGCGCACTGGTCGAGGCCGATCTCACAAAGACTTGAGAGAATAGTGCGCCGTCTCCGGCGTTCTATCCCCGTGGGGACAATCGGAGACATCAATGACGATCCAACGTGCCAATTTCACGCGTCCGCTCATCGCCGTTGCGATGGTGGCCGCTTCCACCCTTGCTGCCGTCGCGCAAAAGGCGCCGGTACCGACTCGCGTGCGCGGCACGATCGAGAGCGTCAATGGTGACACCATGCAGGTCAAGTCGCATAGCGGCGAGGACTTCAAGCTCCGCATCGCATCAGACGTGCGCGTCGCCGGCGTCACCAAGATCGCGCTCGCCGACATCAAGGTCGGCTCCTTCGTCGGCGCCACCACCGTGCCGGGACCTGATGGCGGCAACAACGCGGTCGAGGTGCACGTGTTTCCGGAGAGCATGCGCGGCACCGGCGAAGGTTCGCGGCCCTATGATCTCAAGCCGAATTCCAGCATGACCAACGCCACGGTGTCCGAGAGCGTGGTCGGCAATGACGGCCACACCCTGCTGGTGAAGTACAAGGACGGCGAGAAGAAGGTGTTCGTCTCGGATATGACACCGGTCGTGACCTTCGTTCCCGGCGATAAGTCGGAGCTGAAGGCCGGCGCCAAGGTCATCGCCTCCATGAAGCAATTGCCCGATGGCTCGTTCGAGACCAATCGCGTCAGCGTCGGCCGCGATGGCCTGACACCTCCGATGTGATCAGCAATTCAGGGAATAGCGGCGGTCGGACGGGGTTTGCCGTTGATCGCCGCAACTCCTTGGAGGGGACCATCATGCCAAGCCTGAACAACTGGATGCCGCGCGCCGCCGCGGCTGCCTTCGTCGCCTGCATCGTGACGTCATCGGTCTCGGCGCAGCAGGCGCCGACAGTCCGCATCCGCGGCGCCATCGAGAGCGTCGACGGCAACACGCTGGGCATCAAGACGCGCGAAGGCAGCGACGTGAAGGTGCGCATGACCGACAACGTTGCGGTCTTCGCCGTGGTGAAGACTGAGCTCTCCGAGATCAAGGAGGGCTCCTATATCGGCGTCACCGCCATGCCCGAGCCGGACGGCACGCAGAAGGCCATCGCCGTGCACATCTTTCCGGAGAACCAGCGCGGCGCCGCCGAAGGTTTCCGTCCCTGGGATGCCCGCGCCAACTCGACCATGACCAACGCCACCGTCGCGCAGACGATCAAGGGCACCGACGGCCAGAACATCACGGTGAAGTACAAGGATGGCGAGAAGAAAGTCGTGGTGCCGCCGGACACCCCGATCGTCACCTTCGTCGCCAGCGACAGGTCGGAAGTGAAGCCCGGCGCCAAGCTGATCATCTTCGGTGCGGCAAAGAAGGACGACGGTACGCTGGAAGCGAACCGCGTCAATGTCGGTCGCGACGGCGTGACGCCGCCGATGTGAGCGCTCATGTCGTCCTGGCTTTCGCCAGGACGACGGCGCAGATTGTGGCGATGGCTTCCATCAAACTGATAACTCGTCGGGTCGGCAACGGCACGCTTTCGCTTTGCCCACCCCGCACCGCTGCTACGGCGCCTCAGCGATGACATGATCGTCGATCTCGTCGATCCGGTTGACGCCGCAAAGGCCCATCGTGGTCAGCAGCTCTTTCTGGATGATGTCGATCGCCTTGGCGACGCCGGCCTGGCCGCCGGCCCCCAGGCCGTAGGCGTAAGCGCGGCCGATCATGCAGGACTTGGCGCCGAGCGCGAGCGCGCGCATCACGTCCTGGCCGGAGCGGATGCCGCCGTCGAACATGATCTCCATGTTATCACCGACCGCGTCGGCGATCTCGGGCAGCACCTCGATCGAGGACGGCGCGCCGTCGAGCTGACGGCCGCCATGGTTCGACACCACCAGCGCCTGTGCGCCGGTCTTGGCCGCTTCCTCGGCGTCCTCGACGTCCAGAATGCCCTTGATGATGAGCTTGCCCGGCCAGATGCTGCGGATCCATTCGACATCCTTCCAGTTCAAGGAGGTGTCGAACTGCGAGGCGGTCCATTCGGCGAGGCGGTTGAGGTCCTCGGTGTTCTTCACGTGGCCGGCGATGTTGCCGAAGGTGCGGCGCTTGCCTTGCAGCACGCCGGAGACCCAGGCCGGCTTGGTGGCGAAATCGATGAACTTCGACAGCGACCATTCCGGCGGAATCGTCATGCCGTTCTTGATATCGGCGTGCCGCTGGCCGATCACCTGCAGGTCGACGGTGAGCACCAGCGCGCTGCATTTCGCTGCGATCGCGCGCTGGACCAGATCCTTGATGAAGCCGCGGTCCTTCATCACGTAGAGCTGGAACCAGAACGGCTTGTCGACGGCGGCCGCAATATCCTCGATCGAGCAGATCGACATGGTCGACTGCGTGAACGGGATGCCGGCGGCCTGCGCCGCGCGGCAGGCGTGGATCTCGCCGTCGCCGTGCTGCATGCCGAGCAGGCCGACCGGCGCCAGGATCAGCGGCATGGTCGAGGGTTCGCCGAGGATCGTGGTCGAGGTGTCGCGCTTGGAGACGTCGACAAGGATGCGCTGGCGGAACTTGATCTGCTGCATGTCCTCGCGGTTGGCGCGCAGCGTTTCCTCGGCATAGGAGCCGCGGTCGCAATAGTCGAAGAATGCCTTCGGCACGCGGCGCTTATGCAGCGCGCGAAGATCGTCGATACAGGTGATGTGCTTCATGAACGTTCCCCGGCCCGTCTCTCAAGTCTTGCGTCGCAAGGTTTAGGGGTCATCTAGCATGGTTGGATGCACAGCCAAATCGTTTGCGAGAAGAGCGCCATGACCAAGCCGCACACAGGACCTTCGCCGGAACAGATCAAGGAAAAGCAGGACCTCGACGACGCGCTGGAGGAGGGGTTGGAAGAGACCTTTCCGGGCTCCGATCCCGTCAACGTCACCCAGCCGGCACCGAGCCGCGAGGACGGCCACGTGAAGCGAAAGCCCTGAGGTGAGTTCCGCGTCATTCCGGCGCTGAAACCGGAAATATAAGATTAACAAGAGCTTACCCGGGGGGCGAGGTTCCGGTTCCGTAATGATTCATCATATTTTTTGAAGCCAAGTTAGCCGTCCAGGCATTATAAGACGCCCAGCAAATCAGGGATGCGGGTCCCGCCAGGGCACCCGGAGGTTGCAATGGGGATCCCTGGTTGTTGCGTGGGGGACGATATGAGCCGCAAATATTTCGGGACGGACGGGATCCGGGGCCGCGCCAACGGACTGATCACGCCGGAGCTCGCGCTCAAGGTCGGCCAGGCCGCCGGCCTTGCGTTTCAGCGCGGTGACCACCGCCACCGGGTCGTGATCGGCAAGGACACCCGCCTGTCCGGCTACATGATCGAATACGCGATGGTCGCGGGCTTCACCTCGGTCGGCATGGACGTGCTGCTGGTCGGCCCGATGCCGACGCCGGCGGTGGCGATGCTCACCAAGTCGATGCGCGCCGATCTCGGCGTCATGATTTCGGCCTCGCACAATCTGTTCGAGGACAACGGCATCAAGCTGTTCGGCCCGCAGGGATTCAAGCTGTCCGACGACGTCGAGAAGCAGATCGAGCAGCTGCTCGACGAGCCGATCGAGAAGCGGCTGGCGCAGAGCGCGAGCCTCGGCCGGGCCCGCCGTATCGACGGCGTGCATGACCGCTACATCGAATTCGCCAAGCGCACGCTGCCGCGCGATCTCTCGCTCGACGGCCTGCGCGTCGTGGTCGATTGCGCCAATGGCGCCGCCTACAAGGTGGTGCCGGAAGCGCTGTGGGAATTGGGCGCCGACGTGGTGCCGATCGGCGTCGAGCCCGATGGCTTCAACATCAACAAGGATTGCGGCTCGACTTCGCCGGAAGCGCTGTCGCGGAAGGTGCGCGAGATGCGCGCCGACATCGGCATTGCGCTGGACGGTGACGCCGACCGCGTCATCCTGGTCGACGAGCGCGGCCATGTCGTCGACGGCGACCAGCTGCTGGCGGTGATCGCGCAGAGCTGGAAGGAAGACGGTCGCCTCTCGCGTCCGGGCATCGTCGCCACCGTGATGTCCAATCTCGGCCTCGAGCGCTTCCTGAAAGGGCAGGGGCTCGACCTGGTGCGCACACCGGTCGGCGATCGCTACGTGCTCGAGCAGATGCTGAGCGGCGGCTACAATCTCGGTGGCGAGCAGTCCGGCCACATCATCCTGTCCGACTACGCCACCACCGGCGACGGATTTGTGGCGGCGCTGCAGGTGCTGGCCGTGGTGCAGAAGTCGCGTCGTCCGGTGTCGGAAGTCTGCCACCGCTTCGATCCGCTGCCGCAGATCCTCAAGAACGTTCGTCACAAGGGCGGCAAGCCGCTCGACGATTCCGACGTCAAGTCGGCGATCTCCGACGGCGAGAAGCGCCTCAACGGCCATGGCCGCTTGCTGATCCGCTCCTCCGGCACCGAGCCCGTGATCCGCGTCATGGGCGAGGGCGAGGACCGCGTCCTGGTCGAGGACGTCGTCGACACCATCGTCTCCGCGCTGGGCCAGGCCGCGGCCTGAGGTCTCTTCCTTCTCCCCTTGTTGGAGAAGGTGGCGCGAAGCGCCGGATGAGGGGTTACTTCCGCGCGCACGACCCGCAAAGCGACTCGCGGAGAGAAGCCCCTCACCCGTCTCGCCGCTGCGCAGCGATCCACCCTCTCCCACAAGGGGAGAGGGTAAGAGAGCAGCCGCGCATCCCAGCCATGGGCGATTGGCGGTGGTTCCACCACGCGTTGCATCGTACCTGTGAGGTCGCGGCGAGCTGCCGCGGCAGGATGCTCCAGTGAACAAGCCAGTCGTTGTCTCCGAGGAAACGCTGACCGAGCCCGTTGTCGTCAGCGACGTCGCATCCGCCGGCAACGCGGCCGCAGGGCCGGCCTATGTCGTGCTCGCCGGCATCAGCTTCTCGCACTTCCTCAACGACACCATGCAGTCGCTGATCGCCTCGGTCTATCCGATCCTGAAGGATACCTACGCGCTCGACTTCGCGCAGATCGGCATGATCACGCTGGCCTTCCAGTTCACGGCCTCGCTGCTGCAGCCGGTGGTCGGGCATTACACCGACAAGAAGGCGCAGCCTTATTCGCTGTCGATCGGCATGGCCTCGACCTTCTTCGGCCTGCTACTGCTCAGCGTCGCGCACCAATATCTCATCATCCTGGTTGCGGCGGCCTTCGTCGGCCTCGGCTCCGCGGTGTTTCATCCGGAGTCGGCGCGCATCGCGCGGCTCGCCTCCGGTGGCCGTTACGGTTTTGCCCAATCGGTGTTTCAGCTTGGCGGCAGCTTCGGTACTTCAATGGGGCCGGTGCTCGCCGCGCTCATCGTCGTGCCGTTCGGGCAGGGCAGCATCGCCTGGTTCTCCTCGATCGCGTTCCTCGCGATTCTGATCCTCTGGCGCATCGGCCGCTGGTACGCGCCGCAGATCAAGGCGAAGAAGACGGTCGCGGCCCAGGCTCATCCCGACGCGCCGAGCTCGCGCCGTGTCGTGGTTGCGCTCCTTGTTCTCGTGGCGCTGCTGTTCTCGAAACAGCTCTACGTCTCGAGCCTGTCGAGCTATTACATCTTCTATCTGATCGATCGTTTCGGCGTGTCGACGCAGACAGCGCAGATCTACCTCTTCATCTTCCTTGCCGCGAACGCGGTCGGCGCGTTCTTCGGCGGTCCCCTGGGCGATCGCTTCGGCCGCAAGATCGTGATCTGGATCTCGATTCTCGGCGCGCTGCCGTTCACGCTGGCGCTGCCCTTTGCCGGACTCTATGCGAGCGCGGTACTGTCGGTGATCATCGGCCTCATCATCTCGTCGACGACGTCGTCGATCATCGTGTTCGCGCAGGAGCTGGTGCCGCATCGCTTCGGCATGATTTCCGGCGTGTTCTTCGGCGTCGCTTTCGGCATCGGCGGTCTGGGCGCGGCCGTGCTCGGCAAGCTCGCCGACCACACCTCGATCGAGTTCGTCTATCAGGTCTGTGCCTATCTGCCGGCGATCGGCCTGCTTGCGGTGTTCCTGCCCAGGCTGCCGCGGCACGCGCGTTAACAAATCGTCTTACGCTGCGTTGCAGCTTCATACATCGTTAGCAATTGCGGCGTGCACCTGCCGCATTTCTGCAACGCTTGCGCCGCATCCGCGTGTGGGTAGAGAAAAAATCAACCTTAAAAATTAGGGTTAAGTGGCGCTTAAGCATTTGCTGCCATCGTCCGCCTGTGAGTTTCCAGAACGTGAGGCATCTGCATTTTGTCTCACCGGCCATAAGGACGAAGCCAATGCGTAGCGTTAAGTCTCTCCTTGCCGCGGGTGCGGCATCACTGATCTCGTCGATGGCGTTTGCCGCCGATATGCCGATCGCGGCTCCGCCCCCCATGTACGCGCCGCCCGCCCCGCCCGCCGACTTCGGTGGCTGGTATCTGCGTGGCGACATCGGCATGACCAATCAGACCGCAAAGAGCATCGACAGCGCGACGTCGGCGGCGTTCCCGACCACGACTGCTGGCCTCGGCTTCGACTCTTCGCCGCTGTTCGACGTCGGCGTCGGCTATCGCTTCAACAACTGGTTCCGCGCCGACGTGATCGGCCAGTACCGCGGCAAGGCCAATTTGCACGGTTCGCAGAGCGTGGCTCTCGGTGCGGGCGATGTTGAAGCCAACACCTACACCGGCAGCAAGTCCGAGTGGGTCGTGATGGCCAATGCCTATGTCGATCTCGGCACCTGGTGGTGCATCACGCCGTTCATCGGCGCCGGCCTCGGTGGTTCCTACAACCAGCTCTCGGGCTTCCAGGACAACGGCGTTCGCTACACCGCCGGCGCGCTGTCCAACAGCGTCACCTATTTCGACACCAACGGTAAGTGGAACTTCGCATGGGCCGCCCATGCCGGTCTCGCCTACAAGGTCAATCCCGGGTTCACCGTCGAACTCGCCTACAGCTACATGAATCTCGGCGACGCTGCGCCCGGCAACTTCCGCGCATTCGATGGCAGCATCTCCGGCCCCTCGACCATCAAGGTCAGGAACATCACGTCGAACGACGTGAAGCTCGGCCTTCGCTGGGAGCTCAACAGCCCGCCGGTCTACGTGCCGCCGCCGCTCGTCACCAAGGGCTGATCGCAAGCCTCATCGCTTAATGTTTCTTAACGGCGCGGGATCATCCCGCGCCGTTTTGCTTTGCATTTTTTTCATGGCGAGCGGCGACGAAAACGCCAGACGCAACCATTGGTTAAGGTTAACGAGCCATGATCACGCTCGACAGTTAGAGTTCGATGGAGCGTTGCAATGCGTAGGCTTTGGTTGGTGGCGGCGATGCTCGGCTCTGTGTCCGCCGCACACGCGGCCGACATGCCGGATCTGCCCGTCCTGCGCGGCAGCTTCACCGACGGCCTGTCCACGACAGCCCACAATTGGGATGGCACCTATTTCGGCGGCACCGCGGGCTACACGGCTGACGCGACCGACTTTGGCCAGAGCGTCGTCGGCCTGACCAACTACATCTTCCGCGACAGCGTGCTCCAGGGACCGACGGCGACGTGGTCGCTGCTGCAAAAGGCCAACACGCAGAGCACCAATTTCGGCGGGTTCGTCGGCCGCAATTGGCAATGGTACGATGCCATTCTCAGTCTCGAAGGCACCTACAGCTACTTCAACAACCTCAAGTCGGGGTCGACCGGCTCCAACTCGCTCGTGATCGTCAACCCGCCAGGCGAGACGCGGGCTGCCGGCATCACCAACAATTATGCCGTGTCGCTCACCGGCACCGCGACGGCCCAGATCAAGGACATGGCCACGTTGCGTGGTCGCGTCGGTTGGGACGGCGGTCCCTTCATGCCGTACGCGTTCTTCGGCGCTGCCGTCGGGCGGATGGACGTCACCCGCACGGTAACGAGCAACGTGCAGCTGCGCACCGATGTGACGACAACGGATATCTTCGGCAACACCACGACCACGATCGGAACGTACGGACCCGTTCCGGCGCAGTCCGGGACGCAAGGCCAGCACCGGACCAACACCTTCGCGGTGGGCTGGACCGCCGGTCTCGGCCTCGAATACTGCATCTGGGACGGTCTGTTCGCGCGCGTGGAATACGAATACGTGAAGTTCTCCCCGGTTATGAACACCTCGGTGACGCTGAATAATGCGCGCGTCGGGGTCGGCTACAAGTTCTGACGCCGCTTCACTGTGCTGCGGTTGACAGGCCGGCGACGTCCTGATGCTGTGTCGCCCGACACGGGGCGGCAGCGATGCAGATCTACGGCGACAGCAATTCGGGCAATTGTTTGAAGGTGAAATGGGTCTGCGATCATCTCGCATTGCCCTATCGCTGGATCGAGATCGACACGCGCAAGGGCGAGACGCGCACACCGCAATTCCTGAAAATGAACGGGGCCGGCCAGGTGCCGACCGTTGCTTTCGACGACGGCCGCACGCTCGCGCAATCCAACGCCATCATCCGTTATCTCGCCCGCGACAGCGCCCTCATTCCGCGCGACGCCTTCGCCGCCGCCAAGATGGACGAATGGCTGTTCTGGGAGCAGTACAGCCACGAGCCCTACGTCGCGGTGTGCCGTTTCCAGATGGTCTATCTCGGCAAGAATGCCTCCGAGCTCGATCCTGATAAAGTCAGGCGCGGCCGTGCGGCGCTTGACCGCATGGAGCAGCATCTGGCGGCGAGCCGTTTCTTCGCGGGTGATGCGGTCTCGCTCGCCGACGTCTCGCTGCTCGCCTATACGCGTCTCGCACATGAAGGCGGCTTCGATCTCGGCCGCCATGCCGCCATCCGCCGCTGGATCACTGAAGCCGAGGCCTGTCTCGGCCTGCCGCCGGCGCGCTGAGTCCTTCGCGCCGAATTCTGGAGCTTCCCTATGAACGATAAGTCCGTCTCCATCCGTCGCGCGCGCCGCGAGGATGTGCCCGCGATCGTGGCGATGCTGGCCGACGATCATCTCGGCCGCGCTCGCGAGCGCGTCGAGGATCCGCTTCCGGCCGTCTATTACCAGGCGTTCGAGCGCGTCGAGCGCGATTCCAATCTCGCGCTTGTCGTCGCCGAAAGCGAGGGCAGGGTGGTCGGCTGCCTGCAACTCGCGGTGCTCGCAGGCATCAGTTCGCAAGGCGGCATTCGTGGTCTGCTCGAAGATGTCCGCGTTGCTTCCGATTGCCGCAGCCGCGGCATCGGCGAGCAATTGGTGCAATGGGCGATGACGGAAGCGAAAGCGCGCGGCTGCAATCTGGTCGAATTGCTGACACATTCGAGCCGTGTCGACGCGCAGCGCTTCTACAAGCGTCTCGGATTTTCGTTGAGCCACGCCGGCATGACCGTGCGCTTTTGATGCAGCAGGAGCGTTTTCGAGCGAAGTGGATACCGGTTCGCGCACAGAAAACGCGTCATTACGAAAGTCTGGAGCGCCGTTCCGATTGTATCGGAATGGGGCTCTGGCGGCAGCCGTTGCGCATGCTGCGAAATCGGATCGCACGTTCGTTCATCTTAACAGCTGATAAACTACCCGCTCGTCGTTCACGTTGATCGCGGAACGATCGGTGCTACGGGAGCATCTCACACCGGGCTCGGTCGGTTCGGGGATTTCAATGACAAGCTATTCGATGATCAAGGTCGGCAACGATTACGTCGTGCAGGCCAATGACAAGTGCATTTTGAAAGTCGGTAGCCGCCGTCGTGCCGCGCAATTGATCAGCGAGGCCACGGACTTGCTGAATGCGCTCGCGCCTGTTGTATCCCCCGGTATCGCGCCGGAAGAACCATCACTCCAGCGTGAGACGCCTGAACTTCCTTGACTGCCCTTCCCGATTCCCGTATCAGCCGCGGCGGGACACCTCCCCCCAACGGGAGGCTTACTATCTGGAAGGGTAGATCATGACTGTAGCGAAGCCCGCTTCGCGGCCGAACGTGCCGCATTTCTCTTCCGGCCCCTGCGCCAAGCGCCCCGGCTGGAACGCCCAAAATCTCAAGGACGCAGCGCTCGGCCGTTCGCATCGCGCGAAGGTCGGCAAGACCAAGCTCAAGCTCGCGATCGATCTGACGCGCGAAGTGCTTGAAGTACCGCCCGATTATCGCATCGGCATCGTGCCCGCGTCCGATACCGGCGCGGTCGAGATGGCGCTGTGGTCGCTGCTCGGTGCGCGGCCCGTCACCACGATCGCCTGGGAGTCCTTCGGCGAGGGCTGGGTCAGCGACATCGTCAAGGAACTGAAGCTCAAGGACGTCACCAAGCTCAATGCTGGATACGGTGAGATTCCCGACCTCTCCAAGGTCGATCCCAAGAGCGACGTCGTCTTCACCTGGAATGGCACCACGTCGGGTGTCCGCGTGCCGAACGCTGACTGGATCAGCGCGACCCGCGAAGGCCTGACCATTTGCGACGCCACCTCGGCCGCGTTCGCGCAAGACCTCGACTGGGCCAAGCTCGATGTCGTCACCTTCTCCTGGCAGAAGGCGCTCGGCGGCGAAGCCGCACACGGCATGCTGATCCTGTCGCCCCGCGCGGTGGAGCGGCTCGAGACCTACAAGCCGGCGTGGCCGCTGCCGAAGATCTTCCGCATGACCAAGGGCGGCAAGATCAACGAAGGCATCTTCGTCGGTGAGACCATCAACACGCCGTCGATGCTGTGCGTCGAGGACTATCTCGATGCGCTGAACTGGGCCAAATCGATCGGCGGCCTCAAGGCGCTGATCGGCCGCGCCGACGCCAACACCAAGGTGCTCGCCGACTGGAAGGCGAAGACGCCCTGGATCGACTTCCTGGCCAAGGATGCCGCGATCCGCTCCAACACCTCGGTGTGCCTGAAGTTCACCGATCCCGCGATCACTTCGCTCTCCGACGACGCACAGGCCGACTTCTCCAAGAAGCTGGTCGCCCTCGTCGAGAAGGAAGGCGCCGGCTATGACTTCGCGTACTATCGCGATGCGCCGGCTGGCCTGCGCATCTGGTGCGGCGCCACCGTCGAGGCCAGGGACGTCGAGCTGCTGACGCAGTGGATCGACTGGGCCTTCGCCGAGACCAAGGCCGCTCTGGCGAAAGCAGCGTAAGTTCTCGTTCTTCGCCTCTCCCCGCTCTGACGGGGAGAGGCAGAAGTCGCTTCCAGGCATCACCCTATTCCGGTCGAACATCATCCCTTCCATCAGGGAAGGTAGAGGATCATTCCCATGACCAAGCCCAAAGTTCTCATTTCCGACGCGCTCTCGCCCGCTGCCGTGCAGATCTTCAGGGATCGCGGCGTCGAGGTCGACTTCCAGCCCAACCTCGGCAAGGACAAGGACAAGCTCGCCGAGATCATCGGCAATTACGACGGCCTCGCGATCCGCTCCGCCACGAAGGCGACCGCCAAGATCCTGGAGAAGGCCACCAACCTCAAGGTGATCGGCCGCGCCGGCATCGGCGTCGACAACGTCGAGATCCCCGCGGCAACCGCCAAGGGCATCATCGTGATGAACACGCCGTTCGGCAATTCGATCACGACCGCCGAGCATGCGATTACGCTCATGCTGGCGCTGGCCCGCGAGATCCCGCAGGCGGACGCCTCGACCCAGGCCGGCAAGTGGGAGAAGAACCGCTTCATGGGCGTCGAGATCACCGGCAAGGTGCTCGGCGTGGTCGGCTGCGGCAACATCGGCTCGATCGTCGCCGACCGCGCGCTCGGCCTGCGCATGAAGGTGGTTGCGTTCGACCCGTTCCTGTCGCCGGAGCGCGCCAAGGACATCGGCGTCGAGAAGGTCGATCTGGATGACCTGCTCAAGCGCGCCGACTTCATCACGCTGCACACGCCGCTGACCGAGAAGACCAGGAACATCATCGACGCATCAGCGATCGCCAAGATGAAGAAGGGTGTGCGCCTGATCAACTGCGCCCGCGGCGGTCTCGTCGACGAGCAGGCCGTGGTCGATGCGCTCAATTCCAAGCACATTGCGGGCGCCGCCTTCGACGTGTTCGTCGAGGAGCCCGCGAGTGCCAACGTGCTGTTCGGCCATCCCAACGTGATCTGCACGCCGCATCTCGGCGCCTCCACCACGGAAGCGCAGGAGAACGTCGCGCTCCAGGTCGCCGAGCAGATGTCGGACTATCTGTTGACCGGCGCGATCTCGAACGCCGTCAACTTCCCCTCGATCACCGCGGAAGAAGCGCCGAAGCTGAAGCCCTTCATCGCGCTTGCCGAGAAGCTCGGCTCGTTCGCCGGCCAACTCACTGAGTCCGGCATTCTCAAGGTCGAGATCACCTATGAGGGCCATGTCGCCGAGATGAAGATCAAGGCGATCACCTCGGCGGTGCTGTCGGGCCTGCTGCGGCCGATGCTGGGCGAGGTCAACGTGGTGTCGGCGCCCGTCGTCGCCAAGGAGCGTGGTATGGTGGTGGACGAGATCGTCCGCGCCGCGCAGAGCGACTATGAGAGCCTGATCACCGTCACTGTGACCACCGAGCGGCAGGAGCGATCGGTCTCGGGTACCGTCTATGCCGATGGCAAGCCGCGCCTCGTCGACATCAAGGGCATCCGCGTCGATGCCGAGTTCGGCAAGTCGATGATCTACGTGACCAACGAGGATAAGCCCGGCTTCATCGGCAAGTTCGCGAGCCTGCTCGGCGACGCCAAGATCAACATCGCGACCTTCCATCTCGGCCGCGTCGCGCCGGGCTCCGATGCCATCGCGCTGATCGAGGTCGACGGCGCGGTGCCGGCCGACCTGCTCGCCAAGGTGCAGGCCCTGCCGCAGGTCAAGCAGGTCAAGGCGCTGACGTTCTGATCGCGCGCTCGCTACGTGCCGTCATGGCCGGGCTTGTCCCGGCCATCCACGAACTTCCTTGCGTCAAGACGTGGATGCCCGGGTCAAGCCCAGGCATGACGAGTAGACAGAGCGGCGTGCGCGCCGCGGAATGACGGCCATCATATATTCCGACATGCGGAACAACGCCGCCCTTCTCGCGAGGGGCGGCGTTTTTGTTGATGCAGCGACGCGCTTTATGTCTCCCGCGATCCCCAAACTTTGTGTACCAATGGCGTCCAGGACGCCTCCGTACCAAAGCTAAAAGGGAGAAAACAAATGCGTGAAGCCGTCATCGTTTCCTACGCGCGCACGGGCCTGGCCAAGTCCGGCCGCGGCGGGTTCAACATCACGCCGCCGATGTCGCTTGCCGCGCACGCCATCCATCACGCGGTCGACCGCGCCGGCTTCGACAAGGACTATGTCGAGGATTGCTATCTGGGCAATTGCGCCCATGGCGCGCCGAACATCGGCCGCCAGGCCGCGCTGCTCGCAGGCCTGCCGAAGTCGACCGGCGGCGTCTCGGTGAACCGCTTCTGCTCCTCGGGCCTGCAGACCATCGCGATGGCCGCGAACTCGATCCGCTCGGATGGCGCCGACTGCATCGTCGCCGGCGGCGTCGAGAGCATCTCGATGCCGGGTGGCGGCACGCCGAAGGAGACTGTTGATCCCGAGCTGCTCAAGACCGCGCCCGACATCTTCATGGCGATGATCGACACCGCCGACATCGTTGCGGAGCGCTACAAGCTCAGCCGCGAATACCAGGACGAATATTCGCTGGAGTCGCAGCGCCGCATGGCGGCCGCCCAGCAGGCCAACAAGTTCAAGGACGAAATCGTCCCGATGAAGACCAGGATGAAGGTTGTCGACAAGGCGACCAAGGCGGAGTCGATCGTCGACTACGTCGTCGACCGGGACGAGTGCAATCGCCCCGAGACGACGATGGAAGGATTGGCAAAACTCGAGCCGGTCAAGGGTCCCGGCAAGTTCGTCACCGCCGGCAATGCCAGCCAGCTCTCCGACGGTGCTGCCGCCGTGGTGCTGATGGAAGCCAAGGATGCCGAGAAGCGCGGCCTCAAGCCGCTCGGCCGCTTCGTCGCCTGGGCAGCCGCGGGCTGCGAGCCGGACGAGATGGGCATCGGCCCGATCTTCGCCGTGCCGAAGCTCTTGAAGCGCCACGGCCTGAAGATCGACGACATCGATCTCTGGGAGCTCAACGAGGCCTTCGCCAGCCAGTGCCTCTACTCGCGCGACAAGCTCGGCATCGATCCCGCCAAGTATAACGTCAATGGCGGCTCGATCGCGATCGGCCATCCCTTCGGCATGACCGGCGCCCGTCTCACTGGCCATTTGCTGCAGGAAGGCGCCCGCCGCAAGGCCAAGTGGGGTGTCGTGACCATGTGCATCGGCGGCGGCCAGGGCGGCGCGGGCCTGTTCGAGATCTACAGCTGATCCAGGACTATTTGGATCCAAGACCAGTTGAATGTGAAAGGCACGGCGCCGCAAGCGCCGTGCCTTTTTTGTTGCGCATCCGTCACGACGAAACTATAGAGGCCCCGTCGGAAAAGGCAGACTTGGTCTGGTAAGCCCAAGTCCTTCTGGTAACGGAAGCTCTGGTCTTTGGCCTTGTGCACGAGATCCCCGCGACGAACATCGGGCGCCACGCAGGCGCTCAATCGTTCGTCCGTGTGATTCTCGAGGCTTCAGGGAACGCTCCGGTCGAACATCGACCACAGGAGCGTCTCATGCAAACCCAATCCACTGATATCTACGACGTTGTCATTGCCGGCGCGGGCCCCGTCGGCCTGTTTCTCGCCTGCGAGCTGCGGCGCGCCGGTCTCTCGGTGCTGGTGCTGGAGCAAGCGCAAAGCCCGCATGCGGCGCTGAAGCAGCTGCCATTCGGCCTGCGCGGCCTGTCGATTCCGACAACTGAGGCCTTTCACCGGCGCGGCCTCCTGGAAGATATCTTGGCCGCACAGCGCGCACGCTCGGGCGCGATCAAGACTGCCGCGCATTGGATGCAGCAGGCGCGACGGCCCGCAGGTCATTTCGCCGGCATCCAGTTCTATCAGGACGACGTCGATGCCACGCAATGGCCGTGGCGCTTGCCGACGCCGGCGAAGGCCAATGTCGCGGTCGACATGGAGACGCTCGAAGCCGTGTTGGCTGCGCGCGCAAACAGCCTGGGCGTCGACATCAGGCACGGCTTTGGCGTCACTGACATAGCTCCCTCGAGCGACGATGTAGCGGTGCAAGCCGCGGGCGAAACCTTTCGCGGACGCTGGCTTGTCGGTTGCGACGGCGGCCGCAGCACGGTGCGCAAGAGCTGCGGCTTCGACTTCGTCGGCACTGACCCCGAGTTCACCGGCTATTCCATCGAGGTCGAGCTGGCCGATCCGGACAAGCTCAGCCCCGGCCGCAACTACACGCCGACGGGCATGTACACTTATGCGCAGCCGGGCACGGTCGCGATGGTCGATTTCGACGGTGGCGTATTCCACCGCTCCACGCCGATCACGCGTGAGCATGTGCAGAAAGTGTTGCGTCATGTCTCTTGCACAGACGTCACCGTCACGACGCTTCGGCTTGCCGCCACCTGGACGGACCGCGCCCGCCAGGTGACGGCCTATCGCAACGGACGCGTGCTGCTCGCAGGCGATGCCGCGCACACCCATTCGCCGCTGGGCGGGCAGGGCCTCAATCTCGGTCTCGGCGATGCCATGAACCTCGGCTGGAAGCTCGCCGCGACAATCCGCGGCGACGCGCCCGCAGATCTGCTCGACAGCTATTCGCACGAGCGGCGTCCCGTCGGCGCACAAATCCTCGACTGGTCGCGCGCGCAAATCGCAATCATGCGACCGGAGCCGGGCAGCCGCGCGCTCCAGGCCATCATCCGCGATCTCATCGCGACCCGCGATGGCGCGACCTATTTCGCCGAGCGTGTTCGCGGCACCTCGCTCCGCTACGATCTCGGCGGCAGCCATCCGCTGGTCGGCCGCTCTGTTCCCGAATTCGAGCTCTCTGACGGCGCGACGATCGGCGAACGCTTGAGGTCGGGGAAAGGCATCTTGCTGGATTTCGACGCGCGCGCGTCGCTTCGGGTGCTCGCAGGCCGTTGGAGTGATCGGATCGTCTATGTCCCCAGCGAGCCGAGGGATCGGCTGGGCCTGAGCGCCGTGCTCGTTCGCCCCGACGGTTTTGTCGCGTGGGCCAGCGATGGCGTCCTCGAGATCGATGAGCTCGCTCGCGCCGCCGCGCGATGGTTCGGCGAACCCGGCCACGGAAAAACCACGCAGGGCATGTGAAGCCGTTCACACAGGGCGACGCCGCGGCCGCGTTACGATGCGCAGGTCAACCGGATGTCGAGCATTTCTCGCGCGGCCTGACACATTCAGCCGATGAAAAGAAACACCCGCGGGAGATGCTGTGATGAGCATAACCTATGGTGCAACCGGACTGCGATGGACCGCTACGAGAAGGCGGTACGTCTCCCATGGCTTCAGGCAGTATTGGCGCGCGTTCCAGCAATGGCGCCGCCGCGGGAGGCTGCGCGCCGACCTGAGCAATCTCAGTGACAGGGAGCTGATGGATATCGGCACCACGCGCGGCGAGATCGACTATATCGCCGCGCATCCGGGCCTCGACCCGCGTCCAATCCGCTAGGTGACGCGGGCAGTCTTCACGCCCGCGCCACGACGGGCGCGAAGGTCACTTCGATCAGCGTGCCCGAGCTGCCGGCGCTCTTGATGTTGAACTGGGCGCGGTTGGCTTCGACCAGCGCCCTGGTCAGCGACAGGCTCAGCGCGGAGCTGTCCGAAGCGTCGCCGGGCGGCGGCGTGCGGAACGGCTCCATGGCGGCGGCGACTTCCTGTTCGCTGAGGCCCTGGCCGGTGTCGCGGATGCGCAGGCATATCTCGCCGCGGTCGGACAGTGCGGTCGAGACGATGACCTGGCCGCCGGCGCTGGCCAGCCGGATCGAGTTCGAGATCAAATTCATCGTCACCTGCCGCAGCGCGCGCGCATCGGCCGTCACCTGTGGCAGCGCATGCGCCAGCGAGGTGCGGATGATGATGCGCTCGCGGTTGGCCTGCGGCTGCATCACGGTGACGCAGGCCTCGACGAGGTCGTTGAGGTTGAGGTTGGCGAAATTCAGATCGAGCTTGCCGGTCTCGATCCGCGACAGCTCAAGGAGATCGTCGATGATGGTGATCACGCGCTCGCCGGAGGCGCGGATGTCCTTCATGTATTCGCCGTAGCGCTCGTTGCCGAGCGTGCCGAAACGCTCGGAGATCATCACCTCGGCAAAGCCGATGATGGCGTTGAGCGGCGTGCGGATCTCGTGGCTGATCCGCGCCAGCATGTCGGCCTTGGCGTTGGCGGCGCCGTCGACCAGGCGTCGCGCCTGCGTCAGCTCGCTCTCGCCTTTCTTCGCGTGCGAGAGATCGCGGAACACGGCGAAGAAGTTCGGACCGTCGGGCCGTGTGCGGCCCATGATCATGGCGAGCGGCAGCACGCCGCCGTTCTTCTCGCGGCCCAGCACCTCGCGGCCGTGATCGAGCAGGCTCGCGATATCCCCGCTCTTGATGCTTTCGTGATAGTCGACGACGATCTGCTGGCTCTCGGGCGCGAACAGCGTCAGCAGGGTCTGCTGCATCAGCGTCTCGCCGTCATAGCCGAACAGCGCTTCCGCGCTGCGGTTGCAGGCGTGGATGTTGCCTTCGGCGTCGAACATCACGATGCCCTCGGCCGTGGTGTCGAGGATCGCGGCGAGATCTTCGGCGTCGGCATCGCCGGCCTCGAGCTCGGCTTCGGGCTCCGGCAGATCGGGGAACACCACCACCGGCTGCGGCACGGCGATGGCCGGCGCGACGATCACAGGTGCCGCTTGCGGCAGCGCGCAGATCAGCGCATGCGCGCTCTCGCCGTTCCAGTCGATCGTGTGCAGATGCGCTTCGGTGGTCGCGAGCGGCTGCACGCCGTTCGCAACCGTCGCGCTGATCGTCACCGGCGTGCCTGATTGCGACGTGCTGCTGGCGGCGGACACGCCGGGCTCGACATAGAGCGCGTCCAGCCCGCCGGCTTCTTCCAGCGCGGCGAGGTTGGCGTAGCCCATGCGGGTGAGGAACGCCGAATTGGCGTAGAGCAACCGGTCGAGCCGGTAGATCAGGATGCCTGATGGCACCAGATCGAGCAGCGTGCGGTCGCGCAGGGCATCGCCGCGCGGCGGCGGTGCCGGCTCGGTCAGCCATTCGGCCGCGGTGGGCTGTGCCTCGGGCTCCGATGTCATTGGCTCTGATAGCGAGGGCTCGGGCGGCATCTCCGCTTCAGGCGCGATCTCGTCCGCCGGCGGTTCAACCGCATCCGATGCGATCTGTTCGCGCTCGCGTTCGAGCCGCTCGGAGAGTTGCCGCGCGAGCTCGTTGAACGCGCTGTTCTCGACCGGCGTCAGCGTCGGGGCTCTCTGATCGCCAGGCGATCTGGGATCACCGGGTGCGCGGAACGGCACGACATTCGGAGGCGTTTCCACTGGCGTTTCCGGATCGGTTGGGTGTGAATTCGCTTCGATGAAGATTGCGGGCGGTTCGGGTTCGATGGCAGCGGGCGGTTCAGGCTCAGGCGGCGGCTCGATCGGCGGAGGCGGAGCCTCTGCCTCTCCCTTAGGCTTGGCCTCCGGTTCGGGATCAGGCTCGACCACATCGGCCGACAGGCGCTGTGCTGCGCGCGGCTCGCTGAACGCTTCATAGCGGCGGAGCGCATCGAGCCGGTTGAGCCCGTCGAGATCGCGGCACACGCCAAAACCCTTGAAGCCGGCGAAGTTGCGCTCGCGGTCGTAGACCGGCAGGCCGGCGAGCTCGACCGGCAGATGCTCGCCGCCATCGGCCGGCCAGTTCACGGTGATGCCGGCCCAGGTGTCGTGGCTCGCCAGCGCCTGCGCGACGCGTCCTTCGGGGTCGAGCGCGAATTCGTCGGCGATCTCATGCCAGGGCCGGCCGAAACCGGCCGCGGTGTGCGTGCCCATCAGGCGGGTGAACTCGCTGGACGCCAGCACGAAGCGTCCCTCCGCATCCATCTGCCACAGGAAACGCAGCGGATGCTGGCGCGGTGTCTCAACGTGTGCGGACCGCGACTCCGCGTGTGCGGACCGCGATCCCGCGTGTCCAGACGGCTCGACCATGTCGGCCGTGATCGGCGCGGCTTGCGGCGGCACAATGGCTGCGGCCGGGTTTTCAACTGTTTCCGGTGCCGCATCCGTCGTGTCGGCGATCGCATCGGCCGACGCAGGCGTCTCGTCCGGTTCAGCGAATGGATCGAACATCACGATACCGGCGTCGGGCTCATTCGCCGGCGGCGTCTCGACCACATGTTGCGGGGGTTCATTGGGTGTTTCGGGGGCAGGGGGCTGCACCACATCATGCACCACGTCAGCCGCAGCCTCCGCCGCGCTCTCAGCCACCGGCTCCGCATCCGCCACCGCAGGCTCGATCAGCGCGACGAGACCGACATCGGCCCCGGTGCCGACCCGCTGCAGCACCATCTTGCCGATGCCGATCGGCATCTCGACGCGACCGTTCGCCAGCGCATCGCTGCGTGCCTGTTCGAGGCCGGCGTCGCCGAGATCGCGAAAGCCGAGCAGGGCGCGTGCGGCTTCGCTCGCGCCGGCGAACATGCCGTCAGGCGCGAACGCCGCCATCGGCATGGCCGCGCCGTCGACGAGACGATGCAGCCGCTCGACCAGCGGCATGTTCGGCGCGCCCGCATTCATCGCGGTGACGAGCACGCCGGAGCTGCCGTCGGCAAAGTCCAGCCGCGCGCAGGCGCAGGTCATCAGCGTGCCGAGCCCGGCGCCGAAGCCGCGCAGCCGCTCGAGCCTCACCGCGCCGCTTGCCGGCAACTGGCGGGCGAGCCGGACGATCTGGCGGCGATGGGTGTCGGACGGTCCGAAACTCTTGTCCCCGAGCGCTGCCGCATTGGCCGCGCCGAAGAATTTCGCGCCGACCGCGTTGGCCCACAGCACGCGCGTGCCGTCGAGCGACCAGAGCCAGGCCGGCAGGGGTGAGGTCGCATGCACGGACAGCCGCGGATCGCCGACGCCTCGCAACTGGAAATCCGAATTCGTCATCCGACCGGCTTGGTTCTCGCGCTCACGCGTCATTTCAGGGGCTGCCGGAATGACAGCCTTAAGAAAGGGTTAGTATCGCCCGTGGCCGCGGGCAGGTCCACGTCCCGGTCTACGGGGGACGTCCTAAAGCCGCGATAACCTTAATCCAGCCGCCCCCGCAAGCAGCGCGGTCGCGGCATCCGCAGGATTCGCTCGGGGCCGGAGACGGGGGAAGTCAGCCGGATAGAGCGGTGCATTTCGCAGCTCTCCATCGCCCCCCCCCCCAGGAAATGACGCACGCACCTCAACCCCCGGTTCCCCCCACCGGGGAGCCTCACCCTCAGGATTAAATTATCGCAACGCACCCCAAATCACGTTTGCGTTGCACAATGTTGACATGTTAGGCAGCGATACTACTGGACGCTGGACGAGCCATCTCGTGCTTTGCGTTTCCAGTCTTTCGTACCCGCCATTCGTAACAAGAAACGGCCCCGGTTGGCCGGCGGGCGCGCCAGAAGGCTCACTCCATTTTTTCATTATCGAGAGGGACCAACCATGACAGGTGCGACTGATCCGTTTTCTGCCTCGATCATCCCGTTCGAGGTTCCCGAGCAGATGCGTGCGTTCGCCGAGAAGGGCGTTTCGCAGGCCCGCGAGAACTACGCCAAGTTCAAGGACGCCGCCGAAAGCCACAACGGCACCGTCGAGGCCGTGTTCGCCTCCGCCTCCAAGGGCGCGAGCGAGTACACCGCCAAGCTGATGGAATTCGCCAAGGCCAACACCACGGCTCACCTGGACTTCGCCCAGGAGCTGCTCGGCACCAAGTCGCCGACCGACGCCTTCCAGCTCTGGACCGGCCACGCCCGCACCCAGCTCGAGACCTTCCAGGCCCAGGCCAAGGAGCTCGTCGAGCTGACGCAGCGCGTCGCCGCCGAGACCGCCGAGCCGATCAAGGCCTCCGCCGCCAAGTTCGCCAAGCCCGCGGCCTGATTCAAAACGGCGGATCGACGAAATCAGGAAACCCGGGCCCTCGCGGCCCGGGTTTTTTTCACCTCTCCCACAGGGAGAGGTCCGGATCGCCCCGGCGATGCGAAGCATCGTCGGACCGATCCGGGTGAGGGGATCAGGTCCACAAGGTAAATCCCGAACACCCCAACCAAATCCGCAGATTTATCGCGCTGAAGAGAGGCAAATAACGGGTTTTGCGGCCTTGCCAAAAACGCCCGTTGCACCTAGTTTCCGCCCCGTCCAGCCCCCTCGGTATCAGGCCCTCTCAAGGCGCCCCCAAGGCGGCTCGCAAGGATGCAGTTGTAGCTCAGTTGGTTAGAGCGCCTGTCTGTGGAACAGGAGGTCGGTGGTTCGAGCCCACCCAACTGTACCAGCGCTTCCGATAGTCCGAACGATATCGCAATGAGCGTGATTCTCTGCATCTGGGCATCGCTGCTCATGTTGGCTTGACGATGAGCAGCGCGCTCCCGATCTCCAGATGGTGCTCGAATGCAACGGCTAGGTTGCTTGGCTATCGACATATTCGTCGAGCTTGACGCCGCGTGTTGATCCGCGCTTCGCGCAGCGCGCCATGCGTGCGACATCGGGCGCGTGATCGTATTGTCCCGCCGAATTCGGCGAACGTCGGATTGATCCCTTCCCCTGGTTGCGCTTGGGTCATTTGATTGGGGGAAGATTCGGATGCGTTGGATTGCGATCGTCGGGGTGTGCCTCGCAGTAGTGGGCTGTGGCACAAAATATCAGGAGATGGGATTTACTGGGGGAGTTGCTGCGCAACAGGTGACGGCCGACACCTGGCGCATTCAAGCGCGGGGCAATTCCTATACAAATTCTTCCACGGTGCAGGACTATGTGCTGCTCAAGGCCGCGGAAACGACGCAGGCCGCAGGCGGGTCGCACTTTCAGATCATCAGCGCAGCCGATGCGAGCCGGTCGTCCACCATTGTGACGCCCGGCACGAGCTCGACGACGTTCGTCGGCAATCAAGCTCTCACGACCACCACACCGGGCAGCGTCGATACCGTGATCAAGCCGGGCCAGGATGTCTACATAAAGGTCCTGAAATTGCCGCCCGGCCCCGCGCCCCAGGGCGTCTATTCAGCAGCAGAGATCATGCAATTCGTCGGCTCTCGTGTGGAGCGGCCGAAGTGATCTGTGAGGATTGCGGCCAAGGTGTACGAAGCTTCCGATTTTGCTGGGGCGCGCGCCAACGCTGGTTAAGGCTAATCTAGTGCGCTGTCCCTGTAACTCCAATTGGCTGTTGGCCGTCGCTGGCGCGAGCAGCTCGCACTAATAGCACGAGCCACTGATTGTGCAGGGGGGCGTTTTCTATTTGACGCAACCATTCGTATTCAGATTGGCGGGACACCATTTGCGCGCCTGTTCGATCGAGTAGCCGCGATACTTGGTCTGTACCAGGAGGCACTGCGAAAGCGTGCAGGCGCTCGGTTTGCCCGAGCTACGTTGCGCGGCGAATGCAGAGTTGAATGTCACGAAAAGTAACAGAACCCATGCTCCGGCTAGGTTGATCTTCACGAGACGTTCCACTGATCTGCCTACCTTCGAATCTGGATACCGCACTTTGCTGCTCTGTCGGGATGCTGGTCCGCGGGCAGGCCTCCCATACAACGATCGCGCCGCTTGGATTCAGCGACGCTCACGCCGTCGCGCTTGGCTTGGCAGACCGGATCGTGGTGACAGTTTTGGGCATAAATCGGAGTAGCAAGAACAACTGTAACAGCAAGAGTGGCGGCCGAAAGGAAAGTTCTCATCGGTGTCCCTTGAAATGCATTCTTTTGACATGGTTGTAATAGCGCCAGCGTTAAACCACAAAGCAACGACTCTGAAAAGAGCGTCTGAGCGGCTGTCAACGCAACTGCGAGAAGACCAAAGGCCAAGTCGAATACAGCATCGAAAAGAGATACTGTCTCAGCCGAGAGGGATGGGGCATGAACATTCCAAAATCGAAGAACGATGTCTTCACCGCCGTGAGACGGGTGGTGTCGTTCGCTGCCCTCGTTCTGGCTCTATTCGCGGGCGCCGCATCAGGGGAAAATTCCGCGCTCCCCAAACGCCTCGGTATTTTGGCGGGAGTGATCTGCCCTACCAAGGATGCACCAGCTTACTGGGGAGCGATGCTTCATGGACTGGCTGATCGCGGCTGGGTGGAGGGGCAAAATCTCGTGGTGGATTGCGTCAGCGCTGGAGGGCACCTTGAACGGGCGTCCGCGCTGGCAGGTGAGCTCGTCGCGCGACGGCCCGATGTGCTGTTAGGAGCAAGTACCCCGACTGTCCGCGCACTCAAGGAAGCGACAGCGACGATCCCCATCGTCACCGCTGGTGCAAATGCGTTGCGCAACCATATCGTCAATGATCTTGCGCACCCTAATGCCAACATCACGGGCGTGGAGCCGATGATCTTTGATCTCACGGCCAAGCGCATGGAGCTTTTGAAGGATATTCTGCCCCGGTTTTCGCGCGTGGCAATCATCTTGTACAAAGGGATCGGCTCGAATGACCCGGTGCTGATCGAAAGCGACATAGCCACCGCCGGACAAAAGATCGGCTTTGCGTCGCAAGTATTTTATCCCGATCCTGCGGATGTGCAGGACCTTGACAGGATATTTGCGCGGCTTGCCACTGATGGCTTCGATGCGGCCTATATCTTTTCAACGCCTTATACCTTCAAGAACCGGGAGCGGATTGCGGACGTCGCGAGGCAATACCGCGTACCGACAATTTCAGACAATACGGACTTTGCGAGAGCAGGTGTTCTTCTTACTTACGGCCTGGATGTAGGTAGTATCGTCGGAGATACAGCGGAGTATATCGACAAGCTATTGCGCGGTGCTAAGCCTGCAGATTTGCCTTTGAGGGAGCCGACCAAGTTCGAGCTGGCGATCAACCTGAAGACGGCGAAGGTGCTCGGCATCAACGTTCCTCAATCCATCATGGTTCGCGCGAACGAAGTGATTGAATGAGCCGATGCACGCTGCCGGTCGGAAGCCGGCGATCCCGCCTGTGCCTCCAGTTCGATGAAGCGAATTGCGGTCGCAGTGCACCAGACTCTCGACACGGTGAGGACTCTGTCCGCAATTTATGCCCCGTCACCGTAGCTCCCCGGTTCGCAATACGCTATCGGTACCGAACCAAAGGCGTTCATGGACCAGCAAGCCAGGCGGAACAGATCGTGAGTTTCTTCGCGCGTCTCAAGACAGCAGCATCCGCTGAGTGGCGGGCCTACACCGAACATCCCTTCACGAACGGATTGGCAGACGGCTCGCTCCCCGAAGCGGCGTTTCGTCACTACCTGGTTCAGGATTACCTGTTCCTCATCGAGTTTGCGCGCGCCTACGCGCTCGCGGTCTACAAGTCGCCCAGGCTTGCCGACATGCGTGAGGCGGCGGCCGGCCTGTCGGCCATCCTCTATGTCGAGATGGACCTGCATGTAAAACTCTGCGCCGGTTGGGGTCTATCCCCGGCCGATCTTGAGCAAGCCCCTCCGGCGGCCGAGATGCTGGCCTATACACGCTACGTGCTCGACACAGGGATGCGCGGCGATCTGCTGGCGCTCAAGGTGGCGCTTGCGCCTTGCGTGATCGGCTACGCGGAGATCGCAACGCGGCTTGCCTCGCGGCCCGGTGCCGACGCTGCGACGAATGCCTATCGCGTCTGGATCGCCGAGTACGCCGGCGCGCCGTATCAGGAGGTCGCTGCCAAAGCGCAGGCGCACCTGGACCATCTCGCCGATCTCTACGCCACGCCGGCTCGCGAGGCCGAGCTGATTGCGATCTTCAGGGAAGCCACCCGGCTCGAGGCAGATTTCTGGGAGATGGGCTGGCGCGTCGGCCGGCGTGTCGAATAGCGGCTTCGGCAATCGTCAGCCGCCCTACCTCGCCCCCGCCACCACCATCACCACCACCGGCAACGTCACCGCTGCGAGCAGCGTCCCCAGCGCCACTGCGCCCGACACCGGGTTCACCAGCCGCTGATACTGCGCAGCGAAGATGTAGGCATTGGCGCCGGTCGGCATCGCCGCGAAGAGCACGATGACGCCGGCGGCGACCGGCGGCAGGCCCAGCAGTCTTGCGAGCAGATACGCGATGGCCGGCATGGCCAGCAGCTTGAGCGCGCTCATCACGACGACGCTCGGCATCTCGCCCTTCACCTCGAAACGAAACAAATTGATGCCGAGCGCGATCAGCGCGGCCGGTGATCCCGCCTGCGCGAGCAGCTCGACGGTCTTGTCGACGACGGGGTTGAGGCCGAGACCGGTGAAGCGCCAGATGACGCCGAAGCCGATTCCCAGCATCAGCGGATTGCGCACGAGATCCGCGAGCACCGGGCGGATGACCGACAGCACCGAGCCCGTTCGCTTGCGGCTGACGAGCTCCATCTGCAGGATGCCGCAGAGCCACAGCAGCGGCGTGTTCACCGACAGGATCAGCGACATCGGTCCCGCGGCCTCGTTGCCCAGCGCCGAGAGCACCAGGGGAATGCCGAGCATCACGATGTTGCCGTAGACTGAGCCGATCGCGAACACGACTCCGTCCTCGCGGTCCTCGCGCCGTTCGCGCAGCAATTTCGAGATCGCCAGCGCCGCGATCCAGGTCAGCGCCAGCGCGCCGTAATAGGCGCCCCACATCCGGTAGGGGCTGACGTCGGGGAATTCCGACACGACGATGGTGCGAAACAGCAGTGCGGGGATCGCGATGCTGAAGGCGAATTCGGAGATGCCCTTGTGCGCGGCCTCGGAGACGAAGCGAAACAGCACCGAGGCATAGCCGGCCGCGATCAACGCAAACACCGGCGCGACGATCAGGATGGTCGTCATGCGCGCTAAGACCCCAGCTCGATGATCCGGCGCGCCATGCGCACATTGGCATAATCGATCATCTTGCCGTCCAGCGTCACCGCCCCCTGTCCCTGCGCTTCGGCCTGCTCCATCGCCTCCAGGATGCGCCGCGCCTGGGCCAGCTCGTCGCCGGATGGAATGAACGCACGCAGCGTCGGTTCGATCTGGTCGGGATGAATGACCTGCTTGCCGTCGAAGCCCATCGCGGCGGCCTTCTGCGCGGTGCTTTCGGTCAATCTGGCATCGCGGAACGCGCCGCAGGGACCATCGACGGCGCGCAGGCCGAAAGCGCGCGCCGCCACCAGCACGCGCATCATCGGATAGGCGAACAGGTCGAGCGGCGCGGAGGCGTAGCCGCTCTGCGCCGTTTCCGTCTGACGGTAGCCCTCCGGCGAGATGCCGATATCGGAGCAGCGCGCCCCGATCGAGGCCGCGAAATCGCCGACACCGAGATGAAGCGCGCTGACGCTGTCATGCGATGCGGCCAGCGCGTCGACATTGACGAGCCCCAGCGCCGTCTCGATCAGCAATTCCAGCGCGACCGGCGCCGGGCGATCGGGGCCGGCGGCAAGCAGCCGATCGGCAATCGCTGCGATATCGCTCGCGCGCTCCGCCTTCGGCACGATCACCGCATCGAGTCTCGCAAGCGGCGCGAGCGCACGGATTTCCCGATCGATGAAGGGGCTGTCGATGGCATTGAGCCTGACGGCAACGATCTTCGTGCCCCAATCGAGCGTGGACAGCGATCGCACCGCTTCTTCCAGCGCGGCAAGCTTCTCGGAGGGCGGCACGGCGTCCTCGAGATCCATGAACACCGCGTCCGCCATCGAGACGGCCGCCTTCTCGACCAGCCGGGAGCGATGCGCGGGAACGGCCAGATAAGCCCGCGTCGGTCGGCCACGGACCATGGCTAGCTCTCCTTCGTCAGGCCGAGTTCGGCGAGGATGGCGTCGTTGTGCTGCCCGACATCGGGAACGGGATCCATCCTCGGGGTGAGGCCGGGAATGGTGAGGGCGGGCAGGAAGCTCATCAGCGGCCCGCTGGGCGAGCCGACGGTCTGCACGCGGGAACGCGCGTGGAGCTGTTCGTGCGCGAGGAACGCCTCGACCGAATTCAGATGCGCGTTGGCGATCGACGCCGTATCGAGCAGCCGCAGCACCTCGTCGCCGGTCAGGGCGGCAAAGCGCTGCTCGATGAGGATCTGGAGTTCGTCGCGGTTCTGCATGCGCAGCGGGTTGGTGCGGAAGCTCGGATGGTCGGCGAGGGCGTCATCGCCGAGCACGGTCCCGCACAGCGCGCGCCATTCCCGGTCGTTCTGGATGCCGAAGAAGATCGTGCTGCCGTCACCGACGCGGAACGGACCATAAGGCGCAATCGTGGCGTGCCTTGCGCCGGTTCGCGGCAGCAGCCGTCCGGTGCTGCGCGTGTAGAAGGCGGGATAGCTCATCCAGTCGGTGATGGAATCGAACAGCGATGCCTGGAATGCGGTACCCTTGCCGGTGCGCTCGCGGCGATAGAGCGCCATCAGCACGCCATTGAGAATGTACATGCCGGTGGCGATGTCGACCACGGACAGCCCGACCTTGGCGGGCTCCGCCTCGGTGCCGTTCACGGCGAGGACGCCGGCCTCGCATTGCACCAGCAGATCGTAGGCCTTCTTGTCGCTGTAGGGGCCGCCGCTGCCATAGCCCGAGACGTCGCAGGCGATGATTTTGGGGTATTTGCGCAGCAGGGCGGCGGCATCGAGACCGAGCCGCTCCGCCGCGCCGGGCGCCAGGTTCTGGATGAACACGTCGGCCCGCGGCAGCAGTGCGTCGAGCGCCTTGCGGCCCGCCTCGCTCTTGATGTCGATGGCGAGGCTCTCCTTCGACCGGTTGGTCCAGACGAACTGGCTCGACATGCCGTTCATCACGTGGTCGTAGTCCCGGCAGAAATCGCCGGGGCCCGGCCGCTCGATCTTGATGACCCGGGCGCCCCAGTCGGCAAGATGCCGGCTGGCGAGAGGCGCCGCGATCGCCTGCTCGAGCGAGACCACCGTCACTCCCGACAGCGGCAGCTCCGCTCCGTTCTCCTCCATGCGATCGCCTCCACTTGCGCCGACGCTTCCCGACCCGGCGCAGCAGACCAGCCGACCACCCCACGCGTCCTTGATGCTGACATGATGCCCCTGTTTTGCCCGACGAGTCAAATCTGATTTCGCTAAATCCTAATATTCGGATCGCGCGGGCGACTGCCGCGACCTGGCTGCGGCCTGGCCATGAGTTCGCTACTGTGCATGGGGTTGTTTTCGTGTTTTTGGGTCGGGGATGCCGTCCCGCCCCGCCGTCATGGCGGCCGCCCTCCCTGTTGCCGAGACCGCACAGCCGTCGGGTTTCGCCTTGGCCCTCGTTGCCAACGAACGCCGGTTCACCCACACTCTCGCCCGAATAGACACTTGGGGGGATCGATGCCGGTATCTCGCGTCACCACATCCTTGGCTGCTGCAGGCCTTTCGCTCGCGCTCGCCGTTCTGGTCCAGCCCGGCACCGGCCTTGCCTACACGCCCGAGCAGCAGCAGGCCTGCACGCCGGATGCGATGCGGCTGTGCGGCGACTTCGTCCCGAATGTCGATGCCATCACCGCCTGCATGATCCAGAAGAAGTCGCAGCTGTCGCCGCAATGCGCCGCGTTCTTCCGCCGCGGGCCGGAGCCCGGCGAGGCGGCCGCGCGGCGCGCCGGCAAGCCGACCAACATCGCGCCGAAGGCGACGAAGAAGACCAGCAAGGCGAAGGCGACCAAGAAGAAAAAGGCCGAGGACGGCTAGGCTGCCCGCATCCCACGTTCCCGTCTTGAAACCTTGTCGAGCCCTCGCGTCAAAATGACTCAGGGGGCACCAGCCTCGCGACAGCCGCCGGACTCGTTTTGTTCGCGCCACCCTGGCGCCGGCTTGCAGCAATTGCGCTCGTGCCTGGTGACCGGGCCGCCGCGAGGATTTGCGCGGCGAGGTTGTCCTCCCGCTTTTTCCGAAGGATTGATTGAAAAAGCCCGCGTAGACAGCCGTTCATGACGGTTCATGTCTGTCATTGCGCAAGGCAGTGTGACTCAAAAGCCAGTCCGCCCTGTTATTTCGTGGCGACGGCGCAACCGTTGATAAATTTTTCTTTCACGAATCAGCGTGGTGATTCATTTTCGCGGCCTGGGGTCAATCTGGAGGCCAGAGGTATGAACGTTATTGTTTTTGCATCGCGTAAAGGCGGCTCGGGCAAGAGTACCCTGGCCGCACATCTTGCTGCGCAGATCAAGGCGAGCAAGCAAGTGATGCTTGTGGATGCGGATCCGCAAGGCTCGCTCACGCTGTGGCACAAGCTGCGTGGCACCAACGAGCCGCCGATCAAGGCGGCGGTGAACTCGGTCAGCGGCATCGTCTCCGCTGCCAGGCGCGACGGTTACGAGTGGGTGCTGATCGACACGCCGCCGAACCTGTCGGCCGTCGTCGACGACGCCATCAAGAATGCCACCATGGTGGTCATTCCCGCACGTCCCGGCGTGTTCGACGTCAACGCCGTGCAGGAAACCATTCAGATGTGCCGCGCGGCGCGCAAGCCCTACGCGGTCGTGCTCAACGGTGCACCGGCCAAGCGCGACGAAGCCGAAAGCCCGATCGTCACCATCGCCCGCGAGGCGCTGGCCAAGTTCCGCGCTCCGGTGTGGGGCGGTCAGATTACCAATCGTTCCGATTTGTTGATGGCACTCAGCCACGGCGAAGGCGCGCGTGAGTATCAGGCCGAGAGCCGTGCTGCTCAGGAAATTGCAAGGCTGTGGGCGGCGATCGAGCGTTCAGTGAAGGCTATTCGCGGCACGGCGTCGGCATCCGGCGCAATGCACAAGCAGGCGGCATAATTTTCATCAATCATTTCCCCGGACGACAAACGCGCGGTGTCCCGCGCGTTTTGCGTTTCCGGGATCCGGTGGAAATGCGTCAGGCCACCATCAGCATGTAGAACACGATGACCGGCGACAGCGTCAGGATCACCGACCAGATGCCGACGGCCCAGATGATGTCCGCCGTGGAAAAGCCCTGCTGCTCGGTGTCGTCAAAGCCCTGCGCGGCGCCGTAATACGGCGCCAAATCGTTCTGATTGTTCAAGATCGCCCCCGCGATTTCTTCGCTTATGGGGACGAACGATACGCGGGATGTTTTAAGATTCCGGCTTGCGGCGACAACAGCATTTAAGCGCAATCGCGATCCACGGGTTAACCATGCAAGCAGGCTTCGTGGTCAGGCGAGCCAGACCCGAAACAGTAGCACCGGCATCAGGCCGAGCATCACCGCCCAGAAGCCGAACGACGACACCATCAGAATCCCCTGCAAAAGATCGGCAGGCGCGAACATTTCCGCCGCGGTCGGGCGAACGCGTTGCCCCATTGTCATTCCCCCTCTTTGAAAACTTTGCGAGGGAACGATAGGCCCCATTGCGTAAACGAGACGTGGATGCGTCATGCGGCGATAGCGAACAGCGTTCGCGCCCGGTTAACCAAAGGCGCTCTCTCTTGCCTCTCTCCCCGTTGTCACGGGGAGAGAGGCAAGGGGAAGTATTACGCCGCGACCATGACCCGCCGCTCGATCTCGCGATCGAGCGTGGCGGCGAGCTCGCTACTGACCTCCACCATCGGCAGGCGCACTTCGGGGCTGTCGATCAGCCCTGTTCGCCACAGCCAGTACTTCGCCGGCGCCGGGCTCGGCTCGGTGAACAACAGCCGCGTCAGCTCCGCGACCTCCTGCCAGCGCGCCTTGGCCGCATCGTGGTTGCCGCGCCTCAGCTCGCTATAGACGGTGGCGAAGGTCGCGGTTTCGAGATGGGCGGACAGCAAGATGCCACCGTCGGCGCCGTCGCTGAGCGCCTCGAAATAGTTCGCGTCCTCGCCGGTCAGCACGGCAAAATCCTTCGGCCGGTCGCGCAGCAAAGCGATCGACTGCTCGCGGCTTGCGCCGCAATCCTTCAGGCCGATGATGTCGGGGTGCTCGGCGAGCCGCAGCATGGTCTGGTTGGTGATGCCGACGGCGCAGCGATAGGGAATGTTGTAGAGCGCGAGCGGCCAGGCGGCGTGATCGGCCAGCGCCTCGAAATGCGCAAGGATCCCGCGCTGCGACGGCCGCACGTAATAGGGGCTCGCGATCAGATAGAAGTCGATCGGCCAGTCCGCGGTCTCGTCCAGTCGCTCCTTCATCCGCGACGTATCCGCGCCTGACAGTCCGAGCCCGATCGGAACGTTGCGGCGACCCGCCGCCATCTCGTCGCGGACGATGGCGACGAGACGTTCGAGCTCGGCATCGCGCAGCGTCATGCCTTCACCCGAGGTCGCCCCCAGGATGAAGCCGTCGATGGCTTGCGTGCAGTAGTGCCGCGTCAGCCGCCGCAGCGAGATCTCGTCGAGGCGGCCGTCGCGAAACGGCGTCACCAGCGGCAACCACAGTCCGTGCATTTGAGTTCGCAAATCAGTCATGTCCTGTCTCCTTTTCAAGATGAAACCTGAGACGGAGGGCACATGAAAAAACCCCGTCCAGGTGGCGGGGTTTTCGGGATTTGGCAGCGATGACGAAGTCAGCCTAGCGCGCGCAAAAATCCGAGGTCCCCGGATGGGGGCCTTTTTTCGAGACGATTGCGCACGACTTCGTGATCATTGGCAAATGATGCGAGGTATGCCCAAAACTGTCAATACACGCGGAAAGCGAAAGCCTGATTGGGCAGAAAAAAAGCCGGACCCGAAGGCCCGGCTTAGGTATTGGCCACGTGAGGCCGACACAATCACCTTCCAAGAGGGATTACTGAACTCCCGCGCCACTGGAGGAGGGGGACAAATGCGCAACGCGAAGGCTCAGCGTGCAAGCAGTATGGGCTTGGCGAGCGGCATGCAGCAACAGCCGAGGTCGCATGTCAGACATGCGGAAATCAGGACGGCCAGCGCTGCGCCTTGCTCACCACGAAGTCACGGAACACCTGCACGCGCGCGACCGTTTTCAGCTCTTCCGGATAGACGAAATACGTATCGAGCTGGATCGAATCCGATTCGCCGAACAGTTGTACGAGGCGGCTCTGTTCTTCGATCAGATAATCCGGCAATGCCGCGATGCCGAGGCCCTGCTGACAGGCGCGTACCAGGCCGAGAATGTTGTTGACCTTGAAATAGGCTTCGCGCGGACCCGAGCCGTTGCGGCCGGCTTCGATCAACCAGTTGCGGTTCTGCAAGTGTGGCGCGAAGTTGCCGTCGGACAGCGTGATGATGCGATGGGAGTCGAGTTCTTCCAGCGTCCGCGGCGTGCCGAAGCGCTTGATGTAGTCAGGCGAGCAATAGGCGTGGAAGCCCATCGCGAAAAGCTTGCGCTGGATGAGATCCGGCTGCGTCGGCTTGCGGGTCCGGATCGCAACATCCGCCTCGCGCATCGACAGATCCAGCTCCTCGTCGGTGACGATCAGCGAGATCCGGATCTCCGGATAGAGCGCGGTGAATTCGCCGAGCCGCGGGATCAGCCAGTTGATGCCGACGCCGGGCGTGGTGGTGATCTTGAGATCGCCGCTCGGCCGCTCGCGACTGTCGGTCAGTTTCGCGCGCGCCGCCTGGAGCTGCATGAACACGTCATGCGCGGTGCGGAACAACAGGTCGCCCTGCTCGGTGAGGATCAGGCCGCGGGCATGGCGGTGGAACAGTGAGACCGAGAGCTCCTGCTCCAGCGCCGAGACCTGGCGTGACACCGCCGATTGCGACAGGCCGAGCTGCTCTCCCGCATGCGTGAAGCTTCCCGCTTCCGCCGCCGCGTGAAACACCTTCAGCTTGTCCCAATCCATATCCGTAAATCCGTCGCGTGTTCGAGGCATGATCGTTATTCCGCTGCCGCGCGCTCGCTGGCGCGCAGGGCCAAGAAACGTTCGGCCTCGAGCGCTGCCATGCAGCCGAGGCCTGCGGCCGTCACGGCCTGGCGGTAGGTTTCGTCAGCAACGTCGCCGGCGGCGAACAGGCCGGGCACGGAGGTCGCGGTCGAATTCGCTGCGACCTCGACATAGCCCGACGGTTTCAGCTTGATCTGGTCTTTCACGAGCTCAGTCGCCGGCGCATGGCCGATGGCGACGAAGACGCCGTCGGTCTTCACGTCCGTCAGCGCGCCGGTCTTGACGTTCTTCAGCCGCACATGCGTGACCTTGTTCGGGTTCTCGGTGCCGCAGATCTCGTCGACCGCGGAGTCCCAGACCACCTTGATCTTCGGGTGCTTGAACAGGCGTTCTTGCAGGATGCGCTCGGCGCGGAAGTGGTCGCGCCGATGCACGATGGTGACCTGCGAGGCATGATTGGTCAGGTACAGGGCTTCCTCGACCGCGGTGTTGCCGCCGCCGACCACCACGACTTCCTTGTTGCGGTAGAAGAAGCCGTCGCAGGTGGCGCAGGCCGACACACCGCCGCCCTGAAATTTCGCCTCAGAGGGCAGGCCGAGCCAGCGCGCCTGCGCGCCGGTGGCGAGGATCACGGCTTCGGCGAGATAGACGTCACCCGAGTCGCAGGTGAGGCGAAACGGCCGCTGCGAGGTGTCGAGCTTGATCACCAGGTCGGTGACGATCTTGGTCCCGACATGGACTGCCTGCTTCTCCATCTGTTCCATCAGCCAGGGGCCCTGGATCACGTCGGCGAAGCCCGGATAGTTCTCGACGTCGGTGGTGATGGTGAGCTGACCGCCGGCCTGCATGCCCTGGATCAGGATCGGCTCGAGCATCGCGCGCGCGGCATAGATCGCGGCGGTGTAGCCGGCCGGGCCGGAGCCAATAATGACGACCTTTGCATGAACAGGAGCGGACATATTTGCGGACGCCTTTCACGGGGGATTTGCAGCGCGGGCGCGGAACGTGCCGGGAGGCCTCGCGGAGGCGCTGAAATATCAGAGCTAATCTAAGCCTTCTGGTGAGCTATGCAAGAATTGCATTCCCTCTCGGCGGATTTTTCCAACAAGGAACAAAAGTCGATTGCGGTGCACGCGCAATAAAATTGCTCATTTGGCATAGACTGGGTATGAGGATTGCGACGAATCCACCCGATACCGCCATGAAGGCCAGGAGTTCCAATCACGTGTCGCGGAACCTAGACGAGATCGACCTCAAAATTCTCGCCGAGATCCAGGCCGACGGTCGAATCACCAATGTTGAACTCGCCAAACGCGTCGGTATCTCGCCTCCGCCCTGCCTGCGCCGGGTCCGGGCGCTGGAGGAGGAGGGCTACATTCACGGCTACCGCGGGCTCCTGGATGCGCGAAAGCTCGGTTTCGACGTCACGGTGTTTGCCGCCGTGCACCTCTCCAGCCAGGCGGAAGCGGATTTGCGCGCGTTCGAGGAGTTCGTCCGCGCCGAGCCCCTGGTGCGGGAATGCTGGATGCTGTCCGGCGAGGTCGACTTCATCCTGAAATGCGTCGCGCCTGACATGGCGACCTTCCAGGATTTTGTGACACACCTGACCGCCGCGCCCCATGTGCGCAACGTGCGCACATCGCTGGTGCTGCACAATTCGAAATATGAGGCGGCCGTGCCGCTCGACGTCAAGGGACGGCGCTAGAAACGACTCGTCACCGCCGCGTCGCATCCACGCTGATCGGGCCGCCGCCGGCGGCAGCGAGGAACAGGCACGCAAAGCACAGCACGATCGCCAGTGCGCCGTCGTTGACGACGGGAAAAAAACTGTGCGGCAGGTGCTCGATGAAATAGGCGAAGGCCATCTCACCGGAAAGGATGAAAGCGGCCAGTCGCGTGAAGAGGCCGATCATCAGCAGGCCGCCGAGCACGAGTTCGAACATGCCGGCAACGCCCCAGAGCGACAACGGCGTGACCTCGGAAAACATTTCCACCGGTGGAAACTTGAACAGCTTGGCTACGCCATAGTGGAAGAACAGTAGCCCGGTGATGAAGCGGAAGAGGCTGAGCAGATAAGGCTGGCTCTGCGCGGCGATACGATCGATGTCCATCGAGTCCTCCCTTGCGCGGACGGCGGCGCCGAGCATGACTGAGGACGGCGCGGTTCACAATCGGGCGCTCGACAAGTCTCGAAACAGAGAAAGCCGCGCAGAGCGCGGCTTTCCAGGCAGTCTTTGCGGAGTGGACTACCGCCACTCCACCTTGGTGATCTCATACGCCTTGGCGCCGCCGGGGGCGTTGACCTCGACGGTCGAGCCCTTTTTCTTGCCGATCAAAGCGCGCGCCAGCGGCGAGGTGATGGAGATACGGCCCTTCTTGGCGTCGGCCTCGACCTCGCCGACGATCTGCCATACCGCTTTCTTCTCGGTGTCCTCGTCGACCAGCGTCACGGTGGCGCCGAACTTGATGGTGTCGCCGGAGAGCTTGGAAATGTCGATGATGTCGGCGCGCGCGAGCTTGTCCTCGAGCTCGGCGATGCGGCCTTCATTGTGAGACTGCTCTTCCTTCGCGGCATGGTATTCCGCGTTCTCCGACAGATCGCCGTGCGAACGCGCCTCCGCGATGTGCTCGATGATGCGCGGACGGTCCTCGGACTGGCGCTTCTTCAATTCTTCCCCGAGTGCGGCAAAGCCGCTCGCAGTCATCGGAACCTTTTCCATCTCTTCTCTCGTCCTTCGGCTGCGCGCCCGCCAAAACGGAGGGTGCGGCAACCTTGATTCGTCAGTATTTCCGGGGAGCCGAATACACGCCCACCGGAACGTTTAGTGAGGCTGGCGCCGGAACAGAACAACCACATGGCCGGACAGTTCCTCCGGCCATTGTGGCTTGATTGTCAATCACTTAGCGCAAGGCTTACCCCTCGGGGACTTGCCTTTCGCGCGCGATCAGGTTTCCGAAAAGTAGCTCTGCAGGGTACGAACCTCAAGGTCTCCGCCAAGGTAGGCGCGGATGCCCTGCGCGGCCGCCACGGCCCCGGAAAGAGTGGTGTAATACGGCACTTTATGCAAGAGGGCCGCGCGCCGCAGCGATCGGCTGTCGGCAAGCGCCTGCGGGCCTTCGGTGGTGTTGAAGACCAGCTGGACGTCGCCATTGGTGATGGCGTCGACGATATGCGGCCGTCCTTCCAGCACCTTGTTCACCTTCTCGGTCGGGATGCCCTCGTCGGTCAGGAAGCGCGCCGTGCCCGAGGTCGCCAGCACCTTGAAGCCGAGCGAATGCAATTCGCGAACCGCCTCCGCAATGCGCGTCTTGTCGCTCTCGCGCACCGATACGAACACGGTGCCCTTGCGCGGCACCCGTGTGCCGCCGCCGAGCTGGCTCTTGGCGAAAGCGACGGCGAAGGAGCGGTCGATGCCCATGACCTCGCCGGTCGAGCGCATCTCCGGACCGAGCACCGTGTCGACGCCGGGGAAGCGGGCGAACGGAAACACCGATTCCTTCACGCCGACATGCTTGAAGTCGGCCTTCTTCAAATTGAAGTCGGCGAGCTTTTCGCCGGCCATGATGCGCGCGGCGATCTTTGCGACTGGCGTGCCGATCACCTTGGCGACGAACGGCACCGTGCGCGAGGCGCGCGGATTGACTTCGAGCACATAGATCTCGCCGTCCTTGATCGCGTATTGCACGTTCATCAGGCCGACGACGTCGAGGCCGAGCGCGAGCTCACGCGTCTGCCGCTCCAGCTCCTCGATCATCTTGGCGTCGAGCGAGTGCGGCGGCAGCGAGCAGGCGGAGTCGCCGGAGTGAATGCCGGCTTCCTCGATGTGCTCCATGATGCCGACGATGAAGGTGTCCTTGCCGTCGCAGAGGCAGTCGACGTCGATCTCGGTGGCGTCGGACAGATAGCGGTCGAACAGCAGCGGATTCTTGCCGAGCACGGTGTTGATCTGCCCGGTCTTGTCGTTCGGGTAGCGCGCCTTGACGTCGGCCGGCACCAGCTCCGGCAAGGTGCCCAGCAGGTAGTCGCTGAGCTGGTTCTCCTCGCGGATGATCTGCATCGCGCGGCCGCCGAGCACGTAGGACGGGCGCACCACCAGTGGCAGGCCGAGATCGGTCGCGACCAGGCGGGCCTGCTCGACTGAATAGGCGATGCCGTTCTTCGGCTGCTTCAGCCGCAGCTTGTCGAGCACGCGCTTGAAACGGTCGCGGTCTTCGGCGAGATCGATGGCATCGGGCGAAGTGCCGAGGATCGGCACTTCCGCGGCTTCCAGTGCGCGTGCGAGTTTCAGCGGGGTCTGGCCGCCGAACTGCACGATCACGCCATGCAAGGTGCCGTTGGTGCGCTCCTTGGCGATGATCTCCAACACGTCCTCGGCCGTGAGCGGCTCGAAATAGAGCCGGTCGGCGGTGTCATAGTCGGTCGACACCGTTTCCGGGTTGCAGTTGACCATGATGGATTCGTAGCCGGCGTCATGCAGCGCGAAGCAGGCGTGACAGCAGCAATAGTCGAACTCGATGCCCTGGCCGATACGGTTCGGGCCGCCGCCGAGGATGATGACCTTCTTCTTGTCCGACGGCGTGCTCTCGTCGGCAACACTGCCGGCAAACGGGGATTCGTAGGTCGAGTACATGTAGGCGGTGGGTGAAGCGAACTCGGCCGCGCAAGTGTCGATGCGCTTGTAGACCGGACGGACGCCGAGCGCGTGGCGCTTCGCCGTCACCTCGGCTTCCGTCGTCTCGGCCAGCACCGCAAGCCGCGCGTCCGAGAAACCCAGGGCCTTGAGCGTGCGCATGCCGAAAGCATTGCCCGGCAGGCCGTGCTTCCTGACCTTTTCCTCCATGTCGACGATGCCGCGCATCTCGCCAAGAAACCACGGATCGATCTTGCAGGAGTTGAAGATGTCTTCGTTCGACCAGCCGAGCCGCATGGCTTGCGCGACCTGGAGAATGCGGTTCGGCGTCGGCGTACCGAGCGCGGCGCGGATCGCGTTCTTGTCGTCGTCGCGACCCAGGCCCTCGATCTCGATCTCGTCGAGCCCGGTGAGGCCGGTCTCGAGCCCGCGCAGCGCCTTCTGCAGGCTTTCCTGGAAGGTGCGGCCGATCGCCATGACTTCGCCGACCGACTTCATCGAAGTCGTCAGCGTGGAGGAGGCGCCTGGGAATTTCTCGAAGGCGAAACGCGGAATCTTGGTGACCACGTAATCGATCGTCGGCTCGAACGAGGCCGGCGTTGCGCCACCGGTGATGTCGTTGGCGATTTCGTCGAGCGTGTAGCCGATGGCGAGCTTGGCCGCGACCTTGGCGATCGGGAAGCCGGTGGCCTTGGAGGCAAGCGCAGACGAACGCGATACGCGCGGATTCATCTCGATCACGACCATGCGGCCGTCTTCGGGATTGACGCCGAACTGCACGTTGGAGCCGCCGGTCTCGACACCGATCTCGCGCAGCACCGCCAGCGAGGCGTCGCGCATGATCTGGTATTCCTTGTCCGTCAGCGTCAGCGCCGGCGCGACGGTGATGGAGTCGCCGGTGTGCACGCCCATCGGATCGAAGTTCTCGATCGAGCAGACGATGATGCAATTGTCCTTCTTGTCGCGCACCACCTCCATCTCGAACTCTTTCCAGCCGAGGACGGATTCCTCGATCAGGACTTCGTTGGTGGGGGACGCGTCGAGGCCGCGCTCGATGATGTCGAGGAACTCTTCCTTGTTGTAGGCGATGCCGCCGCCGGTACCGCCCATCGTGAAGGAGGGACGGATGATCGCGGGCAGGCCGATCTCGGACAGCGCCATCATGGCCTGGCCGAACGCGTATTCCTGGTAGCGCTTGCGGCGGTCGCTCTCGCCGAGCGTCCATTGCCGATCGAGCTCTTCGAGCGCTGCGCCCGACAGCTTCTCGCGTTCGGCGTGGTACTTGTCGCGGAAGGACTTCTTCAGCTCGGAGGCATTGGCGAGACGCGACCTCGGCGTCTCGAGCCCGATCTTGGTCATGGCCTCGCGGAACAGCTGGCGATCCTCGGCCTTGTCGATGGCGTCGGCGGTGGCGCCGATCATCTCGACGTCGAACTTTTCCAGCGTGCCCTGCCGGCGCAGCGACAGCGCGCAATTCAGTGCGGTCTGTCCGCCCATGGTCGGCAGCAGCGCGAAGCCGCCGGGAACGACGTGGCGTTCCTTCTCGATGATTTTCGCGACGATCTCCGGCGTGATCGGCTCGATATAGGTCGCATCGGCCAATTCCGGATCGGTCATGATCGTCGCCGGATTGGAATTGACGAGGACGATGCGATAGCCCTCTTCCTTCAGCGTCTTCACCGCTTGCGTGCCCGAATAGTCGAACTCGCAGGCCTGGCCGATCACGATGGGACCGGCGCCGATGATCAGGATGGTGGTGATGTCTGTACGTTTGGGCATCAACTCTCGCCGAAGTCGGATTTGGGCACAAAAAAAGGGCGCGCTGCTGCGCGTCCCTTTGGCCGAGAGCGCGGTGGTCTCCCTCGCGCGCGGGTGGGTCTTAGACCAGTTTTCGGGGCGGCGAAACCCCGAAAAACGCCCATCAACCGGCAATTTTGACGGGTTTTGGTCGCGCCTGCCAGCCGCGGGCGAGGTGCACCAGAAGCGAGGCCGCAACGCTCGATCCGCCGATCCAGCCGAGGTCGTTTGCCGAGAGAGTGGCCAGCACCGCTCCCCCCAAGGCACCGCCGATGGCGAAGCCGAGATACATCGCGGAGGCATTGAGCGAGAGTGCGATCATGGAGGCCTGCGGCTCGATGCGGACAATGCTGGCGATCTGGGCCGGATAGAATGCCCAGCCCGAGAGGCCCCAAAGGAAGATCGCGCCGAGCACCGCGTAATGGGCCTGTCCCGGCGTCAGTTTCAGGACCAGCGAATGCAGGATCAGGGCGCTCGCCATGCCGGCGAGGCCGAAGGCCGCGGTCGCGCGCGTGCCGAGCCGGTCCGCCAGGATGCCGCCGAGCATGTTCCCGATCGCAGCCGCGCCGCCAAACACCAGCAGCGCGAGGCTGATTTGCGAGGCGTCGAAGCCGAGGCCGCGCAGCGGGACCGCGAAATAGGTGAAGACGGTGAAGCCGCCGAGCGCCCATAAAATCGTGATCACAAGCGCGATCACCACGTTGCCGTGGCGCGCCACCGCCAGCCGTTCGCTGAGTGAGGCCGTATTGCGGGGCAAGCCCTTCGGCAGGCCGAGCAGGAGACCGGCGAGCGCGACGGTACCGATCATTGCCACCATGGCGAAGGTCGCGCGCCAGCCCAGCCAGCTGCCGACGAGATTGCCGAGAGGCACGCCGATAACGGTCGCAATCGTGAGGCCCGAAGTGACCAGCGCCACCGCGCGGCCGCGCCGTTCCGGTGAGGCGACCGCCACGGACACCGCCAGCGCCGTCGGCATGCACAGTCCGGAACCCAACGCCATCAGCATCCGCGAAGCAAGCAGCAGGGCGTAGTTGGAGGCGACCATTGCCGCGAGGTTTCCGGCGACGAAGGTCAAAAGGGCGAGCGCCAGCACGGTACGGCGGTCGATGTTGTTCAGCGCCACCGCCAGGATCGGAGAGCCCACGGCATAGGTGAGCGCGTAGGCGGTGACCAATTGGCCGGCGGCCGAGACCGAAATCGACAGGTCGCTGGCGATCGCCGGCAAAAGGCCAGCAATGACAAAGCCTTCGGTCCCGATCGCAAAGGCCCCCAGGGCCAGCCAGAACACGCTCATTGTACGAAATCCCCTATGTTCAATGTTTATTGAACTATCGAAGAAGACCAATCCGGAGTCAATTGGTTCAAGAACTATTGAACATCGCGGCGGCATCGCTATGATTCGAACGTCATGAGCCGCACGCCACCCCACCCCACCCGCGAGCAGATCGAGCTGCCCCTGGTTCTGGATTGTCTGAGCGATCCGATCCGGTTGGCGATCGTGTATCAGTTGGCCCAGCAGGAACGTGTCAGCAGCGAGCTTTGCTGCGGCGACTTCAGCGGGCTCGCGGGCAAGTCGAACCTCACCTATCATTTCGCAAAGCTGCGCGATTGCGGGCTGATGCAGACGCGTGTGGCAGGCACGAACCGCTTCATGCGGCTGCGCCGCGAGGATCTCGACGTGCGCTTTCCGGGCTTGCTCGATGCCGTGCTTGGTTCCGCGGCCAAGGATGCGGAGCGGCTAAAGCTGATCGCGGAGTGTGATGTGGTCGAGGCGGAGTGATCTGCGCCACGCGTAGCCCCGCAGGGGAGAAGCGTGGAGACCCGGCCTGGATTTGAACCAGGATGAAGAGCGATGCACCGCTCCCGCGTAGACGATTCCGCCACCGGGCCGCGGCGATCATTGCCCATCGAGGTGTGACAAGCCACCTCAGGTGGTCGTTATGCTTAACGCACCAAAGGCGGCCGCGCGATGAAGGTCATGCGCCAGCGGTTGTGGCCGATGTTGATGTCGGCGCGCTGGCTGGCGAAGCCCGCCGCCTTCAGCTTGGCCGTGATCTCGTCCTCGCTGTAGCGCTGGAGTCCGACGCGCGAGCGCAGATCACGGTAATCCGACAGTGCCGTGCTGACGAGCCCGACCAGCGCGTCCTTCAGGAAGCCGTGACGCAGGCCGAAGGAGAGCAGCGCCGTCACATCCCTGACCATGCCGACATGCGGCTGGAGGATGTCGCCGAGCACCAGCTTGCCTGATGGCTTCAGGATGCGCCTGACATTGACGAGTGCGGCATCGAGCTCCTCCGCCGTCATGTATTGCGCGACCGAGTTCATGACGACGAGGTCGATGGACTGGTCCTGCATCTTGCGGACGTCGTCGAGCGAACGGACGCGGATCCTGGTGTTGGGCGCAAATCGCGAGATCAGCCGGCCGCGCACGCCCGGCGCGGGTTCGGCCAGAATCAGCTGGCCGCAGGCGGCCGCCACCTGGCTCGCCGACAGCGCCTCTCCGCAGGCATAATCCAGCACGATCGCCTCGGGCGAAGAGATGTAGCCGATGATGTCGCGCGCGATGATCTGGAAGTGCAAATCCCGATGCAGCTTGCTGACATAGATCGTATGCGTCGAGTCGTAATAGTCGATCCAATCGTCCATGGTATCCCGCCCAGCGGTTCCTATCTAGGAACCGCGCTGCCCGCCTTGCGTTAGGGGTGCGACGGCGCGCCGTCAATGTCTGCGTCCTAACAGGAAGGTTTCCCGTGAGCAAAGCCCCCAGCAAGGTCTCCCCCGACCTCGACACCCCCACCGATCTGTCCCCCCAGGCGGTCAACAAGGTTTCGGAGGCGCTCAACGTGCTTCTGGCCGACGCGTTCGCGCTGTACCTCAAGACCAAGAATTTCCATTGGCACATCAGCGGCCGGCATTTCCGCGACTATCACCTCCTGCTCGACGAGCAGTCGGACCAGATCTTCGCCACCACGGACCAGCTCGCCGAACGCGTCCGCAAGATCGGCGGTACCACGCTGAAGTCGATCAGCCAGGTCGCGAAGCTCCAGACCATCAAGGACAATAACGAGGACTACGTCCCGCCGCGCGAGATGCTGCGCGAGCTGATGCAGGACAACAAGCACGTCGCGGCGGCGATGCGCAAGGCGCACGAGGTCTGCGACGACGCCGGCGACGTCGCCAGCGCCAGCATCCTCGAAGTCTTCATCGACGAGACCGAGCGCCGGACGTGGTTCTTGTTCGAAGCCACGCGCCAAGAGGGCGGCAACGAGGCGTAGGGCGGAAGCTTTTGTAGGGTGGGTCAGCCGAGGGCGTAACCCACTCTACGGCACCGCTCTTGTCGCTACCGCCACAGCCGCATCAGCGCGCCGTGCTTTCCCGTCACCGGATCGGCCGGTGGCCGTGCGACGTTCGGGATCGTCTGCAACGCCTTGGCGTGGTTCTCCGCCGTGGGCCGCGTGACCTCCATCTTCGATCCCGGCGGATAGGCGCCGATCACGCAGAAATCATCGCTCGCCTTGATGCACTGATGCCCCGTGCCTGCGGGCAGGATCGCGACGTCACCGGCCTTGATGTCCAGCTCCTGGCCATGGTCGCCGCCGAAGCGCACGCGGGCACTCCCGCGCGCGACGCCGAGCACCTCATGCACGGTCGCGTGGTAATGCAGATAGTCGTAGACGCCGTTGCGCCACGTGCCGCCCCAATTGTTCGTTTCGAACAGGTTTTCGATGGTCTGTTCCGGCTGCTTCGAATCGAGCGTCACCGCGCCCTGGTAGACCAGGAAGGGGAGGATGTTGTTCGGCACGAGCCCGTCATCCTCGAAGACGATGGCGAGCGGTTCGGCAAAGTCGCGGACGACGGACATGGCTGGGCTCCTGCGCGCGAGTCACAGGAACTAACGAGGGGCATGAGACGACGTTCCCATAACAAGAAGCCCGGGACATGGCCCGGGCTTGATGTCGTCAAGTCAGTTATATCAAAAACGCGTCTTACGCGCTCTTCTTCTGCCGCATCAGATCGGCGAAGCGCTGGAAGAGATAGTGCGAGTCGCGCGGGCCGGGTGACGCCTCGGGGTGATACTGCACGGAGAACACCGGCTTGCCGTCGAGCTGGATGCCGCAATTGGATCCGTCGAACAGCGAGATGTGGGTCTGCGTCGCGCCAGCAGGCAGCGTGGTCTCGTCGACCGCAAAGCCGTGGTTCATCGAGGTGATCTCGACCTTGCCGGTGGTCTCGTCCTTCACGGGATGATTGGCGCCGTGATGGCCCTGATGCATCTTCTTGGTCTTCGCGCCGACCGCGAGGCCGAGCATCTGGTGGCCGAGACAAATTCCGAAGGTCGGCGTGCCGGACTTGATGACGTCCTGGATGACAGGCACCGCGTACTTGCCGGTCGCGGCCGGGTCGCCCGGACCGTTCGACAGGAATACGCCGTCCGGCTTCATCGCCAGAATGTCTTCAGACGACGTCGTTGCCGGCACCACCGTCACCTTGCAGCCGACGCCGGCGAGCAGGCGCAGGATGTTGCGCTTGATGCCGTAGTCGATCGCGACGACGTTGAACTCGGCCTTGTCCTGCCGGCCAAAACCCTTGTCCCACAGCCAGGGCGTCTCGTCCCAGTTGAAGCGCTGGCCGGAAGTGACCATCGGCACGAGGTCCATGCCTTCGAGGCCGGGCCATTCCCGCGCTTCTTCCTTCAGGCCATGCAAGTCGAACTCGCCGTCCTTGGCGTGCGCGATCACGGCGTTGGGCATGCCCTTGCTGCGGATCAGCGCGGTCAGTGCGCGGGTGTCGATGCCGGAGAGGCCGATGATGCCGCGCGCCTTCAGCCACTGGTCGAGGTGCTTGGTCGCGCGGTAGTTCGAGGGATCGGTGATCGCGGTGCGCAGGATCACGCCGCGCGCGCCAGGCGTCGCGGCCATGTTCACCGTCTCGACATCTTCGTCGTTGGTGCCGACGTTGCCGATATGCGGGAAGGTGAAGGTGATGAGCTGGCCGGCATAGGAGGGATCGGTGAGGATCTCTTCATAGCCGGTCATCGCGGTGTTGAAGCAGACTTCACCAACGGCGTGGCCCTCGGCGCCGAGACCAAAGCCTTCGAGCACCGTGCCATCGGCAAGCACGAGGAGCGCGGTCGGTTTATGGTCCGGCCAGGCGTTATCGTTTTCATGTTGTGTCATGAGCCCGTTTCATAAGGCCCCCGCGCGCGCGCGTCAAAGCAGGAAACGGCGGATTCACATGCGTTTTTGCATATTTGACAGGTCGCCTCAGGCACTTAAGCTTGGCTGAATAATTTCCGCCAATTCCAGGGGCTTGCGAGGCAATAATGGACCGGACGACCCCTGTTGTGCTGGTTCCGGGACTTGCCTCGTCGGCCCGGATCTATGCCCCAATCATCCCGGCGCTCTGGCGGTTCGGTCCCGTGATGGTTGCCAACCATATTCGCGACGACAGCATGGCCGCGATTGCGGCCCGGGTGCTGAGCGAGGCCCCGCCGCGCTTCGCGCTCGCCGGTCATTCCATGGGCGGTTACATTGCGCTCGAGATCATGCGCCAGGCTCCCGAGCGCGTGATGAAGCTCGCGTTGATCAACACCCAGGCCCGGCCCGATACGGCGGAGGCGACCGCGCGCCGCCGCGGCCTGATGGAGCGGGCAAAGCGCGGCGAGCTGCGTGCGGCCCGCGAGGAGATGTTTCCGGAATTGGTGCATCCCTCGCGCCGGGACGATTATGCCATTCGCCAGCTCGTGCACGAGCAGGGCGAGGACGTCGGCGTCGAAGGTTACCTGCGACAGCAGACCGCGATCATCGCGCGGGTCGACTCGCGGCCGACGCTGTCCACGATCACATGCCCGACGCTGGTGCTGACGGGCGATCAGGACAACACCATTCCCAATGCCTTCTCGAAGGAGATGGCGGACGCGATTGCCGGCGCGAAGCTGGTCGTCCTGGAGAACTGTGGACACCTGCCGCAGCCGGAACAGCCGCAGGCGACCGCGCAAGCGCTGGTCGAATGGATCGGGAGCCCGGTTGTCTCAGGGGCACGAACGGCCTAGATCAGGCGTCGGATATTTGAAGGGATAAGGCCATGCTGCGCGACGACATCAACAATGCGGTCAAGGAGGCCATGAAGGCCAAGGACGAGCGCAAGCTCTCCACGCTGCGCATGGTCAATGCGACGATCAAGAACGCCGACATCGATGCCCGCGGCCAGGGCAAGCCGCCGCTCTCGGACGCCGACCTGCTCGGTGTCTTTCAGAAGATGATCAAGCAGCGGCAGGAGTCGGTCGAGCTTTATGACAAGGGCGGCCGCGCCGAGCTCGCCGCGCAGGAGCGCGAGGAGATCGCGGTGATCTCGGCGTACTTGCCGAAGCAGATGTCGGACGACGAGGTGAAGAAGGCGATCGCGGGCGCCATCGCCGAAACCGGTGCAGCCGGCATGAAGGACATGGGCAAGGTGATCGCGGTGTTGCGCGCGAAGTATGCGGGACAGATGGATTTCGGCAAGGCATCCGGTCTCGTGAAGGCCGCGCTGTCGGGTTAGGCAGTCGCGCTGCAGGCCTGTCGCGAATTAACGGTCTATCGTCTCGTCATGCCCGGCCTTGTGCCGGGCATCCACGTTCTTCAAAGTGGTGAGAAGAACGTGGATGGCCGGCACGAGCCCGGCCATGACGAGAACCTCCGACGAGCAGGGCCTCTTCCATGAGCAACATCAAACCGTTCCGCATCGCCATTAGCGATGACGTCCTCACCGACCTCAAATCGCGCCTCGCCCGCACGCGCTGGCCGGAGGCGGAGCTTGTCGAGGACTGGAGCCAGGGCGCGCCGCTGAAATGGATCCAGGAGATCTGCGCCTATTGGGCCGACGGCTACGACTGGCGCGCGCGTGAGGCCAAGCTCAACCGCTTCGACCAGTTCACCACCGAGATCGACGGGCTCGATATCCATTTCCTGCACGTCCGCTCGAAACAACCCAACGCGCTGCCGCTGATCGTCACTCATGGCTGGCCCGGCTCGATCGTGGAATTCCAGAAAGTGATCGCGCCGCTGGTCGATCCCGCCGCCCATGGCGGCAATCCTGCTGATGCCTTCCACGTGATCTGCCCGTCGCTGCCGGGCTTTGGCTTCTCCGCAAAACCGAAGACCACCGGCTGGGGCGTCGACCGCATCGCCGCGACCTGGGCCAGGCTGATGGATCGGCTGGGCTACGCGCGCTACGGCGCGCAGGGTGGCGACTGGGGTTCGGCGGTGACGACCTCGCTTGGCGCGCAGGATGTGGAGCATTGCGCAGGCATCCACATCACGCTCGCATTCAACGCCGCGCCAAAGGTCGAAGGCGACCCGACGCCGGAAGAGAAGCGCGCGCTCGCCGGCCTCAAGCATTATGTCGATCTCGACTCCGGCTACTCGAAGCAGCAATCGACGCGGCCGCAGACACTCGGCTACGGCCTGACGGACTCGCCGAGCGGGCAGGCCGCCTGGATCCTGGAAAAGTTCTGGGCCTGGACCGATTGCAACGGCCACCCCGAGAACATCTTTGACAGAGATGAGCTGCTCGACAACGTCATGCTTTACTGGACGACAGAGACGGCGACCTCCTCGGCGCGCCTCTATTGGGAGAGTTTTGGCAAGCGCCGCACGACACCCAAAGTTACGGTGCCGACTGGCGTCGCCGCGTTTCCCAAGGAGATCATCACGCCGGTGCGGCGCTGGATGGAGCCGAATTTTTCCAACATGACCCATTGGAGCGAGATGGAAAAGGGCGGGCACTTTGCGGCCTTCGAGCAGCCCGAGCTGTTCGTGCGCGACGTCAGAAAATTCTTTGCGACGGTGCGCTAGGCCGCCTGCACCGTCATGCCGGGCTTGTCCCGGGCATCCGCGGCCTTAGACTGACCGCCAAAAGAACGTGGATGGCCGGAACAAGTTCGGCCATGACGCCGAGACCTTGGAAACGACTGACCATGCTGATCGAAGCCGCAACCTATGACGAACTCTATCGCGACTTCCGTTGGGATATTCCGGCGCGCTTCAACATAGCGGAGGCGTGCTGCGATCGTCATGCCGACGGCAGCGGGCGGCTGGCACTTGTTTACGTCGATGAGAATGGTGCCTCCACGCGTACTTCCTTTGACGAGGTCGCGGAGATGTCGCGTCGCTTCGCCAACGTGCTGAAGGCGGATGGCCTCGTGCGCGGCGATCGCGTCGCGGTGTTCCTGTCGCAATCGCTGGAATTGCCGATCGTGCATATGGCGGCGTTTCGTTCGGCGATGATCTCGATCCCGCTATTCGCGCTGTTCGGCGAGGATGCGCTGGAATTCCGCCTGTCGAATTCGCAGGCCAGGGCCGTTGTCACCGACGAGGGCGGTTGGGAGAAGCTCGCAAAGATCCGCGATCGCTTGCCGGATTTGAAGAACGTCTACGTTGTTGGCGACCATGCGCCTGCCGGCACAAAATCGTTCCGGGATGCGGTGAAGAGTGCATCGCCCGACTTCAGGCGCGTCGATACCTCGGCCGATGATCCCGCTGTGATCATCTACACCTCGGGCACCACGGGCAATCCCAAGGGCGCGCTGCATGCACATCGCGTCGTGCTCGGTCATCTCCCCAACGTCGAGATGTGCCACAACTTCCTGCCGAGGCCCGGCGATCTCATGTGGACGCCGGCGGACTGGGCCTGGATCGGCGGTCTCGTCAACGGTCTGTTCGCGTTCTGGTATCACGGCATTCCCCTGGTCGGCCATCGTGCGCGAAAATTCGAGCCTCAGGCGGCGATGCAGATGATGGCCGATCTCGGTGTGCGCAACGTATTTCTGCCGCCGACCGCGCTGAAGCTGATGCGGCAGGCCGGTGTGAAACATCCTGATGTCAAGCTGCGGAGCATCTTTACCGGCGGTGAATCGCTTGGCGGTGAATTGCTCGGCTGGGTGCGAGAGACCTTTGGTGTCGACGCCCATGAAGTGTTCGGCCAGACCGAGTGCAATCTCGTGATCGGCAGCAACTCCAATCTGTTTCCGATCCGCCCGGGCTCGATGGGCAAGGCGACGCCGGGTTTCGACGTCCGCGTCGTCAACGACAAGGGCGAGGAGCAGCCACGCGGCCAGCGCGGCATCATTGGCGTGCGCCAGCCGTGTCCGGTCACAATGATCGAATACTGGCGCAATCCGGAGGCGACGGCGAAGAAATACGCCGGCGAGTTCCTGCTGACCGGCGATCTCGGCGTGCAGGATGAGGACGGCTATTTCTGGTACGTCAGCCGCGAGGACGATGTCATCACCACCGCCGGCTATCGTGTGGGCCCATCCGAGATCGAGCATACGCTGATGAAGCACCCGTCGGTGGCGATGGCCGCCGTGGTCGGCATTCCCGATCAGATCCGCACGGAATCAATCAAGGCCTGGATCGTGCTGCGCCCGGGTTTTGCGGCCGGCAATGCGCTCGCGCGCGAGATCCAGGAGTTCGTGAAGGTGCAACTTGCAGCGCACGAATATCCGCGATTGGTGGAGTTCGCCGAGACCTTGCCGATGACGGCGACGGGCAAGGTGTTGCGGCGCGAACTGCGGGCGAGAGGTTAGCGTATCCTGCCACGCTGGCGCGGTGTCGTCGAAAGAGCGGACCGCAGCATCGCGGCAAGATCCTGCCGCTTGAACGGCTTTGTCAGAATGCGGGCGTCGATTCCGTCGGGCGCCTTGACGGGATTTTGGCTGTAGCCGGAGGTGAAGAGCACTTTGAGACCGGGCCGTAAGGCGGTTGCCTGCCGCGCAAGCTCCGGCCCGAACATGCCGCCCGGCATCACGACGTCGGTGAACAACAGATCGATGTCGGCGGACTGGCGCAGCACTTCCAGCGCCGCGGGCCCGTTCGAGGTCGCGATGACGCGGTAGCCCAGCGTCCGCAGCTCACTCTCGACATAGGCTCGCACCATGTCGTCGTCCTCGGCGACGAGAATGGTCTCGCTTCCGGCCGGTGCGGCAATCCGCTCTGCAGGTGTCGGCTCCTCGTTCTGCGTCGCAGCGATGCGCGGGAAGAACAGTCGGACCACGCTGCCTTGCCCCGGCTCGGACTGCAATTGCACGAGTCCGCCGGACTGCTGGGCGAACCCGTAGACCATGCTGAGGCCGAGGCCCGTGCCCTTGCCCACCTCCTTGGTGGTGAAGAATGGCTCGAACGCACGGCTCGCGACTTCCGCTGCCATGCCACAGCCGGTATCCGTCACGGCCACCATGACGTAGTCGCCGGGCCGCGGCTCCCCGTTGACGTCGAGATCGGACGGACCGAGCGAAATGTTGCACACCTCCACCGTCAACCTGCCGCCATCGGGCATGGCGTCGCGCGCGTTGAGCACGAGGTTGAGCAGCGCGGTTGCGATCTGGCCGGGATCGACGCTGGTCAGCCACAGTTCCGCGCCGAAGGCGAAACTGCACTCGATGTGCTCGCCAAGCGTCCGGCGCAACAATTGCTCCATGCCGACGACCTTCTCGGCGATGTCGATCTCGCGCGGCCTCAAGGGCTGCTTGCGCGCGAAGGCGAGCAGGCTCCGCGTCAGGTCGGAGCCGCGCTCGGCCGCAGTCGCGATGTCGCCGGCGATCCGGTGCAATTCCCTGTTGCTTGCCAGCCTGTCGGCGAGATGCTCGGAGTTGCCGAGAATGACGGTGAGAAGATTGTTGAAGTCGTGCGCCACGCCGCCGGTGAGCTGACCCATCGCTTCCATCTTCTGCGACTGGCTGAGCTTGTGGCTGAGATCCGCGATGGCGGCGCGTTGCTGCTCGAGCGACTCGGCGGTGCCGTTGAGCAGCATCATCAATCCGCCGAGCTCGCCGCGCGGATGCGGCGGGGGAATGCGTGCGCTGAGATCGCCGAGCCCAAGCCGCTTCGCCATCGTGGCGAGCCGGCCGACCTGGCGCCCGACGCTGACGGTCGCAAGAATCCAGACGCCGGCGAGCAGCAGCAGCGATGCCACCGCGAGGATGGCCATATCCTCGTAAAGCCGGCGGTTTGCGGCGGCGACCAGTCCGTCCTTGGACCGTCCGACCATGATATAGAGGCCGGCCTTGCGGATCGACGGCGAGCGAGCGACGGCCCAGACCTGCGTGGGACCGTCGCGGTCGGTCACCTCGCGAGACGCCTCGCCATCGGGGGAAGCCGCGAAGCGGAACAGCTCGGAACCCGCGATCGACGCGCCGACGGGGTGGTTCCAGCCACCGCTCTTGGGAGCGACCAGCACGGTGCCCTTGCTGTCGACCAGCAGGATCTCCTTTTGGGCGAGCAAACGCTTGTCGTGAAATTCAGCGAATTTGTTCAGGTTGAACGAGGCGAGCAGAACGAACCTCAGCGCTCCCGCATCCGAGCGCACGGGATAGGCGATCTGGAGCACCGACAATCCGGTCAGGCGCCCGAATACGGGCTCCACGGCGACAACGCCTTGCGAGACCTTCGCCTGCTTGAAATAGGCGCGATCGTTCAGGTCGAGCGTGCGGTTGGTCCGGAGCGAGTCGCAGAACAGGCTGCCGTCGGGATCGATGGTCAGGATGCCCGTGAACTGCGGATATTCTTCGCGCACGTCGGACAGAAACGCCGAGCATGCCGCCTTGTCGCGCGTGTCGAGATCGCGGGCGCGGGCGAGGCCGTAGTGAAGCTGCGCGGTGCCCTGGATCTTCTCGCCGAGGTCGGCTGCAATGTCGTCGGCGGATGCAGCCAGATTGGCCAGGGCCGCATTGATCTCGCTGGTTCGATTTTGCACGAAGCGCAGGCCGACGAGGATCGCCGGCACCAGCATGGCCGCGATGACGAGGATCAGTAACCGGGTACGCAGGCTCATCGGTCGGGCGAGTCCGCTCTTCGCGCGTGTTCGTTCGGCGAAGCAATTTGCGGCACGATCCTCCGCTCAGTCCATAGGCATCGGCTGGAAATCGTACTGACGGCCGACATTTCGCGGCGCGTGCATCGCGGCGCCACTACAATCTTACTCTCGCCGCCACGTTGCGCGTGCGCGCAGCGGGGCTAATACCGCGGTTTGCGTGCAAGGAAAGATCGCGCGGGGCGTGGTGCTGCTGATCGCTCCCGAGACGACAGAAGCTACGGCGTCTTGATCCCCATCGTCTTCAGCGCATCCAGCATCCGTTGCGGCGGACCCATCTTGACGACCAGCGGCTTGCCGGTCTCGAGCAGGCTCTTGAGGCTCGACAGGATCGCGGGCCAGCCCGAGCGTCCGCCGGACAGGATGTCGTCGCTGAGCGGGCGATCGTGGCCCTCGCTCATCGTCAGCCGGACCGCGTCTCCAACCTGCTCGATGTCGTAGGTGACGAGGGTCGGCCCCAGCTTCTCGATCAGTTCGGGCCAGTTGACGTTGAATGTCACCGCGAGCTTGTGCGGCGGAGCGCAGGCGAGCACCTCGCCACTGATATGCACGGCACCGTCGGGCGTGCGCAGGATGAAGGCGCCGCCGAGTCGCGGCTCGACTTCCACGGCGTTGCCGAAGAAGTATTGCTTGCTGAACTCGGCCGATGTCAGCGCTTCCCACACCTTCTCCGGCGTCGAAGCGATGTAGATGGTGTAGACCGTCAGCGGCTTGAACTGATCGAGATTCATTTTGCGTCGAACCCCTTGTTGAGCGCCGTGCGCGGAATGGCGAGAACCTGACCTCGCTCCAGCAGGCTCTTGAGCCCGGACAGGATCGCCGGCCAGCCGTTGGAGACGGCACCGAGATATTTGCCGCCCTCGACGAAGCCGTCATGCAACACGGTCAAACGCACGAGCGAGCCGAACGGTTCGATGGTGAAGACGACGCGCGAGATCGGCTCGCCGCGCAGTTCCTCATATTTGAGATGCTTGAAACTATAGGAGAGGCGCCGCGGCGGATCGGCCTCCAGGATCTCACCTGCATCGGTGACCTCCCCGTCGAGCGTCAGCGCGAAAGGCGAGCCGATCTTCCAGTCGGAGCGAACTTCGGCGCCGAACCAGTACTGACGCGTGAAGTCGCTCGACGTCAGCGCTTCCCACAGCTTTTCCGGCGTGGTCTCGATATAGGTGACATAGACGAATTGCGGCTTACTCATTACGCTTCTCCAACTGGCGTTTCAACTCGCTGAGGGCGGCGAGCTTGCCGCGCTCGAATTTCCTGATCCAGCGCTCGCCGATCTGGTGGATCGGCACCGGGTTGAGATAGTGCAGCTTCTCGCGACCATGCTTGATGGTCGTGACCAGATGGGCCTCTTCCAGGATGACCAGATGCTTTGTCACCGCCTGGCGCGTCATCTCCAGGCCTTCGCAAAGCTCGTTCAGCGTCTGGCCATTCCTGGCGTGGAGCCGGTCCAGCAGCGACCGTCGCGACGCATCGGCGAGCGCCTTGAAGACTTCATCCATGGCGAGAATGATAGGCAACTAAATGATTGCATGTCAAGATGTGTCTTTGGCGCGCGCAAACGGCTGTGCTAGCCTTGCATCTCAGCCAACGCAGATTGGTTCCGGGAGGACTTGATGTTCCGTTGCGTCTTGACTGCTGCCGCCCTCGTCCTTTTCGCCGGCAGCACTTCTGTTCACGCCCAGAAGCAGCAGACCATCGGGGCGCCGCCTGAGGCGTCCAACATGAAGCTGGTCGGCACCAACGATTTGCAGGCGCGCAGCGCCTATCAGCCGACCATCCATCATCAGGGCGACCGCTGGATCGCCTATATCGGTCATCACGGGGGCACCGACGACGTGCCGATGCCCGTCAATCCGCTGACAGGCAAGGCCGAGCCGAACGGCACCTCGATCGTCGATGTCACCGATCCCGCGCATCCGAAATACCTCAGGCACCTGCCGGGGCAGGAGGGCAAGTATGAATCCGGCGGCGCGCAGATGGTGCGCGTGTGCGACGGCAAGACCTTGCCGAAAGGCGATCCCAACGCGGTCTACATGCTGCGCACCTTCGGCAGCGAGGCGCACGAGATCTGGAACGTTGCCGACCCCGCCAATCCCGCTCTGATCACGCGCATCGGCGGATTGAAGGACACGCACAAGAGCTGGTGGGAATGCGACACCGGCATTGCCTATCTCGTTTCCGGCGCGCCGGACTGGCGAACCCGGCGCATGACGCAGATCTATGATCTCTCCGATCCCGCGCACCCGCAAAAGATTCGCGACTTCGGCCTGCCCGGTCAGGAGCCAGGCTCGACCGGCGCGGTGCCGACCGAGTTGCACGGGCCGATCTCGACCGGGCCCAACGGCAATCGCGTCTATTTCGGCTACGGCACCAACAAGGGCGGCATCCTGCAGATCGTCGATCGCGAGAAGCTGCTGACGGGGCCGAAGGAGCCGACGCCGGACAATCTGCGCTTTCCCGAGATCGCGCGGCTGCCGATGTCCGCATTCAACGGCGCTCACACCACATTTCCCATGCTCGACATGCCCGTCGCCGAATTCGGCGAGGACAAGGACGGCAAGACCCGCGACATCGTCATGATCGTGGACGAGGCGATCCTGAATGAATGCGGCGAGGCCCGGCAGATGGTGTGGTTTGCCGACGTCACCACCGAGACGCGGCCGATGATGATCTCGAGCTACACGGTGCCGGAGGCGAGCGGGCAATTCTGCCAGCGCGGCGGCCGCTTCGGCTCACATTCCTCGAACGAGAGCATGGCGCCGGTCTACTACAAGAAGATGGCCTTCATCGCCTTCTTCAATGCCGGCGTGCGCGCGCTCGACATCCGCGATCCCTATCACCCCAAGGAGGTCGGCTATTTCATTCCGGCGATCACGAATGCGACCGACAAGCGCTGCATTCCGGTGGAGGGCGGCGAGCGCTGCAAGGTCGCGATCCAGACCAATAATGTCGAGACCGACGAGCGCGGCTATATCTACATCGTCGATCGCGCCAACACCGGCCTGCACATCCTCGAGCTGACCGGGCCGGCGCGGGCCGTCGCCGGCCTGCCGAAGAACTGACGATGCGGCGCGCGGCGATAATTGCGGCGGCGGTGATCGCGCTCGGCGCATCCGGCGTCGGGGCGTATCAGCTCGCGCCGGAGCCCGCGGCAACGTCTGCGCATTGGCGCGAGCTCGCCTGGCCGTTCCCGCGCGACGGCTGGCCCGCGGGCCGCGCGTTTCGCTGTGAGGGCGGAGCCTGCGATGGCGCGGAACTCTACGTCCGCGCCAAGCGCGGCTTCTGCAATTGCGACAGCGGCGTCGCCGACGACGACGAGGTCGATCGCGTTGCCGATGTCGATCTGATCACCCCGCGCTTCACGCCTGTTGCGCCGGGGGAGGTGGTGGATGTGGGCGAGATGCGCGGCCGGGTGCGGCGCTATGATCTCGCGATCCACGACGGTGCGAGCCACGCGGCGGTCGGTGTTGCGCTCTCGCGACGCTGCGATCTCTTCGTCGCGGCGGCGCAGGGACGGGGCGACGCCAGCGCGATGCAGCATGCGGCGCTGGCATTCCTGGAGACGCAGGAGATGACAGCGTGGGTGGTCGCGGCGCTGGACGGAAAGTGAGTGCCATGCATTAATGCCCGCAAACGTCCCGAGCTCGAGTCCTCCCCATGATGTCCATGCAAGCCTATCTCGCCTTCGTCGCCGCCTGCATTGCGCTCGCGCTGCTGCCGGGGCCGATCGTCACCCTCGTCATCGCCAACGGCCTGCGCCACGGCACCCGCGCGGCGCTCACCAACATTCTCGGCGTGCAGATGGGGCTGTTGATCGTGATCGGCGTCCTTGCGGTCGGTCTCACCACGCTGATGGCGACGATGGGCTATTGGTTCAACTGGGTGCGCTTTGCCGGCGCGGCCTATCTGGTCTGGCTCGGCATCAAGCTGATCCGCTCTCCGGTTGAGGGCGTCTCCGCTGACGAGCCGCCGCCGCCCCCGCGCGGTGGCTTTCTCCTGCAGGGCTTCATCGTCGCATTGTCGAACCCGAAGCTGCTGGTGTTCTTCGGCGCGTTCATTCCGCAATTCATGGACATGAGCAAGGATCACCTGTCCCAGGTCGTGGTGCTCGGCGTCACCTTCATGGTGTTGGCCGGCCTGACGGATGGAATCTACGCGCTGCTGGCCGGTCAGGTCCGCGGCTTTTTCTCGGCGCGTCGCACCCGCCTGGTGTCGCGCGTGTCGGGCGGCTTCATGATCGGTGGCGGCATCTGGCTGGCCCTGATCCGGGCCAAATGAGCAGGATCCGTTAGGCGGGACTGCCGGTTGAACCTTCGTCCGCGGCGCTGCGTCCAACGAAGCATTGCCGCTGACGCAGGATCATTGCCGTGCCGAATTTGCCCCCGCTTGTCTACGCGATGCTGCTTGCGCCGCTCGCGCTGATCCTGATTGCCGCCATCGTGAAGAGCTGGCAGGCCCGCGAGGCCCGGAGCTGGCCGCAGGTGTCAGGCAAGGTCGTCAGCTCGGTTGCCGAGTTGCGCGAGGTCAGGGTCTCCGACGACGAGCGCGAGGACGGCTATCGCATGGAAAGCCGCAATTTTGCGAACGTCACCTACCAATATTCCGTCGGCGGTCGCAAGCTGAGCTGCAACCGCATCTCGATCGGCGAGGACCTCGGCAATTTCGAGGTCGCAGAGAAGCTGGCGAAATACCCCGCCGGCAGCATCGTCACCGTCTTCTACAATCCGCGCCATCCTGAAAAGGCCGTGCTGGAGCGCGACCTGCCCAAGGGACTGTGGGGCTGTCTCGGCATCGGCTCGGCGATCGTGGTCGCCATCATCTTCGGTTCGGCGTTCGGCCTCAACCAGAGCTACGCCTGGCTCGCGCATCACATCGGCCGGCCCGATCTCGCGGGCATGGTCGTGGGCTTCGGCGCATTCGGCCTCGTCATCGCGCTGATGGCGTGGGCCGTGCAGCGGCAGGCCTCGATGGCGACGCGCTGGCCGGTGGTGCCGGGCACGATCAAGCTGTCGGAAATGGAGGAATATCACGAGGCGAGCGAGCCGGGTGAAGCGCGCGGCGCCGAGATGTTCGGCAAGCGCGTGACCTATACCTACAGCTATCAGAACGTTCGCTACACCAATGAATGCGCGAGGGTCGCGGCCAACACGCCGTCGGCCTCCAGCAAGATGCTGGAGAAGCTGATGTCGCGCTACCAGGACGGCGCGGCCGTCGAGGTTCGCGTCAATCCCGACAACCCTGCGGAAGCCACGCTCGATGCCCGCGGCGACGGACGCATCGCCTATGTGCTCTGGGGTATCGCCGCGATCTTCGCCGCGCTCGCGCTGTTCGTCGCGACGCGGGGCGGTTGAGATAAATTCTCGGGCCGCACACTCCGCTGCGCTCCCTCCCCCCTTGCGGGGGAGGGCGGGGGAGAGGGGTAGCCAAGCAAAAAATCTGTCCGTCTTCGAAACGACGCGCTGCCGATTGAGAGAGTCCTTGTGTGGTACCCCTCTCCCTAACCCTCCCCCGCAAGGGGGGAGGGAACGCAGTGTGCCTCAAACCAACAGCGCCGGCTTCAGCTCCATCTCGATCTCCGCAAAGATCCGCGCCAGCCGCCCGGCCCATTGCTGCTGGCCGGATTGATCGGCAATCAGATCCTGGCGGATCTCGATGCCGGTGTTGACGAGGCCGCGGGCCTCGCCATGCACGGGGATGGTATAGTCGCTGAGATCGCTCACGGCATAGGGCTCGTTGTCACCGACGACGAGATCGCCTTCTGCGCGCAGGTGTCTTAGCAGCAGCTTCGGCAGCACGGTGTCGCGATTGTAGAGTGCGCCGATGTGCCAGGGGCGTGAGACGCCGGCATAGACGGGCGTGAAGCTGTGCAGCGACACCAGCACCGTCGGCCGCTTTGCATGTCGCCGGCTGTCGATCGCGGCATCGATGCGGTGATGATAGGGCTCGAAGATCTCGCGCCGTCGGGCCGCGCGTTCGCCTTCGGAGATTCCTTCGTTGCGCGGGATTGCCGTCGCCTCTGATATCACGGGGATCGAGCTCGCCACGCCCGGCGGGCGGTTGCAGTCGATCACGAGCCGCGAATAGCGCTGCGCGATCAGATGCGCGCCGAGCATGTTTGCCATCCGCTCGGCGACGCCGGCGATGCCGATGTCCCAGGCGATGTGCCTGACAAGCTCGCTCTCGGGCACACCGAGATCGCCGAGCGCGCGCGGCAGAATGCGGCCGTAATGGTCCGATGTGAGCAGGAAGGGCGATGCCCCCTCCGCATTCACCTCATGCACTGGCGGAATATCGCCTTCGCCAAGGAGTTGATCCGTCGCCTCGGCTGTGTTGAAAGCCATCCTGATTGCCTATGGAAAAAGCGGTCGCCCCGGACATTGGGCAACAATCGTTAATAACGGGTCTGCCCAAAATCACCATGATCTTCCGACGATGCCGCTGCTGACGATCCACCACAAGACCGAATATCGCTACATCAGCCCCGTGGCCTTCGGCGAACACAGGTTCATGCTGCGCCCGAGCGACGGCCATGATCTGCGCGTGCTCGACTCCAGGCTCGAGATCTCGCCCAAGCCGATGTCGCTGCGCTGGATCCACGACGTATCAGGCAATTCAGTCGCGATCGTCGATTTCGACACGCGCGCCGACAGGCTGGTGTTCGACTGGCACGTCACGGTCGCGCACGATCCGGTCGAAGACTTCGCGCTGACGCCCGACGATCCCGCCTACTTCTATCCTTTCGCATATGACGACGTGGAATTGCCCGATCTCGTCCAGTACATCACGCCGCAATACCCCGATCCCGAGGGCAAGATCGCGGCATGGGCGCGCTCCTTTGTTGACGAGGACGCACCGTCGCCGACATTCGCAATCCTGAGCCGCATCACGCATGCGATCCGCGAGCAGTTCGGATACCGAAGGCGTCACGAGCCGGGCACGCAGCGCCCGAGCGATACGTTGCGATGGGGCACCGGCACCTGCCGTGACTACGCGCTGTTCATGATCGAGGCACTGCGCCGCCTCGGCATCGCCGCGCGCTTTGTCTCCGGCTACATCTTCGTGCCCGAAGACGTCGCGCAGCACCATGTCGGTGGTGGCTCGACGCATGCCTGGGTGCAGGTGTACCTGCCGAGCGCCGGCTGGATCGAGTTCGATCCGACCAACGGCATCGTCGGCACCCGCAATCTCATCCGCGTCGCGGTCGCCCGCGACCCGCGCCAGGCCATCCCGCTGCACGGCATCTATATCGGCACCCGGGACGCCTTCGATGTCATGGACGTGAGCGTCAGGGTGGTCGCGGCCGAGGAACGCAGCGGTGCGGCGCTGGAAGCCGAGGCTTTGTAAACAGCCACCGCTGTCGCCGGGACGACAGCGAATATGCGGCACTGTCGTTCCGTATCATTGCCGGTTATAGAGCCCCCATGACCTCCGATCGTCTCTTCGTCTACGGCACCCTGATGCGCGGCTTCGACCATCCGATGGCGCGGCTGCTGGCGCAGCATGCGGATTTCCTGGGTGAAGCGAGCTGCCGGGGCCGGCTCGTCCTGGTGAAGCATTATCCGGGATTGCTGCTGTCCGACGCGTCATCGGATGTCGTGCATGGCGAACTCTTTCACCTGCGTGCGGGCGATGAACTCCTGCGCGAGCTCGACATGTACGAGGCCTGCGGCGAGGGCTTTCCGGAGCCGACCGAATATCTGCGCATACTGGTCGACGTGACCGGCGCGGATGGTGTCACGGACAAGGCGTGGACCTATGTCTACAACTGGCCCGTCAACGGTCTGCCGCACATCGAGTCCGGCCGCTTTCTCGACCACTAGGCCGACAGCACTTCCTTCACCACGCGCACGTCGACCTCGCGCTCGACATAGGTCCACTCTTCGGTTTGCCTGAGCATTCCGACCAGCTCCTCGAACAGCGGGGCGTGGGCGGGTGCGAATTCGAACCAGGTCAGGAAATCGAAGGGCTCGCCGAGGTCGCGGCAGTGATAGAGCTGGCGCGCGATCGCGGGCAGAAAGCGCAAGCTGCTCGCGATGTGGTGCGACTTGTCTTCAAAGATCTTGCGCCGCTCGTCCTGCGTGAGATCCCACCAGGCCTGCGATTTGCGGATCGGGATCAGCGCCGCGCTGGTCGCCTCCAGCCGGCCGAGGTCGGACTGCACACTCGCGAGCTGCTGCTTCTCGGGCCGCTCGGTGTAGCGCAGGCTGCTCGACACGCCGACCAGGCGCCAGGCATTGCGCGATGGCACCAGCGGCAGCGCAACGGCGTCGCCGTCGGTCACCGACAGCGCCGGCATGAAGGGCAGGGGCTCGCCCGTCACAGGCGACATCGAGGTCACGCGCCAGCCCCCGCTCTGGCCACCCCGAAAGGTCCTGAACATGGCCCATGGAAGCGTGGAACCGGGTGGGGTTCAAGCCTTGTCTCTCTCAGTCATTCCGGGGCGCCTCTTGGCGCGAGCCCCGGAATGAGGGAAGGGGCTGTGAACAGCGCGGATAAGCCGGACAAATCTGGCCTTTGGCGATGCCGCACCTATATCCCTGATCCCTTCGCCCGACTCAGACGGTTTCGCGCTACACAATGGCCATGCGCTTCACGCCCCAATTCCTCGACGAGCTTCGTGCCCGGCTTTCGGTTTCCGAGGTCGTGGGCAAGCGCGTCAAGCTGAAGAAGGCGGGGCGGGAGTGGAAGGGGCTGTCGCCGTTCCAGCAGGAGAAGACGCCGTCCTTCTACGTCAACGACCAGAAGGGTTTTTACCACGACTTCTCCTCCGGCAAGCACGGCGACATCATCAGTTTCATGATGGAGACCGATGGCCTGCCGTTTGCTGAAGCCGTCGAGCGGCTCGCCGGCATGGCCGGCCTGCCGTTGCCGGCGGTGACGCCGGATGCGGCACGCCACGAGCAGCGTCGGCGCACGCTGCATGACGTGATGGAGCTGGCCGCGAAGTTCTTCGCGGAAACGCTGGCGTCGCGCGTCGGTGCAAAAGCGCGCGGCTATCTCGCCGACCGCGCCATCTCGCCGGCGACGCAACTGCAGTTCCGTCTCGGCTATGCGCCGCCGCCGCCCGAGCGCTTCGCGCTGAAGGAGCATCTCGGCAAGCTCGGCGTCTCGGTCGAGGACATGGTCGAGACCGGCCTTCTGATCGGCGGCGACGACATTCCCGTGCCCTACGATCGCTTCCGCGATCGCGTGATGTTTCCGATCACGGATATGCGCGGCCGCGTCATCGCCTTCGGCGGACGCGCGCTGGAGAAGGACGTTCCGGCAAAATACCTGAATTCGCCGGAGACGCCGCTCTTCCACAAGGGCGATAATCTCTACAATCATCAGACCGCGCGCAAAGCCACCCATGATGGCAGCGCGCTGATCGTGGTCGAAGGCTATGTCGACGTCATCGCGATGGTGACGGCGGGCTTTGCCGGCGCGGTCGCGCCGCTCGGCACTGCGTTGACCGAAAACCAGCTCGCGCTACTCTGGAAGATGGCCGACGAGCCGATCCTCTGCTTCGACGGCGACCGCGCCGGGCAGAAGGCCGCGTATCGCGCCGCGGACCTCGCGCTTCCCTTCCTCGCGCCCGGCAAGAGCCTGCGTTTTGCTCTGCTGCCCGAAGGGCAGGACCCCGACGATCTCGCGCGCTCCGGCGGTCGTGGCGCGATCGAGGAGGTGATCGCGGCGGCGCGTCCGCTGGCCGACATGATCTGGTCGCGCGAGCTCGAAGGCGGCAATTTCGCCACGCCCGAGCGCCGCGCGGCGCTGGAAGCGCGCATCAAGGAATTGTCCAACGGCATCCGTGACGAGGTTGTCAGGCGCTATTACCGCGACGATTTCGTCGAGCGGCTCCAGCGCACCTTCTCTCCCGATGGCGGGCGCGGCGGCTTTGCCGGCCGGGGCAATTTCCGCCAGGGGGGCGGGGGCCGCTCGTTCCAGCCCCGCGGCGGGCAGGCGAATCGATTCGGTGGCCAGGGATTCGGACAAGGGTTTGGCGGTCGCCGCGGCGGCCCGCCGGGGCCGATTCCGCTGCCCTCCGGCCCCTATCAGGCGGCGAGCCCCCAGCTCGCGGCCAGCCCGATCATGCGCGGACAGAGAAGCGCGATCTCCCGCCGCGAGGCCCTGATCCTGCAATGCCTGATCAGCCACCCCTGGCTGTTGCATGATCACCTCGAGGAGGTGGCCGCCCTGGAGCTCGCCCACCCCGAGGCCCACAAGCTGCGGGCCGCCATCATCGCCGCCTTCGCCAACGACCATCACCACTCATCGGACCCCGGCGAGCTGGCCGAGAAAATGCGGTCTGACATCGAGAAGGGTGGATTTTCTCAGCTTCTTCAAAGAGTTGAGAATGGCATCACGAATGCGGCGGTGTGGGGCGCCCGCGAGGGCGCGGCACGGGACGACGTTCTCGCCACCTGGCATCAGCTCGTTACCTTGCATCGGCAATGGCATTCACTACTTAGGGAGCTGAAGGACGCCGAGCTGGCCTTGGGGGAGGACCCCAGCGAGGCCAATTTGGCGTGGCTGCGTGACGTCAAGGCTCGGATAGGAGAGGTCGACGGTACCGAGGCCCTGATCGAGGGTTTTGGCGAGCTGTCGGGCCGGTTCCAGAAGAGCGTGTGATGAAAGAATCATGCGGACGGCCGGGCTAGGTACCGCTAAAAGACTCGCCAAATCCTAGGTTTGGCGGCAAAAACAGGGTTAATCGAGGCTTAACGGTCTTGTAGCACTTTGGCCCCCAGGCGGCCGCAGGCAGAACAGACGCGTCAGGAATGAATCCGCGCAATAGCTGTTGGCACTTCACCTGCATCCGCTGCGACAAAGAGGCTCACGAAGCGTTAGGCAAATCCGGCGAGAGAAGGTCGGGGTGGCGAGATATGTGCGCGCCGCCCTTTCCGTGTCGAGATCTGGCGAAGCGAGAGCGTCGAGCAACAAGTTCAAGTGATTTCACGCGGGCGCGCGCAACGTCCCGCATGAAACGCGTTTAGGAGCAATGGATGGCCACCAAGGCAAAGACGCTGCAGGCGAAGGACAAGGAAAAAGACGACAAGGCAGCGGACGCTCCGGAGAAGGATTCCCAGGACGCGCCGTCGCCGTTGCTCGATCTGTCCGACGCGGCAGTGAAGAAGATGATCAAGCAGGCCAAGAAGCGCGGCTTCGTGACCTTCGATCAGCTCAACGAAGTTTTGCCGTCCGACCAGACCTCGCCCGAGCAGATCGAGGACATCATGTCCATGCTCTCGGACATGGGCATCAACGTCACCGAAGCCGACGATAGCGAAGGCGAAGAGGACAAGGACGAGGGCGGCGAGGACGAGACCGATAACGAGCTCGTCGAGGTCACCCAGAAGGCCGTCACCGAAGTCAAGAAGAGCGAGCCGGGCGAGCGCACCGACGATCCCGTGCGTATGTATCTGCGCGAGATGGGCACGGTCGAGCTGCTCTCCCGCGAAGGCGAAATCGCGATTGCGAAGCGCATCGAGGCCGGCCGCGAGGCGATGATCGCGGGCCTCTGCGAAAGCCCGCTGACCTTCCAGGCCATCATCATCTGGCGCGACGAGCTCAACGAAGGAAAGATCTTCCTTCGCGACATCATCGATCTCGAAGCGACCTATGCCGGGCCCGATGCCAAGGCCGGCATGAACAACGCGATGATCGCGGGTCCGAACGGCGAAAATGGCGAAGCGTCCGCCGAAGGCGGCCAGGCCGCAACCGCCGGTGCGCCGTCGCATGTCGCGCCGCCCGCAGCTCCGCCGTCCCCGACCCCGTTCCGCGCAGCCCAGCCCGCCCCCGGCGGCGAGACCAAGGATCCGGGCGAGGCCGCTGCCGAAGCGGACATGGACGAGGACGACGAGTTCGAGAACCAGATGTCGCTTGCGGCCATCGAGGCCGAGCTCAAGCCCAAGGTCGTCGAGATCTTCGACAAGATCGCCGACAGCTACAAGAAGCTGCGCAAGCTTCAGGAGCAGGACATCCAGAACCAGCTCCAGAACGAGTCGCTCTCGCCGCACCAGGAGCGCAAGTACAAGAAGCTGAAGGACGAGATCATCGTCGAGGTGAAGTCGCTGCGCCTCAACCAGGCCCGTATCGATTCACTCGTCGAGCAGCTCTACGACATCAACAAGCGCCTCGTCTCGCATGAGGGTCGCCTGATGCGCCTCGCCGACAGCCACGGCGTCGCGCGCGAAGACTTCCTGCGCAACTACACCGGCTCGGAGCTCGATCCGCGCTGGCTCAACCGCGTCTCGAAACTCTCGGCCAAGGGCTGGAAGAACTTCGTCCATCACGAGAAGGACCGCATCAAGGACCTCCGTCACGAGGTGCATCAGCTCGCCGCGCTGACCGGCCTCGAGATCGTCGAGTTCCGCAAGATCGTGCACTCCGTGCAGAAGGGCGAGCGCGAGGCCCGCCAGGCCAAGAAGGAGATGGTGGAAGCCAACCTCCGTCTCGTGATCTCGATCGCCAAGAAATACACCAACCGCGGCCTGCAATTCCTCGACCTGATCCAGGAAGGCAATATCGGCCTGATGAAGGCGGTCGATAAGTTCGAATACCGCCGCGGCTACAAGTTCTCGACCTACGCGACGTGGTGGATCCGGCAGGCGATCACCCGCTCGATCGCCGACCAGGCGCGCACCATCCGCATCCCCGTGCACATGATCGAGACGATCAACAAGATCGTGCGCACGAGCCGCCAGATGCTCAACGAGATCGGCCGCGAGCCGACCCCGGAAGAGCTCGCGGAAAAGCTCGGCATGCCGCTCGAGAAAGTGCGAAAAGTCCTCAAGATCGCGAAAGAGCCGCTCTCGCTCGAAACGCCCGTCGGTGACGAGGAGGATTCGCATCTTGGCGATTTCATCGAGGACAAGAACGCGATCCTGCCGATCGACGCCGCGATCCAGTCGAACCTGCGCGAGACCACCACGCGCGTGCTCGCCTCGCTCACCCCGCGCGAAGAACGCGTGCTCCGCATGCGCTTCGGCATCGGCATGAACACCGACCACACGCTGGAAGAAGTCGGCCAGCAGTTCAGCGTGACCCGCGAACGCATCAGGCAGATCGAGGCGAAGGCGTTGCGGAAGCTGAAGCATCCGTCGCGGTCGCGGAAGCTGCGGAGCTTCTTGGATAATTGATCCGAATTTCAATCAGAACGAAAACGGCGGGCCAACAGCCCGCCGTTTTTCTTTGACCCGGCTCTCGCTCCCGTCATTGCGAGGAGCTCGCGACAAAATTGCGTAGCCGCAAATCGTCCGTCAGCCCCCGGGGCCATCCCTCATGATGAAGCCCATCAGGTCGTCCACGTTGTGCTCCAAATCCCGGATAATGTTCTTGACTACGTCTCCGATCGAGATCACGCCCACGACCTTTCCGGCATTCAGCACTGGCAGATGGCGAAAGCCGCGCTTAGCCATCATTGCCATGCAGCCTTCCAGCGGATCGTCCGGTTTGATGGTCACCGGGTTGGCCGTCATCACTTGGCCCACCGGCGTCTGCTTCGCATCGAGCCCGGGCAGCAGTACTTTGATCGCACAGTCGCCCTGGGTCACGATACCAACCAGCACGTCGTCGTCGATGACGAGTACCGACCTGACCCGATTCTCGTGCATCTGGCGCAAGGCCTCGACGACCTTGTCGCCGGAACGAACATGGATCAGAACATCTCTCTTTTGGGCCAGGGCGCTTTTAACTGTGCTCATCTATCTCCCCTCGTGGACCTGTCCTCCACCGCTTTGACGGTCTGCATTGAAGGCTGGTCGAAATTTCTTGCCTTGTCTGCACCGCGCCGATGTAAGCGGGATGGCGTTTGCTATTCGATAACCTCATCGGCACGTGCAATTATCGCTGGCGGAACGACAAGTCCGAGTGCTTTCGCCGTTCGAAGATTGATAAGAAATTCGAACTTGTCCGGTTGGACCACAGGCAGATTTGCCGGATTTTCCCCTTTCAGGATACGGCCGACATATACGCCCGACAGCCTGTACCCCTCGAGCAAATTGGCCCCGTAGCTGATGAGCCCACCGGCGGTCACGTATTCGCGCCAAGGATAGACGCCGGCCATCGCGTAGTATGCTGCGAGCGAGAGAACACGCGGCCGGTTATCGTTGAAGAGCGCGTCGGCGCCGACGACCAGGCCAGTGACTCCAAATTGGGCCAATTTCTCGAAGGCAGCTTCGATCGAGGCGCTGTCACTCGTCCGAAGAACCACCAGCTCGCGACCCAAATTCTTTGCCGCCGCAAGCAGATCGTTCTCCTCGATATCAACACCGGGACGATTGGCGTTGATCAACGCTCCGAATGGCCGGCCTGCTGGAACGAGCTCACTCAATAACTCAAGACGCTTGGCGTCGAGCTCAATCGTCAGCCCCGCGTTTCCGGTGACATTGCCGCCGGGGCGATTGAGACTTGTTACCAGGCCACTCTTTACTGGGTCTGAGACAGCGGCAAATACGATTGGGATCGTGCTGGTGGCAGATTTGGCGGCAAGCGCCGCCACAGGGCCTCCGGCCGTTGCGATGACCGAAACTGATTGACTAACAAGTTCAGCCGCCAGCGCTGGCAGGAGTTCATAGTGATCGTCTGCCCCACGGTACAGAATGCGCAAGTTGTCGCCTTCGACGAAGCCGGCTTCCTTTAGCCCGCGACGAAGGCCCCCGGACTGATCCTCGCGCAATTTGGCTGGTCCGCTACTGAGCACACCGATAAGAGGCGACATCGGCCTCTGTGCCCGAAGCGAGAGGGGCCATGCCGCCGCGCCACCACCTAAAAGGTTTATGAACTCGCGACGTCGCATGCTTTCCTTCGTGCGTCCGACTGTCTCCACCGCAACACTAGCACAGGCGTTCGGGCGGTGGGAGATCATGCCTGCTTCGGGTCATGAGCGTCGAGTTGGCAGTACGCCGATCATTTCCGGTTTGCCCTCGACAGCCGATGTTTCGACGATCACTGGTTTTCGTCGGTACGGGCCAAAGCCTTCGTATCGTCAGTTTCAGCCGAAGACGTTTACCTGGCTTTCTCTCGGACTATACTTCCGAGGCGAAAGGCGCATCGATGCCGGCTCATCTCACCGTCTGGTACAACACCCGCTGCCCCGTCTGCGATGCCGGCATCGACTGGCAGCGCAACAAGCTGCTGGCGCTGGTGCGCGCGGGGACGGTCGAATTCAGGGATATCAACGAGCAGCCCGATGCGCTGGCGCAGTTTGGCGCCTCGCTCGACGACATCAGGCGGCGCCTGCATGCGACCGATGAGGCCGGTCGGCTCATCGTCGGTGCGGATGTCGCGATTGCGCTGTGGCTGTTAACGCCGCGCGAGGGATGGCTTGCGGCGCTATCAGGCAATCGCGTGGCGCTGCCGTTCACGCGCTTCTTCTACGATCGTTTCGCCGATCTGCTGTTTGCCTGGAACAGATGGTGCGGGCGCTGGTGAGCGCCGCGCGATCTACTTCTTCTTCGCACCGACCCGCTCGATCCGCTTGATCTCGATCGCCGGTCGCCCGCCCTTTTCGGCGATCTCGCGGTCCTGCTCCATGATGAAGTTGCGCGCGGGTTCGTCGCCGTCGAGGCCGCCGAGGAGTTCGGCAGGGACGCGGCGGTTGGAGCGTTGGGTGTCGTCTTCATAGAAGACGTTGAAAAAGGCGAACTCGCCCTTCGGGTTGGTTCCGGGTTTTTTGGCCATGGCGGCTTGTCGTCGATCAGGGCGCCGCAGTCAAATGACTTCGCGCAGATGTCGACATCCCTCGAGACCGGAATACCGGCGGAGCTGTTGCATTGCGCCCATTTTCGGCCAGCAGCGGCCTGGTGCCTGCGAGCGGCCTGTCACCAAAACAAACGGCGGGCCGATAAGCCCGCCGCTTGTTTTGGTCTTGCGTCGCCCGGGGCTGGCAGGGCAACAACCTGAGATAGAAGACTATCGCCTGCGCGTTGCGATGGCAAGGTAAATCGTCGCAGCGATGATGTCGCAGCAAGCGCATCAGATATGCAGCTGATGTCATCACGGGTTCCCGCAATTTCGAAAAGCAATGCCTGGATCTTCGACATGGTTGTTCATCTTGCCGCGCCTCGCAGCGTCGCGAGAACGCGCGTGCTGGCCGGCACTGAGCTGCAGGGACTCGCGACCATGCGCAGCGGCCACTCCGTATCGTCAGCCATGATGGTGGATCGCATGACGCTTTCGGGATGCGGCGCGGGCAGGCGCCACGTCGAAGGTTTGCGATGCTGGCACGATACCCCTGTTTTGCCCGACGGGTCAAGTTGATTCGGAAAAGGCGCAATCGATTGTCCGCCATATTCCTACTGTGCATGGGGTTGTTTTCCGGTTTTTGTTTCGGTGCAGTTGGCGTGGGCAGCCGATATGGATCGGTCTGGTCGCTTTGACGCGAGTTCCGTTCCCGGGCATGATCAGCAGCTCGTTTCGCGCCCACGTCATGAGGAATGTTTCGGATGTTGAGATCGCTTTTCGCCGCCGCAATCATCGTTACGCTGGCCGGCGGCTCGGCGCAGGCCGCGCGCTGCGGCGGCGACTTCAACAGCTTCGTCGCCAGCATGACGGCGGAAGCGCAAGCCGCCGGCGTCTCGGCGGGCGTGACCAGCGCGGCGTTCGGCGGCATCACCCAGGATGGCGCCGTGCTCGCCTTCGACCGGCGCCAGCGCTACACCTTCAACAAGAGCTTTGAGCAGTATGTCTCGACCCGCGTCGGGCCCGGGCGCATCAATGGCGGCCGCGCGCTGCTCCAGCGCCATGCGGCGCTGCTCTCGCGCATCGAGCAGCAGTTCGGCGTGCCCCGGCAGATCCTGGTCGCGATCTGGGGGCTGGAGAGCGATTTCGGCAAGGGCGACATGGGCAAGCTGCCGGTGATCCGCACGCTCGCGACGCTGGCGCATGACTGCCGCCGCACCGAGCTGTTCCAGGGCGAGCTGCTCGCCGCGCTCAAGATCGTGCAGCGCGGCGACCTGCCGCTGCGCGACCTCATCGGCGCCTATGCCGGCGAGATCGGCCAGACCCAGTTCCTGCCGTCGTCCTACATCAAGTACGGCGTCGATTTCGACGGCGACGGCCATGTCGACCTCCGCCACAGCGTCGCCGACGTGCTCGCCTCGACCGCAAACCTCCTGCACTCGAACGGCTTCAAGATGGGCCAGCCCTATGGCGAAGGCACGGCGAATTTCGATGCGATGCGCGAGTGGAACAGGGCGGTGATCTACCGCAAGACGATCGGGTATTTTGCCGACCGGCTGGTGGGGCAGTAGAGCGGCTGCTGGTCTCGTAGGGTGGGCAAAGGCGCGAAGCGCCGTGCCCACAGATCCTAGCGTTGCTGGAAGCCGTGGGCACGCTTCGCTTTGCCCACCCTACAGCAGCGGAGGGTGAGGTGAAGCCATTGCGTCCCTCACGTCCCCTTCGCCATCTTCTCCAGCCGCCGCTGCAACGTCGCCCAATACGTTCCCGGACGGAAGCGCTGCAGGATGTCCATGAAGCGAGCGTCGTTGCCGATCAGGATGCGCGGCTCGTTTCGCTCGATGCCCCTGATGATGCGCAGCGCCGCATCCTTCGGCGTCGTCCGTGCCGCGGCCTCGAACCGGTCGATCATCTGCGCGCGGCGCGCGTTGTCGGTGACGCCAGCTCCGGTGCGCGATGAGCGCGCGATGCTGGTGGCGACGCCGCCGGGATGCACCACCGACAATTTGACCGGGCTGCCCGCGACCGCGAGCTCGTGGCGCACGCTCTCGGAAAAGCCGCGCACCGCGAACTTCGCCGCCGCGTAGGCCGATTGGCCGGGCGGCGCGATGATGCCGAAGATCGAGGAGACGTTGACGATATGCGCCTCTGCCTGCGTCTTCAGGTGCGGCAGGAACGCGCGCGTGCCGTGCACCACGCCCCAGAAATTGATGTCGAACAGCCAGTCCATCTGCGCCTGGTCGATCTCCTCGAACGTCCCCATCAGCGCCACGCCGGCATTGTTGATGACGATGTTGAGCGCGGGATGCGCAGCGATGGCATCGCTTGCGAACTGCGCGATGTCATCGGCCTTGCCGACGTCGACGCGATGCACGCTGATCTTGCGTCGCGCGCCGATCTCGGCGGCGAGCGATGTCAGACCGGCCTCGTCGCGGTCGGCCAGCGCGAGGTCACAGCCGCGCTGCGCCAGTTCAATTGCGAGCGCGCGACCAATGCCGCTCGCCGCTCCCGTGATGGCGGCGGGGCCGCGAATCACCGTCATGATGCCTCCCGTCAAGATCCGCGAGGGGAACACGGATGTACATTTTTTCAGAAATGAACCGAACCCTCGTCCGGTTCCAGTTTTAACATGGGTTACTTGGGCAAAGCCAAGCATTGGAGCCACCAATGGGACAATCAAAACCATTTCCGGCAACGGCACTCATCGTTGAAGACGACCTCATGCAGCGGGAGATGTTGTGTCTCCTCCTCGAAGAAAGCGGGTACCAAGTCATCCAGTGCGAAAGCGCGGAAGCCGCCGAGCGTGTGCTGGAGAAGAATGCCGGCGCGCTCTGCCTGATGCTGACCGACGTGCAACTCGCCGGCCGCATGAGCGGCGTCGAGCTCGCCCACGTCGCCAAGGATCGCAATCCGCAACTCGACGTCGTCGTCACCTCGGGCCGCCCCTTGATGCAGCCCTTGCCCGACGGCGCAAAATTCTGGGCCAAGCCGTGGGCGCCGCTCGACGTGCTGCGGGAAGCCGAGATCGCTCAGCTCAACTGAGGCGCGCTGACCGGGTCGTGACTTCTCGACAGGCGGCGAGGGTGGTAGGGACAGGACATGTCCTGGTCCTTCCTGCTCACCTCGCTCATCGTCGTCGCCTCGCCCGGCACCGGCGTGCTCTACACCCTGGCTGCGGCGCTGACCCGCGGTTCGCGCGCCAGTGTCGCGGCGGCGTTCGGCTGCACGCTCGGGATCGTGCCGCATATGGTCGCGGCGATGCTTGGCCTTGCCGCTGTGCTCCATACCAGCGCGCTGGCCTTCGCCGCCCTGAAATGGTGCGGCGTGGCCTATCTGCTCTACATGTCCTGGCAGGCGCTGCGCGAGACCGGGACGCTGGCGGTCGAGGGTGAGATCAAGGAGCGCTCGAGCGGCCGGGTCATCGTGACCGGCTTCCTGATCAACATCCTCAACCCGAAGCTCTCGATTTTCTTCCTTGCCTTCCTGCCGCAGTTCATCGCGGCGGACGAGGCGCATATGCTGGCGCGCATGCTGGAATTGAGCGGCGCCTTCATGGCCATGACCTTTGTGGTCTTCGTCGCCTACGGGCTGTGCGCGGCGTCGGTGCGCGAGCGCGTCATCTCCCGGCCCGGCGTGATGGCGTGGCTGCGCCGCTCCTTTGCGGCCGGCTTTGCCCTGCTGGGCGCCAAGCTCGCCTTCGCCGAGCGCTAGCCAATCAAAAAGCGGGCCTTGCGCCCGCCGTCTTCAAACTCTCTTAGCCTTACTCGACGCCCGGGCGGAGCGTGCTCCACCCGGGCAAAGAACATGCGGCGCTACTTCTTCTTGGCGGCCTTCTTGGCCTTCTTCTTCGTCGCCTTCTTCGCCTTCTTCGCTTTCTTAGCCATAGGATCCTCTTAAGGGTTAATGGTGAAACGCGACACGAGGAACGCTCGGCGGAGGGCCAGCCTCGCAACATCCTCGATGACAAACTCAGCAGATTCGCGCGTCTCTGCCCCGTGCCGTCACATCTGTGTCATCCCGTTATCCACAGCTCAGATGCATTTTGGGGTGCTTTTTGTCCGCGAATCCGCTTCGCGGTCAGCTTCGACGCGATCGCACGTCGACGATCGCGGCGTGCCTAACGATCTGATAACCGAAACGCGCCGTTCACGAATCCAAAACCAAGGGCACGCTTTCGACTGTTGCAGTGAGGTTCCGTTAAGCGCAACCGCGCATGATCCTCCGCAAGAACACGGGGACGGGTCATGGACGAACTTCTGCTGGAGACAGGGGGCGGGACGCTACGCGTGCTGCGGGCGCCATGCTGAACGTACCGACGCTTTGGATGGTCTTCGTCGTCAATTTTTCGGCGCTCGGCCTGATCTGGGCCTATGTGACGCGCTCCTATCCGAAATTCGAGGCCGCACGTTACTGGATGGCATCCGCCTTCGTCGGCGCCGCCGGTGCGATGGCGGCGCTGATCCGCCTGTTCGTCGATTCCCCTGTGCCGCTGCTGTTCGGCGCCGCCGGCATCATGGCGGCGAGTTGCCTCGCCGCGATGGGCATTCAGCGCTTCTATGATCGGCCGGCCCATCTGCGTCTTATCCTTGCGACGGCCATCGTGAGCCTCGCAGGCGTCGTGGTCTTCATGGTCGGTTTCGATCAGATGCAGCTGCGTATGCTCTGCTACACGATTGGCCAGGGCCTGCCGCTTGTGCTGTCGCTGCGTCTGTTGCTGTCGCCGCCCGAAGGCCGCGTCAGTCCCGGTGCGCGGCTGTCCGGCATCGTGATCCTCACCATCATCGGGATCTTCCTAGTCCGAACCGGCGGCAATCTGCTCGGTTACGATTTCTCGGCGCGGGCGGGTGGCCAGACCCATGCCATGATGGTGCTGGTGCTGCTCTTCCTGTCGATGACGCTCAATTTCGGCTTCCTGCTGATGGCGATGGATCGCCTGCGCAACGAAGTCGCCGACCTCGCACTGCTCGACGATCTCACCGGCGTCGCCAATCGCCGCCATCTGTTGCAGCGGCTGTCGGAAGAATGCGCTCGCTCGGAGCGCAGCGGCGAAGCGTTCTCGCTGCTTGTGATCGATCTCGACGGCTTCAAGACCATCAACGACACCCATGGCCATGCCGCGGGCGATGCCTGCCTCCAGCATTTTACGCTGATGGCGCAGACGCGTTTGCGGCCGGGCGACATGCTCGCCCGCACCGGCGGCGACGAGTTCTGCGTCGTGCTGCCGTCCTCCTCCTTGCGCGAGGGGGCGCTGATCGCCCGCCGTATTCTCGAGGTCTGTCGCCAGGATGCCGCCGGCTGCTCCGGCAACGACATCCCGATTGCGATCTCGATCGGCGTTGCCGAATGGGACCGTGGCATCGGGCAATTCCCCGACAGGCTGATCGCGCACGCCGACCACGCCCTTTATGCCGCCAAGAAGAACGGCAAGAACGATTTCGCGGTCTATGATCCGGCCCCGCCGCTCGCGCCCGAGCCGGTCGAAGCCGCGCGCAAATTCGCCTAGATCCTGCTACGCTGGGTCCGCTGTTGGATCCCTGTGATGCTGTCCCGCCTTGTCGCGGCTGTTCTCGCCGCCTTTCTGATCGCCCCGGTCGCCGCAATGGACGCCGAGCTCAGCAAGCTCGCGCGGAGCACCGGCACGCCCGACATTCCCGGCCTGAAAATGGTCTGGCTCGCGCCGTGGGGCGATGTTGCGAGCGCCCACCCCTGGCGCAACATCATCGTGCACCAGACCGAGGGGCCATCGGGCTCGGCGCGGGGCGGCGCCGAGGCGCAGTCCAGGAATCCGACCCGGCGCGGCGTGATGGTCTGGGTCGAGACCGACGGGACGGTCTACTGGGCGGTTGCCGATAATCTGGTGCCGACCCATACCGACGGCGCCAACCGCAACGACAACAAATACATCGACAACACCGCGACCTATCATCAGGTCGTGCGTGACAATTCGATCGGTGTCGAGTTCGCCGGCAACTATCCCGATGTCGCGACAGGTCCGACCGTGGCGCAGGTCGCGGCGTGGAAGATCCTGGTCCAGGTGCTGCGCGCGCGCTACGGCATTCCGCTCGACCACGTCTATGCGCATAACTGGATCGACTTCAAGGACGCCCGCTATTGCGAAGGCTGCTGGCTCGCAACACTGGCGCGGACCTGGGGCGAGTAGCGGCAGAGCCTACACCGGCTGCCCCATCCAGCCGAACAAACGCCGGATCAAGCCCGGCTGCTCCGGCAATTCCGGCGGCCCGTCGGCGGCCAGCACGCGCTTGAGGAAGTAATCCAGAAACACCATGTCGTTCGGCTCGGTGACGGTGAATTCCTCCTCGCCGAAGTAGACGCTGTAGTTGAAGAAGAACGGACCCATGATCGGGATCGTCGCGGTCGAGGCATAGTCCTTGGAGATGACGAACTCCGTGGGATCGAGCCCGTGATCCCGCATGGCCTGCTCGACCAGCGGCAGCTTGCGCATGAACTGGGCGGAGAAGCCGCCGACGGTGGATTGCAGGATGATCGACACGGCGCGCGTCCGTTCCCTGGTAGTCCGATATCGTTTGTCGGCTGACCCTTCACCTGCGTTCAAGATGCCTGCCGACGCCACGCGCGACCATGCTTCAGCTCACACAAAAAAGCCGGCGTTGCCGCCGGCTTTTCGTCTCTTGTCGATCCGCCAATTCGCGGGCCGCGAAAGCCCTTGGCTCAGTGCGCGGCTTCCAGCGCGGCCTGTTCGGCCCTTGCAATCGTGCCCTTGACCGCGGACTGCACCTTCTCGAAGGCGCGGACCTCGATCTGGCGGACGCGCTCGCGCGACACGCCGAACTCGGCGGCAAGGTCTTCCAGCGTCATCGGCTCATCGGCGAGGCGACGGGCCTCGAAGATGCGGCGTTCGCGCGGGTTGAGCACACCCATGGCGCCCGTGAGGGCGTCGCGGCGGTGATCATATTCCTCGTGCTCGGCCAGCATGGCTTCCTGGTTGGGCGAATTGTCGACCAGCCAATCCTGCCATTCGCCGGCCTCGCCGTCGTCGCGGATCGGTGCGTTGAGCGACGCGTCGCCACCGAGGCGGCGGTTCATGTCGATCACGTCCTGGGCCGTGACGCCGAGGCGCTTGGCAATGATCTTCACCTGGTCGGGGCGGAGATCGCCTTCGTCCAGCGCGTTGATCTTGCTCTTCGCCTTGCGCAGGTTGAAGAACAGCTTCTTCTGGTTCGCGGTGGTGCCCATCTTCACGAGCGACCAGGAACGCAGGATGTACTCTTGAATCGACGCCTTGATCCACCACATCGCGTAGGTGGCGAGACGGAAGCCCTTCTCGGGCTCGAAACGCTTCACCGCCTGCATCAGGCCGACATTGCCTTCCGAGACGACCTCGGAGATCGGCAAGCCGTAGCCGCGATAGCCCATGGCGATCTTGGCCACGAGCCGGAGATGGCTGGTGACGAGTTGGTGTGCAGCGTCGCGATCATCGTGTTCGCGCCAACGCTTGGCGAGCATGTATTCCTGCTGGGGTTCCAGCATCGGGAACTTGCGGATTTCGCCGAGGTAGCGGGAGAGGCCGGATTCTCCATTGAGGACCGGCAAAGCAGCGGTACGGGCCATTGATAAGCCCTCCAAAGGTTCAGGCCCCCGATAGCGGCGGGCCAGGCAGACGACCGCTTTGTCAAAGCCGGCCGGGCTGCGATGTTCCGTTGGTCATTTCCAACGCAGGCGCAATATACCCCATGGGGGGTCAAAAAGGGAAGGATTGCTGACGTCACGTCCCCGTGTGGCAGCTATAACTTTTTGTAAGGTAAGGCTTTTCTCAAAGCCCCTGCGTCATAGCGCCGCTTTCAGGGCGCTCTCCAGGAGAAGCAAATCCTCCGGCAGACCCGCCTCCCAGTGAAGAAGTTCTCCGGTCCTGGGGTGCTCGAGTACCAGCAGATAAGCATGCAAGGCCTGCCGTCCGAGCGCCGTCAAAGCGGCCTGCGAGTCGGGCCCGAGCTGGTTCGCCTTGGTCTTGAAATGCGGGCCATAGACCGCGTCGCCCATCAGAGGATGGCCGATATGGGAGAGGTGGACGCGGATCTGGTGGGTACGCCCGGTCTCGAGCTCGCACGCGAGCAGCGCCGCCACCGGCTTGCCGTCGCGCCCATTAAAACTCTCCAAAAGCTCCCAATGCGTCACCGCCTCGCGGCCGCCCTGGCGGACCGCCATCTTCTCCCGCGCATGTGGATGGCGGTCGATCGGCGCATCGACCGTGCCGCGATGCCGGCCGGGCAGTCCCCAGGCGAACGCCATATAGCCGCGCCGCATCGGCCCGGTGCGGCCGTGATCGGCGAATTGAGCGGTGAGCGAGGCGTGCGCGAGATCGTTCTTGGCGACCACCATCAGCCCGGTGGTGTCCTTGTCGAGCCGGTGCACGATGCCGGGCCGGCGCACCCCGCCGATGCCCGACAGCGAAGTGCCGCAATGGGCGATCAGCGCGTTCACCAGGGTGCCGGTCTCGTGTCCGGCCGCGGGATGCACCACGAGGCCCTTGGGCTTGTTGATGACGATGATGTCGTCGTCCTCGAACACGATATCCAGTGCGATATTTTCGCCCTTGGGCTCGGGCGGGACGGCCTCCGGCACGTCGATTATGATCGTGTCGCCTGAGGCGACGTGGTAAGCGGGGTCGCGGATCTCAGCCGCCTTGAGGCTCACCGCGCCTGCCAGAATCAGGGCCTTGAGCCTTGATCGCGACAGGTCCGGCAGGCGTGCTGCCAGCACGCGGTCGAGCCGGGCCGAGCCCTCGTCGCCTTCGACCACGACTTCCAACCTTTGCGCTGAACCTGGGCTTTCCATGACGACGTCTGACACTGCTGTTCCCGAACAGACCCCCGAGCAGGCCGCGCTGTTCGCGCGGGTGCGGCGGATGATGCTGATCGCGGGGTTGACCACGGCGCTGGCCGTCTGCGCCGTCCTGATCGCGGTGGGCTACCGCCTTTTCAAGTCGGAGGGAAGGGCGGCTGGTCCGTTGAGCGACGTCACCGCCACCCTCCCGAAGGGCGCCAAAATCGTCTCCACCGGCGTCGCCGGCGACCGGCTGGTGGTCACGCTCGATATCGGCGGCGTCACCGAGATCCACACCTTCGACGCCCACACCTTGAAGCCGGCTGGAAAGCTCAAATTTGCCAATGAGCCATAAAAGGCGGGTCGCAGTCCTTGCGGCCGACAAATTTCGAGGCTATTGGCTAGCCCTCACGCTCCCTTCGTCTAGCGGTTAGGACGCGGCCCTCTCAAGGCTGAAACAGGGGTTCGATTCCCCTAGGGAGCGCCAATAAAATCAATGACTTAGCAGGATTTGGCAAAAGTCGTCAAATATCCGTCAAATAAGCGATTGCGGACGGCTATGAACGTTTGTGGTCACTTGCCGAGATCCGCCCCCTGACGCCGCCGGCCTGCACTGACATCTATCCCCGCTCCAGAGGCTGTCAGCGTCTAGCTGAATCACTGACTCACCTCACGAAGAGGGAGTTCAGCGCCGTGCTGTGTCGGGCACATCGCAGGGGAGAATTTGACAAACGGTCTTTATAGCCGGCTGGCCGAAGACCAATGTCGTTGCGCGCCATGTCGGCTGGCCCGTCAAATCGACTGCTGAGAAGCCCAATTGCACTTTGGTCGCGCAATAGCTTTGCCTATAGACCATAGCCGAACTTCGAAGAGTGGAATTTGCGACGACAATGGCGACAAAGAACGTCAGGCTGTATGTCGGAAGGAAACAGGTTTGATTCTGTGAGAGCGCTAATGCAGGTGGGGCAAGCGACCGCGTTTGACCGAACGGAGGAGCGCTGAATGAGCCTCCTCGAAGACCTTAAACCCGGCGCGTCGATCCGCGGTGTTTTACCCAACGGTATAGTGACGGTGGTGAACGTCCAGTGGTTCGGATCGGACGCGATCGAGCTAACCTACAAGGACGCGGAGGGCAAGGTCGGCAACGAGTTGCTCTACCGGGACCGCGAAAGCGATCTTGAAATTGTCGAGGAAGGGCGGCCCTGGAGCTTCGACGGGGACGGAGCGCTGTTCCGGCTGGTGTCCGAGGCTCAGCGCATCCACCTCGCTCATCTGTTCGACCCGGTGCTGGCGGTTCACACCTCGGTGGTCGAGCCACTGCCCCACCAGATCACGGCGGTCTACGAGAGTATGTTGCCTCGTCAGCCCTTGCGATTCCTGCTTGCTGACGATCCGGGCGCCGGCAAGACGATCATGGCCGGGCTACTCATCAAGGAGCTGATCGCCCGTGGCGACTTGCAACGTTGTCTCGTCGTCTGCCCGGGGAGTCTGGCTGAGCAGTGGCAGGACGAGCTTTATCGCCGCTTCAACTTGCCGTTCGATATCCTGACCAACGACAAGCTGGAGGCGGCGCGCACGGGTAACTGGTTCCTTGAGACCAACCTTGCTATTGCGCGGCTCGACAAGCTCGCCCGTAACGAGGACGTCCAGCTCAAGCTGCAGGCACCCGATTGTCGCTGGGACCTCGTCGTGGTCGATGAGGCGCACAAGCTCTCGGCGACCTTCTTCGGCGGCGAGGTCAAGTACACCAAGCGCTATCGGCTGGGGCAGCTCCTCTCGCAGCTCACGCGCCACTTCCTGCTGATGACGGCGACGCCGCACAACGGCAAGGAGGAGGACTTCCAGCTCTTCATGGCGCTCCTCGACGGCGACCGCTTCGAGGGCAAGTTCCGCGACGGGGTGCATGTAGCCGACGTCTCAGACCTGATGCGGCGCATGGTGAAGGAGAATCTGCTGAAATTCGACGCGACGCCGCTCTTCCCCGAGCGCGTCGCCTACACCGTACCCTATAGGCTCTCGGACGCCGAGGCTGCGCTTTATAAGGCCGTTACCGACTACGTGCGCGAAGAGTTCAATCGCGCCGAGGCGCTGGAGAACGACAAGCGCGCAGGAACGGTCGGCTTCGCGCTGACCATCCTTCAGCGCCGTCTCGCCTCGTCCCCGGAGGCGATCTATCAGTCGCTGCGGCGCAGGCGAGAACGGCTCGAAAGCCGGCTGCGGGAGCTGGAGGTTCTGCACCGCGGTGGCCAGATCGGCGGCGTGTTCGACACCCGGACGCCTTTGCTCGATCGCGAAGAGGTGGAGGATCTAGACGACGCGCCCGACGCCGAACTGGAAGAGACCGAGGAGCAGGTTGTCGACCAGGCCACGGCGGCGCGCTCGATAGAGGAGCTGCGCATCGAGATAGAGACGCTGAAGCGCCTCGAAGCGCTCGCGCTGTCGATCCGGCGGAGCGGCGAAGACAAGAAGTGGCGCGAGCTGGCGACCCTGCTCGGCGAAATCTTCACCCCTGCTTCGATCAGCAACCACCTCGCAGAAGAAGCCGGTTCCTACGACGCGGGTGTGCCAGAGCCGCCGAAGCCGACGCCCTCGCCGCATCAGAAGCTGGTCATCTTCACCGAGCATCGCGACACGCTGAACTACCTGCAATCAAGGATCGGGACACTGCTCGGACGAGCTCAGGCGGTCGTCGCCATCCACGGCGGCATGGGCCGAGAGGAGCGCATGAATGCGCAGGAAGCCTTTCGGCACGATCCCGAAGTCCAGGTGCTGCTGGCGACCGACGCTGCTGGCGAAGGCATCAATCTTCAGCGCGCCCATCTGATGGTGAACTACGATCTGCCCTGGAATCCGAACCGGTTGGAGCAGCGCTTTGGGCGCATTCATCGTATCGGCCAGACCGAGGTCTGCCATCTCTGGAATCTGGTGGCGGAAGAGACCCGCGAGGGCGATGTCTATCACAAACTGTTGGACAAGCTGGCGCAGGCGCGCAGCGCGCTCGGCGGCCAGGTCTTCGACGTGCTCGGCAAAGTGCAGTTCGAAGGCCGCTCGCTCCGCGAACTGCTGATAGACGCGATCCGCTACGGCGATCAGCCAGAGGTCCGGGCGCGGCTGACGAAGGTGGTCGAGAACGCTTTCGACAAGAACTCCTTGCGGGAGTTGCTCGAAGACCGCGCGCTGGCACACGATTCCATGGACGCCTCGCGCGTCTACCATATTCGTGAGGAAATGGAGCGGGCCGAGGCGCGCCGGCTCCAGCCGCACTACGTCGAGTCCTTCTTCCTCGAAGCCTTCAAGCGTCTGGGTGGCGCCGTTCGGCAGCGTGAGCCCCGACGCTACGAGATCACCCATGTCCCGGCACCGGTGCGCAATCGCGATCGCTTGATCGGCTTCGGTGAACCGGTGATGCCGCGCTATGAGCGCATCGCCTTTGAGAAGGCGCTGGTGGCGCCGCAGGGACAGCCTCTGGCGGCGTTCGTCTGTCCGGGCCATCCGCTGTTGAATGCCGTCATCGACATGAGCCTGGAACGCTACCGCGACCTGTTGCGGCGGGGCGCGGTGCTCGTTGACGAGCGCGATCAAGACACAAGCCCGCGCGTGCTGTTTTTCCTCGAACACGCGATCCAGGACGCGAGCCTCACCAAGTCCGGCGAACGCCGCGTCGTCTCCAAGCGATTGCTGTTCGTGGAGATCGACTCCAAGGGCACAGCGCGGCATCTCAACTATGCGCCCTATCTCGACTATCGCCCGCTCGCCGAGGGCGAGCCGACGGCAGAGGTGATCCTCGCGCGCGCCGAGGCCTCATGGATTGGACGCGACCTCGAAAGCAAGGCACAGGCGCACGCCATTGCCCAAGTGGTGCCGGAGCACTTGGCCGAGGTCCGCGACCGCAAACTCGCGCTGCTCGACAAGACCGAGGCGGCAGTCAAGGACCGCTTGACCAAAGAGATCAACTACTGGGACTTCCGGGCCGAGCAGCTCAAGGAACAGGAACGCTCCGGCAAGGCCAATGCGCGGCTGAATTCGGGTGAGGCGCGAAAGCGGGCGGACGAGCTACAGGCTCGCCTGCAAAAGCGCACGGAAGAGATCAAACGCGAGCGCCAGTTGGCGCCGCTGCCGCCAGTGGTGCTCGGCGGCCTGCTGGTGGCGCCTATCGGGTTGATCTGTGCGATGGGCGGGCAACCGCAGATGTCGGTCCATGTCGTGGTTGATACCCAAGCTGTGGCCGCGCGGGCCCGGGAGATCGTGATGGAGATCGAGCGCGGTCTCGGCTTCGTCCCGACTGATCGGGAGTTCGAGAAGCTCGGCTACGACATCGAGAGCGCCATCCCCGGCACGGGCCGCCTGCGCTTCATCGAGGTGAAGGGTCGCGTCATGGGAGCGGACACCGTTACCGTGACGAAGAACGAGATCCTTTATTCGCTCAACAAACCTGACGATTTCATCCTGGCTATGGTTGCGTTCGGCGCAGACGGGGCGCACGAGGTCCACTATTTGCGGAGACCGTTTGGCCAAGAGCCGGATTTCGGAGTGACGAGCGTCAACTATGAATTCTCAGAATTGCTAAGGCGTGCGGAGATGCCTCGATGAAACTTTCACGGGTCGAAATCACGCACTTCCGTTGCTTTGAGTCGCTGCCGATTGCTCTGCAACCGGACGTCAATATCATCGTGGGAGCGAATGGGGCCGGCAAGAGCAGCGTCCTCGACGCGATCGCTATCGCTCTCTATGAGATCGTTGCGGCGAACGGCGCCGGCGGTCAACGCCAGCGGACGCAGCAAAATGCTACCCTCAAGCCGACCGACATTTATATCGACCGGAATGCTGCGGATCCATCTGTTGGCAGGAAGCCCTTTGTGCAAGTTCGCGCACAAGCGACGGACTTCTATGCCGTCGGCGAGTTTGCGGCGCGAACACTCATCCCAGACGATTCCGCACCGATGTTGGAATGGTCTCAACACATCGTTTTCACTCCACCAAATAGTTTCAGCTATGCATCCAGCACTTCGGAGCAGCTGTCTCAGTTGGCCAGATATTTCCGCGCCGTGTGGCAGGAAATAAATACGAGCGGTCCGCAAGCGCTCATCCCTCTTCCTGCAGTTGCATATTACCGCGCGCGCCGTCGCATCAACGGAATGCCGGAACTCAGCGGAATTTTCAAAGGTGCGCAAGGAAGAGTCGAGGCGTATGTCAACGCGATGGATGCGGGCGAGAGTTTCGCCTCGATGTGTCAGTGGCTCTATCTGCGTGAAAATGAGGAGCTGCGAGCGCGCGCAAGCAATAAAGCCGCGAAGGCAGCCGAACTTCCTGATCTCCACGCTGTCCGAGAGGTGTTGAAGAAGTCGATCGCCGGCGTGGAGCGCGTCTATTTCGACGGCAACCCGCCGCGCTTGATGGTAGATCTCGGGTCGCAGGATGGCGAGCATCAAGCCATGGAGCTGGGCCAGCTCAGCGATGGCTATCGCAATCTTCTGGCATTATTCCTCGATTTTGCGCGCCGGCTCGTGCAAGCTAATCCGACTTGGCCCAACCCGCTTGAGGCGCCCGGTATTCTCCTCATCGACGAGATCGAATTGCACTTGCATCCCCGATGGCAGCAGACCGTTATTCCCAGCCTCAGGTCCGCCTTTCCCAACACGCAGCTCATCATCACCACGCACAGTCCCGCTGTGCTGACGACGGTGCGCCGAGAACATATTCACCTCCTCACCTCGGAGCACGAGTTCGAAAGCCTGCCGGACGATGTCGGCACATACGGCGCCGAAAACTCGAGGGTTCTCGCTGAAGTGTTCGGAACCCACGCGCGGCCACCGAGTGTCGATACTACCCAGAAATTGCAGCGCTATCTGCGTTTAGTCGAAGAGCGCAAGCAAGACGGCGACGAGGCTCGCGCCTTGCGAGCGGAATTGGAAGATGCGCTCGGGAAGAGCGATCCTGATCTACGTCGCGCCGACCTGCGAGTTCGGCAGATTGAGGCGCTGGGAAAAAAATGAAGACGATCATCCGTTCTGCCGAGCCAGCTTGCCTTGCCGGCCAGCCTCATGGCCAAGACTGGTACACGTTCATGCGGACCCAGTGTCATGGCGATTTGCGCCAAAACCTGCGGCAGGAGCAGAAAGGTCTCTGTTGCTACTGCGAATCGGAGGTCGAAGATGGCGACGGGCATGTCGAACATATGGAACCGCGCAGTCGCAATCAGGCTCGGACGTACGACTATTCGAATCTCGCGATCTCCTGCAACGGGGGGCACACCGAGCACTGCGGCCATTACAAGGACAATAAGTCGGGTCGTTCCTGGGATGCGACGCGCTTTCTACCACCACACGACCCTGAAACCGCGGAGTTGTTCGATTATCTCCTGGATGGAAGCGTTCAATCTACGGACAAAGATCCAAGCAAAGCCTCTTACCTGATCGCCTATTTAGGCTTGGACTGCTCCCGCCTTACTGACCGTAGACGCGCGCACGCGCGGAATTTGATTGATACTCTGGGCGATCAACCGGATCAGGATTTGGTCGATTGGCTCCGGCAAGAATATCTGCAGGCAGATGCGAATGACCGGCTGAAGCAATTCTACTCTCTTTCCAAGCAGATACTCGAACCATGACGCGTACCAGACGAAAGCTTATCGAAGTCGCGTTGCCGCTGGATGCGATCAACGCTGCCTCGGCTCGTGAGAAGTCTATACGGCACGGGCATCCGAGTACGCTGCATCTGTGGTGGGCCAGACGGCCGCTCGCGGCGGCGCGCGCCGTGATCTTCGCGCAGATGGTGGACGATCCTTCCTCTTTTCCTGACCTGTTCCCGACCGAGAAGGCGCAGGAGAAGGAGCGTGATCGGCTCTTCGAAATCATCAAGGAACTTGTGAGGTGGGAGAGCACCACCAACGACGCGATTCTTCAGAAGGCGCGGGACGAAATCTGGCAGAGCTGGCGGCGCGCCTGCGCCGACAACGCCCACGATCCGCGTGCCCACGAATTGTTCGACCGGCATAAGCTCCCCGCCTTTCACGATCCTTTCGCCGGCGGTGGCGCTTTGCCGTTGGAGGCGCAACGGCTGGGGCTGGAGTCTTACGCCAGCGATCTAAATCCGGTGGCGGTGTTGATCAACAAGGCCATGATCGAGATCCCGCCGAAATTCGCCGGGATGTCGCCCGTAAACCCGGTGGCAAGAGCGGAATTGGGGCGGGGCGGTCGATGGAATGCGACCGGCGCTCACGGGCTCGCTGAAGACGTGCGCTACTACGGCCAGTGGATACGCAACGAAGCCGAAAAGCGCATTGGTAGTCTCTATCCGAAGGTCGAGATCACCGCCGCAATGGCGATCGAGCGGCCAGATCTGAAGTCGTATGTAGGCCAGAAACTCACCGTCGTGGCGTGGCTCTGGGCGCGGACGGTGAAGAGCCCGAACCCGGCCTTCTCGAACGTAGAGGTGCCGCTCGTTTCAAGTTTCATTCTGTCGCCGATGGCCGGCAAAGAAGCCTATGTCGAGCCGGTGATTGAAGGTAGCTCCTATCGGTTCACCGTGAAGGTTGGTAAACTGAAAGATGCAGAAGCGGCAAAAAGTGGGACGAAGCTTTCGCGCGGAGCGAATTTTCGCTGCGTGATGTCGGGGTCGCCGATTGCGCCTGACTACATCTATAGTGAAGCGAACGCCGGTCGAATGGGCGCGCGGCTTATGGCTATAGTTGCTGAGGGCGAGCGCGGAAGGGTTTATTTGGGGCCAACGCCAGAGCACGAGGTGGTGGCTTTGACGGCAAAACCAGATTGGAAACCCGATGTTCCGATGCCCAAGAACCCTCGTTGGTTCTCGCCACCTCTCTACGGCCTTACCACCTACGGCGATCTTTTTACCGATCGCCAGCTAGTAGCCCTGGCAACTTTCTCCCAGCTTGTCGCTGAGGCACGCGACGAAGTTCGTCGTGACGCACTCTCCGCCGGCTTATCCGATGACAATAAGGCTCTGCGCGATGGGGGGAGTGGAGCTGCCGCCTATGGCGATGCAGTCGCCGTCTATTTAGGTTTCCTGGTCAGTAAGTTGGCGGACAAAGGATCGACGCTTTGCACGTGGGATGCGGGTCCTGCTTCAAACCGCACGGCGTCAGGCCGATCAGCCCGTGTCGCGACAGTTCGGGTTACCTTTGGACGTCACGCGCTGCCTATGACGTGGGACTATGCAGAAGTGAACTTCTTCAGCGAGTCTGTCGGTGGACTCGAGACTGTTTTGAAGACGCTTAGTGTACCGCTGATGTATTTATTGCCAAGTCAACGTAAGGGGCAAGCTCAGCAAGCTGACGCGCAATCCCAGGAATTCTCGAAGGATGCTGTCGTTTCCAGTGACCCGCCTTACTATGACAATATTGGGTACGCCGATCTATCGGACTTCTTTTACGTTTGGCTCCGGCAATCGTTACGCCCAATTTTCCCCGATCTCTTCGCAACGCTCGCGGTGCCAAAGGCCGAGGAGTTGGTCGCCACGCCGTATCGGCATGGCGGAAAGGAAAAGGCAGAGAGCTTCTTCCTCGACGGCATGACCGAGGCGATGCACCGTCTCGCGGAACAGGCTCATCCAGCCTTTCCCGTCACCATCTACTATGCCTTCAAGCAATCGGAGACCGAGAGCGCCGAGGGCACGGCGAGCACGGGCTGGGAGACCTTCCTGGACGCTGTAATCCGAGCGGGGTTTGGCATCAGTGGCACTTGGCCAATACGCACAGAGCTGAGCAGCCGCATGATTGGTTCAGGGACGAATGCGTTGGCCTCGAGCATCGTTCTTGTCTGCCGTCCACGGGATGCCGCTGCACCATCCGCCACGCGCCGGGAGTTCGTTGCGGCCCTAAAAGCGGAGTTGCCTGCGGCGCTGCGCCATCTCCAAGCGGGCAACATCGCACCCGTTGACCTCGCTCAGGCGGCAATCGGACCCGGCATGGCTGTCTATACCCGCTATACCAAAGTGCTCGACGCTGAAGGCAGATCTGTTTCCGTGCGTGAGGCGCTCGCGTTGGTCAACGAGACGCTTGATGAGGTCTTGGCCGACCAGGAAGGGGACTTCGACGCCGACAGCCGTTGGGCGCTGGCCTGGTTTGAGCAGGTCGGCTTCAACGACGGTGAATACGGGGTCGCCGAGACGCTCAGCAAGGCAAAGAACACGTCCGTCGGCGGTCTCGCCACGTCGGGCATCCTCGACTCACGGCGCGGCAAGGTACGGCTGCTGAGGCCGGACGAATTGCCCGCCAACTGGGATCCGGCGACCGACCCGCGCCTGACCTCCTGGGAACTGGTGCATCATCTCATCCGTGTACTTGGTAGTGGCGGCGAGAGGGCAGCAGCCGAGTTGGTCGCTAAGCTTGGCGCCCGCGCAGAGACAGCGCGGGAGCTTGCCTACCGGCTCTATACGATCTGCGAGCGCAAGAAGCGCGCTACTGAGGCGCTCAGCTACAACGGCTTGGTTCAGAGCTGGCCCGAGATCGTCCGCCTGGCTCAAGAGGGGACCAAGTCGCCGGCAGTGGAACCAGACCTTTTCAAGGTGGGGGAGCGCTGATCCATGGCCATGACCAATCAGGAGCGTGTCGGCAAAGCGATGGACCTCCTTCGAGCGGGCCTCGCCCCGTTCGTGGAGCGTGAGGTGCAATCCGCCGTGAAGACGGGAACCGTGCGGATGGATGCGGTGCGGCGCTTCGCGGAAGACCCGATGCTGGGCAACAAGCCCATCCCGCAGTGGGATGTCGCTGGCCTGCTGAAGTTGATGTGGGAAACCTGGAATGACGTATTCAAGCGCACGCTGGGTTTCGCCGAGCGCAGCTTGGTGAGCGAGTTGCGGAATGTCCGCAACAAATGGGCGCACCAGAATCCGTTCTCCAGTGACGATGCGGACCGGGCGCTCGATTCAATGGGACGATTGCTCGCGGCGGTCTCAGCGCCCCAAGCCGACGAGGTCGGGAAGATGAAGATGGAGCTGCGCCGGCTCATCTTCGACGAGCAGGTGCGTGGCGAAAAGCGTAAGGCCGGTGGCTCGCTGATTGAACCCGCGGCGGCAGGCAACCTGAAGCCCTGGCGAGACGTCGTGACGCCCCATGCCGACGTCGCCAGCGGCCGCTATCAGCAGGCTGAGTTCGCTGCTGACCTATGGCAGGTGCATCTCGGCGAAGGGAGTGACGAATATCGCAAGCCGGCTGAGTTCTTCCGCCGCACCTTCCTGACGGAGAGTCTGAAACAGCTTCTGGTCGGCGGCGTGCAGCGCCTGTCCGGCGAGGGCGGCGATCCGGTTGTGCAGCTCCAGACCAATTTCGGCGGCGGCAAAACCCACTCAATGCTGGCGCTCTACCATCTCTTCAGTGGTGCGGCGCCTGGTGAACTTGCCGGGATCGACGCGGTGCTCGCCGAGGCGGGTGTGCAATCGCTTGCCAAGGCCCGGCGCGTCGTGCTTGTTGGCAACAAGATCTCGCCCGGCAACCCCGTCACCAAGCCGGATGGCACGGTGGTGCGGACACTATGGGGCGAGCTGGCCTATCAGCTCGGCGGCGCCAAAGCTTTTGCACGCATCGCGAAGGACGATGAGAAGGCGACCAGCCCTGGTGACGTGCTGCGGGAGCTGTTCGTTGAATACGGGCCGTGCCTCGTGCTGGTGGACGAATGGGTGGCCTACGCGCGCCAGCTCCATGACCAAAGCGATCTTCCGGCTGGCGGTTTCGAGACGCAGTTCACCTTTGCGCAGGCGTTAACCGAATCGGCAAAGCTCGCCAGGAACTGCTTGTTGGTCGTCTCTCTGCCGGCATCCGACACGGCTGGCTCGCCAAACACGCAAGCCGACGACGTGGAGGTCGGCGGCATTCGCGGCCGCGAGGCGCTCGACCGCCTGCGCAACGTCGTCGGACGTGTCGAGTCATCGTGGCGGCCCGCGACTGCGGAAGAAGGCTTTGAGATTGTGCGGCGTCGGCTCTTCGAGCCGATCGCGGGCGATATGTTCAAGCAGCGCGATCTGACTGCCAGGGCCTTCGCCGATCTCTATCAAGCGCAAGCGGCGGAGTTCCCGCCGGAGTGCCGGGCCGGCGACTACGAACGGCGCATCCAGGCCGCTTATCCAATCCACCCGGAGATTTTCGACCGGCTTTACACTGACTGGTCGACGCTTGTGAAATTCCAGCGCACGCGCGGCGTGCTGCGCTTGATGGCAGCGGTGATCCATAGCCTATGGGAGAAGGGCGACCGTAGCCCGCTTATCCTCCCGTCGACGATCCCGATCGACGATCCCCGCGTGCAGTTTGAGCTGACGCGCTACCTCTCGGACAACTGGGTGCCGATCATCGAAAAGGATGTCGACGGCCCCAATTCGCTCCCGCTGCGGATCGATGGCGAAGTGCCTAACCTCGGCAAGCTGTCGGCGACGCGGCGCGTGGCGCGCACGATCTATCTGGGTTCGGCTCCGACAACAGCGGCCGCTCATCGTGCGCTCGAGGATCGGCGCGTCAAGCTCGGCTGCGTAATGCCGGGCGAGACCCCCGCTGTTTTCGGCGATGCGCTGCGCCGGCTCGCTTCGACCGCCACCTATCTCTATCAGGATGGACCGCGCGCTTGGTACGCCACCCAGCCGACAGTGACGAAGCTTGCGGAGGACCGCGCCGAGCAGCTCAAGCGCGACCCGGATAAGGTCGCCGAGGAGATAGAGGCGCGGCTACGCACTGACCTCAAGCGCACCGGCGATTTCTCTCGCATCCATCCAATGCCCCGGTCTGGCGCGGACGTGCCCGACGATTACGATGCGCGCCTTGTGGTTCTGCCGGCCGAACACGGCTACACCAAGGAGAGCGGCAATGCTGCCGAGATCGCGGCGAAGGCGATTATCGAGTCGCGAGGCAACGCGCCGCGGCTTTATCAGAACACGCTGGTCTTTCTTGCCGCCGATAAAGTGCGGCTACAGGATCTCGACGAGGCCCTGCGCAGGTATCTGGCTTGGTCTTCGATCGTTGACGAGGTGAAAGAGCTAAACCTCGATGAGCACCAAAGAAGACAGGCCGAAACCCAGAAGCAGGCCGCCGACGGCGCGGTGACGGCGCGTCTGCCTGAAACCTATCAATGGATCCTTGTCCCAGAGCAATTGACGCCGCAGGCGTCGGTCGTTTGGCAGGCTTCCCGGCTCACCGGCAGCGATGCATTAGCGGTCAGGGCGAGCAAGAAGCTGCGCAGCGATGAGCTGCTGATCGCAAGCCTCGGCTCGACAATTCTACGCAAGCATCTCGATGACGTTCCGTTGTGGCGCGGCGACCATGTCGCTGTGAAACAGCTCATCGATGATTTCGCGCGCTACCTCTATCTGCCTCGTCTTGCTGGTCCTGAGGTTCTGGTGCAGGCCATCCGGGACGGGCTGGCGCTGCTGACTTGGCGTGCTGATACGTTCGGCTATGCAGAGAGCTACGATGAGGCGGCGTCTCGCTATCGCGGATTGAACGGTGGCCGCGGCCTCAACATCTCGGCCGACAGTCCGGGTTTCCTCATCAAGCCTGACGTAGCCAGCAAGCAATTGGACGCTGAGACGCCGTCACCGGCTGGTCCGGGTCCCACTCCCGGCCCGAGCGGTGGAGGAGCGGATCCTCGTCCCGGTCCGGGCGGAACAATTCCTACGCCGGCAGCCGCTCCGCAGCTTCGGCGTTTTCATGGATCGGTGCGGTTGGATTCGACTCGCGTTGGGCGTGATGCTAGCCGCATCGCTGACGAGGTGATCGCTCATCTCGCCGGACAGATGGGGGCGGATGTCACTGTAACCATCGAGATCGAGGCCAAGCTCCCCAACGGAGCCTCGGATCAGCTTGTGCGCACTGTCATCGAGAACAGTCGTACCCTGAAATTCGATAATCAGGGTTTCGAAACGGAGTAGCCCAAGGGACCGAGAATAGCCTACTGCAGCAGCGCCTAGCCAAGAGTGTCAACGGGAGACATCAGTTACCCGTTTGTCTAGCCACCCGCTGGCCCATTTTGTTCAGGGCCCAATGCGAGCTGTAATCAGTACAATTTAATGCCCGCGAGCGTCGGCTCGGCTAAAGCGAAGATTAAGCGACCAAGGTCATAAACGGCTCCGCGTGGAGACCAATGGTCCACCCTATGGTACGTGTCGCCACGCCGGCCTTCGATCAACCATTGCGTACCGTCAAGTCCGATTCTCTCGTCAGTGGGATCAAGTGCCCAAAAGCCCGAGATCGTCAGAGCGCTCTGCAGCTTCTCCCAGCCGTCTGGCGACAGCGTTCCTGAGACAACAGGCTCCTCACGGTACAAGCGTGAGCGGCCCAGAACACGGGAACGTAGTTCAACCAAGCCGCCTCGCCGCTCGATATGAACAAACGCAGCTCCATTGAAGCTACTCGTCCAGAGGAATCGATAAGCCTCGGAGTTCGTCTCTCGAAACCGACATATCGGCGGTTCGTCCCTGAGAAAGTCCGATTGCACCCGGCAACAGTCGAAGCGATGTGGTTCGATCCCAAAGCCTTGTTTTGGTGAGGTCCTTTCAAAAGGGCAGGGGTTCGGAAGTTTCATTCACAATGCTCTTGCTTGACGCGGCCGAGGCTTATCGTCTGGTTACGCGTAACCACTGTTTGAATGAGGTACAAATAGGACCATCTCGTCCGAGCGTCTGCTGGAGTGCGAACCGGGCTCAAGCGGCAAAGCTGCCATGCCGAGCGAGGCTTTGGGCCCTCAAGAACAGTGAAAGCTCCACGCGTCGTCCGCGAGAGACGCCCCTGACCGGGTGTTAATGCTTACCGGGGCCAATTCCCGCGCCATCCGTCCTTACGGAGCGGAACTACCCGGCCAAGGGCGTGTAAGCACGATATTTCGCTGCAACGAGGTGATCAAGGCTTTGCCGCGTCGCCAGCGATCCTTTGAAGAGACTATTGGGTGAGAACGCCACTCCGTGCTCCTCGATCTGTAGGACACAGCGCAAACATGGCCGTGCAGGCTGGTTACGCTGCCGCCATACGACCGCGGTTGTGAGGCGCGACGGTCACCCTGCGCTCCCCGACCCATTCCGACGCCATTCCGCGGGCGCAGCGTTTATCAGGGCAAAACGGCGCGCATGGATGATATGGGCTTCATTTGCGCTGAGCATATCGGTTTCGAGCTTATAGACGCGGGCGGCCTGGCCTCTCTCTACAGAGTCCAAAAATTCCGGGTATCGCTTCATCCAGTTGTGAACGGTTGCGCGGGCGATATCCATTGCGCCGGCCGCGGCGGTGAGGGAGAGGCCCTGAGACATCAAGCGATACACGACGTTCCCGATTTCCGGGCTGTAATTGGTCGGTCGGCCACGCCGTGCTTTGTTGGTCATCACCAGACCCCTGTCGCGAATAGCCGCGAACAATGACACGTTACGTTCGGATACGGCCCTATGGAGAAAACGAACCGAACGTAACGTTCCGTGCCGCTGCGTCAGGTATGGTCCACGCGCCACCGGCCGCCGCTTTCTCGGACGAGCTGCTTATCGCGCAATGCCTTCCGCAGGTCCAGCAAATCGGCCCTGCGCCGTTCGCCTAATCCGGCCTGTCGCGCCTGCTCATTCCATTCCTCAAGGGTCAGGCCTCGATCGCTGGCGTCGTACAGGATGCGGTAGAAGGTCTGCTGATTGGGCGTCAGCCGAACCGAATCTGAACCGCCAGACCCGATTTCGACGGTTTTCTGGCTCACGATGTTAACCGTCACAGGGTCGCCATCTTCATCAACGCCGAGCTCGATGGTTTCCGACCGGAAGGAGAGCAGAGGGCCCTCGGGCCGATCGTTAGCTTTGGTTACGGTCGCGGTCTTCACCTGCTCGCCCGATATTTCCACCATGACGTCCACGTCACCATAGCTAGCATTGGAGCCGCGCATGCCCCGCGCTTCGTCCTTGCCGGTGTGACCCACAATCGCGACATGGACCCCCGTGGCATTCTTGATGCGTGCAAGGTTGGCAAAGCAGACGCCCTGATCCTTGGCGGAGTTTTCGTCGCCACCACCGGCTGCGATGGCCTTGGCGAAGGTGTCGATCACGATCAGGCCCACCTGGTACGGCTGGATACGTTCGTTGACGTCCTTGATGATGGCGATCACCTTGCCGACCGTACGGACATCCATGAGGTTCATGGTTTCAGGCACGACGGCCACCGGCGGATCGCTCTCGGTTGGGGGCCAGCCGGCCCGAAGCCTGCGCCGGACGAGATCCACCCGCTCGAGCGCGAAGTAGACAACGCCACAGGCCGCCTTGCTGCGATTGCCGCGCCAATCCTTCCCGCCGGCCACCGCAAGGCAGAGGTCCGCCATGAGGGCCGATTTCAGCGACCCGGGCTTGCCGACCCAAGCGGTCGTCTCCCCCTTCGCGATGATCCCTTTCAAAATCCAGTTTTTCCGCAACGCGTGGAGGCCGAACTCCGACATCAGTTCGTGGCGAAATCCAGCCCGGCTCCGTTCCTGCTGCTGGTCTTGGCGCAGCACAATCCGATCTAGCGCGGTATTGTCGAGACCATCAACATCAACGGTGTTCATCCGGCCTCCCTGGGTTCAAGCCATCCGCCATCATTTGCTGGACTAGCTCGAGCGTGCGAGCTCGAACGAGCTGTTTGTAGGTTGCCTTGACCTCCAGCATCTCGACGGCTTCACGATGGGTAATGAGCCGGAGCCTCACATTCGCGCCTAGACGACAAGCTTGCTTACTGAACAGGGCGAGAGCCGCTTGGGTGAGGATGGGAGCCGCTTTGCGGTGAAGTGGCGCCCAATTCGAAGGCTCTTGCTCGAGCTTGGTCGTGTTTACGCGGTCGCGATCGGACACCGCGTAACCATGTTGGCACGGACTCTGATCGCGTAACCATCTGGCCACGCGGCCGCTCGCAAGGGCTTGTTCATCCAGCTCCCTATTGGAGAATGAGCTCGACATCACGACCCCCGTCTCATCGCGGCAGCCATGAGATCCGGGTAAACCAGATCAAGTGCGCCCATCTCGTCCAATTCTGCGTCCACCTCCGCGGACGTCATGCGACCTTCTTTCAGAGCGAGCCCCAATCTGGTGGCCTCACTGATCACCCAGTGCCCCTGCGTGATCATGTAGCGTAGCCCCGCAAACTGAAGCAGGATGCGGATTTTCGGATCAGTTACTCGCAGAGGATGGTCGTAATCCTCTTGAGCGAGGTCGCAGGATTGAATGGCGGATTTGTTCATTTTGAAACCTCACAGGCCCGTGTCCGATTGGTGTCGGCCCGACCGCTTTTTTGGAAAAGCCCGCTAGGGCAGCGCTTTTGTGGAGATCAGCTTGCCGTCCCGGCGACGGGCAGCGAACGAAGCCATGCTTCTGCGGCGTCTCTGGTAATCAGGGACTTCGCACCTGCCTTGCGCAGCGCGAGGCGGCCGGCTTTGATTTCTGCGTAGGCCATGGTCCTGCCGATGCGCGCCCAGGCGCAAAATTCGGCGATTGTCATTGCGCCGCCGGGAATGACCGACTGACTCAGATCAGCAGCAAGATGGGGAGACATTCAGCACGTCCTTTCGTATGCGCGCGATTGCGCTTGACGTGCTGCGAAGTGCCACGAACGAAAATTCGCCGGCGACGACGAAAATTCGCGGCGTTTAGGGTTTCGGCGAATTATTGGGGCGGCCTGCCGGCTTTCCGGCCTTGGCCGGACCTTTTGATGGCCTCACGAACGGGCTCGCGCGTTGGTGCGTAACCCTCATTTTGCAACGCGTGGACAACCGCGCTTTCGGTTATAATCGCGCCGGCAGTGCCAAGCTTGGCGATGGCGCCGTTGATGGCTGCGGTGCTTGGGCGACGTTTTATAGGCGGTGGCGCCGGCATGCCGCCACCAAGCACTCCTAGAAAGGCCTCTAAAGTGGTCGTCTCTGTCAGTACATCGTACCAGCGCGATGGCTTGGCACGGTCCTTGATTTCGAAGTCCGCCGCCAGATCAAAATCCTCGTCCTGCACCTGATGCAGGGGAGTGAAGCAAAGCATATCGTGGTCAGTATCAAATCCTCGAGGCGCCACGACCGTCTTCCCAGCTCGCGCCTCAAACCACGTCGTCGGCACGAGATCATGCGCTTTAGCTGACTCCGTTCTGAGGCCGCTGAACTGTAAGTGCCCGACTCTGGCTGCCTCGCTCATGCCTTCTTCGGTCACCAGGCCGATCGCGTCGGAAAGGCTCCAAGCACTAGGTAGTTGGAGCAATATTGTCTTGGCCCTCAGTTCCATCAGAGAGGTCCCGGCAACGAGATCGAACGCGTCGCTCAACGGGATCCAATTTCGAGTCCTCATCATTGCTGCTCGTGGGGCTTAATCGAGCCAGCGCGTGTCAAGCGGAACGCGCGCCGACAATTCAAGCCGTGGGTCAGCTCCACAACAAGGGCAATGTGCCGCGACACGGGTGAACACCAAGTGCTGCTCGATCTCTCACCTTGTTCTTCGGCTGCTTGCTCAACCATGCGAGCCACTCAGCCGCTTCCACGAACTGACACTTTGAAGCGCTAGAACTGTATTCACCCGCGCCCCGTCATCGTAACCACATTCCCGCTCTGCGGTGGCACCAGCGGCACGACCGCCGCGCGGGCGAGAGCTTCTAAGGCCGTGGCGATGTATTTTGCGTAATGCCGCTCGATCATCGTCACGGACGTATTGTGGAGTTTTGCAACCTGCTGAATGGGTAGGCCGTTTCGCAGGCCGCGGACAATGCTGGTGTGCCGCAGGGCATAGGGAATGACCTCTGGTAATTCGGCGCGGTGGCGGATCGCGCGCCACGGGCGCGTCAGTTCCGCGGTTTTCCAAGGACCGCGCTCTGACCTCTTCCAAGTGATGCTGTGGGGCTGCTGCTCGTAGCTCCAGCGCTCGAACAGGGGGGCCTCTTTTGGGCGGCCTACGATCGCCGGCAGCAGGACCTCGATCACGTCGTCGCCCACCGGAATCGGAACGGAGCCACCGTTGCCGCCGCGTCCCTTGTAGGAGCCCGGCATCATTAAGCGGCGCTCCTTGAGTTGGGCATCGCTGACGCGCATCCGCCGCACCTGCGCAAACCGTGCGCCGGTGGCGGCAAGGCAGATCACGAGCCGGTAAAGGTCACCCTCACTGTCCTGCTCCGCATCGATCTCGCCCGCCGCACGAAGCAGATTGCCGACCTGCGCGTCGGTGAGGATCTGGTTGTCCCGCGCGATGGATGCATCGTCATCATCATCGATGCGCTCAGCCTTGAAGCCGTCCTTCACAATCGCGAGGAAGGTAGGGTTGAGTTTCTTCTGCTCCGCGGACAGCCGCGGCCATGCTGCATTCAGCGCAGCCTTGAGGTCGTTCGAGAGCCGATGCTTCGTCGTGGCTTTCAGTTCTTCGGGCAGTTCGTCGCGCCAAGTCAAAAGGTCATCTTCCTTCAGCGCGTGCAACTCGACAGCGGCAAGAGGGGCGGGCGCGATGGCTTTCTGATTACCCCGTTTCTCCTGGCCGAGAACATAGCGTCGCAGCCGATGTCCGGCGTCGGATCGAACTTCACGCCCCGACCTTCGGCTATCGCGAGCATTACGCTCTTTGATGTAGGCCTCGACCGCCGTCTGCACGGTTGGCGCCGGACCGGCAGCTTGCGCGGCAGCTTCCGTTCTGGACCGCGTGACGAAGTCCCGCGCCTCCTTCGTCGCCTGGTCGAAAGTCAGTGTCCCCTCGGCGGGCTTGTCGTTGATGTCGTTGGCGATGCCGATCGGCGCCTGCCGGTAGTCGGCACCGTCAAAGTGATTGCGCCAGCGCACCAGCCACACACCGCTGCGTTTGCCCCTGCGATAGCCGAGGTGAGCCTCGGTATCGAGCCGGCGCCAATGCACGCCAAGGCCCAGCCTGGAGCGCGCCTTCGCCGTCGTGATCTGCGCCTCTGTGAGTGTCTTCGCCATTGGCATCCGTCCCAAAAGTCGTCAAATATCCGTCAAATATACATAGGCGTGCGGCCGGGAACAATGGCGGACGCAGATTGCGTAAGACATTGATTTTATTGAATAGTGACGAACGACGGCGAACGGGCAAATAAAAAAATCCCAGCCCTCTCAAGGCTGAAACAGGGGTTCGATTCCCCTAGGGAGCGCCAGCGCCTTCAATGCGCTGAAGGCCCGGGCGTTGAAGTTGCCCCGGCCCGACCGTTTCTCTGAAAACCGCCACTAGGATAGCGCTTAAGTTGCGGAGGGGTGGACCCGCGCGCTTTGATCCAATGCGTGTTGGGGTCGTGTTAGGCTCCGAGTTGGTTCTCAACCTCTCGGAGGCACATGGCGACATTGATCCCTAGCCTCGGCTTCGCACGCTTCGACACACGTGGCGAGCTGCGACTCGCTGAGCGCCTCAAGGACTTCCTCGAAGAGAATGCCGTCGTTTGGCACAATCTGCCGGTAGGCCCGCGCAGCCGGCATCCGGACTTTATCATCGTTCACCCGGCGAACGGCCTGCTCGTGCTTGAGGTGAAGGATTGGCGCCTGGAGTCGATCGTGTCGGCCGACAAGATAAAAGTCGAACTGCTGACGGCTCGCGGCATGGTGCGTGAGAGCAATCCGCTGGAGCAGGCGCGCAAGTATACGTTCGATGTCGTGCGCACGCTGGAACGGGATGGGCAATTGCTGTTTCCGTCAGGTCATCGCTTCATGGGCAAATCCATCGTTCCGTTCGGCTTCGGGGCCGTGTTCACGAACATCACGCGCCGGCAGTTCGATCAGACCGAACTCAAGGAGGTGTTCGCCGAGCACCTGTGTGTCTTCAAGGATGAAATGACCGAGGGCGCGGACCCCGAAGGATTCCGCGCTAGATTGTGGCGCATGGTTGCTCCGCGTTTCGGAGAGCCGCTGTCGATGCCGCAGTTCGACCGGCTGCGTGCGCTGATGTTTCCCGAGATCCGCATTCGGCAGATTGCGTTGCCGCTGGACGAAGCCCCCGCGCCCGATCCGTCCGACCGGACGCTCGCGGTCATGGACATGCAACAGGAGCAGATCGCGCGCAGCCTCGGCGAGGGCCATCGGATCATTCGCGGCGTGGCGGGATCGGGCAAAACGCTGATCCTTGCCTTTCGCGCCGAGTATCTGGCGCGCGGGGCGACAAAGCCGGTGCTCATCCTGTGTTACGCCAATGGCATCGCGGGCCGGCTCGAAGACGCCATGCAGGCGAGGGGCGTGGAGCACCGTGTTCAGGTCCTCACCTTTCATGGCTGGTGTTACCGGATGCTGCGGACCTACGGGATTCCCGCTCCATCCGAGCGAGATTATCCGGACTACGCGCAGCGACTGGCTGCGAGCGTCTCAGAGGTGGTCAAGGCTGTCGATCAGGGGCACATCCCGATGGAACAGTACGACGCTGTCCTGATCGACGAGGCGCACGACTTCGAGCCGCAATGGCTCGCGCTGGCGGCCAAGATGGTGAACCCGCGCACGAAGGCACTGATGGTCGTCTACGACGACATACAAGCTATCTACAAGGGGCGTGAGCGGCCGGTGTGGAAACAGCTTGGAATCGAAGCGACCGGCCGGACGACGGTGCTGAAAGTCAACTACCGCAACACCGCGCAAATCGTTGCCTTTGCGCGACGCTTCGCTGCGGACGTGATCGGTGCTCCCGGCACGACGGCCGATGATGAGCACCCCGTACTGCTGCCGGAAGATGCGGGCCGGCAGGGACTGGCGCCGGACGTGCGGCAGTGTGTGAGCATCGACGCAGAAGCTCACTGCGTCGCCGAGTGGTTTCTCGGGCGGAAGAAGGCCGGATACGAGTGGCCGCAAATGGCTTGCCTTTATCCGGAGCACTGGATCGGGGAGCGGGTCGCTCAGGTCCTCGCCAAGCATGATGTGCCAATCGACATGGCCAAAAACAACAGGAACAGAATTTCGACGAAGCGTGCCGCTGTGCGTTTCTTGAGCATGCACACAGCGAAAGGACTCGAGTTTCCGTGCGTCGCTATTGCGGGGCTGGGCCTGCTAGGTCGTCACGGCGAGGAGATCGAGGAATGTGTGAGACTGACCTATGTTGGGGTGACGCGGGCGACTCACGAAGCGCTTTTGACGTACTCAAGTGAATCGGCGCTCGTGCAGCGATTGATGGCGTAGGGACATGTCTTGAAGTCACCCTCCCGCTATTTCGATTTTGGTGTTTCAACGCGCTGGGTGAGTCTGTGGCATTGGCGATCAACATCCGAGCCGACAACAGTTCGGCAGACGAGATCGAGCGGTTGTGGGACCAGGTCGGCGCGTTCGAGGCCACGCCATCGATGCGCGCGCTCCGCTACCGTCCGCATTTTACATTTGCGATCTATGATGGGCCCGCGGTCGACGAAGAGACCGCATGGACTGCCATGCTGGCGGCCGTAGCCGGTGAAACGCAACTGCGTATCGCGTTCGAGCGAATCCGCTGGTTCGAAGGGTCTCCGCTTGTGCTCTGGGCGGAGCCGTCGGTCGACGAGGCCTTGGCTCGCATCCATCGCGCTGTCAGCGCGACTATCGATCCAGCGCATTGTCGACCTCATTACCGGCCCGGTGCGTGGACGCCGCATTGTACACTCGGCACCGGCATCGCCGACGAACGGCGCGATGATGCCATTGCCTTTGCACGGGCGTTCGATCGTAGCATCGAAGTGATGTTTGATGTGGTGGATTGCGTCGTGTTTCCGCCTGTGCGCATCGTCGCCGAGCAGAGGTTGGCCCCATAGTTGGTTGTCGCTTCATGACCGGGACGAACGGCTGGTCCGAAATGCAACCTCCGGGCCTTAGGGTCCGGAGGTTTTTGCGTGTTGATCCAAACATTATTGCCGGATCAGCCGGACCAGGTCCTGCCTCAGGAGATAGAACGAGACCGCAAGCAGGACGACGTCCTTCATGAGGAAGGGCACGTCACCGGTCATCGCGGGGAAACCTCCCGCGGCGACGTCCCAGCCGTCCGGCATGAACGGAATGATCGTGACCGTCGCGATGAAGGTGCCGGTTGCACCGAGCGCACCGAGGATGCCGAGCCGCTTGTCCCAGAAGCCCGCGAGCAGCAGGGTGCCGAATGTCCACTCCGATGCCCCCAGGAAATAGCTGGCGCCGGCGTGGCCGAACACCGGATAGAGCCACCAGATCAGCGGGCCGTTGCTGATGAACGGGACCAGTCTTTCGAACTCGTACGGAAACCACTTCTGGTAGCCGAAGAAGAGAAACATGATCACCATGGAGGCCCGGACGACGTTGTAGTCGAGATCCTCCGCCAGCAGGCCGGAACTCTCCAGCGCGCGGACAAACGGTTTTCGAGCGGTGTTGGACACCGCAGCGGTGTTGGAAAATCTGGTCATGACTGCGATCCTTTCATGGAGATCAGACGGGCGCGGTCGCTTCACGCGACCGGGGGGAAGTCGATCTCGGTGTCGTTGATACGGTTGAAGACATTGGTGAAGACGGTGGTCGCGAAGGCGAGGCTGATCTCCACGAGCTGAGCATCGCTGTAGCCGGCGGCCTTGATCGCGGCGAAATCCGCGTCGCTGACGGTGCCGCTGGACTGTGCGAGCTTGCGGACGAAACCGGCCAACGCATCGCGCTTGTCATCGCCGGTCGCCCGGCGCTCGCGAATCCGCTGCAGCTCTTCGGGCTTCAGTCCCGCGAGCTTGCCAAGCAGGCTGTGCGCCGCCACGCAATAGTCGCAACCGGCGACCTCGGAGATAACGAGCTTGATGGTTTCCTGGTCGCGCTTCGATAGCGAACCCGAAGCGAGCACGCTGTCGGCAAGCAGGACGGCCTTGAGCGCATCCGGCCCGTGGGCGCCGATCGCGGCAAAGGTGTTGGGCACACTGCCGATCGCCTTCTTGATCTGGCCATAGATTTCAGCGGTCGCGCCGGTTGCGGATTCGAGATGAGGAACGGAAAGACGGGACATGTTCGCACTCCTTGGTTCAGGTTGATGAGCGATTGCGGAGTGACATTAGGGTTCCGATTTGATACTTTAAATGCCATAAAGTCTCGATTATATGCTCAAATAACTCAAAACCGATCGGGAGACTGTGATGGATTGGCTGAGCCGGCTGTTCGAGATGATGCCGGTGCGCGGACGGCTCGACCTGCGCTGCAATTACGGTGCGCCCTGGCGCATCGATCAGGGGCCGGGAGAGCCGAACGAAATCCCGTATCACGCGGTGCTTGCCGGCTCGGCGATGCTGGACGATCCGACAGGGGGCCGGCCGCTGAAACTCGAGGTCGGCGACATCCTGCTGCTTCCCGGGAATCCCCGACACGTCATGCACGACGGCAGCGGGGCCGCGCCGCTGCCGGCGCACAACCGCGCGTCGCTCAATTTCACGATCAGCGAAAACCCCGGCTCGGACCAACGGCTCGATCTGTTGTGCGGACATTTCGCCATCGCGCCGCCGCACGACCGCCTGTTGCGCAGCTATTTGCCGCCGCGTCTCGTCGTGCATGCCGGCGCTGACGCCGGCGAAAGAGACACGGCGGGTCAACTCGCCGGCCTCGTCGCCCTGATGCGCCGCGAGTCCGCAGAGGATCGTCTCGGCGGCCGCGCGATGTTGAACGCGCTATCGAGCGCGATGTTCGCGCTGGTGCTGCGGCTTGCCAGCCTCACCGACGACGCGCCGCGCGGTCTGCTTGCCTTGGCCGGTTATCCGCGCCTTGCGCCGGCGGTGGCCGCTCTCTTCAACGAGCCGGCGCGCGCATGGTCGCTGCCCGAGCTCGCGCGTCTGTGCGGCATGTCGCGAGCCACGCTCGCGCGGCAATTCCAGGAGAAGCTCGGGCGCTCCGCCGCAGATCTCCTGACCGATATCCGCATGACCCTCGCAGCGAATGAGCTGAGGAAATCTTCGCTTTCGACCAGCGCCGTGGCGGAAGCGGTCGGGTATCAATCCGAAGCCGCGTTCCAGCGCGCCTTCAAGACTCACATGGGCATCACGCCGGCACAGTGGCGCAAAAACCGGGACCTTGGTCCGCATGATTCCACAAGGTCTGCAGCTTGATTTGTTCGGAAGACAGCGATCTTCCTACTCCGCGGTGCGAGCACCTCCTCAGTCGTTTCGAGGTCCAAGCACCGCTGAATGTATGTTTGCGCCAAAGACCTTCCCTGCGAGCATGATGCGCCCGCCTCGGTGGAGGTGGTCGCCGCTCGCGGAATCTGCCTTGATACGATTCCCAGCGTGGAGGAGTGTGACGATATGAGCGGTTTGGTGGTCTCCGGCGGTCGGGTTGTGGATCCCGCGAGCGGAATGGACGCGGTTGGCGACGTGGCGGTGGTCGACGGCAAGATCGCCGCGGTCGGCTCCTCGCTCGGCGGCGCCGAGCGGGTGATCGACGCGTCCGGGCTCGTGGTCGCGCCCGGCTTCATCGACTTGCACGCCCACGGCCAGTCGATCCCTGCCGACCGGATGCAGGCATTCGACGGCGTGACGACGACACTCGATCTCGAAGCCGGCGTGCTGCCCGTCGGGTCCTGGTATGAGCGCCAGGCGAGGCGAGGCCGCGTGCTGAACTACGGCGCCGCCACCAACTGGGCCTTTGCGCGTATCGGCGCGATGACCGGCTCGAACGCGGAAAGCTCGCTGGAGGCGTTCGGCAACGCCATGCGCGATCGCCGCTGGATGGACAATGTCGCGAGCGATGCGGAGGTTGCGGGCATTCTCGAGCGCCTCGCGCGCGGCCTGAACGAAGGCGGCATCGGCATCGGCATCTTGAATGCCTATGCGCCCGGCGCCGGTGTGCAGGAGCTGACCGCGGTGTGCCAGCTCGCCGCGAAGCAGGACGTGCCGACCTTCACCCACGTCGCCTACATGTCGCGCGTCGACCCCGAGAGTGCGGCGGAGGCCTATATCCGCCTGATCGGCTATGCCGGCGCCACCGGCGCGCATATGCACATCTGCCACTTCAATTCGTCGAGCAAGACCGACATCGAACGCTGCCGCGTGCTGATCGAGAAGGCGCAGGCGCAAGGGCTCCCCATCACGGTCGAGGCCTATCCTTACGGCACCGGCTCGACCGTGCTGGCAGCCGCCTTCTTCAGCGATCCGCAATTCGTCGAGCGCAACGGCACCGGCTACGATTCCGTGCAGCGCGTGACCGACGGTTATCGCTTTCACGACCGCGAGGAGCTCTTGAAGGCGCAAGCCGAGGAGCCGTCCTCGCTGGTGCTCTGGCACATCCTCGATACCGAGAACAATGCGCATCATCGCGATCTCCTCGACATGTCGGTGCTCTATCCCGGCGGCGCGATCGCGTCCGATGCGATGCCGTGGACGCTGGCGGACGGCAGCACCTACAAGGGCGATGCCTGGCCGCTGCCCGACGATGCCACCTCGCATCCGCGCTCGGCCGGCTGCTTCACCAAATTCATTCGCGAATGGGTGCGCGAGCGCAAGGCGATCTCGCTCCTGGAAGGCGTACGCAAATGCGCGCTGATCCCCGCAGAAATCCTGTCGCAGAGTACCCCCGCGATGCGCAGCAAGGGCCGGCTGGCAAAGGACGCCGATGCCGACATCGTCGTGTTCGACTATGAGAAGTTGTCGGATCGCGCGACCTTCACCGCGATGAACCGTGCGTCGGAAGGTGTGCGGCATCTCGTGGTCAGCGGCCAGGTGCTGATCAGCGACGGCGTGCTCGACGTCGATGCGCGGCCCGGCCGGCCCGTGCGCCGCCCCGTTGTCGGGAGCTGACCGATGCCGGTCCCCGTTCTCCTGGTGACGGGCTTTCTGGGGGCGGGCAAGACCACGGTCGTCAACCATCTGCTGGCGAATGCTGAGGGGCGGCGCATTGCCGCCATCGTCAACGATTTTGGCGCGATCAACATCGATGCGGAGTTGCTCGCGGGCGCGAGCGACGGCGTGGTCAGTCTCAGCAATGGCTGCATCTGCTGCTCGCTCGAGGGCGATCTTTTGCGCACGCTCTCGACCTTGCTGCGGCGTGATCCCAGGCCAGACTATATCGTCATCGAGACCAGCGGCGTTGCCGATCCCGCCGACATCGTCCGCAATCTGATGGACCCCGTGATCCTGCGCGAGGCGCCGCTGGAAACGGTGCTTTGCGTGATGGACGCGGCGACGCCGCCGGCGGCCCTCGACGATGCGCTCCAGCGTTCGCAGCTGCGCGTCGCCGATATCGTGGCTCTCAGCAAGCTGGATCTGGCGGACGAAGGCGCAGGCGCCCGGATGCGCGAGGCCATCCGCGCGCAGCGCGTGCCGGCCGTCATCGTCGATGCGAAGCACGGCGAGATTCCGTCCGCGCTGCTGTTTCCCGCGAGCGACCGCACGCCCGCGCCGCGCGAGCCGGGGCCGAAACGTCCGGCAGAAGATCGCTTCGAAACGCTGAGCTGGAGCTCCGATCGGCCGCTCTCGCTGCCGCGCTTGCAGCAGGCGATCGGCCGTTTGGCGCCGAAGCTGGCGCGCGCAAAAGGCCTGTTCGAAGCGGTCGAGCAGCCCGGGCGTCAGATGGTGTTCCAGTTCGCCGGCGGCCGGGCGACGCTTGCCCCTGGCGATCCGCCCGCACCAGGCGTGCCGCGGTCGCGGATCGTCTTCATCGCCGAACTCGGTGTGCTCTCGAAAGCCGAGCTCGACGCGCTCATGGACGGCTGTGTTGCTTCGGGTTGACGCGAGGCGATAGAGTCGATCGCGCCCAATGTCAGCCGCCACCTGTCATCTTGAGGCCTACAATGCCCCGGAATAGCTCCTCCGTTCCCGCCGACGCGGCCCTGCGCCGCGCTGCCAGGCCCGCCATTGTCTATCCGGCCGGGACGATGCCCGGGCCTGACATGGCTACGCTCGAATCCGCGCGGCAGACGATGGTCAAGACACACGAGCTGATCGTGCCGCCCCGCGATGCCCGTGCTTTTCGTGTGGCGCGCGGCCAGTTCTTTCGCATCGTCAGCATCGAAGGCGCTCAGGTCGGAGATCTCAATCTCTGGAACGCGGGCGATCTGGCCGAGCGCTTCTTCAGCGGCAAGACGCGGGCGCTCCATGGCACGCATGTCGGCCTCGGTGACCGGCTCTGGAGCACGATGCCTTGTCTTCGGCCGATGGCGACCATCAGTCACGATACGCTGGGCTGGTACGGCTTCGACGCTGATGGCGCCGGCATTCACGATGTCATCGGCACGCGCTGCGATCCCTACACCAATCTGCTGCTGAACGGCTCGACTTACGATTTCTGCTGCCACTCCAACCTGTCCCGCGCGCTTGCCGCCGAATTGAAGATGGATCCCGCTGCAGTGGAGCATCATGTCCACGATGTGCTCAATGTCTTCATGTGCACCGGATTCACGCAGGACACGCATCAGTATTTCATGAAGGCAAGTCCGGTCCGCCCCGGCGACTTCATCGAGTTTTTCGCGGAGATCGACCTGCTCGGAGCGTTGTCGGCCTGTCCCGGCGGGGATTGCAGCGCAACCCATTCCAGCGACGCCGCGGCGTGTCATCCGCTCAAGATCGAAATCTTCGAGCCGGACCGTGCGGCACTGAAGGGCTGGACCTGGCCGACGCCGAGCGCCTATCACCGTCACCACGGCGTGCAGGCGGAGGGCTGAGTCTTGGTCCTCCACCGCCAACCCATCCCTGGCTCGACGTGCACGCTCACGCGAATTGTGCGACGCCGCGTCCGACGGACCAGTTCTCCGCGGGGGCGTCGAGCACGTTGACGAACACGTCCTCGGGGCGAAGGCCCGGGTTGTCGCCGAGCAATTCCGCGATCCGGCGATACAGCGCCTTCTTCTGCTCCGGGGTTCGCGAGGCGAACACCGTGATCTGGATCAGCACGGCGTCGTCGCTGCGGTTGACGCCATAGGCGTTGCCGCAGCGGAAGTTGGTGGGCGACAGCTCGCTGATGGTCATGAACTCGTCGCCGTCAGGCACGTTCAACGCCTCGCGCATGGCGCAATAGAGGCCGTCGAGGATCGCCTGCCGATATGCGACGGGCTTTCCAGCGCGCATGGAGATGTGAAGGAGCGGCATGGGCTGGTCCCTTTGCATGCGGGGCCGTGCGGCCAGGCGCATGCAAGCGCCGGCCGTTCGGGCATTGACGAATGGGCTATCAATCCCAATTAGTTTTTGACACTATGTCTAGAAACACGTTTTTGACGTCGTGTCAAATACCTGCCGAAGTACGGGAGCATGCTGTGAGGCCGCGCGAATTCGACCACGACGACGTCCTGCGCATCGCGTTCGACCAATTCTGGCGCAAGGGCGTGCGCGGCACCTCACTGTCGGACATTGCGCGCGACGCCGGAGTCCAGCGGGGCAGCCTCTATAATGCCTTCGGCAGCAAGGAGGCGCTGTTTCTCCATGCTTATGATCGCTATGCCGGCGACTATCTCGTCGCCCTGCAAAAAGCGCTCGGCACGGGCTTGTTGCGCAAGCGCCTTACCGCGTTCTTCGACCTGACCATCACAAACTTCCGTTCGGGCTCGCCGCCGCGCGGCTGTCCGACGACGCGCGGGCTGATGGAGCTTGGCGCGGCTGAAGGCGAAGGGCTCGACGAAGACGCGCGGAAGGCTTTTGCGAACCTGGTATCCCGCATCACCGCTCTGGTTCAGGACGCGTTGTCCGCAGGCGCCGAGCGCGGTGAGTTCAGCGGCAACCCGGCGACTGCGGCGTTGCACATCATCACGGTGACGCGCGGCCTTGCCGTTCTCGAACGTGCCTTCGATGACGAGCCGCAGCTGCGCAAGATCGCCGCCCACACCATCGACCTCGTGCTCGGCAAGGGCAATCGCTAGGCGTCAGCAGACCGCAAGCGCGTTGACCGCCTGCGTGGCGGCACTCTCTTTCTCGGTCCCGACCAGCTGGCCGACGACGATCTTGAGCTCACCTGCCTCGCTCCGCCGCGCAACGGTCAGCAGCCGCATCAAGTCCGCCTCGTCCCTGGAGAGCCGGCGGCACGAGGGTGGCATGAAGCACAGATCGCAGGGGCGCCCGCTGCGCAGGATTCTGACCAGCGCGGCAACGCGGGAGACCAGCAGCGGGCTGTCGGAAATGCCGGGCGCTTCGTCGGCGAAGCGATAGGCGGCCTCCCAGCAATCGGAGGCGCCGGTCGCATAGGCAGCGCCAATGAACCGGAACAACGACAGCGCCGTGCGGCAGAATTCGTCGCAGCCTTCGACGCCTTGTGGCTTGTCCTGCATATGAACGATCCCGTCAGTGCAACGTGGGGCTTCCGACCAGCCAGCTCTTCATCGCCATGGTCCGCGCAATGTGAGGAGTCCTGACCTGTCGATCCGGCAGGATGAGACCGGCCATGCGGAAGATCGTTGCAAGTCCTCCGACAGGCGCGAGCGCCCAATCGACGCCGACGGGCGGCAGCCAGCTCTCGAACTGCTCGCGCGCGACATCGATGCGCTCGTCCTGCGCAGCTGCAATCGCGTGCAAGATTCCGTGCTCGCTCTCCGACATCTTCGGGCATGTGGGGCAATGCACCTCGATGGCCGTGTGCGCCGTGCACGCAAAGATCTCGACGATGGCCTCCAGTGAGGGCACGGCATCGCCGACGCGAAAATGGTCGTAGACCTCTTGAATGTCGGCCGCGGTGGGAACGGCGGTCCCGCTGCGCGCCTTGGCGCGAAATCCCCAGATGAGGAGCCGCTCGGCTGCGCACAGTGCGGGAAGGTCGAGCGACCTCGTGTATGTCGGTTGATGCATGGAGCTTCTCGCGTCTGGCTGCGCTCACGCCACTTTCCGGCGCCGATGATCTGCACCGATCGTTCCGCCGGGGCTCTCTGCAAGTCAACGCTCGGATGGGCGAAATCGAGGTCTTCTAGTTTTGAAGAGCTTTCATCTTGGACGCGGCCAACCTCGCAAGCCGTCCGTCTCCGCATGCTTGAGGCCTCTCCTCCCTCGCAGTCCTGCGGAGCTTGCGGGAACCCGAATGCTTAAGGCTTTGCTAAGGGGGACTGGGTAAAATGGTATATCAGCCCCGCCAATTCCTGTGAGCACCGATGATTTTCTCCCGCATCAGTTTCAAGCTGGTCCTCATTGTCGGCATCAGCCTCCTCGGCATGATCGCACTGGCGCCCATCGCGCTGTCGACAATGCGCAGCCAGATGATCGCCGACCGCCAGGCCAAGACGCAGCACATGGTCGATGTCGGCTACGGTATCCTCGCGCATTACCAGAAGCTCGAAAGCGACGGAAAACTCACGCGCGAACAGGCGCAGGCCGGCGCCATGGCCGAGATCAAGAGCCTTCGCTACGACAAGGTCGAGTATTTCTGGATCAACGACATGACCCCGAAGATGATCATGCACCCGATCAAGCCCGAGCTTGACGGCAAGGATCTCGCCGGGATGAAGGATCCCTCCGGCAACGCGCTGTTCGTCGGCTTCGTTGACGTCGTCAAGAAACAGGGCGCGGGCTTCTACGGCTACCTCTGGCCGAAGCCGGGCTTCGAGCAGCCGGTCGCAAAGATCTCCTATGTGAAGGGCTTCGCGCCCTGGGGCTGGATCATCGGCACCGGTATCTATCTCGACGACGTCGACGCCGTCTTCCGTCAGGATGCGATGACCTTCGGTCTCGTCTGTCTCGCAGTGTTGGTGCTCGTGCTCGGCGCATCCTTCGTGATCGGCCGCAGTGTCACCCGGCCGCTGGCGAAAATCACCACGCTGACCGATCGTCTCGCAGGGGGCGACAGCGCGTTCGATGTGCCCTACACGGAGCGTCGCGATGAGCTCGGCGCGCTCGCCAAGGCGCTTGCCGTGTTCAAGGAAAATGCGTCGGCGGTGGGCCGGATGCATGTCGAGCAGCAGGAAACCAAGCAGCGGGCCGACGAAGAGAAGCGCAAGACCATGGCCGATCTCGCCGGCAAGTTCGAGGCGAGCGTTCAAGCCGTCGTCCGCGACGTCTTCGACGAGGCACGCGCGATGCAGCAGGCAGCCCAGGGCATGTCGGAGACCGCGAACAAGGCGACCGACCGCGCCACCTTTGTCGCCACCGCCTGTCAGCAGGCCTCGAGCAACGTGCAGACGGTTGCCTCCGCCGCCGGCGAGTTGTCGTCCTCCATCACCGAGATCAGCCAGCGGGTCGCGCAGGCCGCAACGGTCGCCGACAAGGCGGCCGCCGACGGCCAGCGCACCAACGACACCGTGCAGGGGCTGGCTGCCGCCGCTCACAAGATCGGCGAGGTCATCGACCTCATCAATCAGATCGCCTCGCAAACCAATCTGCTCGCGCTCAACGCCACGATCGAGGCGGCCCGCGCCGGCGAGGCCGGCAAAGGCTTTGCCGTGGTCGCGAGCGAAGTCAAGTCGCTGGCGAGCCAGACCGCGAAGGCGACCGATGAGATCGGCGCGCAGATCACCGCGATCCAGGCCGAGACCAACCAGGTCGTCGGCAACATCGAGAGCATCCGCGCCACCATCATGGAGGTCAACGAGATCTCCTCGTCGATTGCAGCCGCGGTCGAAGAGCAGGGCGCGGCGACGCAGGCCATTGCGCACAGTGTGCGGGAGGCAGCTTCCGGCACTGATCAGGTCTCCCAAAACATCTCGGGCGTCACCGATGCGACGGCGGAGACCGGCCAGGCCGCGGGCCTCGTGCTGCAATCGAGCGGCCGGCTGACGGAGAAGCTGCAATCGCTCGAGAACGAGGTTAGCACCTTCGTTGCGGGTGTGCGGGCGGCCTGACGGGCGCGCCTGTTCGGTGTTTTTCCGCGTCACGGCATCGTCCGTGACGCGGACGAACTGTTTGTCTTGACATGACGTTCGCTGTGCTCGACCTGTAATGACGTCGGTCGAAGGCACATCTGTGCCCGAAAAGAAAAGCACGGGATGACGTCATGAGTGCAGGCCTCAACGAACAGGACTACCTCGCCACCCTTCGCGGCCTGTGGGAGAAGGCCTGGCCCAGGGGTATGCCGCGTTCGCCGAACTATCTGCACGGCGAAGTGCCGCTCACGGAATATCTGCGGGCCTGGGCGAAGCATAGCCCCGCGCGTCCAGCGGTGATCTTCTACGGGCACGTCACGACTTATGCCGATCTCGACCAGCAGAGCGATCGCTTTGCGGCGCTATTGCGAGAGAAGGGCGTGCGCAAGGGCGATCGTGTCGCCGTCTTCCTGCCGAACTGTCCGCAATTCCACATCGTGTTCTTCGGCATTCTGAAGCTCGGTGCGGTTCATGTTCCCGTGAGCCCGCTGTCGCGTGCATTCGAGCTGGCCTACGAGCTCACCGACACCAAGGCCGAGGTGATCGTGGCACTGGACCAACTCATCCCCGTCGTCGAGCAAGTCAGGGGCGAGGTCAGTCTGCGCGAGATCATCGTCACGAGCTTTGCCGATGTCGTGCCGGCAACGCCGGCATTCCCGACCCCGGAATCGATCTGCACGCCGCGCATCGCGATCTCCGGCGCGACGGACCTGTTGCCGGCGCTCTCCGCAATGTCCGCGGTGGCCCCGTTGCCGCCGCCCGGCCTCGATGAGATCGCCGCGCTCAACTACACCGGCGGCACCACGGGCATGCCCAAGGGCTGTGTCCATACCCATCGCGACATGGTCTATACGGCCGCCGCCAATTACGGCATCTCGGTGCTGTCGGACGAGAGCAGCGTCTTCCTGTCGTTCTTTCCGGAGTTCTGGATTGCCGGCGAGAATTTCGGCCTGATCTTCCCACTGTTCTCCGGCGGGACGCTGATCCTGCTGGCGCGCTGGGACGCCGTTGGTGCAATGGCCGCGATCGACAAATACAAGGTCACGATCACGGCGATGCCGGTCGACGGTGCGGTCGAGCTGATGGACCATCCGCGCTGGAGCGAATTTGATCTGTCGTCGCTGAAGCAGGTCCGCGTGGTCTCTTTCGTCAAGAAGCTCAATGCCGACTATCGCAAGCGCTGGAAGGAGCTCACCGGCACGATCCTGATGGAAGCGGCCTGGGGCATGACGGAGACCCACACCTCCAACACCTTTACGGCGGGCTTCCAGGACGACGATTTCGATCTCAACAATCAGCCGATCTTCGTCGGGCTGCCGGTCCCAGGCGCCGAGTTCAAGATCACCGATTTCGAAACCGGCGCGTTGTTGCCGCTCGGCACGGAAGGCGAGATCCGCGTGCGGACGCCGTCGCTGCTCAAGAGCTACTGGAACAAGCCCGAGGCGACCGCGGAGTCGCTGATCGACGGCTGGCTGCGCACCGGCGACATCGGCAACATCGACAAGGACGGTTTCCTGCACTTCCTCGGCCGTCGCAAGGAGATGCTGAAAGTCAAAGGCATGAGCGTGTTTCCGCCGGAGATCGAGGCACTGCTCGGCCAGCATCCGAAAGTGCTGGGCTCGGGCGTGGTCGGGCGCGACGACCCCGACAAGGGGCAGGTGCCGGTGGCCTATATCCAGCTCAAGCCGGAGGCGGTCGGCACCATCTCCGCCGAGGACCTGCGTGCCTGGTGCGCCGAGCGCATGGCCGTCTACAAGGTTCCGGAGGTGCGCATCATCGACGCGTTGCCGCTGACGGCGACTGGTAAGGTAAAGAAGCAGGACCTCAACCCGAACCAGCCTGCCTCAGTCTGAGTGAGAGACCGATGCCGTTCAAGAAGCTCCTGATCGCCAATCGCGGCGAGATTGCCATCCGCATTGCGCGCGCCGCGGCCGACGCCGGCATCGCAACGGTTGCGATCCATCCGGCTGACGACGCGTTGTCGCTGCATGTGCGCGTCGCCGATGACGCCGTGGAGATCGCCGGCCGTGGCGCGCGGGCCTATCTCGACATCGAAGCTGTGGTGAAGGCGGCGAAGGGCGCCGGTTGCGATGCCGTGCATCCCGGCTACGGCTTCCTCAGCGAGAACGCGGCGTTTGCAAAAGCCTGCGCAGATGCGGGCATCGTCTTCGTCGGGCCGAAGCCGGCCGCGCTGGAATTGTTCGGCGACAAGGTCGCCGCGCGGCAACTGGCAAGGCGTTGCGGCGTGCCGATCATTGCCGGCACCAGCGGACCGTCGTCGCTCGACGAGATCGCGGCGTTCTTCACTTCGCTCGGCAACAACGCGGCGATCGTGATCAAGGCGATGGCCGGCGGCGGCGGCCGCGGCATGCGCGTCGTCGAGAACGCATCAGATATCGCGGAAGCTTATGCGCGCTGCCAGTCCGAGGCCAAGGCGGCGTTTGGTTTCGACGGTGTCTACGCTGAACGTCTGATCCGCCAAGCGCGGCATATCGAGGTGCAGATCATCGGCGATCATCACGGTGCGATCTCGCATCTCTGGGAGCGCGAGTGCACCATCCAGCGCCGGCACCAGAAGCTGATCGAGGTGGCGCCGAGCCCCTCGCTGGGCGACGCCTTGCGCGGCCGCATCATCGAGGCTGCCAGGCAGCTCGCGACGGCTGCGTCGTATGACAATCTCGGCACCTTCGAATTTCTGGTCGACGGCACCGCCGACGACAGCTTTGCCTTCATCGAGGCCAATCCGCGGCTCCAGGTCGAGCATACCGTGACGGAAGAGGTGCTCGGCCTCGACCTCGTCCGCGCCCAGCTCGCGATTGCCGGGGGCGCATCGCTGGCCTCCCTCGGCCTCGCGCAGGGCGCCATACCGAAGCCGCGCGGCTATGCGATGCAGCTCCGCGTCAACATGGAGACGCTGGACGTGTCAGGCGCGACGCATCCGACCGGCGGCGTGCTTGCGGTGTTCGAGCCGCCGTCAGGCCCCGGCGTCCGCGTCGATAGTTTTGGCTATGCGGGCTACAAGACCAGCGCGGCGTTCGACTCGCTGCTGGCCAAGGTCGTCGTTCACACGCCGGGCGAGGCCTGGCACGATGTCGTGGCGAAGGCCTCGCGCGCCTTGCGCGAATTCCGGATCGACGGCGTGATCACCAACATGGCTTTCCTCCAGGCGGTGCTGGCGCATCCCGACTTCAGGACCAATCGCATCGCGACCGACTTCATCGACCGCAACATCGCAAAACTCGTCGAGGCCGCCGACGGTGCGGCCAAGCCGCTCTACTTTGCAGCGGTCGAACGCGGTGGCGCACACGCCGCTGAAGCAAACGTCGCGCAAGCCGTGCCCGAAGGCGCGGTAGCCGTCGCTGCGCCTCTGCAAGGGACCATCGTCGCCATCCAGGTCAGGGAAGGCGAGATCGTGCGCCCCGGCCAGCAGCTCGCCGTGATCGAGTCCATGAAGATGGAGCATCTGGTCATGGCCGAGCAGGGTGGCCGCGTGACGAAACTCATCGCCGGCGACGGCGTCACGCTGCTGCATGGTGAGCCGATCATGTATCTGGAGCCGCTCGACGTCGCAGCCGATCACGTGGCGGCGGAAGCGGACATCGATCTCGACCACATCCGTCCTGATCTGGCCGAGCTGATCGCACGCCAGGCCAACACGCTGGATGCGAACCGCCCGGCCTCGGTCGAGCGCCGCCGCAACACCAACCAGCGCAGCGCGCGCGAGAACGTCGACCAACTGGTCGACGACGGCTCATTCATGGAATATGGCAGCCTCGCGATCGCGGCCCAGCGGCGCCGGCGCAAGCTCGACGACCTCATCAAGAATACGCCGGCCGACGGCCTCGTCATGGGCGTCGCCACCGTCAACGCCGAGAAGTTCGGCGGCGACGCCGCGCGCTGCATCGTCGTGGCCTATGACTACACGGTGCTCGCAGGCACGCAGGGCCACATGAACCACAAGAAGATCGACCGCATGCTCACGCTTGCGGAGGACTGGCGTGTGCCGCTGGTGTTTTACGCGGAGGGCGGCGGCGGGCGGCCGGGCGATACCGACCGGCTTGGCATGACCGGCCTCGATGGGCCATCGTTCGTGCAGTTCGCAAGGCTTTCCGGTCTTGTGCCTGTCATTGGAATCGTCTCCGGTTATTGCTTCGCCGGCAACGCGGCGATGCTCGGCTGCTGCGACGTCATCATCGCGACCAGGAACGCCTCGATCGGCATGGGCGGCCCCGCCATGATCGAAGGCGGCGGGCTCGGCGTCTATCATCCGGCCGAGGTCGGCCCGGTCTCCTTCCAGTCCCCGAACGGCGTCATCGACATCGTGGTCGAGGATGAGGAAGAGGCGACCTCTGTCGCGCAGAAATATCTGTCCTACTTCCAGGGGGCGGTCAGCGACTGGGAGGCCGCGGACCAACGCCTGCTCCGCCGCGCCATCCCGGAGAATCGCCTGCGCGTCTACGACATCCGCAGCGTGATCGATCTCGTCGCCGACAAGGACAGCGTGCTGGAGCTGCGCCGCGATTACGGCGTCGGCATGATCACCGCCCTGATCCGCATCGAGGGCAAGCCGTTCGGCCTGATCGCCAACAATCCGCGTCATCTCGGCGGCGCGATCGACGCCGACGCCGGCGACAAGGCCGCGCGCTTCCTTCAGTTGTGCGATGCCTTCGATCTGCCGATCGTTTCGCTCTGCGACACGCCTGGCTTCATGGTCGGTCCGGAAGCCGAGAAGACGGCGATCGTGCGCCACGTCTCGCGCATGTTTGTCACGGGCGCGAGCCTCACCGTGCCGCTGTTCGGCATTGTGCTGCGCAAGGGCTATGGACTGGGCGCGCAGTCGATGATCGGCGGCGGCTTCCACGCCTCCTTCTTCACCGCGGCCTGGCCGACCGGCGAGTTCGGCGGCATGGGTCTGGAGGGTTATGTCCGCCTCGGCTTCCGCAAGGAGATGGAGGCGATCGCCGATCCCGAGGAGCGCGAGACCTATTACCGCAACAAGGTCGCCGAGCTCTATGCCAACGGAAAGGCGGTCTCGATCGCCTCGGTGTTCGAGATCGACAATGTCATCGACCCCGCCGAGACGCGGCGCTGGATCACTGCGGGCCTCCGCTCGGTGCCGAAACCGCCGGCGCGGACGGAAAAGAAGCGGCCGTGCATCGATACGTGGTGAGGGCGGTGCAGCAAATCAGAGCTGCTTGAGGCAATCTGCCTCAGCGTCGTCATGGCCGGGCGTGTCCCGGCCATCCACGCGTTGCCGCGCGTTCGAAAGAACGTGGATGCCCGGGACAAGCCCGGGCATGACGATGCGGGTACGGCCTGCCTCCATCCACGATCCCGGTTCCCGATTGACATCCCCGCCTGTGGTGCCAGACTTTGCACCATAATGCAGGGTGGAGACGTCCGCGATGGCCAGCCTTTCGGCCTCGAACCATGTCGCCCGTGTCTTGTCCGTGGCCAATCACGTGGCCGACGTCGATGCATCTTCGCGTATCGAGAACTCATGGCGGCGCTGCCTGATCAGCCACAAGCTCGATCCCGCCCGGCAGGGGCCGCCGCAGACGCTCACCGAGTCCGAGGTCCGTCACGTCGCTGAGCCGCTGGAGGAGACCATCCGGCTGCTCACGCCCGAGCTCGACGATCTCGCCCGCGTGCTGCGGGACGCCGGCTATTGCGTCAATCTGGCGGACGTGAACGCGACCATGCTGTTCAGCCGGCTGCCGGCCGAGGCCGACGCACGGATGTTCATGGACTGGAAGATCTATACCGGCTCGAACTTCGCCGAGACGTTTGAAGGCACCAACGGGCTGGGGACTTGCCTCGCGGAGCAGAAGCCGATCCTGGTGCATCGCGACGAGCATTTTCGTGCCCAGTGGCACATGTTCTCCTGCGCCGTCGCGCCGCTGTTCGACCAGGCCGGGCGTCTCGCCGGTGCGATCAACATCACCTCGTGCCGCGAGGATCTCGAGCGGGCCGCGCATCAGCTTGCGCTCTCGGTGACCATGGAAGCGACGCGGCGGATGGAGGGCGCGATCTTCCGCGATCATTTCCGCAGCGCCTGGATCGCGACCGTGCCGGGCGATGGCGGCAGCGGCCTGCTCGCCTATGACGACGATCGCCGCATTGTCGGCGCCTGCCGCTCGGCGCGCGCCTTGCTGGGCCTTACCGACGGACTGATCGCTTCAGGCATCGATCTGTCGCGCTACATCAAGCTCGACCATGCGCGCAACGCGGACGAGTTCGTCGAATTGCGTCGCGCCGATGGCCGTCCGCTCGGGCAAAGCCATGTCTCCCCTCCGCAGCGCGTCAAGTCCGCCACGCTACGCCGTGATGCGCCCGTCGATCGCTTCGATGCGCTGTATCGGCTCGCTGGCCGCGATCCGGGCCTGGTCAAGAGCGTGAAGCGCTTGCGGAGCATCGGCGATCACAATTTGCCGGTGCTGCTGCATGGCGAGACCGGCGTCGGCAAGGATGTGTTCGCGCGCGCGATTCATGCGGCGAGCAACAGGTCCCGCAACAACTACGTCGCGCTGAATTGCGCGGCGATGCCGGAGAGCCTGATCGATGCCGAGCTGTTTGGTTACGAGGCCGGCGCCTTCACCGGCGCGCGCCGCGACGGCTCGAAGGGTCTGATCGTGCAGGCCGACGGCGGCACGCTGTTCCTCGATGAGATCGGCGACATGCCGATCGCGCTGCAGACGCGGCTCTTGCGCGTGCTCGAAAACCGCGAGGTCTGGCCGCTCGGTGCGCTCAAGCCGGTGCCGGTGGATATCCGCTTGATCAGCGCCACCCATCGCGATCTCGGCCGCATGGCGGAGGAGGGGGCTTTCCGCGCCGACCTCTATTTCCGCCTGCGCGGCATGGAGGTGCGGCTGCCGGCCTTGCGCGAGCGCGCGGACCGGGATGACATCATCCGCCAGATCGCGCGCGAGGAGGCGCCGAACTGCCGCCTCTCACAGGAGGCCTGGGCGCAACTCGCGGCCTATCCCTACCCCGGCAACATGCGCCAACTGCGCCATGTACTGCGGCTCGCCGGCTGCACGGCGGAGGATGGCGTGATCATGGATGCCGATCTCGATCTGCCGCCGTTTGGTGGCCGGACAGCGCAGGCCGATCTCGAAGCGGCCGAGCGCGCCACGATCATCGAGGTACTCCGCAAGCACGGCGGCCGCGTGACGGAGGCAGCGCGTGCGCTGAAGCTCAGCCGCGCGACACTGTACCGGAAGATCAAGCAGCTGAAGATCGAGACAGCGCAGTAGCGATCTCTCTTTCCCTTTCCCACAAGGGGCGAAGGGAAGGGCACCGAACTTGTAGCTCGTCCTTACGAAAAATCCGTCCAGCTCAGATGCCGCGAATCGAGGTCGCCGACTGAAACGGTCTCGCGCATCTCCTGCGGCGTGTGGAAACTGCTGCGCAAGTAGACCAGCGGCGTCGCCGTGGCCAAATGTGTCGCGCCACGTACCTCGCCGACGAAGATCGAGTGCGTCTTGGTCTCGAACTCTTGCGCCAGCACGCAGTCGAACGCGGCGACAGCATCGGTCAGCACCGGCGCGCCCGTTTCACCGCGCGTCCACTGGCCGAAGGCAAAACGATCGTCGCCGTTGACGCCCTTCTGGCCGCTGAAGGTGAGCGCCAGCAGGGCGTGATCCTCGTGCAGGAAGTTGATCGCGAAGGCGCCTTCCTCGCGGATGCGGGTGTGCGCACTGGCGTTGCGGTTGACGCAGACGATCAGCGACGGCGGATTGTCCGACAGCGAGCAGGCCGAGGTCACCGTCAGTCCGGTGCGCTTGCCATGCTCGGCACCGACGGTGACCAGCGCAACCGCGCCGGCGCATTGGCGCATCGCCTGCTTGAAATCCTTTGCGTCGAGAGGCTTGGCATCGACCGTCACGCGGAAATCTCCGAAATAGAGGCGGGTGCGGCACGATTGCGCCGCACCCGCTGCGGGTCAAGCCGCCTTCTGCGCGGAGCCGAGATGCTTCAGGCGCGGCATCACCTCGTTCTTGAGCAGCGAGAGCGAGTGGTGCCAGGCTTCCGGCTTGTGCTTGTAGTCAAAGCCGAACACGCAGAGCACGCCGAAGCCGCCGACCTCGTCGTAGATCTTCTCGATCTTCTCGGCGACGGTGGCCGGCGAGCCGACGATCCAGTTCCGCTTGGCGCAATATTCGACGGTGACGTCGCTATCGGGCACGTCGGGCGCGTGCTTCAGATAGTCCTTGAAGCCGAAATGGCCGAGCAACGGAAGGAAGTACTCACTCATCATCCGGCCCATCATGTCGCCGGTGGAGAGCTTCCAGGCCTCCTCGTCGGTGTCGGCGACGAAGACCTCGCGCACCAGGCGCCAGTCCTGCCGGTTCGGCTTGCGGCCGGTTTTCGCGGCGCCGATCTCGACCGAATCCCAATGGCTGGAGACATAGGCCGGGTTGAGGTTGAGGCTCATCGGGATGAAGCCGCGCTCGCCCGCAAGCTTCAGCGTGTCCGAATTCTTCGAGAGCCCGGCAACGCCGATCGGCGGATGCGGCGCCTGCAGCGGCTTGATGTGCGGCTTGAGGAAATCGAACATCGTGTCCGGCTTGGTCACCGTCCAGAATTTGCCTTTGTGGGTGAAGGGGGCAGGTTCAGTCCAGAGCTTGAGGATGATTTCCAGCGCCTCGCGGGTCATGTCGCGGTTCTGCCCGCTCATGCCGTCGACGTTGAACATCGCCCAGTCGCTCGGCAGGCCGCTCGCCGCGACGCCGAAATTGAGCCGGCCCTCGGAGAGATGGTCGAGCATCGCGACGCGGTTGGCCAGCTCGGCCGGGTGGTGATAGGGCAGCAGGAAGCCGCCTGGTCCGATGCGAATATTCTTGGTCTGCATCAGGGCTTGCGCGATCAGCAGGTCCGGCGTGGGATTGGGTTCCCACGGCGCGGTGTGGTGCTCGCCGATCCAGGCCTCCTGGTAGCCGAGCTCGTCGAGCCAGCGCAGGACCTGCAGGTCCCAATCATGTCCTTCCTTCAGGCCGCACTCCGGCGGATGCGAAGGCATCGTGAAATAGCCGATCTCCATGGATTTCCTCATCTGATGTTGACGCGTCTTGCCGCGCGTTCCGGGGCGTAAACGAGACAGCTTCAGCAAGCGGTGTGCCAGCGCGCCCCTCGCCTCGGGCCCGCGAGAAAACGCTGGTTTGCGGCGGCAATTGCCGATATCCCGGGGCGGATTTGCAAAACCCCGTCTCATTGTCGCGAGACGGTGTCTTGGCGGTGAGACTAAGGATACGATTGGAAATGACCGAACCCGCTTACGTCGCGGTGGACTGGGGCACCAGCAGCTTCCGGCTCTGGCTGGTCGATCGCGCCGGCCAGGTGCTGGCCGAGCGCCGCAGCGATGAGGGCATGCTGGCGGCGGCCAAGGCCGGCTTCCCCGGCGTGCTGCAATCGCACCTCACCGCCGTCAGCGCGCCGGCTCATGTGCCGGTTCTGGTCTGCGGCATGGCCGGGGCCAAGACCGGCTGGGTCGAGGCCGGCTACGTCGACACGCCAGCGCCCTTGTCCGCGATCCTCGAGCAGGCCGCCCGCGTGCCGGGCACGGCGCGCGACATCCGCATCCTGCCGGGCATCGCGCAACGCGACGCCAAGTCGCCGGACGTGATGCGCGGCGAGGAGACGCAATTGCTCGGCGCCCTCGGCCTCGACGCTGCGGGCGAGGCGCTGGTTTGCATGCCCGGCACCCATTCGAAATGGGTGCGGGTCAAGGACGGCACGGTCGCGCATTTCTCGACCTTCATGACCGGCGAGCTCTTCAGCGTCGTGTCGCGCGAAACGATCTTGTCGCTCGCAATCGCCGGCGCCGAGGAGGCCCAGGATGCCAGGAGCTTCCAGGCGGCGGTGAAAGCCGCGTTCGAGGCGCCTGCGTTCGCCGCAAACCTCCTGTTCACCGCAAGGTCACGTCAGCTGCTGTTCGGCGGCACGCCCGCCGCAGCGCGCGAGACTCTGTCGGGCACGTTGATCGGCGCGGAGCTCGCGGCAGGCCTTTCCGGCGCAATGCCAAAGGCCGGCATCACGCTGATCGCGTCGGGCCGGTTGGCTTCTCTGTACCGGCAGGCGTTCGACGCGCTGTCGGTTATCGTGAACCCGATCGATGCCGATGAAGCGGTGCGCCGCGGCCTTTCGATGGCCGCTGCCGCGATCTGGACCAGTTAGGAAGGATTCTTGAGATGAGCGTTCCCTTTCCGCCGATGAAGCGGCCCCTGGTCGCGATCCTGCGCGGCGTCAAGCCGGAGGAGACCGAGGCCATCGTCGGCGTGCTGATCGAGGCCGGCATGACCGCGATCGAGATTCCGCTGAACTCGCCGGATCCGTTCCGCTCCATCGGCACCGCTGCAAAGCTCGCGCCGTCAGGCGTGCTGATCGGCGCCGGTACGGTGCTGGCCACTGCGGATGTCGACCGCCTCAATGACGTCGGTGGCAAGCTGATGGTCTCGCCGAACGTGGATACGCAGGTGCTCGCGCGTGCACATCAGTACGCCATGATCACGTTGCCCGGCGTGTTCTCGCCGACCGAAGCGCTGCTCGCGGCACGTTCTGGCGCATCCGGCCTGAAATTCTTTCCGGCGAGCGTGCTCGGCGCATCAGGCATTGCCGCGATCCGCGCCATCCTGCCGGCCGGTGTGATGATCGCCGCCGTCGGCGGCGTCTCCGACCAGAATTTTGCGGAGTACATCAAGGGCGGTGTGACGGCGTTCGGGCTCGGCTCCAGCCTCTACAAGCCCGGCATGTCGGCCGCCGATGTCGCCGCGCGCGCGAAAGCGACGATCGAGGCCTATGATCGGGCGATTGCGAAAGACTGATCGAACAATAAACAAGCCGTGATGCGGTCACGGTCATGCGTTGTCCTATCTTGCTGCATCAGCGAGATCAGGAGACCATCATGGCGATCAACAACATAGCCGATCTGTTCGTGGCAACGCTCGAACAGGCCGGCGTCAAGCGCATCTACGGCATCGTCGGTGACAGTCTGAACGGTCTCACCGAGGCGCTGCGCCGTCGCGGCACCATCGAATGGATTCATGTCCGCCACGAGGAGGTCGCGGCATTCGCGGCCGCCGGCGAAGCCGAGATGACGGGCAGCCTTGCGGTTTGCGCCGGCTCCTGCGGGCCCGGCAATCTGCATCTGATCAACGGCCTGTTCGACGCGCATCGCAGCCGTGTGCCGGTGCTCGCGATCGCTGCCCAAATCCCGTCGGCGGAAATCGGCGGCGGCTATTTCCAGGAAACTCATCCGCAAAACCTGTTTCGCGAATGCAGCCATTATTGCGAGCTGATCTCGGATCCGAGCCAGTTGCCCTTCGTGCTGGAGAACGCGATCCGCGCGGCGGTCGGCCTGCGCGGCGTTGCCGTCGTCGCCATGCCCGGCGATGTCGCGTTCCGCAGCCCTCCGAAGCGCGCGCTGTCGACCAATCGCGGGCTTGCACTCGCTGCGCCAAAAGTCGTGCCGCAGGCCGAAGAACTCAAGGCACTCGCCGACCTCTTGAACAGCTCGGAGCGCGTCACGCTGTTCTGTGGCCGCGGCTGCGCCGGCGCACACGCGCCGCTGATGCAGCTCGCAGAAAGCCTTAAGAGCCCGATCGTGCACGCGCTCGGCGGCAAGGAGCATGTCGAATACAACAATCCCTACGATGTCGGCATGACCGGCTTCATCGGATTCTCCTCGGGCTACGCCGCCATGCATGCCTGCGACGTGCTGGTGATGCTCGGCACGGACTTTCCCTACAAGCAGTTCTTCCCTGTGGATGCGAAGGTCGCGCAGATCGACATCCGCCCCGAGAATCTCGGTCGCCGCTGCAAGATCGATCTCGGCCTGGTCGGCGACGTCAAGCTGACCATCGAGGCGCTGCTGCCGCTGCTCAAGACCAAGACGCAGCGCAAGCATCTCGACGACGCCCTCGCGCACTACCGGAAGGCGCGTGAAGGCCTGGACTCGCTGGCGAAGGGCACGCCGGGAGCCAAGCCCATTCATCCGCAGTACCTCGCAAAAGTCATCAGCGATCACGCCTCCGACGATGCCGTCTTCACCGCCGACGTCGGCACGCCCACGGTGTGGGCCGCGCGCTATCTCGACATGAACGGACGCCGTCGGCTGATCGGCTCCTTCGTGCATGGCTCGATGGCCAACGCCATGCCGCAGGCGATCGGCGCCCAGGCAGCGCAGCCCGGCCGCCAGGTGGTCTCGTTGTCGGGCGACGGCGGCTTCACCATGCTGATGGGCGACCTGATCACGCTGACGCAGATGAAGCTGCCGGTGAAGGTGGTCATCTTCAACAACGGCGTGCTCGGCTTCGTCGCACTGGAGATGAAGGCGGCCGGCTTCGTCGACACCAATGTCGATCTGGAGAATCCCGATTTCGCAGCGATGGCGCGTGCGATGGGCATCTTTGCCAAGCGCGTCGAGGATCCCGGCGAACTCCCTGGTGCCATGAAGGAGATGCTGGCCCATAACGGCCCGGCTTTGCTCGACGTCGTCACCGCCAAGCAGGAGCTGTCGATGCCGCCGACCATCACCGCCGAACAGGTCAAGGGCTTCAGTCTTTGGGTGTTGCGTGCAGTGATGAGCGGCCGTGGCGATGAAGTCATCGACCTCGCGAAGACGAACCTGCTGTCGCGCTAGCTTCGTTTGACCGAAGGCGCGGGCAGGCGCTCGTGGCGCCGCTGGAAGCGCTGCCAGTGCAGGACGCCGCCGATCAGCGCCGCCGGCACGAAACCGAGCACGATCAGGAAGTGCGGCAGCTGGGTCTGCGAGACGAACGCCATGGCGATATCGGAGATCAGCCAGAGCGCTGCGAACATCACCGCAAAATCCAGCCGTGGGCAGCGCAGGTAGTAGAACACGGCGGTGACGACGATGGCGGGTCCGATCGCAATCGCGATCATGATCGCCGTCAATTCCTTCGGCGTCAGCGCGTCGAGCACCATCGATGCCAGCAGCCATAGCGCGGCGAACATGGCGATGATGTCGAGCGGATGCCGCAACCGAATACCTCTCGCAGGATTGCGTTATGGTTGAGTCTCAAGCCTTCGACGTCAGGCCCCGGCCGTCAAGTAAAATACGCCTATTCCTCGTCGTTTCCGGGCGTCGGGCGCAGCATGAAATGGCCGAAGGCGGAAGCGATCGGCTTGTCAGGATCGTCCTGCCAGGCCCGCGCTTCGAAAGCGACGATACGCCGGCCCTGTTTCACGATCGAGACATTGGCAATGGTGTCCAGCGCACGGCCGGAGCGTAAGTAATTGACGGTGAGCCCGATCGGCTTCGGCAGCGTCGCGATCCCGAGCTCGCGCCTGACGCCCAGGATCGCGGTGGTCTCGAGGAAGGCGCCGGTCATGCCGCCATGGATGGCGGGCAGGATCGGGTTGCCGATGATCCTTGGCGAGAAAGGCATCGTCAGCGTGCCGTCGTCATTGACGCGAATGCCGAGGCAGCGCGCGAACGGGCTGTTGGCGAACGGGCCGTCCGGATCGTCGGGCGCGTCCAGCGTCGGAATGCTGCGCGAGTCCATCCGGCGGTCCGCGAGCATGTTGGTGCGGTTGGCGCCGATCATGAAGCACGCGGTGGCGGTCGCCACCGGATCGTCCTCGGACTCCTGGTAAGCCGTCGAGCGCACGAAGGCGATCGAACGCGTGATGCGGTAGCACACCGAGTGCGCCTTGATGGCGAGCCCGGGCGTCGCCGGCTTCTGGTAGTCGATGCGCAAATCGAGTGTGGCAATCGCGCTGGTGCCGTCGAGCGCAAGCTGCACCGCCATGCCGCAGCTCTCGTCCAGCATCGCGGTGACGACACCACCATGGAGAACGCCGGTCTCGGTGTCGCCGACGAAGACGGGGCGGTAGGGCAGGCTCGACCAGGCCTCGCCCGGTGCGAAGCGGTCGAGCTGGAGTCCGCTGATATGGCCATAATCGGAACGGCGGCCCTTGATGGCCTCGGCGAGTTCCTCGAACGGCAACGTGGTCGATGAGCTGGTCATCTCGATGTTCTAGACCAGTGTCGGCGACTGCGCAAAACCCACCTACATCGTCGTACGGCGGGTTTGCGAGACTGGTTTGGCCTCGACAGATCAGGCCGAAGCAACGATGGTGGGCGCTTCATTGCCCGCGAGGAGTATCCATGGCTGACCCCGAAACACCTGCCGCCAACCAGGGGCCCGTCACCATTTCCAATTCCAGCTCCGAGCGGGCGCCGATCATCTATTTCGACGGCGCATCCTGCTTCGGCCATCACAACGGCGCGATCCAGATCGAGCTTGCCGCCAATCTCCTGATGCCTGTCGGTGCCGCCGTCAGGGTCGACGTGGTCCAGACGGCCCATCTGCGCTGCAGTCCGGCCGCAGCGCTCGCCTTGCGCGAAGCGCTCGACAAGGCGCTGGCGATGCTCAAGCTCGGTCAGCAGCAGCCGACGGAAGAGATCCCGGTGGTGAAGAACTGAGGTTCATCGAATGCGGTCGCATCTCAATGTGATCGCCGAACCTCAGCCGACATGCACCTTCGGTTTCTTGCCGTCGTTCCACTTGCCGTCGAGCGCGCGCTCGATCTGGGCGGCGAGTTGCAGCAGCAGCCCGTCATTGGCCTGCTTCGCGATGGCCTGGATGCCGAGCGGCAGGCCGTGATCCTGGCTTGCCATCGGCATCGAGATCGCCGGCATGCCGCAGAGATTGGCGAGCGGCGTGAAGGCGAAGAAGCGCCAGAGATTGCCGAACCAGTCGAGCACGTCGGGGTTGTCGGAGAGGGTGAGATATTCCCTGGTGCCGACCTTCGGCGTCGGCAGCGCGGTGATCGGCGTCAGGATCACGTCCCATTGCTCGAAGAAGCTGCCGAAGCCGCGCGAAGTCGTGTTGAACACTCCTTGCATCCTGGCGCGGTCGGCGAAGCTGGTGTGACGTCCGGCTTCCCAGATCCGGATGTTCATGGGCTCGATCAAATCTTCCGGCGGCTTCTCCAGGCCGCGCGCGGCGAGCATGTTGGAGATCACGACGGAGAAGTTCGAGATATAGCAGGTGGTCTGCGCCGCGAAGGCGGCGCGGAAGTCGAGCTCGGGCAACGCATAATCGACATGATGCCCGAGGCCTTCGAGGAAGCGGCCGGTCTTCTCCAGCTCGGCTTTGATTTCCGGCGTCGCGGTGTAATCGCCCCAGGTGTGTGATAGCGCGATGCGCAGCTTGGACGGATCGCGCTTGATCATTTCCGTATATGGCTGCGCGGTGGTCCAGAACGGCATGAACTCGCCGGGTGCGGGGCCGCGAGCATGATCGACGAAAGCCGCGGTGTCGCGCACTGTGCGCGATTGGCAGCCCTGGATCGAGACGAGGCCCGTGAGGTCGGACATGTGCGGGGCGAGCGAGAACACGCCACGCGAGACCTTCAGGCCGATATTGCCGTTGACGCCGGCGGGAATGCGGATCGAGCCGCCGCCGTCGGTGGCATGCGCGATCGGCACCACGCCGGCCGCAACCATCGCGGCGCTGCCTGCGGATGAGCCGCATGTGGTGTAGTCGGTGTTCCAGGGATTGCGGGTAACATAAACAGCGGGATTATCAGCCGAGCTGCACACGCCGAATTCCGGCGTCGTCGTGCGACCGATCAAATTGAGGCCTGCCTGGCGGAATTTACCGGTGAGGAACGTATCGGCCTCGGCGCGATTGCCGCGCATCAGCAGCGAGCCCATTTCCTGGAGCCGGCCCTTCATGGTCGGACCCAGATCCTTCATCAGGAATGGCAGGCCGGCGAACGGACCGGCAAGATTGGCGCCGTCCTTGGCGGGATCGGCGATGACGTCATCGAACAGCTCGACCACGCCCGACAGCGTCGGATTGACCTTTGCGACCGCGGCCGCAGCCTGACGTGCCAGTTCCTTCGCCGTCAGTTCGCCCTTGCGGACACGCGCCGCAAGTCCGACGCCATCATGCTGCGTCCATTCGTTCCAGCTCATCGGCAAAGTCATGAAGTCCAAATCCCCTGGGGTGCCGCGTCACCTTTTTCGCAAGGGCCCGCGTGAATCAACTGAGCCGGCGCGAAGGGCAGGGTTGCGCCGGGCGGAGAGGTCGGTGCGTCATTAGGACAGGCGCGCGATGACCGCAACCGGGCCGCCGCCTGCAGGTCCCTGATGCTCTGCGCCGCCCGAAACGTAGACAGCCGCGGTGCCGGCAAGGCCGGCGATCAGTCCGCCGACCGCTGCGCGGGCATGGCGTGTCGAGCTGATGTCGGTGTCCTCGAGCATGGTATGGCGGAGGCCGCGCACGGTGCCGCTCGGCGAGGCCTCGGCCTTGGCGAAGATGTTGACGAGCTCGCGGCCTGCGGTCGCTTGCGGCGCGACGCCGAGGCCGACGCGCTTCAGCGCCGACACGACCGCAGGCGCATCGATCGCATCGCTCATCACGGCATGCCCGATCTCGAACTCGCTCGCCGACGACGCTGAATTGCCGAGCACGATGACGACATTGTGCATCAGCTCGATCCCTGATGAGGTCGAGGCAACCTTCGAGAACAGATCGTAGCGCCGCAGCACCTCGTCGTCGCCGATGTCGAAGACGACCTCACCGAGCGCAACCGCAACCCCGAGCGCGGAAGCACCACGCGAATAGGCCATCGAGTTGTAGGCGCTGGTCGTCACCGTCTTGTTGCCGCGTGCGGCTGCTGCCTCGACACGCTCGCTGGTGAGCAGCGGGCACTTGATCTGGACGAAATGGACGTCAGTGGCGTCAGTGATGCCGGCTTCTTCCATCGCGGCCTGCACCGCCCGGGCTGTCTCGGTGATCTGTGCGGAACGACCGAGCTCTTCAGGCAGGAAATCGCGGGTCTGCGCCATGCCGATGCTCAGGCGCTTGCCGGAGATGCCTGCCGGGCGCCGATCGACCTCCCGGCGCGTGAACACCGTGATGTGCGGGCTGAGCACGCCCTCGGTGCCGCCGGACATCACGAAGGCGATGCGCTGCTCGACCTCTTCAGGCGTCAGACCGAGTTTCGGCGCCAGCGCCGTACACAGCGCTGCGACGGCATATTCCCGGGTGAAGTCGTTGACGCCGCCATTGCCCTCGGTCTTGCCGAGGATCGCCAGGACGGAGGCGGGATCGATCGCACCTGAATCGATCAGGCTCATGAGGCCGGAGACGTCGCCGGGGCCCTTGGTGGCGACCTTGAAGACGCCGACCGATGTTGTCCGCATGGATGGTCCTCGTGGAAGTTCGGTGGTCCGGCAAGGGGCACCCAGCCGTGGAAGCGGGCCGGATGTCAAGCGCCAAGCCCCAGCTTTCGCCGGGACGACACCAAATGTGTAGTGTCCCTGTTTCGCTGCGTGTCAATCCCGCCCGTCAAAAACATTCCACTTTACCGAAATTCGGATTTATCGTATATGCCCTCCATCCTGATCCGGCAAAAGGGGCGGTCGTACGTCGTCACGAGCCGCGGATTGGGTCGCGGTGGACGTGGGCAGCGCCGTCGCGGATGTGAGTGCAGGGCGGGGCGATGGATTGAGCCGAACCCCGTGAGCATCTCGCAAGCCGCGTTGTACGAACGGCGCCAAAGCCCTGCGAAGCCCCTTTGGGGCGAAGCGGGTCGGCTTGCGTACGGCAAAACCGTGTGGTCCCGACCGTCGTCGCTACGGTCAAGTCTTGCGGATGCGACATTGACGCCAACCGGCGCGATGTCGGCGACTTTCGCGGGGTGAGGGAGGCCAGAAGGAATTCGGCTCCCGGGAGAGCACGGCATAAGCCGTCCAACCACTGCGCAGGGAAGGCCGTGTGTTCGGCTTCACCTGTATGCCGCTGTGCAGTTCTTATGCGCTACATGCGCACAGCGGACCGTGGGTGCCAGCCGGCACCCGGCCTTCCCTGCGCCCTTTCATTCGAGAGGGCGCGAAGCGAAGAGCAAAGCTCGGGCGGAAGGCGCCGCGAGAAGGATACGCTGTGTCCGCGACGCGAAGTGTTCATTGGAGGATACCGTGCGACCCCTTGCTCCGTCATTGCGCGTACAGCGAAGCAATCCAGAGTCTCTCCGCGGAGGCAGACTAGATTGCTTCGTCGCAAGGGCTCCTCGCAACGACGAGCGGAGGGGGCGGGTATCCCAACTTCGGCAATCGGACCCGCCGACATCCCCACGATTGTGGCGGGATCGCATCGGTTCGACAAAAAAATCCTCTGTCGACGGTTGCGTACCGCACCTTGATGAATCAACCTTGGTTGGTCCATAAGCGGCGTCCCGCGGCCGGGTTTCGGTTTGCGTCGCGGGATGGGAAATAGAGGGATTCTCGCGTGGCGAATATCAACCAGAAAATTGCGCAGGAGCTTGGGGTTCGGGCGGAGCAGGTCGAGGCAACGGTGACGTTGCTTGATGGCGGCGCCACGGTTCCCTTCATCGCCCGCTACCGCAAGGAAGCGACCGGTGCGCTCGACGACGCGCAATTGCGCACCCTCGAGGAGCGCCTGGTATATCTGCGCGAGCTCGAAGACCGCCGCAAGGCGATCCTCGAATCAGTCCGCGAGCAGGGCAAGCTCGATGCCGCGCTGGAGGCCTCCATTCTCGCCGCCGACAGCAAGGCCCGCCTCGAAGACATCTATCTGCCGTTCAAGCCGAAGCGCCGCACCAAGGCCGAGATCGCCAAGGAGGCCGGCCTCGAACCGCTTGCCGTCAAGCTGATGACGGAGTCCGGCAACGATCCCAAGGTCGTCGCCGAAGGTTTCATCAATGCCGAGAAGGGCGTTGCGGATGCGGCTGCCGCGCTCGACGGTGCCCGCGCGATTCTGGTCGAACGCTTCGACGAGGACGCCGATTTGATCGGCGTGCTGCGCGAGGAGATGTGGACCAATGCCCGCATGGCCTCCAAGGTGCGCGAGGGCAAGAAGACCGAGGGCGAAAAGTTCGCCGACTACTTTGAGTTCTCCGAGCCGCTCACCAAGCTGCCATCGCACCGCATCCTCGCGATGTTCCGCGGCGAGAAGGAAGAAATTCTCGACCTCCAGATCCAGGCCGAGGCCGAAGTGCCGCCCGCGGGCGTGCCGGGCGCCTATGAGTTGAAGATCATGAAGCGGTTCGGCATCGCCGACCTCAAGCGTGCCGGCGACCGCTGGCTGATCGACACCGTGCGTTGGGCCTGGCGCACCAAGATCCAGGTGCATCTCAACATCGACCTGCGCATGCGTCTGTGGAACGCGGCCGAGACCGAGGCCGTCCGCGTGTTTGCCTCCAATTTGCGCGACCTCTTGCTGGCCGCGCCCGCCGGCACCCGCGCCACCATGGGTCTCGATCCCGGCTACCGCACCGGCGTCAAGGTCGCGGTCACAGATGCGACCGGCAAGGTGGTCGACACCGCCGTGATCTATCCGCACGAGCCGCAGCGGCAGTGGAACGAGTCGCTCGCAACCCTCGGCCGGCTCGCGATGAAGCATCACGTCGAGCTGATCGCGATCGGCAACGGTACCGCTTCACGCGAGACCGACAAGCTCGCGGGCGATCTCGTCAAGGGCCTGGCCGAGTTGAAGATGTCGAAGATCGTGGTGTCGGAAGCCGGCGCGTCGGTCTATTCGGCGTCGGCATTCGCCTCGGAAGAATTGCCCGGCCTCGACGTTACTCTGCGCGGCGCGGTCTCGATCGCCCGCCGTCTCCAGGATCCGCTCGCCGAGCTCGTCAAGATCGAGCCCAAGGCGATCGGCGTCGGCCAGTATCAGCATGATCTCGGCCAGGCCAAGCTCGCCAAGTCGCTCGATGCGGTGGTCGAAGACTGCGTGAACGCGGTCGGCGTCGACGTCAACACGGCGTCCGCGCCGCTGCTGGCGCGCGTGTCGGGTGTCGGCTCCGGCCTGGCGCAGAGCATCGTGGCGCATCGTGATGCCAACGGCCCGTTCAAGTCGCGCAAGGCGCTCAAGGAGGTGCCGCGGCTCGGACCGAAGGCGTTCGAGCAGTGCGCCGGCTTCCTGCGCATCCTCGGCGGCGAGGATCCGCTCGATGCCTCCGGCGTGCATCCGGAAGCCTATCCGGTGGTGCGCCGGATTCTCGAAGCCACCAAGAGCGACATCAAGGCGTTGATCGGCTCCAGCGAGGTCGTGCGTACGCTGAAGCCGAAGGATTTCGTCGATGAGACCTTCGGACTGCCGACCGTGACCGACATTCTGCGCGAGCTCGAGAAGCCGGGCCGCGACCCGCGTCCGGCATTCAAGGCCGCCGTGTTCAAGGAAGGCGTCGAGGAGATCAAGCACCTCCAGAAGGGCATGATCCTCGAAGGCACGGTGACCAACGTCGCCGCCTTCGGTGCCTTCGTCGACATCGGCGTGCACCAGGACGGCCTCGTGCACATCTCGGCGATGTCCAAGACCTTCATCAAGGATCCGCGCGAGGTGGTGAAGCCCGGCGACATCGTCAAGGTGAAGGTGCTGGACTTCGAGGTCGCTCGCAAGCGCATCTCGCTGACTCTCCGTCTCGACGACGAGGTCGGCGCCAAGAAGGACGCCCCCGGCATGCAGCGCGACAACAACACGCGCAATCCGGCGCGAATGACCTCGTCGGCGCCGCGCAAGCAGGAGCCGTCCGGCGGTGGCGGCGGCGCCCTCGCCGAGGCCATGCGCAGGGCGGCCGAAAAGAACGGCGGCAAGCGGGCGTGAGGGTTGAGTAGCTCGACGTGGGGGTGCGAGTTCTAACCACGTCGTCATTGCGAGCGCAGCGAAGCAATCCAGAATCTCTCCGGGGGGAACAGTGGATTACTTCGTCGCAAGAGCTCCTCGCAATGACGAGGAGAGAGCATACTTCCTAAATTCGGCGTCAGAATCTGGCGCGCTTGTAAGTTGAAGCGGCCTGTTGCTTCCTCTCTGATCCCTCCGGTGCGGCAGACATATCGCCGCGCAGCACGGAGGATGCTTCGATGAACAACAGGCTTCTCAAAGGCCTCACTGCGGTGGCGATCGCCGCAGCGATGGCGCTGGCTTCACCAGTGCTCGCCCGAGGTGGCGGCGGCGGAGGCGGCGGTCACGGCGGTGGCATGGGTGGCGGCGGCCATTTCAGTGGCGGTGGAATGCACGCCGGCGGCTTCGGTGGCGGCATGCATGTCGGTGGCATGGGCCGCGCGTCCTTCGCCCATGTCGGTGGACCTGCCTTCGGAGGTGCGCGCTTCGCCCACGCGGCGATCGGGCCGCGCTTTGCAGGTGCAGGCTGGCACGGCGGGCCCTTCATCGGCCGGCACGCCTACTTCTCCCACCATCATCATTTCCGCCGCTTCGCCGTGTTCGGCGCGCCCTACTACTATTCCAACTATTACGACGACGGCTGCTGGCGCAGGAGCTTGACGCCCTATGGGTGGCAATGGGTCAATGTGTGCGGGGACTATTGGTAGTCGCATCGCCGTACCGCACCATTGTCGCGATCGCCACCGGGTGGTTCCGCTCAGCCCCGGAACGGGATAATCTGGTGGCGATTGTCGCTCGGAGTTTGTCATGACCGGAGGCCATCGTCGCATCCTCGTCGTCGAGGACGATCCGGAAACCGCAGGCCAGCTTGCCGAGGAACTGACGACGTCAGGCTACGAGGTCGATCTCGCCGCCACGGGACGTGAAGCCCTCAGTCATGGCGTTGCGCGCGACTATGCCGTGATCACCATCGACCGCATGCTGCCCGATATCGACGGCATCACCGTGATGCGGCAACTGCGCGACGACGGCATTGCCTCGCCGTTCCTGATCATCTCGGCACTCGGCGAGGTCGACGATCGCGTCCGCGGCCTGCGCGCCGGCGGCGACGATTATCTCGTCAAGCCGTTCTCCTTCGTCGAGCTGCTCGCCCGGCTCGAGGCGCTCGGGCGCCGTAGCGAGACGATCGCCAAGGAAACTATTTTGCGCGTCGGTGATCTCGCCGTCGACCTGATCGCGCGCAATGCCAGCCGCCGCGGCCGCAAGATTCCGCTGCTGCCGCGCGAGTTTCAACTGCTCGAATATCTCGTGCGCAACGAGGGCCGGGTCGTCTCGCGCGCGATGCTGCTCCAGCACGTCTGGGACCTGCATTTCGATCCCTCCACCAACATCATCGACGTCTATGTCGGCCGCGTCCGCCGCAAGGTCGACGATACCCAGGCCTATCCATTGATCCACACCATCCGCGGCATTGGATATTGCCTCCGTGCTCCTGGCTGACACGCTTCGCTCATCGACCTTCCGTCTGGCGCTGATCGCAATTGCGATCTTCGGCCTGATCGTCGCAGCGATCATGGCGTACGTCTACTTCGGCACGCTTGCCTACGTGCGAAGCCGGGTCGGCGATGCCGGCGATCACAGCGGCTTCATTGCGATGCTCGAGCTCGCCATGATCGCGGTCGCCGTGCTGCTCGTGCTGCTGGCTGGCGTCGCCGCCGTGCTGGTGACCCGGCGCACGGTCGGGCGCATCGAGGAGATCAACGCCACCAGTCGTGCCATCATGCTCTCGGGACTCGACCGGCGTATTCCCTTGCGCGGCAGCCATGACGAATGGGACCGCGTCGCCGAGAACCTCAACCTGATGCTGGACCGTATCGAGACGCTGATGGGCGAGGTGAAGCAGGTCAGCGACAACGTCGCCCATGATTTGCGCACGCCCCTGACGCGGATGCGGGGCCGGCTGGAAAAGGCCTATCACCATGAGCGGAACAGCGAGGCCGACGCCGTGCTGATCGGCGACACCATCGTCGACCTCGATGCCGTGCTCGGCATGTTCGCCTCCATCACGCGGATCTCGGAGATCGAGACCCGCGCCCGCCGCAGCGCGTTTCGCGCGCTCAACCTTGCCGAGATTGCCGGCGAGGTGGTCGAACTCTACGACGCCGCCGCCGAACAGGTATCCACGCGTTTGAGCCTGGGAGGCGACCGCGAGGTTGCCGTAACCGGCGATCGCGACCTGCTGTTCGATGCGATCGCCAATCTCGTCGACAATGCGATCAAGCACGGTCGCCCGGGCGGGAAGGTCAGCGTGACCTGCCGCAATGCCGGCGCGGGCGCGATGATTGCCATTGTCGATGATGGCCCGGGCATTGCTGCCGATCAGCACGATCACGTGTTCAAGCGCTTTTATCGGCTCGAGCAGAGCCGCTATACGCCGGGCAATGGCCTCGGCCTGAGCCTGGTCGCCGCGGTGTCCCGCCTCCACAGCGCGGAGATCTCGCTGCACGACAACGGGCCGGGCCTGACGGTCCAGCTCAGCTTCCCCAGCGCGCTATAGCTCGATCACGCCGCGGCGCGCCGCATGCGCGACCGCATCGGTGCGACCGGTGGCATCCAGCTTGTCGAGCAGCGAGCCGACGTGGAATTTCACGGTATGCACGGAGATGTTGAGCTGGCGCGCGATCATCTTATTGGAGGCTCCCTCGGCCATCAACGCCAGCACGTCGAGCTCGCGCTGCGTCAGGGGAATGTCCTCCGGCATGATGCGCGGATCACGGGCGACGATCGTCGCATTGGCAATCTCGCCGGGTGCAGCAAGACGAAGCCCCGCGACACTGCCGAGCAGCGTCGCGAGGCGTTCGGCGAGAGCGGGATCGTCGATCTCGAGCGAGAGCACGATCTCTGGCGTGTTGTCGTCGCTCACGTCTCGGGCCTCTCGCCGACAGTGACCCTGAAGCTTGCAGGCTCACCGCCACGGAGGACCGCAACATCGACGACCCGGCCGACGCTGGCAGGGCCCAATGTCCGCAACAGCGCGCGGACGCCGGAGAGCTTCTGGTCGTTGACAGCCACGATCACGTCGCCCTGGCGAATGCCGGCTGCGGCCGCGGGGCCTTCCTTGTCGACATTCATCACCATCGCGCCGATGCCGTCGTCGAGCCTCAGCGGCTGGAGACCGAGTCCGAGATATCCGCGGGCGATACGGCCGCGCGTCTCGAGCTGTGCCGCGACGCGCTCGATCGTCGCGGTCGGGATCACCAGCACACGCCGCGGCCCGAGCACGGCCATGCCGAAGACCCCGCCCGAGGCATCGACAGCAAGCCCGCCTTCCTGGCTTGGCCGCAGGCGAACATCGAGCTCGATCCGCGCATCGATCTCGCCGCCGCGCAGGGAACGCCAGCCCTTGCCTGAAACCGACACCATCCCGAGCGCTGCGCTCGGCGTGTCGCGATTGGTCGCGACCACAACGGAGAGCGCGCCGAGGGCAGGGACCGTCGCGGCCAGCTTGACCGGAGCGATGGCGGTATCGGCGCGCAGCAGCGCGACGTCGGTCGTATGGTCGCGGCCGACGATCGTGGCGGCAGCCGTACTGCCGTCGGCAAGGACGATCTGGACGTCGCCCTCGTCGGCCAGTGCCTCGTCCGCGGTCACGATCAGGCCCGGCTTCCAGACGAAGCCGGTCGAGCGGGAACGATGCGAATGCACGGTAACGATGGAGGGCGCGGTGCGCGCCACGACATCCGCGAGCGCGGACGACAGCGAGGTGAGAGGAGTGAAGTCGGTCATGGAAGGCTCCTGTAAGCTGCCTCCAATCTGGGATGTCGGAGCCGATCAGGAAACTGGCCGGGTGGCCAGTCCTCCTTGAGATCGCGGCCGACGAACATGTGATCGGGAGCCGCTCACGGGAACGTGTAGGAATCCGCAAATCGCGCCAGACGGCATCGAGACAATCGATCTCTTGGGGCGCGCGGGTGCCGTTGCTCGCGGGCCTGGACTAAGGGTGGCGAAGCGGTCTGGTCGCCGGGCCGAGGACATTGTCCCAGCGATAGGAATAGCCGACGCCGATGATGTAATCCGGAGAGTTCCTGTTGAGGCCGATGGCCAGGTGGAAGTCGATTTGCTCGGTTCGGTTCAGGAGATAGCCGCCGCCGACATTGAGCAGCGCCGTGCTCGCCCCGCGCGACGGAGTGTCGCCGACATATTCGGCGAACAGCGCCAGCCTCTCGCTCACCTTCCGCTCGATCACGAAAGTTGCCTCGCTGGTCTGGTGGTTGCCGAGATCCGATGGCCGGAAGAAACTCGTGAACATGCCGCTGATGCCCCAGCCGCCGCCGAGCTCGTAGGACCAGGGAAATTGCAGATAGGGCTGATAGCCCGCGCCTGATATCGCGGGCGCGCCGGTCGGCAGGCCGACGCCTGCGACCACCGAGAGGTTCGCCGGCTCAGGCAGGCCGCTGATCTGCCATTTCACGCCGGGGGTGACATTGGTGAAACCGGTGTCGACCGTACCGGTGAGACGTCCGACATAGCTCGGCGCATCGACCAGCACTTCGAGGCAGGGCGCGAGACCAAAACGGAGGCGGCTGTTGCTGCCGTCAATTCCCTTGCCGGCGCTCTGGCCCGATGTGTTGAGGCCGTTCTCGATCTGGATGCTGCCATCAGGCACGACCAGGCTGGAATTGGTCACGTCAGGGCGGTCGGTCGCGATCTCCGATTGGCGTGAGGGGCATTCACCGGCTTCGGCCACGCCGGGGCACAGTGCGGCGGCGAGGAGACCCAAAGCCACAAATGCGTTGCTCGAACGAGGTTCGCTTGCTGGCACTAGTGCCCCGTGATAGCACGCGCTGGATCGCACGCCTGCCGAACAAGACTCAAGCTTCCCGGAATTTATTCCCGCCATGTCGGAATTTCGCGGTGTTTTCCCCTATCTCGTCTCGCCCGTCGATGCTGACGGAACGGTACGAACGGGCGTGCTCGCAAAGCTCTGCGACGATCTGATCAGCGCCGGCGTGCATGGGCTGACGCCGCTGGGTTCGACCGGCGAGTTCGCCTATCTCAATGCCGCCCAGCGCATGGCGGTGGTGCAGATCACGATCGAGGCGGCAAAGGAGCGCGTGCCCGTGGTGGCGGGCGTCGCGTCGACCTCGACGGCCGATGCAGTGGCGCAGGCACGGGCCTATCAGAAGCTCGGCGCCAATGGCATCCTCGCGATCCTCGAGGCCTACTTCCCGCTCGCGGACGCGCAGATCGAATCCTATTTCCGCAGCATCGCGGATGCCGTCGACATTCCTGTCGTCATCTACACCAATCCGCAATTCCAGCGCTCGGACCTGACCCTCGACGTCATCGCACGCCTCGCCGAACATCCGCGCATCGGCTACATCAAGGACGCTTCGACCAACACCGGGCGGCTGCTGTCGATCATGAACCGTTGCGGCGATCGCTTGCGCGTGTTTTCGGCCTCTGCCCACATTCCGGCGGCGGTGATGCTGATCGGCGGGCTCGGCTGGATGGCGGGACCGGCCTGCATCATCCCGCGCCAGAGCGTGGCGCTCTACGACCTCTGCCAGGCCGGCCGCTGGGACGAGGCCATGGTGCTCCAGCGCAGGCTGTGGCGGATCAACGAGGCCTTTGCGCGCTTCAATCTCGCCGCCTGCATCAAGGCCGGCCTCGCGATCCAGGGCTACGATGTCGGCGATCCCGTCCCGCCGCAGGCGCCGCTGACGGCCGAGGCGCGGAAGGTCGTGGAAGCCGCGCTCAAGGAGCTGGCCTAAGTCTCTCCTGCCATGCCGAAATCGCGGCATTTCCGCCCAAAACCGCGGCTGGTCTCGCCTGTCTCGATCCGCTAAAAGGCGGCCGCACTTTGAGGCTTAGAGGACCAGCGGAATGAACATTCTTCCCGGCAATTTGCGTTTCGGAGCGGGCCAGCCCGTCAAGCGTTTGGAAGACCAGCGGCTGCTCACCGGGAAGGGGCAATTCATTGACGACAAGCCGGAGGACGGCGCGCTGTGGTTGCACGTGCTGCGCTCGCCGCATGCGCATGCGAAGTTGGTCTCGATCGACACCGGCGCGGCTGCGTCGATGCCCGGCGTCACCGCGATCTTCACCGGCGCCGATCTGATCAAGGACGACGTCGGCACCATCCCGACGCTCAGCATCTTCAAGCGTCCCGACGGCAAGCCGATGACGGTGCCGCCGCGGCGGCTTCTCGCGCATGAAGTCGTGCGTTACACCGGCGAGGCCGTGGCGGCGGTGGTGGCCTCGTCGCGTGCCGAAGCGCAGGCCGCGGCCGAAGCAATCGTGATCGAATATGACGTGCAGCCCGCCGTGGTCGACCCGGTTGAAGCGGTAAAACCCGGCGCGCCCGTGGTGTGGCCGGAGGCGCCCGACAATATCGTCGGCGCAATGAGCTATGGCGATGCCGCCAAAGTGGACGAGGCTTTTGCCAAGGCCGCGCATACCGTCGAGCTCGATCTCGTCAGCCAGCGCCTGGTGCCCTCGGCCATGGAGCCGCGCTCGACCATTGCCGAGATCGACAAGAAGACCGGCCGTCTGCTTCTGCACGTGCAGTCGCAGACCCCGGCCTCGACCCGCGACGTGCTGGCAGAAGCCGTGCTGAAGCGTCCCAAGGACAGCGTGCGCGTGCTGGTTGGCGACATCGGCGGCGGTTTCGGCCAGAAGACCAATCTCTATCCGGAAGACGGCATCGTCGCCTATGTCGCGACCAAGCTGAACAGGAAAATCCGCTGGCGCGGTGACCGTACCGACGAATTCGTCGGCGGCACCCATGGCCGCGACCTCACCTCGACGGCGTCCTTCGCGCTCGATGAGAAGGGCAAGGTGCTCGCCTATCGCGTCACCTCGATCGGCTGCACCGGCGCCTATTCCTCGGGCGCGGCCAACATCATCCCGCTGGTGCTCGGGCCGTTCGTGCAGACCGGCGTCTACGATCTGCCGCTGGTGCATTTCGAGGTCAAGTCGGTGATGACCAACACCGCGCCGGTCGGCGCATATCGTGGCGCCGGCCGCCCCGAAGCCGTGTTCATCGTCGAGCGCCTGTTCGACGCCGCCGCACGAAAGATCGGCATGGATCCGCGCGCGATCCGCAAGGCCAACTACATCAAGCCCGCGCAGCTGCCCTACACGAATGCGGCTGGACAGGTTTACGATTCCGGCGCCTTCGCGCACATGCTCGATCGCGCCGTGAAGCTTGCCGACTGGGATGGCTTTGCCGCGCGCAGGAAGGCGGCGAAGAAGAAGGGCCTGCTCTACGGCCGCGGCCTCACCTCCTACATCGAATGGACCGGCGGCCGCGCGCATACTGAAAAGGTCACCCTGCAAGCGACCTCGCAGGGCCGTGTGGTGCTGCATTCCGGCACCATGGCGATGGGGCAGGGGCTTCAGACCACCTACACGCAGATGATTTCCGACACGCTCGGCATCGCCATGGACAAGATCGATGTCGTCCTGGGCGACACTGATTTGGCGATGGGTTTCGGCAGCGTCGGCTCGCGCTCGCTGTTCGTCGGCGGCACTGCGGTCGCAGTCTCCTCCAATGACCTGATCCAGAAGGCGCGCGAGAAGGCGGCGAACGTGCTGGAGACCTCGGTCGAGGACATCGAATATCAGGGCGGCATGCTGACCGTGGTCGGCACCGACCGCCGCATCAGCCTGTTCGACATCGCCGAGAAGGAGACCGGCGCCAAGCTCAGTGTCGATTCCGAGGGGGAGGTCGATGGTCCGAGCTGGCCCAACGGCACGCATATCTGCGAGGTCGAGATCGATCCGGAGACCGGTGTCTCCAGGGTCGTGCGCTACACCACCGTCGACGACGTCGGTGTCGCCGTGAACCCGATGCTGGTCACTGGCCAGATCCATGGCGGCGTGGCGCAGGGAATCGGCCAGGCGCTCTATGAGGGCGTGTCGTACGATGCCGACGGTCAGCTTCTGACCGCGAGCTATCAGGACTACTGCATCCCGCGCGCCGACGACGTGCCGCCGATCGTGGTGACGCTGGATGATTCCGCGCCCTGCCGCACCAATCCGCTCGGCGCCAAGGGCTGTGGCGAATCGGGCGCCATCGGTGGCCCGCCTTGCGTCACCAACGGCGTGATGGATGCGCTCGCCGAGCTCGGCATCACCCAGCTCAACACGCCGCTGACGCCGCAGAAGATATGGAAGGCGATCAGGGACGCGAATGCGGGTTAAGCGCAGCGCGTTGTTACGCTAGCTGTCGCGACACACTCAACTGTCCCGGCGAACGCCGGGACCCATAACCACAGGGCTGAGTTTTGCGCGAAGCCGGTAACTCCGAGTCCCCCTAACCACATCTCCCTGTGGTTATGGGTCCCGGATCTGCGCTTCGCTTGTCCGGGACGACGGCGGAGTGTGATGCGATCGAGCGCTAAATCCCCAGCATCATCTTCGCGATGATGTCGCGCTGGATTTCCGACGTGCCGCCGAAGATCGTGTAGGCTCGGCCGTTGAGATATTCCGGCACCATCGTCAGCATGTCCTCCGGCAGCGCCGGCTCGTGGTTGAGCCTGTAGAGCGGCCGCATCGGCTCGACCGCGAGGGCATCGTGCCCGATCACATCGACACCGAGCCGCGTCACAGCCTGGCGAATCTCGCTGTTGCGGAGCTTCAGGATTGACGACACCGCGCCGGGATTCTGCCCGGTCTGCAACGCCGAGAGCACGCGCAGCTCGGTCATTTCAAGTGCGTCGATATCGACCTCGACCTCGGAGATGCGCGTCGCGATATCGGGGCTGTCGATGGCGCGCCCCGTGAGATCGGACTCCGCAAGCTCGGTGATCGCGCGGAGCCCTTCGCGCAGCTTTGCTGACGCGATGCCCGAGCCGCGCTCGAACTCGAGCAGATACTTGCCGTAGGTCCAGCCCTTGCCTTCGTCGCCGACGCGGTTGGCAACTGGCACGCGCACGTCGTCGAAGAACACCTGGTTGACCTCGTGGTCGCCACCGATGGTGAGGATCGGACGCGTGGTGATGCCCGGCGTCTTCATGTCGATCAGGATGAAGCTGATGCCGTCCTGCTGCCGCGGCCCGTCGCTGGTTCGAACCAGTGCGAACATGCGGTTGGCGTGATGCGCATGCGTGGTCCAGATCTTGGTGCCGTTGATGATGTAATCGTCGCCGTCGCGCACGGCGCGCGTCTTCAGCGAGGAGAGGTCGGAGCCGGAGCCGGGCTCGGAATAGCCCTGGCACCAATAGTCCTCGCCGGAAAGAATGCGCGGCAGATAGAAATTCTTCTGCGCAGGGCTGCCGAATCCGATGATGACGGGCCCGACCATCTTCACGCCCATCACATTCACATTAGGCACGCCGGCCCGCGCGCTTTCGCTCTCGAAAATCCAGCGCTGCGCCGGCGTCCAGTCCGGGCCGCCGTGATCGACCGGCCAGCCCGGCGCGCCCCAGCCCTGCTTGTGCAGCGCGCTCTGCCAGGCCATGCCGATGTCAGGGTCGGAGAACACAGACGGCGTCAGCGCCGTCGCGCGCTTCATCTCGTCGGTGAGATTTTTTGCGATGAAGCCGCGCACCTCGCTCTGGAAGGCGCGCTCTTCGGCATTGAACGATAGGTCCATGATGCGCTCCTGTGGTCAGGCGGGTTGGGTGGTGCGGCCAAGCTGGGCATGGCGGGCATAGTGATGCGCGGTGCCGCCGAACAGCGTGTCGAAGGCGACGAGGCGCTTGAAATAGGCGCCGACCTCGAGCTCCTCGGTGACGCCCATGCCGCCGTGCAACTGGATCGATTGCTCGCCGACGAAGCGCGCGCATTTGCCGATCTTGGCCTTTGCCGCCGACGCGGCGCGGGCGCGTTCGACCGGCGCGCTATCGGCCTTCAGTGCGGCGCGCAGCGCCATCGAGCGGGCTTCGTCGAGCTGGATCGCCATGTCGGCGAGGCGATGGCGGATCACCTGGTTGGCAGACAGTGGCCGGCCGAATTGCTTGCGGATCCTGGTATACTCAAGCGTGGTGTCGAGCAGCACCTGCATGATGCCGACGGCTTCCGCGCCGAGCGCGGCCATGGCCCGATCGATCGCCCATTCGATCGCGGGAAGTGCGTCCTTGCCGTCGCCGAGCAGGGCGTCATCCGGCAGCTGCACGTCGGAAAGCTCGATGTTACAGGCGCGCCCGCCACCGAGCCGCTGATAGTCGGAGATCGAAAGCCCCGGCGCCGTTGCCGGCATCAGAAACAGGGCGATCCGCCCCGATGGTCCCTGATGATCATGCAGTTGCGCTGACACGATGATCTCGTCGGCGGCATGGCCGTCGAGCACGGCAATCTTGCTCCCGGTGAGACGCCAGCCTTGCGCGGTCTTGGTCGCCGACGTCGTAACCTTGGCAAGATCGAACCGCGCGGCGCGCTCGGAATGCGCAAAGGCGAGCTTCAACGATCCATCCGCGATCTTGGGCAGGCTCGCCTGCTTCTGCGCCGTGCTGCCACATTTGCCGATCAGCGCAGCCCCGAGCACGACGGTCGCAACATACGGCTCCGACACCAGCCCGCGGCCAAAGGCTTCCATCAAGATGCCGATCTCGACAGGGCCGCCGCCGAGACCGTCGAGCTCCTCCGGGATCGGCAGGGCCAGCCAGCCGAGCTCGGCGAACTGCTTCCACACGTCCGGGCTGAAACCGAGCGGATCGTTGGCGGTCTTGCGGCGGTGGTCGGCATCGTAGCTTTCGGCCACGAAGCGTTCCGCGCTCTCGCGCAGCAGTCTCTGCTCGTCACTGAGATTGAGATCCATTGCGGCTACTCCGCGGCTGCCGGCTTGCGCACGGAGGGATGCAGTCCGGACGGATCGACCACCATGCCGAACTCCTGAAGATTGTGGGCGTGACAGAGCTGATGCAGGGCGAAGGCCTGGTCGATTGCGGCGGGCTGCCCCATCACGTCGACGGAGCGGTTCACGGCTTCCTTGGTCAGCTTCAGCGCAAAGGACGGTTTTGCTGCGATCCGGCGCGCGAGCTCCAGCACGCGCAATGACAGCTCTGCGCGCGGCACGACCTGGTTCACCATGCCGAGCTGATGCGCCTCCTGCGCGCTCCAGCTGTCGGCGGTGAACAGAAACTCCTTGGCCTTGCGGGGACCGAGCTCCCAGGGATGTACGAACCATTCGACGCCGCAGACGCCCATGGTAACGACGGGATCGCAGAACTGCGCGTCGTCACTGGCAACGATGAGGTCGCAGGCCCAGGCCAGCATCAAGCCGCCCGCGATGCACTTGCCGTGCACTTCCGCAATCATCGGCTTGGCGAGATTGCGCCAGCGCCGCGTGATCTGGAGGTATATTTCCTGTTCGCGCGCGAAGCGACCGTGCGCGTTCGCCTCGGCAAAGCCGCCCCAATTTCCTACCGGCGGAAAATCGACGCCTGCGACATTCTTGCCGCCGGGACGCAGATCGTGGCCAGAGGAGAAGTGTGGCCCGTTGCCGGCGAGGATGATGACCTTGACCGCGTCGTCCTGCACCGCCGCGTCGAAAGCGGCGTTGAGGTCGTAGGTCATTTGCAGGTTCTGCGCATTGCGCGCATCGGGCCGGTTCATCACGATCCGGGCGATCGCCGGCTCCGGCCGCTCCACGAGGATGGTCTCGAACGAGGACATGCCGCCTCCCTGCATTTTTGCCTTGTTTGCCTCGAGTTGACTATGTCGCCCGGTGATAGGCAAGCGGCTTGCGTCAGCCGGCTGCTTTTCGCGACGTCCGGACATCTGGCGTCATATGCACTCGATCTGGTAGTTTGCGCTCGATTCCACCGGGAGAAATTTGATGCGCAAGATCCTGACCGTGCTGGCGGCGCTGGCCTCGCTCAGCCTCACCAATTGCGGCTACAACGCGATCCAGGGCCAGGATGAGCAGATCAAGGCCAACTGGTCCGAGGTGGTGAACCAGTATCAGCGCCGCGCCGATCTCGTGCCCAATCTGGTCAACTCGGTGAAGGGCTTTGCGCAGCAGGAAAAGGATGTGCTGCTCGGTGTCACCAATGCGCGCGCCAAGGTCGGCAGCGTCCAGGCAACGCCCGAAGTGCTGAACGATCCCGCGGCCTTCCAGAAATTCCAGGCTGCCCAGGGCGAACTCTCCAGCGCGCTATCGCGGCTGCTCGTGGTTACGGAGAACTACCCGCAGCTCAAGTCGGATGCGCTCTTCAAGGATCTGATGTCGCAACTCGAGGGCACCGAAAACCGCATCACGGTCGCGCGCAACCGCTACATCAAATCGGTGCAGGAATATAACGTCACCATCCGCTCGTTCCCGAGCAACCTCACCGCGATGATGTTCGGCTACAAGGAGAAGGCGAACTTCACGGTCGAGAACGAGAAGGAAATCTCGACCGCGCCGAAGGTCGATTTCAACGCGCCGGCGCCCGCACCGTCGAAGTAAGCGCATCGTTTACGCATGGGTTTCACCCCACCCACCGCTGTCATACCCCGCGAAAGCGGGGGATCCAGTACGCCGCGGCTTCTCCGTACCTCGCTGGCGTCTCTGGAATACTGGATCGCCCGGACGAGCCGGGCGATGACACTGGGTGTGTGGCTCGTGGTGGCGCTCCTCTTCACCTTCCCCGCCGCCGCTGACGTCGCGGTGCCGCAGCTTACCGGCCGCGTGGTCGACCGGACCGGTACGCTGTCGAGCAGCGACGTCGCCGCGCTGTCGCAGAAGCTCGGCGATTTCGAGACGCGCAAGGGCAGCCAGATCGTCGTGCTGATCGTGCCGACGACGGATCCGGAGAGCATCGAGCAATTCTCAATCCGCGTCGCGGAAGCCTGGAAGATTGGCCGCAAGAAGGTCGACGACGGTGCGATCCTGGTGGTCGCCAAGAACGACCGGCATCTGCGCATCGAGGTCGGCTACGGCCTCGAAGGCGCGCTCACCGACGTCACATCGCGGCGGATCATCGACGAGGTCATCACGCCGAAATTCCGCGACGGCGACTTCGCCGGCGGCATCTCGGCCGGTGCCGAGCGGATGATGCGCGTCATCGACGGCGAGCCGTTGCCGGTTCCCTCGCGCAGCGTGAATTTTGCCAATCTGGATGACGTCGGGCCGCTCGCCCCTGTCGTCCTGTTCGCCTCGCTCGTCGTCGGCGGATTCCTGCGCGCGTTGTTGGGGCGGCTGCTGGGCTCGGTCGCGACCGGCGGCGCTATCGGCCTTGTCGCGTTGCTCATCCTCGGATCCGGCGCGCTGGCCCTGCTCGCCGGGATCATCGGCTTCGTGCTGTCATTCATCGCCGATCTGTTTCCGGCATCGACGGGATCGTCGCGCGGTGGGTCCTGGTCGAGCGGCTCCTCGTCCGGCGGCTGGAGCAGCGGTTCGTCATCCGGCGGCAGCTTCAGCGGGGGCGGCGGCAGCTTTGGTGGCGGCGGCGCCTCGGGGAGCTGGTAACCATGGGCATTGGGCGTATCACCAGGCATCTCCTCCAGCACCATTGGCGCGCACGGCAGGTGTTTCCGCAAGCGGTGCTCGACCGCATCGAGCAGGCGATCAGACGGAGCGAGGCGACGCATTCCGGCCAGGTCCGTTTCGTCGTCGAAGGCGCGCTCGACGGCCGTCCGCTGTTCCGCAATCAACTCGCCCGCGAACGCGCGCTCGATGTGTTCTCACATTTGCGGATCTGGGACACCGCGCACAACAATGGCGTGCTGATCTATCTGTTGCTCGCCGACCGCGACGTCGAGATCATCGCCGATCGCGGCATCGATGCGAAGGTTGGCGCCGCCGGCTGGGAGGCGATCTGCCGCGCGATGGAAGCCGAGTTCAGCGCCGGCCAGTTCGAGCGCGGCGTGATCGACGGTATCGCGGCGGTGTCGCGGGAGCTGGCCAAGCACTATCCGCCAGGCGGGCCGCATCCGAACGAGCTGCCGGATAGTCCGGTGGTGATGTAGTCCACCGCTCTATCCGTCGTCATTGCGAGCGCAGCGAAGCAATCCAGACTGCCTCAGTGGAAAGATTCTGGATTGCTTCGTCGCTTCGCCCCTCGCAATGACGAAGTGCCTCAATCATCCAGCTTGTTCAAATCCCGCACCGACTGCATGATCGGTTCGAAGTTCGAGCGTGCGTCCAGCGCGTCGAACAAATGTGCGGTGTCTTCCAGCAGACTGTGCGATCGCGCGATGGCGATGCGCACGTCGTCCTGCGGCGTATCCGACAGTCGTCCGTGTCCTGACAGCAGGATCTTCGTATTCAGCCCCTTGATGCGCTCCAGCGACTGGATGTAGTCGGCAATGCTGCCGGAGCCGAACACACCGCCCATCACGCCGCCGGGCATGAGGGTGTCGGCGGCGAACAACAGGCCCTTGTCCTGATCGAACAGGGTGATACAGGCCGAGGTGTGGCCCGGCGTGTACATCACGTTGAGGCGGAAATTGCCGAGGTCGATCAGATTGCCTTCCTCGAGCCAGATGTCGATATTGATTGGGACGTTGGGCTCGTTGAACATTTTTCGCAGCATCGAGAAATCGTCGCGCAGCATGATCTTGTTGGCGGCGAGCCGATGGGCGGCGACATAGGTTCGGCGCTCGTTGAAGTGCCAGGCCGCGCCGATATGGTCGAGATGCTCGTGGCTCAGCACCACCATGTCGATCTTCTCGGGCGGACAGCCGGCGAAGTTCAGACATTCAACCATTGCCGGATAGTTCGAGGACAGCCCGACGTCGATCAGGATGGTGCGCGCGGAGCCGCGCACGAGATAGGCATTGGCGGCGCGGTTGGAGAAGCGGATCTGGTAGACGTCGTCGGCTGCCTGGATCAGAGAGCAGGTGTCGTTCTTCATCAGGATCGGGAATGCGGTCGGCTTGCGCTCGCTCATGATTGCGCCGCCCGGTAGGTGACGGCGTTGGAGGCGCGAAGGCGTTTCGACAGCGCGTCCATCACCATCAGCGCGAACGCCGGCTGCTGGCTGACGAGATAGACGAAGCGGGCGTGGTTGATTCGCATCACGCGCGTGTTGGGAGCCGAGGCGATCGCGGTCGCCGAACGGGCCGAGCCGTCGATCACGGCCATCTCGCCGAAGAACTCGCCCTTGCCGAGCTTGATGATGCTGGTCTTGCGCGGGCCGTCGAGTTTGGCGATCTCGACCTCGCCGTCGAGCACGACGAATAGCTCGCGGCCGGTCGAGCCTTCCTCGAAGATGACGTCATCCACATCAAACGCGTTGATGCATTTCTCGATCGTCATGGCACCCCCAAACGCCTTCTGGCCGACGGGACGGCCCATGTTAGCCGGGGAACAATGACGGGCAAACAACCCCTTCGGCTAAGGATGCCGTCTACCGCAGAGCAACATCGGCTGACGATTTGTTGCACGGCGCCACGCCGGTTCCACTTTCCCGACCCAATTCGGCCCCGGACGAGTTCCTAAAATTTCGGTAAGCGGGTCCCGAGGTAAGGAATTCGCAAGCAATGAAAGTTACCAAAAGGTCAACCCAGACTGGAGTATTTGAGCCGTGAGCGAATCCATGCCCGAACTGGCCGGCCAGGACACTGCCGCCAACGCCGCCGCCGGCATCGAGGCCCCTTCGATCGCCCCCGACCACGAGACGCCGCCCAAACCTGATCTGGTCAAGGCGGATGCTCCGAAGGTCGAGCTACCAAAAGTCGAGGCTTCAAGGATCGAGGTCCCCAAGTTAGAGGCGAAAGCCGAACCCAGGCCCGAGCCCAAAGCAGAGGCGAAGCCCGGCAAGCTCATCGTCATGGCGCCTTCGGAGCAGTCCTGGGACCGCGAAGAGTTTGCCCCGCATGTGAAGGCGGACGAGGTGCGTGACACCGGCGGCAAGCGCCGCCTGTCCGCGATGGCCGCAGTCGTGGCAATTGCGGCCTGCGTGGGCGCCATCAGCGGTGCGCTTGCAACCGCCGGCATGATGCATTTCGCCACCCCGGCACCGGCCCAGGTTGCCGATACCAGCGCGCTGGACGCCTCCGTCGCTCGGATCGATGCCGACGTCGTCGCGCTCAAGGCCAATGTCGAGCACACCTCGAAGAACGGTCTCAGCCAGATCAATCGGGCCAACGACCGCCTCGACAAGCTCGAGAAGGCGCAGGCCGAACCGATGGCCAAGCTGGCAAAACTGTCCGAGACCGTCGACAAGCTCCGCGCCACGACACCGGCAGCTCCCGTGCAGGCCGCCGCCGCGGCGCCCGCGAAGGAGACCACCGGCTCGATCGCGCCGGCCCCGGCCCAGGCGGTCGCTGCCGCTGCGGCCCCCGCGCCAGCTGCGCCCAAGACCGAGGTCGGCCGCCTGCCGACGATCGAGGGCTGGAGGCTGCGCGATGTCGCCAATGGCGGCGCGCTGATCGAGGGTCGGAATGGCCTGTACGAGGTCTATGCCGGCGATCCCATCCCCGGCATCGGCCGCGTCGATGCGATCCGTCGCCAGGACGGCCGTTGGGTCGTCGTCACCGCCAAAGGCCTGATCGTCGCGCGCTAAGCGTCCGATATCCAGATTTCGAAGAGGCGCTTCACCACCGCGTGAAGCGCCTTTTTTCTTGAATAGGCCGTCGTCAGCGGTGTTAGTGGAGGAATGAGCCGCGCGCCGCGAATTCTCCTGGCTGCTATTCTGTTGTTAGGTGGCGTCATGTCGGTCTCGGCAGCGGAGGACGCGCCGCTCACCCGCGGCACCGCGATCACCGATCCCGATCTGCTGCGCAAGCTTGACCAAAGCGATGCGCTGTCAATCTCGCGCCTGTTGCAGCCCGAGCGGAACGCGAAGGGTCCGCTGAGCAGCGATCAGCTGTTCTCATCGCTGCCGCAGCTCAAGAATATCCTACCGGCGATCGATGCGGAGTTCGATCGCTACATCGTGCAGCACAAGCAGGCCTCGCCGAGCGAGACCATCGGCGTCGGCGACGGTTTCGACGTCCGGCTGTTCGATCGCTTCAGTCTGAAATCCGCCAACACGCGCTTCGTGCTGGCAGGCATCGTCAACCGCATGGACCGTGCCTATGTCTCGGAAGAATCCTGCGGCGAGATACGGCTGATCTATCGCCTGGCGCGGTTCGAGCAAAAACCAGATATCGGCAACATCGCGACGCGCCTGCCGATGACGTTCAATCTGGTGATGAAGGCGCGCGATGTGCGCCAAACGGATGCGGACGGCAAGCCGGTCACCTGTGCCGAGGTCGCGCGGCGCTGGCTCGAAAATGGTGACTGGCAAGGGTTGATCGGCAGTCGCTCCGCGCCTTACGATGCGATGATCGATCGCATCGAGACCAACATTCAGATCTCGATAGCGCCGAAGTCAGCACTGCACGATTTCCGTTCCGACTATCTGCTCAAGGTGTTCAAATACGACGCCGCCACCAGGACGTTCGCGGAATCGACGCTGGAAAACCAGATCGATCGCGACCGCATCCTTGCCGATGAGGCGCTCCGGCGTGACTTCAAGGCCTGGCTGCTTGCCCCCGCGAATCTTCGCGAGTTCGATCGCGGCACCGTGCTGATCCCGGAGAAGTATCTCGCCAGGGCTGCCGTGGCGCCGACGCCTGCGGGCCTCGACGCCTCGACGCTGCAGCCGGAGTTCGGGATGGTGCAAGGAGAAGACAAGGGCGAGGGCAAGAGCGAGCCCCTCTTTGCCGACGACGATGTGGTCAGCGCGCTGAAGCAGGCGTCCGCGCAAGGCATCACCATGGAGAACATCCGCTCGGTCGCCGGCTTCCAGCGCCGCCTCAATGATGTCACCTGTTCGGGCTGCCATCAGACCCGCGGCATCGGCGGCTTCCATTTCCCGGGTGTGGACTGGCTGACGGACGGGGCGTCGAATTCCACCATCGTGCCGGCCTCGCCGCACTTTTTCGGCGACCAGCTCCGCCGCCGCGACATCCTGACTGCGTTCGCTGCCGGCAAACGCCCTGATTTCTCACGCGGATTTGCCAGCCGGCCGCAAACCCGCGGGGCCCAGGAGCTCGCCGGCACCGAATACCAGGACGGCTGGGGCGCGCATTGTTCCCTGCAAATTGCGGGATCAGGAGCACCGGATAAGAGCTTTACGTCATGGACCTGTGCTAAAGGTCTCACCTGTGAGCCTGCGGCGGCTTCGAGCCGCATTGGCATGTGCTTCATCAAGACGCGCTAGCGCATGATCCGGAAAAGTGTGTAGCGGTCTTCCGGTAAGATCATGCGCCAGCCAGCAACCGGTTCGGATGATCCATGACGGATACCAGCGACGCCGACAAGGAGCGCAATCGCGAGATCGCGCAGAATGAGGAAGCCAAGCAGGTCGCCGGCAGCATCCGCGTCAGCGCCTCCGCCATCGCGGTCGTCGTCATCATCGGCGGAATCCTGTTCACGCTCGGCTGGCTGGCGCTGAAGTAGCGAGCCGCCTTTACTTTGCGTAGTTCGTCATCCGCTTTCCCGGGAGCAGCTCATAGGCCGGCTTCCATCCGGGCAGTGCGGCCATGCGGCCGAGCCACGCGTGGATGGCTGGATGGCTCGTCGCGAAATCAAAACCGTGCTCGTCACTCGGATAGTGCAGATAGGCCATCATCGAGATATCGGCGACCGTCGGCCTGGCTCCGATCGCGAAGGCGTTGTGCCGGAGATGCCCGTCGAGAATGCCGAGAAAGTCCTCCAGCCGCCGGCGAAAATGCTTCAGCACCTGCGGATCGTTCTTCTCGGTGAAGGCCCGCATGAAGCGATAGGTCGCCATGTAGCCGGTGAGCTTGTGGTTGTCCCAGAACAGCCAGCGCAGCAGCTCGAACTCATCGGCTTCCGTCTCGGCGCCGAAGCGCCCGTATTGCCCGGCGAGCTTCAGCAGGAGCGGGGCCGTCTGCGTCATCTTCGCGCCGTCGACCTCGAGCACGGGTATCTCGCCCATCTCGTTCACGGACTTGCGCCATTCGGCCGTACGCGTGACGCCGCCGCCGAAATCGGTCCACACCGGCTCGAACGTCTCGCCGCAGAGCGTCAGCATCAGCGCCAGCTTGTAGCTGTTGCCGGATTCGGGGAAGTAGTGAAGGCGATAGCTGGGCATGGGACCTCACGCGGCATTGGGTTTTGCCGATTGTTATACCGCGCTAGCTCCCCCTCGTCATTGCGAGCGCAGCGAAGCAATCCAGCAATGCGTCTGCTGGAGCGAGCTATTTCCCCATCGCCGGGACGACACGGTGTATGTGGCGCGCGATACGCCTCTTACCTCGCAGCCCGCTCTACCCCACCGCCCCCTTCGATCGCAGCTGCCTGATCGCGGCTTCGTCGTATCCCGCGCCACGCAAAATCTCGTCACTGTGCTCGCCGACGCCGGGCGGTTTGCGCGGCTGCACCTTTTTGGTGCCGTCGATCCAGATCGGGCTGGAGATCGTGAGCATGGTGTCGTTCTCGAACGGCACCAGCACCTCGTTGTCGAGCATCTGCTTGTCGTTCGGAATGTCGTCCAGAATGCCGACGATGCCGAACACCAGCCCGTTGCCGTCGAGGATCTTGCGCCATTCGGCGAGATCCCTGGTCGCAAACGTCTCGTCGAAGATCTTGATCAGCTCGATCGAGCGGGCGTGACGGTCCGGCTTGGTGGCGAAGCGCGGATCGTTGATCAGGTCCTCGCGGCCGAGGCATTTGGCCAGCGTCGGCCACTGCTTCTCCTCGCTGAGCAGCGAGAGGATCAGCCAGCGGCCGTCCTTGCATTGGTAGTGGTTGGCGACCGCATTGAGCGCGCGCTCGCGCGGGCGCCGCTCGCCGAACTTGGCGCCGCAGAGCTTTGCCTGCGCCAGCACGCTCGCCGCCCACACGCCGTTGGCCATCAGGTTGGAGGCGACATGCGAGCCCTTGCCGGTCTTCTCGCGCTGATAGAGCGCGGTGACGATCGCGCTGTACAGCGCCATGGCGCAGGGATGGTCGCCCATGCCGGCGACCGAGCGCGCTGGCGTGGTGTCGGTGTCGGCGCGGACCAGGTCCATGAGGCCGGAGCGCGCCCAATAGGCATTGCTGTCGAAGCCGGGCTTGTTGGCTTCCTCGCCCTTCTCGCCATAGCCGGTGAAGGAGGCGTAGATCAGCCGGTCGTTGAGATGGGCGAGATGGTCATAGGTGATGCCGAGCCGGCCGCGCACCGGCGGCGGCATGTTGGTGATGAAGACGTCGGCCTCTTCGACCAGCTTGTAGAGCACGGCCTGCGCCTCGGGCTTGGAGAGATCGAGCGCGAGGCTCTTCTTGTTGCGGGCCTCGAGCAGCCAGGCGAAATTGTGCTCGCCGGTGGGATAGCCGGGCAGGTTGGGCAGATTGCGGTAGGGATCGCCGGCGCCGGGCGGCTCGATCTTGATGACGTCGGCGCCGAAATCGGACAGCACGGTCGCTGCCGCAGGCGCCGCGATGAAGCTCGCGCAGTCCAGAACCTTGAGCCCTGCAAAAATGCCTTTTTCCATCGCGGCGTTGCTCCCTCGCTCTTGCCGTTTCCCGCGCGCTGGAATTGGCGCAGGCCAAGTCATGGCAGCATTAGACCGATGTTTCATCGGGATGCAACGGCGCCGGGCGCAGGGCTCATTGCAGCGCGGTGGCTGTAGAGGCGAGCCTCATTCCTCGCCCGCGAGCAGCGCCGCGTTGCCGCCGGCGGCTGCGGTGTTGATGGTCACGGTCTGCTCGGTGGCGAAGCGCGCGAGATAATGCGGGCCGCCGGCCTTGGGTCCGGTTCCGGACAGGCGGTTGCCGCCGAACGGCTGCACGCCGACTACGGCGCCGATCATGTTGCGGTTGACGTAGATGTTGCCGACCTGAACGCGGTCGATGATGGCTTCGACCGTGTCGTCGATGCGGGAGTGCACGCCGAGCGTGAGGCCGTAGCCGGTTCGCTCGATTGCCTGCAAAACGCGCTCGAGGTTCTCGGCGCGGTAGCGCACGACATGCAGGATCGGTCCGAACACTTCCTCGGCGAGCTGGCTGGCATCCTTCAGCTCGAAGATGTGGGGCGCGACGAAGCAGCCCTCCGGCGCAGTGCCGGCAAAGTGCAGCTTCGCTTCGCCCTTCATTCGCGCAATATGCGCATCGAGCCGCTGCTTGGCCTCGACGTCGATGACAGGGCCGACATGTGTGGCGATGTTTGCGGGATTGCCGATCGTCAGCTCGCGCGCAGCGCCCGCGATCATCTCGATCATGCGGTCGGCAACGTCCTCCTGCACGAACAGCAGCCGGAGCGCGGAGCAGCGCTGGCCGGCGGAACGGAACGCGGAGGTCACGACGTCGTCTGCGACCTGCTCGGGCAGTGCGGTGGCATCCGCAATCATGGCGTTGATGCCGCCGGTCTCGGCGATCAGCGGCACGATTGGCCCGTCCTTGGCGGCGAGCGTCCGGTTGATGTGACGCGCGACCTCGGTCGAGCCGGTGAAGACGACGCCAGCAATGTCAGGATGCGCGGTCAGCGCGGCGCCGATGCGGCCGTCGCCGGTGACGAGGTGCAGCGCGCTGTTGGGAATGCCGGCTTCGTGCAGCAGGGCCATGGCCTCGCGGGCGATGCGCGGCGTCTGTTCGGCGGGCTTTGCGACGACGCTGTTGCCGGCCATCAGCGCCGCTGTGACCTGGCCGAGGAAAATCGCCAGCGGAAAGTTCCACGGCGAGATCGCGACGAAGACGCCGCGGCCGCGCATGGCGAGCGCGTTGCTCTCGCCGGTCGGGCCCGGCATCGTCGTCTCGGTGCCGAAAAGCTTTCGGCCCTGCGCGGCATAATAGCGGCAGAAATCGGCGGCCTCGCGCAGCTCCGAGAGCGCGTCGTCGAGCGTCTTGCCGCCTTCGCGCTGAAGCAGCGCGATGAAATGCGCGCCTCGAATCTCGAGGAGATGCGCGGCCTGCTCCAACGCTGCCGCGCGTGTCGCCGCCGGCGTCCGGCTCCAGGCGGCAAAGCCCGCGCGTGCTGCCGTGATCGCCGTGCCTGTCTGCTCCGGCGTTGCGTCTGCTACCGGCTTGAGATCGGGCGTCGCAGCCTTGACCTCAGTCAGCAACCGGTCGAGCGCCGCGCGCTCGCCGAACTCGATACCGGCAGAATTGTGCCGCTCCGGCGCAAACAGATCGCCTGGCAACGGAATCCTGGCGTGATGCGCGTGATCGGGACGGACGATGAGATCAACCGGACGCTTCAACAGCGCCGGGACCGGGACGCGATAGTCCGACGCCTGCGCCACGAAGGACGAGTTGGCGCCGTTTTCGAGCAGCCGCCGCACCAGATAGGCGAGCAGGTCGCGATGGCTGCCGACCGGCGCGTAGGTGCGGTAGGCGATCTCGGGGTGATCCTTGGCAAGCTGCTCGTAGAGCGCTTCGCCCATGCCATGCAGACGCTGGAATTCGAAGCCGCCGCTGTCGGAGGCCAACTCCAGCACGGTTGCGACGGTGAGGGCGTTGTGGGTCGCAAATTGCGGGAAGATGCGCGGGCGCAGGCCCAGAAGCTTCGCGGCGCAGGCGACGTAGTTCGAATCCGTCATCGCCTTGCGGGTGAACACGGGATAGCCGTCGAGGCCGCGCTCCTGTGCGCGCTTGATCTCGGTGTCCCAATAGGCGCCCTTGACCAGCCGCACCATCAGCTTGCGGTCATGTGCGCGCGCCAGCTCGTGGATGTAGTCGATCACGGCGCTCGCGCGCTTCTGATAGGCCTGGATCGCAAGCCCGAAGCCGTCCCAGCCCTTGAGCGAGGGATCGGCGAGCGTTGCCGCGATCACGTCGAGCGACAGCTCGAGTCGGTCGGCCTCCTCCGCGTCGACGGTGAAGTTGAGATCATACGCCTTGGCGCGCTGCGCGAGGTCCAGCAGTTGCGGCACGAGCTCGGACATCACGCGGTCGCGGCTGATCGCCTCGAAGCGGGGATGCAGTGCCGAGAGTTTGACGGAGATGCCGGGCCGGTCGGGCAGGGGGTGATTGCCCGCGGCCTTGCCGATGGTCTCGATGGCGCTCGCATAAGCGTCGAAATAGCGCTTCGCATCCGCCGCCGTGCGCGCGCCTTCGCCGAGCATGTCGAACGAATAGCGCGGCTGCTGGCCGGAGCGCGGCCTGCCTCGCTCCAGTGCCTGCTCGATGGTCTCGCCCAGCACGAAATGATTGCCCATCAGCCGCATCGCCTGGCGCGTCGCGGTACGCACCGCGGGCGCGCCCAGCCGCTTCACCAGCCGCCCGATGGTGCCATCAGGCGTCTCGCCGGGCTGGATCACCCGCGCCGACAGGCCGAGCGCCCAGGCAGAGGCGTTGACCAGGAACGCCGTGGACTTGGTCTCGTGATGGATGAAGTCGCCCTCGCCGAGCTTGTCCTCGATGAACTGGTCGGCGGTGCGGGCATCCGGCACGCGCAGCAGCGCTTCCGCCAGCACCATCAGCGCGAGGCCTTCCTTGGTCGAGAGTGCGAACTCGCGCAGCATGTCCTCGACCCCGCCGAGCCGATCATCGCGCTTGCGGATCGCCTCGATCAGCCGCGTCGCGGTGCGATCGATCCGTGCTTCCTGCGGCGGGGCGAGACGCGCGGATGGAACGAGCCGCGCGGCGATGTCGGCATCATCGGGCGCGTAGGGGGCAGAGAAGGGCGGCGGGATGTTCGGCATGGCGTGTCCTGTGGCTGAAGCCAGGATAAGGCCCGCATGACCGTAGTTCGATAGACAAGATAGTAAATTTGCCTTAGAAAATGAAGACTATTGATGGCATGGCCACATAAAATATGGAACTGGATCGCATCGACCGGAAAATCCTCTCGATTTTGCAGGAAGACGGGCGGATCGCCAATGTCGAACTCGCCGAGCGCATCGGGCTGTCGCCGACCTCGATCGGCGAGCGGCTGAAGCGCTTGCAACGCGAAGGCTTTGTCGAAGGTTATGGGGCGCGGCTCAACCCGCACCGGCTTGGGCTGGGCTTGCTCGTGTTCGTCGAGGTGCTGCTCGACAAGACCACGCCTGACAATTTCGAACGCTTTGCGCGCGCAGTGAAACTCGCACCTGAAGTGCTGGAGTGTCACATGGTTGCAGGCGGCTTCGACTATCTGGTGAAAGCGCGGCTGGCCGACATGGCGGCGTATCGGCGCTTTCTCGGCGAGACCCTGCTGGCAATGCCTGGCGTTCGCGAGACGCGCACCTATGCGGTGATGGAAGAGATCAAGCGCGACGCACCGTTGCCGGTGGGCTGACCAAATGCGGTCGCGATTGTCATTGCTGCGGCGTTGAACAAGCGGTCTTCGCAGGAAAATAGCTCTCTGTGTGCAGTCGCAACGCCTGTCGTCGAATGCACTGGCCGTCTTCTAAAATTTTCTTGGCCCGCTCCCGGATCAATCCGGGAGGCAGCAAAAAGCTGGCGGGCTTATACTTTGAGGTTCTCTGCTGAGGTCTTGCCCCGGTTTGCGATCTCTTCGTATTCCACCGTCTGTCCTTCGTTCAGGGATGACAGACCGGCTTTCTGCACTGCCGAGATATGCACGAACACATCCTTGCCGCCCGACGCAGGCTGGATAAATCCATAACCCTTGGTCGGGTTGAACCACTTGACCGTACCTTTAGCCATCACGACTTCTCCGCGGGTCTTCCTCCGAGATCACGAACCGCCAGTCCCCGCCAACCGGCCGGTTCGGTCCTAACAGGATACGCGGAATGCGGCGGGCTTGGTAGATCAAACCACATCCGCATTTCGCCGAAATTCGCTCAACTTCGCAGCGCTTTTGCCGGTTTTGCCTGTTTCGCGGTCAATTGGCCCTGACACCGTCAATAAGTCGCGGCCAGATAGTCCACGATCTTGGAGACGTCGGCATCATCGATCGGCGCACCATAGACCTTGATCATCTTGGTCACCTCGGCCTGCCAGAACGCTTTCTTGTCCTTCATCGGCGGCTGCGTGGCGATGTAGTCGGACGAGTGGCAGGCGGCGCAATTGCCCTGCACGACCTCGAGATTGGGCCCGGGCTTGAAGGCTGCTGTCTCATCCGGCGTCTTGTAGTTGACCGGCGCGGCAAGGGCCGACCCCATCAGCGCGGCGACGGCAAGCGGGATGGCGAGGAGAACGGTGCGCTGCATGATCATTCTCCCTCAGGCCACGCTGACGCGGACGGTTTCGACGACGTTGCGCAGATAGCCCGCCGGGTTCCAGCGCGGCGTGTCCGGCTGCGTCTCGCCGGAATTGCTGGTGGCGCGGACCTTGAGTTCGATCTGCCCGGACGCAAGCTTCACCGGCAGCTTCCATTCGCGGAACGAATAGTTGCCGAGATCCTTGCCGAGCTTGGCGGAAGTCCAGGTCTTGCCGCCATCGGTCGAGACCGAGACGTCCTTGATGCCCTTGCCGCTGTCGAAGGCGAAGCCGCGCAGCGTCGTGCGGCCCGCCTTCAGCTTGGCACCATCAGTCACGCTGGTGATGAACGAGCGGATGGTGAAGCGGTTGATCGGGATCGTCGCCTTCGGCGCGGTGCCGGGCGCGATCGAATTGTCCGGCGTGTCTGGAATACGATAGGCCGACTTCATCCAGAAGCCGTCATAGACGGTATCGACGACGGTGATCTCGTTGAGATGCTTGACCCAGTAGGTGCCGTAATAGCCTGGAACGATCAGGCGCAGCGGGAAGCCGTTGAGGAACGGCAAATCCTCGCCGTTCATGCCGTAGGCCAGCATCACCTCGCCATCGGTGGCATGGGCGAGGTCGAGCGCCTTGGCGAAGTCGGGCGTCTTGTCGCTGACCGGGCCGTCCATGCCGCCGAACACGACCTGCTTGGCGCCGGCCTGCACCCCCGCCATCTCCAGCACCGCCTTCAGCGGCACGCCGCGCCAGCGCGCATTGCCCATCGCGCCATTGGCGAGCTGACCGCCGGCGACGCGTGGTTCGAAGAAACCGCGGCTGTTGCCGGAGCACTGGTTGACGGCGACGATCTCGGTCGCCTTCATCTTGCGGATGTCCTTCAGCGACAGCTTCAGCGGCTTGTCGACCTTGCCCTTGATCTCGAGCGTGAACTTGTCGGGATCGAGATTGTAGGGGAGGTCGGCGAGGTGATAGCGCACGAAGAATGCATTGTTCGGCGTGATCGGACCGTCGTTGAACACCGCAAACGGCGTCTCGAGCTGCGGCGGCCGGCTGGTGAGCCCGATCAACGGCCGCTTCTGCGGATACTTCACCAGCGGCCGTTCGCCATTGCCGATGGGCAGGGTGACGGTGTCGAGTGCCAGGGCTTTGGTGGAATTCAGGGTGGCCGCCATAGCGGCAAGGCCCGCTCCTTTGAGCAGGTCGCGTCGGTCGAACATGGTGTCTCCTCCCGGAGCTTTTCGTTGGCTCGCGGTCATCACCGCGAGACCTGCGCACATCTGTCTCAACCATTTGGCTGAAGTCAATTCGTGCTTTCGCAGCAAACCCATGCCGTTGCGCTGCAACAGGCCGGTGTTACGTGGAATGATTCCCTCACCTCTCCCGCAAGCGGAGAGGGAGCGCGCCTTGCGCGTGGCTCCCTGCTTACGCCGCGACGCGCTCTTTGCCGGCGATGAGGGCGGACAATGTCCTGGTGTCGGTGATGACGCGCACGACCATCGGCTCGTCGCGGCCGCGGATCGCGACCTCCTGCTTCGGCAGCGCATCCTCGTGAAGGCCGGCCGTGCGGCGGACCTCCTCAGAGACGATGGCCTCGCAGGCCAGCGTCTTGGTCATGTCCTGGAGGCGGGCGGCGACGTTCACGGCATCGCCGAGCGCAGTGAAGACGATATGGTCGCGGTAGCCGATGTCGCCGATGATGACCTCACCGCCGTGGACGCCGATGCCGAAGCGGATCGGCTGGCGCAGGTCGTGGCTCAGGAGTTCGTTGAGCTCGTCCACATGGGTCGCGATGCCGGCCACCGCCTTCAGCGCCTGCCGGCAGGCTTCCTTCGGATCGCTGGCGAGACCGAACAGCGCCAGCATGCCGTCGCCGACGAACTGGTTCGGCTGGCCGCCATTCTCGATCACGGCCTGCGACACCGCACCGAGGAAACGGTTGACGATGAAGACGGTGTCGAACGGCAGCCGCTTCTCGGCAAGCTGGGTCGATCCGCGCATGTCCACGAACAGGCTGACGAGATAGCGCTCCTGGCCGATTCTCGCCGGCGAGGACGCATGCGCATTGGCGGACAGCATGTGCGGCATGAACAGCTGGAATAAGGAGAGATCGGCGTTCGGCCGCAACTGGCAGGCCAGCCGGATCGAGGGATCGGCGGTGCCGACGCGGGCCAGCACGAACGCCTCGCGCTGCGACGGCGCGGGCAAGGCGTCGTGATCGCCGATGATGCGGATGCGGCAGGTCGAGCAGCGGGCGCGGCCGCCGCAGACGCTGGCATGCGGCACGTTGTGGCGCAGGCTCGCTTCCAGCACCGACAGCCCCTTGGGCACCCGCACCGTCTTGCCGTTGCCGTAGGACAGCGCGATCATGCCGCCACGCCGCTCGCGCCAGCCGCGCACGCCGCGTCCGAGCAGAACCAGGCCGAGCAGGGCGATGTAGCTGATGGTGAGGGCGCCGGTGATGCGATCGAGCGTATCGGCTTCCGCGACGGTGCCGACCTGAGTTTGCGTGAAATTATGCGTGCGCCACTCGCCGTCATCGCTTTCGGCGGCGACGCTGCGGCCACCCTGGTAGATGCCGAGCAGCGCCAGCGTCGGGATCAGCACGGCGGCTGCCAGCAAATACGGCGCCGCGCGGGTGAAGAACGGTTTCAGCCGGAGCCAGAAAAAGATGCCTATACAGCCGTGCACCCAGGCGATGATGAGCAGGATCGTCATCGTCCAGAGCCGGCCGGGCGCCACGACGAAGAACAGATAGAGCTCCTGCGGATAGAGCTTCTCGTGCCCATACAGCGTCTGGCCGAGCCGCACGCCGATCACATGCGCCATCACCAGCGCGGGGATGCTCAGTCCCAGCACGAGTTGCAGCGGCTCGATCGTCCGCCAGCGGAACTGGCGGCGCTGATACAGCGCGTAGACGCCGAGCCCCATATGGGTCAGGGCCGCGCCATAAAACACGATCGCGACGGGCAGGAACTGCCAGAACACCGTGTGGTAATAGACCCCGATCTGCATGGCATCGACCGAGATATTGCCGAGCGCATGGTTGAGGAAATGGCTGACCACGTAAGAGAACAGGATGACGCCGCAGACCAGCCGGACCTGCCGCGCGCTGGTCGAGCGGATCAGTTCGGGCAGTCGTGAAAGGGCGGTCGCGGCCATGATTCGGTTGTATCAGTTCACTGATGAGAACAGCCAGCGGAGAGTTAAATTCCGCGGATAGACGCCTTGCGGGATCACATAACCGGCAAGGTTACGTAATGGTAAGCCTCGTGGGGGACGACGGTGGCCCACATTGACTCCCCCTCCCAAGTCAGGGAAAAGCCCGCCGTGACGATCGCTCCCGCCATCACCGCAAAGCCCGACGGCGCCTCGCGCCGGCTGCTCGTCATGGCTGTGCTGGTGATCGCCGCGATGACGGCGATGCGTATCGTCTACGCCTCCGCAATCGAGCTTCGTACCGACGAGGCCTATTACTGGACCTGGTCAAAAGAGACGACGCTCAGTTTCCTCGATCATCCGCCCGGCATCGCCTGGCTCATCCGATTTGGTACCGCGATCTTCGGCGACACCGTGCTCGGCGTCCGCTTCGGCGGCATCGTCGCGATGCTGGTGACGCAGCTGTTGCTCGCCGACATCGTCCGCCGCCTCACTCACGATGTGCGCGCGATCGTGGTCGCGGTGCTGATGCCGGAGGCCGCGCTCTATTACGGCCTGTTGATGGCCAAGGTCGCGCCCGACGTCGTGATGATCCCGTTCGCGGTGGCGATGATGTGGTCGCTGGTGCGGCTCGTGCAAAGCGGCGACGGCCGCTGGTGGCTTGCGGCCGGGCTGTTCGCCGGCCTGTCGCTGCTGTCGAAATTCACCGCGATCATGTTTGCGCCTGCGGTCGCCGCGTTCCTGCTGGTGCCGGATTGGCGCTGGCGCTGGCTGCGCAGCCCCTATCCTTATCTCGCGGTATTGGTCGCCATCGCAACGTTCTCGCCGGTGCTGATCTGGAATGCGCAGCACGATTGGGCCTCGTTCCGATTCCAGGGCGTCCGCGCCACCGCCAATTACGGCATCTCGCTGCGGACCATCGGCGACTATATCGGCCTGCAATTCGGCCTCGTCGGCTTCGTCATGCTGCCGGTGGTGCTGTCGGGCCTCGTCATGACGGCGTGGCGCGGCTATCGCTCGCGCGAGCCGGTTGCGATCCTGCTGTCGACGGCGGTGCTGGTGCCGTTCCTCTACTTCTTCCTCAAGTCGCTGACGCTCAGGGTCGGCGACACCTGGCCGATGTTCATGTGGCCGGTTGGCTTCGCCGCCGCCGCCGTGAACCTGGTGATGCTGCCGAAAGAAGGCTGGTCGGCGCGGACGATCCGCTCGAGCATCTTCTGGGTGAACACGGCGCTGGTGTCGGGGATCGCCTTCGTCGTGATCGTGTTCCTCTATTATGTCGCAGCACCCTGGAATTTCCTCGGCAAGATGGATCCGATCGGCGCCGAGGCCGGTTACGACCAGGTCGCCGCGCGCGCACAGGCCGCGCTGGACGAGACCGGCGCGACCTGGATCGCGACCACGGATTACCGCACCTACGCCATGATGCGCTGGCTGTTCCGCGGTAAGGTGCCCGTGGTCGAAATCAACGAGCGCGGCCGCTTCCAGGATTTCCGCGATCCAGGCATGGACCGGATCGAGGGGCACGCCGGCATCTATATCGGTCGCCAGCCCGACGATCATTCGCCGCTATGGGAGCAGATCCCCGCCACGCGCGAGCCGCTCGGCCAGGTCGAGCGTCGCTGGCGCGGCGTCCTGATCGATACCTACACGCTCGACAAGCTGACCGGATGGACCCCCGAGCTCTCCCCGCCAAAGGACTCGCCGCTGTTCCAGTGGCGCGTGCTGGCCGGCAAGTTCGAGAAGCGCTCGCTCACCTAGCGCGGCTCCTCTTCCTTCTCCCCTTGCGGGAGAAGGTGGCGCGAAGCGCCGGATGAGGGGTATCTATCCGCACAGCAGAATCTGCGTGCGCGGAGAGATACCCCTCACCCGTCTCGCCGCTTTGCGGCGAGCCACCCTCTCCCACAAGGGGAGAGGGTGCAGCAAGCGTGTCGCACGTAGGATTACTCCTCTTCTTCTTTCTTCCGCAGCAGATCCGTTGCGAGATCCGACAGTTTTGGCGGCGGCAGGGCTGCGAACGGCAGCGGCCTGGTGACGTCGATCGCGGCCAGTCCAAGCCGCGCCGTCAGCAGTCCGTTGAGCATGCCTTCACCCAGCCGCTGCGACAGCTTTGCTGCAATCCCGTGCCCGAGCATCTGCTGCACCAGGCTGTCGCTCGCGGCCATGCCGCCGGTGATGGCGAGATGGGCGATGACGTGGCGGAGCAGGCGGATCATGCCGAGCGCGCCGGGGCGGCCGCCATAGAGGCGGGCGAGCTGGCGGATCAGGCGCAGCGAAGCCACGAACACGAACAGCACGTCGAACAGCGCGCGCGGCGACACTGCCGTGACGATCGAGACCCGCTGCGCGGCCGACGACACTAGCCGCCGCGCCTCCGCATCCAGCGGCGACATCAATTCGCGCTCGGCGAGCCGGATCATGTCGGCGCCGTCGATGATCTCGCCGGTGTGGCTTTCGAGCGCGGCACGGGCGCGCGCGAGCTGCGGGTTCTGGTGCGCGATCGCGATCAGGTCCTGCACGATGGCGCGGCTCTCCTTGCGATCATCGCTGGCGAGTACCTCGGCGGCCCGCCGATGCAGCTTCTCGATCGTCGCGAGGCGTGCGAGGCCAAACGCCTCGCGCCCGATCACGACTGCGAGCGCCAGCGTGGTGACCAGGGCGAGTGCGAGCCCGACGAAGCCGAGGCTCTCGCTGCGCGCAAACAGATCCTCGATCAGATGCACGACGCCGAGCCCGGTGCCGAGCAGCGTCAGGCCGGCAACGCCGGACCAGAACAGCGCGCCCCAGGGAAAGCCGCGCCGTGCGGGGAGCGCTGTTTCAATCGGCGCCGGCAGCGCCTGAGGATCGTGTTCCGGCGTGATCTGAATGGTGGCGCGGCTGAGCCGGCTGGTTTCGTCGGCTTCGGTCACGACGACATCGGGATTGTCGAGCCGGAACGTTGCCGGCCGCCGCTGTTGGGATCGGTCGTTCATGCGAGCTTGTCTCCGATCAGGAACTGCAAGGCACGGTCGAGGCGGATATGCGGCAACGCGGGCTCGTTCGTTCCCTCGCGTTCGAGCTTGGGCGGGCGGAAGCGCAGGAAGCGGAAATCGCTCCGCTCGGCGGCCTGGGTGGAGAGCCCGCGGAACGCCTCCGTGCCGTTAAAGAGCGGCTCGGGATCATCTGGCAGATCGCCCGGAAAGGTTGCGACCTCGGTGGTGCCGTCAAAGAACTCGCCGTTCGCGCTTTCGCCGGCAGCCGGGGTGCCCAGGATCGAGGGCAATTTGTCGCGGCCATGCGCAACCTGAGCCTCGCGCGTGGCGCGGACGGCAGCGAGCGCGACGACATCGATCTGCGCGCCGGTGTCGTCGGCGCGCGCGACAGCGCGGGTGACCGCGCGGCGCAGCACGGCCTCGAGCCGGTCGTGGCTGGAATGATGAAGATGGTCCGCTTTGGTCGCCGCGAACAGGATGCGGTCGATGCGTGGCCGGAACAGGCTGGAGAGAAACGTGCTGCGGCCGATGCGAAAGCAATCCAGAATTCCTGATAGCGCCGCTTCGAGATCGTGCAGCGCCTCGGGTCCCGAATTGAATGCGGCGAGCGCATCGGCGAGCACGATCTGGCGATCGAGCCGGGCGAAATGATCGCGGAAGAACGGCCGTACCACGACATCCTTGTACGCCTCATAACGGCGCACCATCATCGCCCACAACGATCCCTCCGGCGCCTGTCCGCCTGGGGGCACGTCGAGCGGTGCGAAGGTGAGCGCCGGCGTGTCGGCGAGACTGCCGGGCATCAGGAAGCGGCCGGGCGGCAACAGGCTCATGGCAAACCGCTCGTCGCGGCAGGCGCGCAAATAGCTGGTGAAGAGCTTTGCGGCGGTGAGTGTCGCCTGCTCGTCCTCGCGGGCTTCGGGCTTGAGTGTCGCCAGATGCGCGTGCCAGTCCGCAGCAAGATGCGCGCGCGGCGCCTCGCGTGACAACGCCAGGCTTTCGGCGGACCATTGCTCGTAGCTTTTCTGAAGCAGCGGCAAATCAAGCAGCCATTCGCCGGGATAGTCGACGATGTCGAGCGTCAGTGTGCGGTCGGCGCCGTTCAGGCGCTGGTAATCGATGACGAGGCGCAGCTCGCTGATGTCGACGGTCGAGCTCGGCCAGCGCCGCTCCTCGATCAGCGCGCGCAGATGGCTCTCATAGGAAAAGCGCGGCACGGCGTCATCAGGCTGCGGCGCCAGATGCGCCCGCGCGATCCGGCCCGAGGCATAGGCCTCGAACACCGGAAACCGGCCGCCGCGCGTCAGTCCGTGGATCAGCGCGGTGATGAATACGGTCTTACCGGCCCGCGACAGGCCGGTGACACCAAGCCGCACCGTCGGGTTGAAGAAGTGCTCGCCATAGTCGATCAGCGCCCGGGCCGACAGGCGCGCCTCCTCGACCATATCCTGGAAACTGAATGCCATATGAACGTGATTTAATCCGGGGCGGGCGGAACAGTGAAGCCGTTCACAAAAGTGGCAATTGCGTGAGGAAAATCAAGCTTCATACTTCCACCGCCTTTGTCGGCAAATCAGCGGATTGAACGACGCGCCGGTCCCGACAGACCCATGCACGAGGGCATTGCCACGTTGAGCGGATTGCCATGACCGTCTTCAGATTGAAGCAACTTGCATCCAATTCCGTCCACGCCGCCGCCGACGCGATCGGCTGGAATTACGATCGCGCCGAACTGATCGCCGACGGCATCGTCCATGGCATCGGTGTGCTTGCCGGCATCATCGCCGCGACCGTGCTGGTGGTGCTGACGGCGGTCTATGCCGATGCGACCAACGTTCTCGGTGTCTCGGTCTATGTCGCCGGACTGATGTCGATGCTGGTGTTGTCGGCGACCTATAATCTCTGGCCGGTCTCGCCCGCCAAATGGCTGCTGCGCCGCTTCGATCATTCCGCGATCTATCTCTTGATCGCGGCGACCTACACGCCGTTCATTCTGGAGGTGAAGGACAGTGTCTTCGCGCTGGTGCTGCTCGCCGGCGTCTGGTGCGTGGCTATCCTTGGCATCGTGCTGAAGCTTCTCTGTCCCGGGCGGTTCGACCGTGTCGCGGTCGGAATCTATCTCGCGATGGGCTGGAGCGGCGTGATGCTCTACGGACCCGTGGTCAGGGCGTTGCCCGCGCTGGCGCTGGGGTTCATCCTTGCCGGCGGACTGCTCTACAGTTTTGGCGTGATCTTCCACGCCTGGCGTCGGCTGCGCTTCCAGAATGCGATCTGGCACGGCTTTGTCTTGGCTGGCGCGGCATGCCATTATACCGCGGTGCTCGACCTCGTGTTGAGCTGAGCAGCTTCCGCGCAGCGAGACAAGCGGCGCGGTATAAGACAAGAGGAGACGTCGCATGCAGGTGACCGGCAAGGTCGTGGTCGTCACGGGCGGCGCAAACGGAATCGGCAAGGCGCTGTGCGAGGCCTTTCACAAGGCTGGCGCGGCCAAGGTCGTGGTCGCAGACATGGACGCGGCCAATGCAAGGGCGGTCGCCGCGACGGTCGATGGTGCCGCCTTCAAATGCGACGTCGCACAGGAAAAGGATATTTCTCACGTCATCGAGGAGACCGAGCGACAGTTCGGCCCGATCGCATTGTTCTGCTCCAATGCCGGCATCGGCGGCGGCTTCGATCCGATGTCGGTCAATGCGGGCGGCGCCTCCGATGAGCCATGGCAGCGCAGCTGGGCGATCCATGTCATGGCGCATGTCTATGCGGCGCGGCATCTCATCCCCCGCATGAAGAGGCGCGGCGGCGGCTATTTCCTCAACACGATCTCGGCCGCAGGCCTGTTGTCGCAGGTCGGCAGCCCCGCCTATTCCACCACCAAGCACGCCGCGGTCGGCTTTGCCGAGAACCTCGCGATCTCGCACAAGGCCGACAACATCAAGGTCTCGATCCTCTGCCCGCAGGGCGTCGACACCAACATGCTGCGCTCGATCCCGAAGGGCCCGCAATCCGGCGACGGCGACCTCACGCCGGAGCAGGTCGCGAAGGACGTGCTCGCCGGCCTCGAGCAGGAGACCTTTTTGATCCTGCCGCACCCCCAGGTGCTCGGCTACATGCGCAAGAAGACCGAGAATTACGACCGCTGGATCGGCGGCATGGCCAAGATCCAGGCGAAGATGCGGGAGGAGTTCGGGAAGTAGGGGAGGGTCTGTAGGCTTGAGGCACGCTTGCGCCAAACACTCGCTGTCGTCCCGGCGAAGGCCGGAACCCATAACCACAGGCTAAAGTTTGGCGAAGACCGGTAGTTATTCGGTACTGATACCGTCACATCGTCGACAGATCACGCGGTATGGGTCCCGGCCTTCGCCGGGACGACGACGTCAATGCTTCTGCCCGTACAGCACCGGCACCGCCGAATCCACGATCACCTCGACGAGGCTCGTACCCTCAAACGCCATGCCGCGCTTGAGCGCCTCGCCGAGCTCCGCGGCCTTGCTCACGCGGACCGCGTGGCAGCCCATCCCTTCGGCGAGCTTCACGAAGTCGATCCCCGGCAGCTCGAGCCCCGGCACGTTGCGCACCTGCATCACCTGGCTGAATGAACGCATCGCGCCGTAGCCGGAATTGTTGATGACGACGATGGTCAGCGGCAGCTTGCGTTGTGCGGCGGTCCACAGCGCCTGGATCGAATACATCGCCGAGCCGTCACCGATCAGGCAGACCGTACGTTGCGTCGGCTTGCCGAGCGCCATGCCGACCGCGGCGGGCAGCGAATAGCCGAGGCCGCCGCTCGCCATGGTGTAGAAACTATCCTGCCCGCGCATCGGCATGAATTTCTGCATCGCCGGACGGTGCGAGGGCACTTCCTCGACCAGCGAGGCGCCTTCAGGCATGGCCTGCGACAGCGAGTGCAGCAGGAATTCGACCGGCAGCGGATCGGCGGCTTGCGGCGCCGGCGGCAGCGTGCGGCCTTTCGGCGTGGCGCGCTTGCTCTCCGGCAGCATGTCGAGCAGTTGGCTCAGCGCCGGCTTCATCGTCGCAATGATGCTGGTGCCGACGGGGGGCACCGCCGCGGCGTCAGGATCGTCGGTGATCTGGAAGATCGTCGCGCCGCCGTCGAAGATTGCGGCATGGCCCTCGACGTGGAAGGTGAACACCGGTGCGCCGACGACGACGACGAGGTCGTGCTCGCGCAGCGCGTCGGACAGTTGCGCGGGCGAGGCATGCAGGAAGCCCGCGAATTGCGGGTGACGCTCGGGGAACGAGCAGCGCGCCGAAAACGGGCTGACCCAGACGCTGGCCTTCGCCTTCTCGGCGACGCGCACCATCAGGTCGACCGCGCCGGCACGATCGACGCCGGGGCCGACGACGAGGGCAGGGTGCTTTGCGGAACCGAGTGCGGCGACCAGTGCTTTCATTGCGTCGGGTTCTGGACCGATCTCGCGGCTGACCTTGCGCGCTTCGACGGGTGCGCAGGCATGGGCCCAGTCGTCGATCGGGATCGAGACGAAGGTCGGCCCGCATGGCGGCTGCATCGCGGTGTAATAGGCGCGCGCGATGGCGGCCGGCACGTCCTCGGGCCGCGCCGGCTCGACGCTGTACTTCACGTAAGGCCGTGGAAATTCGGAGGCACGTTCGGCATAAAGGAACGCCTGCAGCGGCAGGATCGAGCGCGCCTGCTGGCCGGCGGTGATCACCAGCGGCGTCTGGTTGCGGTGCGCGGTGTAGATGTTGCCGAGCGCATTGCCGACGCCGGCCGCCGAGTGCAGGTTGACGAAGCCGGCATTGCGCGTCGCCTGCGCGTAGCCATCGGCCATGCCGACGGCGGAGGCTTCCTGCAGCGCCAGCACATAGTCGATGTCGTCAGGCCAGTCGCTCAGGAACGGCAGCTCGGTCGAACCAGGATTGCCGAACACCTTCTTGATGCCGAAGGCGCGCAGCAGGTCGAGCGTCGCCTGCTTGACGGTGACGGACTTGCTGCCGGTCTTGCCGTTCTTGGACATTGGTTTCCGTCCCCGTTGTTTATTGTCGCGCTACCAACGCCGCCCGTCATTGCGAGCGAAGCGAAGCAATCCAATCCAGAGTGCGGCCGCGGTGACAGTCTGGATTGCTTCGTCGTTTCGCTCCTCGCAATGACGAGGAGAAAGCCTCACCACACCGCCGTGCCCTTCATCGTCGGCTGCCCTTCCGCATTCGCGGTCCACAGCTCCATACCCGCATCAGTCTGGTTCGCGTTGATGGAAAACTCAGTGCCCTCGAACAGCGGCTGCACGCCGCGATAGGTGAACTTCTTCGGCGCCTTGCCGCCGTGGAGCTTCGCCGCCATCTCGATGATGAACGCCGCCTGCAGCGGGCCGTGGAAGATCAGGCCCGGATAGCCCTCGACCTTGGTGACGTAGTCGCGGTCGTAGTGGATGCGGTGGCCGTTGAAGGTCAGCGCCGAGTAACGGAACAGCAGCACCGGATCGGATACGTGAGTCTCGCGATGCTGCGCTTTCGGCGGCGGAGGCGGAGCCTTGGCCGTCGCCGGCGCGCTGCTCGTCATCTCGCGATAGACGATGTCCTGCCGCTCGCGGATAGCCGTGCCGCGCGGCGAGGAGATGCTGTGCTCCACCGAGACGAAGCACAGCGTGCCGGTCGAGCCGGTCTTGATCTGCACGTCGGCAATGCGGGAGCTCCGGGTCGATTCATCGCCGACCTGCAGCGGCTGCAGGAACTCGATCTCGCCGCCGGCCCACATCCGGCGCGGCAGCGGCACCGGCGGCAGGAAGCCGCCGCGGGTGGGATGGCCGTCGGGGCCGAGCATCGACATCGGAAACACCGGCTGCGCCAGGCACCAATGCACCGTGAACGGCGCGGCATCGCCCTTTCCGGGTTCGCCGACCTCCTGGAATAGCGTTGCGCGCAGGCCCATGACAAGCTGCGCGGTGACGATGTCGGTGGCTTCCGTGCTGCGGCCGATCCATTGCCGCAAATGATCGATGTCGAGCTTCTCGGTCATGACGCCTCGCTCTGCCACTTCTTGGGATTTTCGCCGATGGCGGGCACGGCGCCATAGAAGCGGGTCTCGCCGACGACGATCGGCGCCGGCGCGGGATAGCTGACGCGGCCGTTCGGCGTGTCCACTTCGATGCGCCGCAGATGCGGATGCTTGGTGAGGTCGGTCATGCTGTTGACCTCGGCGAAGGCAATGTCGGCATCGGAAAGCCGCTTCAGCAGCTCGTCGCGCGTCATCCCGCCGAAGATGTCTGCCACCGTTGTGTCGGTGAAATCGCGGTTGCGCACGCGCTCCACCATGTTGGCGACGCGGGGATCGGCGGGCAGATCAGGCCGGTCCAGCACCGCCGCGCAGAGCGTCTTCCACTCGCGCTCGCTCTGGATCGAGATCAGGATGTCCTTGCCGTCCTTCGAGGTGAACACGCCATAGGGCGCGATCGAGGGGTGGCGCAGCCCCATCCGCTTCGGCGGATTGCCGGCCTCGGCGTTGAGCAGCGGCACGGTGCACCAGTCCGCCATCACGTCGAACATGGAGATGCGGATGTCGGCGCCCTTGCCGGTGCGGCCGCGCGCGATCAGGGCCTCCAGAATCGCCGCGTGCGCGGTGGCGCCGGTCGCGACGTCGACGATCGACATGCCGACGCGCGAGGCGCCATCGGGATTGCCGGTGATCGAGGCAAGCCCGCTCTCGGCCTGGATCAGCAGATCATAGGCCTTGCGATGGGCGTAGGGTCCTTCGTCGCCATAGCCGGTGATCGTGCACGAGATCAGTTTCGGATAGTCCTTGAGCAGCCGCTCGCGCGAGAAGCCGAGCTTGTCCATCGAGCCCGGCTTGAGGTTCTGCACCAGCACGTCGGCGCCAGCGATCAGCTTCTCCAGTTCCGTGCGGCCCTCCTTGGTGGCGAGGTCGACCACCGCGGATTGCTTGCCGCGGTTGAGCCAGACGAAATAGCTGCTCTGGCCCTTGGCCGCGGCGTCATAGCCGCGGGCGAAATCGCCTTCGGGCCGTTCGATCTTGATGACTTCCGCGCCCGCATCCGCCAGCCGCGAGGTGCAGAACGGCGCCGCCACCGCCTGCTCGACCGCAATCACCCTGATCCCGTCAAGTGCTCCCATGATGGCTGCCTCAGTACGAGCGGGGCATGCCGAGCACGTGCTCGGCGACGAAGGAGAGCACCAGGTTGGTCGAGATCGGCGCCACCTGATACAGCCGCGTCTCGCGGAATTTACGCTCGACGTCGTATTCCTCGGCGAAGCCGAAGCCGCCGTGGGTCTGGATGCAGGCGTTCGCCGCTTCCCAGGATGCATCGGCGGCCAGCATCTTGGCCATGTTGGCCTCCGCGCCGCAGTCGAGCCCCGCTTCGTATTTGCGGGTGGCTTCCTTCACCATCAGCTCAGCCGCGCGCATCGAGGCATAGGCCTTGGCGATCGGGAACTGAATGCCCTGGTTCTGGCCGATGGGACGGCCGAACACGGCGCGCTCCTTGGCGTAGTTGGTGGCCTTGGCGATGAACCACTTGGCGTCGCCGACGCATTCGGCGGCGATCAGGATGCGCTCGGCATTCATGCCGGAGAGGATGTAGCGGAAGCCCTTGCCCTCCTCGCCGATCAGGTTCTCCGCCGGCACCTTCATATCGGTAAAGAACACCTCTGTGGTGGCGTGGTTCATCATGGTGCGGATCGGGCGGATCTCGAGGCCATTGTTCTTGGCTTCCCGCATGTCGACGATGAACACCGACAAGCCATCCGTGCGCTTCTTCGCCTGCTCCTTCGGCGTGGTGCGCGCCAGCAGCACCATCAGGTCGGAATGCTCGGCGCGGCTGGTCCAGATCTTCTGGCCGTTGACGATGTAGCTGTCGTTGCCTTCCTTGCGCGCAAAGGTCTTCAGCGAAGACGTGTCGGTGCCGCTGGTCGGCTCGGTGACGCCGAACGCCTGCAGCCGCAATTCGCCGCTCGCGATCTTCGGCAGATATTTTGCCTTCTGCTCGGAATTGCCGTGCCGTAGCACTGTACCCATCGTGTACATCTGGGCGTGGCAGCCGCCGCCGTTGCACCCCGCGCGCTGGATCTCTTCGAGGATCGCGGCCGCCGCGGACAGCTTCAGGCCCGCGCCGCTATATTCCTCGGGGATCAGCACCGAGAGATAGCCGGCCTGCGTCAACGCATCGACGAACGCCTTGGGGTAGGCCATCTCGCGATCGAGCTTGCGCCAGTATTCGCCGGGAAACTGCGCGCAGAGCTTTGCGACGGCTTCGCGGATGTCGGCGTAGTCTTCGGTGTGGTGTTCTTCACTCATGGCGTTTCCCGTATTGAGCGGCAGTTAAGATAACGCCGGCCGATCCTCTGGCGTTGTGAAAACATCGCCAGCCCCCTATGCTCATTTGCTATAGCGTATGAAGTAGCCTTCCAGGATTGGCAAGCATGGATTTCCGGCAGCTCAGGACCTTCAGTTGCGTGGCGGAGCTCGGCAGTCTGAGCAAGGCCTCCGACACGTTGCGCGTGGCGCAACCGGCGCTCTCCAGGCAGATCAAGCTGCTGGAGCACGAGCTGCGCGCGGAACTGTTCACCCGCAATGGCCGCGGCATGGTGCTGACCGAAGCCGGGCACCTGCTGCTGGCGCGCACCTCCGGCATCGTGCGGCAACTTGACCAGATCCGCGACGACATCCAGTCGGCCAAGGGGCCTCCGTCGGGCCAGGTCGTGCTTGGCCTGGTTCCGACCGTGAGCTGCGTGTTGTCGGCGCGTTTCGCGCGGCGCTGCGTCGAAAAATATCCCGGTATCTCGCTGCGCATCGTCGAGAGCTACAGCGGCCACATCGTCGAATGGCTGCATCGCGGCGAGATGGATCTCGCCATTCTCTATGGCCGCTCGGCCGATCTGCATCTCAATGTGCAGAGCCTCGGCCGCGACAACATCGTCGCGGTCGGCCCGCGCGGCTGCGGTCTGGCGCGCAAGAAGACCGTCGATATCGGCTGGCTGCTGCGGCAGCAACTGGTGCTGCCCAGTCATTCCCACGGTCTCCGCGCGCTGATCGAGCACGCGGCCGCGCAGCGCAAGATCAAGCTCAACGTCCAGCTGGAAGCGGATTCGTTCCGCGTGCTGACGAGCCTGGTCGAGGAAGGCCTCGGCTTCGCGCTGCTGCCGCCATCGTCCGTCCACAGCGAGGTTGCCGACGGGCGGCTGGAAACCGCTGTCGTCTCCAAGCCGATGACGCGCGAGCTCATTTTTGCTTCTCCGATCGACCGCCCGGCCTCGACGGCCTCGCTGGCTGTCACCGCGCTCCTGCGCGACGAGGTCGCCGCCTGCCGTCGGGAAGGCGTGTGGGACATCAAATTGAGTTAGATGCGGTCGTGTCGTAGAACAGTCAGGCGCCGTGTTGTCTTCGCATCTGGCGCGACCTGTCATGCCGAAATTTTATAGCTGGGATCCATCATGGCGAGCGTAGCGTAGCAATCCGGAATCCCCCAGTGGAGACAGTCTGGATTGCATCGTCGCAAGGGCTCCTCGCAATGACGGAGGATAGAGCCTACCCCGGAATCCTCACCGGCAGCGTCTCATATCCCTTGATGAAGCTGGAATAGATCCGCTTCGGCTCGCCGACGACCTCGATGCGGTCGAACCGCTTCAGCATCTCCTCCCAGACGATCCGGAGCTGCAACTCGGCAAGCCGCATGCCGACGCAACGGTGGATGCCGAAACCGAAGGAAAGATGCGTGCGCGGCCGGGCACGGTCGATGATGAACTCGTTCGGCCTTTCGATCATCTCCTCGTCGCGGTTGCCCGAGACGTACCACATCACCACGCGGTCGCCCTTCTTGATGTGCTTGCCGCCGATCTCGGTATCCTGAAGTGCCGTGCGCCGCATATGTGCCAGCGGCGTCTGCCAGCGGATCACCTCGGGCACCATGGTGTCGATCAGGTCAGGATTGGCGCGCAGCTTGTCGTACTGCTCGGGGTTCTCGTTCAGCGCCAGCACCGAGCCGGTCATGGTGTTGCGCGTGGTGTCGTTGCCGCCGACGATGAGCAGGATGATGTTGCCCATGAGGTTGTCGGGGTCCATGAAGCGTGTGGCGTCGCTATGCGCCATCAGCGACAGCAGATCGTTGCGCGGCGCGGAGTTGACGCGCTCGTTCCACAGCTTCGACATGTAGGCGTAGCACTCGTCCATCTCGCGGCGGCGCTCTTCGGCCGAGGACACGATGCCGCTCTTGGGCAGCGCGGTCGAGACGTCGGACCAGCGCGTCAGCTTGCGCCGCTCCTCCCAGGGGAAGTCGAACAGCGTCGCCAGCATCTGCGTCGTCAACTCGATCGAGACCCGTTCGACGAAGTTGAAGGTCTCGTTGCGGGGAAGATTGTCCAGCACGGTCTGCGAGCGCTGGCGGATCAGCTTGGCGAGTTCGTCCAGATGCGTCGGCGTGAACATCGGCGACACGGTCTTGCGCTGTAAGGAGTGCTTTGGCTGGTCCATCGCGATGAAGCTCGGCCAGTCGTAACCTTCCGGCACGTCGCGGATCGCGATGCCGCCGAGCGTCGAGTCCGAGGAAAAGATGCCGTGATTGGTGTCGACATGCATGATGTCGTTGTATTTGACCACCGACCAGTACGGCTCGATCGGCGCATTGGTGCAATAATGCACCGGCTCTTCCTTGCGCAGCCGCTCGAACCACGGCCACAGCGTGTCGTCCTGGAACAGCCTGGGCGCGCCCGGATGAAAATTCTTCAGCGGCGTCGCATAGGCTTCCTCGCGCGCGCGCCGCATGCGTTCGGCCTTGTCGGCCTTGACCGGGGTCTGAATGTTCATGGGCAGTCGCTCCAGTGTGTTCGTTCACGCCGTCGCGATGGCGAGGCGAGGGGCGTCGTCGCAAGTGCCAATGTTATACACTATAATTCAGAGGTCACGCCGCAATCTTGACCGGCAGCGTTTCCAAACCCTTCACGAAGCTCGAATACACCCGCTTCGGCTCGCCCATCACGTCGATATGGTCGAACCGTTTCAGGATCTCTTCCCAGATAATCTTGAGCTGGAGCTCGGCAAGGCGCAACCCGACGCAGCGGTGAATGCCGAAGCCGAAGGAAAGATGCGTGCGCGGCCGGGCGCGGTCGATGATGAAGTCGTAAGGCTTCTCGATCGCCTCCTCGTCGCGGTTGCCCGAGACGTACCACATCACGACCTTGTCACCTTTCTTGATCTGCTTGCCGCGGAACTCGAAATCTGAAAGCGCGGTGCGACGCATATGCGCCAGCGGCGTCTGCCAGCGGATCACCTCGGGTACAAAGCTGTCGAGCAGTGCGGGGTTTTCGCGCAGCTTGCGATATTGCTCCGGATGCTGGCTCAAGGCGTAGATTGATCCCGACATCGTGTTGCGGGTGGTGTCGTTGCCGCCGACGATCAAAAGGACGAGATTCCCGAGGAAGTTCTTGGCATCCATGTCGCGCGTCGCCGCGCTGTGAACCATCATCGAGAGCAGGTCGCTCTTCGGCGGCTGCTCGGCGCGTTCCTTCCAGAGGCGCGAGAAGTAGGCCGCACATTCCCCTAGCTCGGTCATTCGTTCCTCGTCGGTGGCGACGAGTCCATCAGGACCGGGAATGGTGGTGGCGATATCAGACCAGCGCGTCAGCTTGCGGCGGTCCTCCCAGGGGAAGTCGAACAGCACCGCCAGCATCTGCGTGGTGAGCTCGATCGAGACCTGGTCGACCCAGTCGAACACCTCACCGCGTGGCAGATTGTCCAGGCACTCGGCCGAGCGCTTGCGGATGTTGAGCGCGAGATTGTCCAGATGCGTCGGCGTGAACATCGGCGCCACCGTCTTGCGCTGTGCGGCATGGCGGGGCGGGTCCATCGAGATGAAACTCTCGCGGCGCAGATCCGGATCGATGTCGCGGATGGTGATGCCGCCGAGCGAGGAGGCCGAGGAGAACACCGAATGGTTGGTCTCGATCTCCATGATGTCGTTGTAACGCGTCACCGACCAATACGGTCCGAACATCGAATCCTTGCAATAGTGCACGGGATCTTCGCGGCGCAGCCGGTCGAAATACGGCCAGAACGTATCGGTCTTGAACAGTTCGGGGTCGCCCGGATCGAATTGCTCCAGCGGCAGGGAGGAAGCGCGCTCGCGCAATGCGTCGATCTTCGCGCTCTCGATGGTCCCATGCATGACCGTTCTCCCTGACGTGGACCGCGCGGTTCTTGTGAATTCTGCGCTGCGGTATTTGAGGTGCAATTACAGCCCGTTGTCTGCGTCGGAGCAAGGGAGAGTTTTGCCACATCCAACCTTCGCGAGAGCGTCGGACGGCCGTCACGTTCGCGCGTGAACGTGACCTCGCGCACGTCGCCTGGCGTGAAAACATGCGAGAAACGCTGCGAAATCGGGGTAAATCGAACCCGTCCATCTTGGGGATCGACTAATCTCTGATCTATAGTTTGAGCGGAGCAGATCCGCATCCCGAGGTTGCTGCCGTGAACGACATGCAATGGTCCCCCATCGGCCCGTCCGAGCCGGTCCCGCCGCCGCTGCCGCCCACGCGGGTCGACTTCACCGGCAATCGCACCGAGTTCCGCAAGATGGTCACCAAGGGTGCCATGCTTGAGCTCGTGACCTTCGGCTTCTACCGCTTCTGGCTCGTCACCGACATCCGCCGCCATTTGTGGTCGAACACGTCGATCGATGGTGACGCTGCCGAATACACCGGCCGCGCCAAGGAGCTCCTGATCGGCTTCCTGGTTGCACTCGCGATCCTGGTGCCGATCTATCTCGCCTATTTCCTCGTTGGTATCGAATTCGAGCGCTGGCAGGGCTTTGCATCGACGCCGCTGTTCATCTCGTTCTACGCTTTCGGCCAGTTCGCAATCTTTCGTGCGCGCCGCTACCGGCTGACGCGCACGGTCTGGCGTGGCGTGCGCTTCTGGATGGACGGCTCCGGCTGGGCCTATTCGTTCCGCGCGATGCTGTGGGGCCTCCTGGTGTTCCTGACGCTCGGCCTGGCGCTGCCATGGCGCGAGGCGTCACTGGAGCGCTACAAGATGCGGCATACGCATTTCGGCGATCTGCAAGGCGACTTCGAAGGCAGCGGCTGGGAATTCTTCAAGCGCGGCTGGTGGCTGTGGCTGTTCAGCCCGATCGCGGTCGTGATCTTCCCGCTCGCGCCGTTCTTCTATGCCGAGTTCAAGGCACGCGAATGGCGCTGGTGGCTGAACGGCATCCGCATCGGCGGCGTCAGCGTGGCATCTGATCTGCCGCACAATGCCTTCTACGGCCTTTACTGGAAGATGATCGGCTGGTGGGTGTTGCTCTCGACCCTGTTCGGCTTCTATATCGGCGGCGCCACCATGCTCGTCGTCAAGCTGACTGGCTTGCCGCCCGAGCAAGTGTTCGGGCCGGGCCACGCGGCCAAGAGCATCCCGATGCTGGTGATGATGGTGATCGGCTATCTCGCACTGGCCCTTGCCATCAACATCATCATGCGTGTCTATCTCCAGCGTGATCTCTGGGCCAGGGTGCTGGAAACCGTCGCAGTGCATGATATCGGCGCCGCGGCCGATGTTCGCGCCAGCGGCGAGCTTGCCAGCGCGCTCGGCGAAGGCTTTGCTGATGGTCTCGATGTCGCGGGATTCTAGATCGTGAGTGATGTGACCGCCGAGCCTGGCGCCGAGATGAAGCCCGGACAAAAGGCGATCTTCTTCGACGGGCTATCAAGCCGACGGCGCCAGGTCGTGCTGACGCCGGGAGATACGCTCGAGATCGCCGAACTCAGCGACGGACAGTCGGCCCCGACCGTCACGCGCTGGGCCTATGACGAAATCCGCCGCGCCGACAGTCCGGCCGGCGTCCTGCGCCTGACTTCCACGTCCGCACCACCGCTGGCGCGGCTGGAGATCCGCGATGCCGCTTTCGGCGCCGATCTCGTCGCACGATGTCCTCGCATCGATGATCATCAGACCACCGGCCGCGGCGTTGCAAAGATCGTGGGGTGGTCGCTTGCGGCGGCCGTCTCCATCGTCTGCGTCGTGCTGTTCGGCGTGCCGCTGGCCGCGGACCGCCTTGCGCCGCTGGTGCCGAAACCGATCGAGCGGCGCATCGGCGATGCGTCCGAGGTGCAGGTGAAAACCATCTTCCGCGGCGCGGCTTGCAACGACCCGGCCGGTCAGGCGGCGTTCCGCAAGCTCGTCAATCGCCTGCGCGACGCCGCCGGCCTCGACGACGATTCCATGACGGCTGGTGTGCTGCGCACCTCGGTGCCGAATGCGTTCGCGCTGCCGGGCGGCAAGGTCTTCGTGCTGAGCGGCCTGCTCGACAGGGCCGACAATCCCGACGAACTCGCCGGCATCCTCGCCCACGAGCTTGGCCATCTCAAGCATCACGACAACATGCGCGGCCTGATCTACAACGGTGGCACCTCATTCCTGATCGGCCTGTTGTTCGGTGACGTCACCGGCTCGTCCGCCGTGATCTTCGCCTCGCGCAGCGTGGTCGAGGCCTCCTATTCGCGCGAGGCCGAGACCAGTGCCGATACCTTCGCGATCGAGATCATGCACAAGCTCGGCCGCTCGCCGAAGCCCGCGGCCGAGTTGATGTTCCGCATCACCGGCAAGGAGGGCGGCTCGAGTTTCGCGACGATCCTGGCGAGCCATCCGCTCACCGAGGATCGCCTCGCACGGATGACGAAAGAAGACCGCCCCGCCAGCGGCCCGCCGCTGCTGACCGACAAGGAGTGGCAGGCGCTGAAGGACATCTGCGGCAGCGGGAAGATTTGAAGGCGGTAAGGGGCGTCGACAATACATCACAGCGTCTGGCCGGGCTTGCCCCGGCCATCCACGTCTCTGGTCGCGGTGTGCAAGAACGTGGATGCCCGGGACATCTAGCGCGAAGACGCGCTTCGCGCTTTTGCCCGGGCATGACGACCTACCTTGTCCCGTAAGCGCGGTCGCCGGCATCGCCGAGGCCCGGCAGGATGAAGCCGTTCTCGTCGAGGCCTTCGTCGACCGCGGCGGTCCAGATAGGCACGTCCGGATGCAAGCCGCGCAGCCGCTCGAGGCCTTCCGGGGCCGCGATCAGGCAGGCGAGGCGAATGTCCTTGGCACCGCGTTCCTTCAGCCGGTCGACCGCAGCGACGGCCGTGTTGGCGGTCGCGACGACAGGTGTCACCACGATCGCGAGGCGCTCGCTGAGATCCGACGGCGATTTGAAGAAGTATTCGACCGCGGCAAAGCTCTCGGGCTCGCGGTAGAGGCCGATATGGGCAACGCGGGCAGTCGGTACCAGGTCCATCATGCCGTCGACGAAGGTTGTGCCGGCGCGCAGCATCGGCACGAAGACCAGCTTCTTGCCGGCAATCTTGGCCGAGTGCATTGTCGCCAGCGGCGTCTCGATCACCGTGTCGGCGAGCGGCAGGTCGCGCGTCACCTCGTAGCACAGGAGCATGCCGATCTCCTTGATCAGCTCGCGGAACGACTTGGTCGAGATTGATTTGTCCCGCACCAGCGTCAGCTTGTGCTGCACCAGCGGATGATCGACGATCGTGACGCCTTCCATGATCGGATGCTCTTGCTTCTTCCCTTCTCCCCCTGTGGGAGAAGGTGGCGCGTAGCGCCGGATGAGGGGTACTCTCCGCGAACTCCAGTGAAAGATGTGCCCGCGGAGACATACCCCTCACCCGCCTCGCTTTCGCGAGGCATCCTCTCCCACAAGGGGAGAGGGTTAGAACACCGTGCCGTCGCTGATCACCTTGAGCGGCGGCGAACCGTCGGGACGGCGGGCAAACGCGATGGCGCGGCCGGCGGCCCAGGTGCCGCCTTCCAGGATGCTGGCGAGGGGCAACGACTGCGGCGTGCGGCCGAGCCTGGCGCGAACCCGTTCGGCAACACGGTCCAGCAGCGCGACAGTGAGTGCGCGCCACTCGACGACGAGCAGCGAGTCGACCGCGTGTGCGCGATCGAAATCGGCACCATCGCGCAGGCGCAGCACCTCATGATCGACGAACAGGCCGCCATTGCGGTATTCGGCAAGCCCGGTCAGGCCGCCGATGTCGGTGACATCAAAACCTGCGCGCTGGAGCGGTTCGATCAGCGAGTAGCTGAGCCATTGCGATAGCTTGTGCAGCGGCACGAGACCGGCGGTCGCATCATCGGTCTTGATCGCCGGATGCCGCCAGCAATCGCCGAGCGGAACGCCCGCGAGCTCGAGCCGTGACGGCCAGATCGGTCCAAGCTGGTTCAGCACTGCAGACAGGATCGCGGGGGCGGGGATGGCGCCATCAGTCGCTTGTGCGGCGATATGATCGAACAGGCCGCCCGGCCGTGGCGTGTCCTGCATGCCAAAGATGTCGGCGCGCGCAGCGACAAGTCTGCCCAGACGTTGCAGCAGATCGGTGCGTCCCGCGAGGCCGAGTAGCGGATTGGCATCGCTCGCCTGGAAGGCGGACGTCAGTGCCGAGAGCGGCAGCCTTGCGAGCACATCGGCATCGACCCTGAACGGTACGCGCGCGTCGCGCGAAAAGAGCCCGGCGGCAAACATGTCGAGGCTCGCGAGCGCGAGCCCTTCGGAGCGGCCAATGCCTTGTCCGGTCACGGCGTCGCGATAGCGCCACGCTGCGCCGGCGCCGGCGTCGAGCAGCACGCTGACGATGGCGAGGTCGAATTCCGCGCGCGCTCGCGCCGCGCGATCAGGCCACGATGTTGCGTTCGCCAGCCGCGCCCAGCGGTCGACGCCGCCGAACACAAAATGCCGCCACCGCGCGTGGAAGGGAATGTCGAGCGTCGGATAGGCCTTTCGCGTGACGGCCAGTACGGCGTCGGCAACGCCATCCATGCGATCGAGATCGATGGTGAAGTGCGTCAGGCCGCCCCGAAGGCCGATCTCGAGCATCTGTCCGGCGCGCGCGCGAACCGCTTTCGCGGTGAGCAGCGCGCGTGCCTCGTGTTCTGAAGCCGCCATCGCCGGATCAGTATTTTTCCAGCGAACGTCCGACCACGCCGTCGACGTCCTTTTCCGGCGCAATGTCGGTCGAGTAATAGCCGGCCGCCTTCTTCGCGGCGATCTCGACATAGGCGTCGGCCGGGATCAGCTCCGGCGGGATCGGCACGCGCTCGACGATGTCGATGCCCTGCGAGGTCAGCGCGTCGTACTTCATGTCGCTCATCGACAGGAAGCGGTCGATGCGCTTGAGGCCGAGCCAGTGGATGGTATCGGGCATCAATTGCTGGAAGCGCGCATCCTGGACGCCGGCGACGCATTCTGTGCGCTCGAAATAGGCGGCGGCCGCATCGCCGTCCTCCTGGCGCTTGCGCGCATTGTAGACCAGGAACTTGGTGACCTCGCCGAGCGCGCGGCCTTCCTTGCGGTTGTAGACGACGAGTCCGAGCCCGCCCTCCTGCGCGCCGCGCGCGGATTCCTCGATGCCGTGGATCAGATAGGGCCGGCACGTGCAGATGTCGGAGCCGAATACGTCGGAGCCGTTGCACTCGTCGTGCACGCGACAGGTGATCCTGGTGCGATGGTCCGGCAGTTTCGTCACATCGCCGAACATGTAGACGGTGGTGCCGCCGATCGGCGGCAGGAACACCTTCAGGTCCGGCCGGGTCACGAGCTCCGGGAACATGCCGGCGGTCTGCTCGAACAGCGTGCGGCGCAACTCGGTTTCGCCGGTCGCGAAGCGCTCGGCAAGGCCGGGCAGGTACCAGACCGGATCGATCGCGATCTTCACCACCGAGACGCTGCCATTGGCATGCACGACGTCGCCGTCGGCGCGCAGGCGCTTGGCGGCGAGCGCCTCGCGGATCTCGGGCAGGTCGAGCCGTGCGCGCGTGATCGCGATGCTCGGGCGGATGTCGACGCCCTCGGCGATGTCCTTGCCGAAATTCTCGGCGACCAAATGGCCCCAGGGATCGAGCGCGACGATCTTTGCGGGATCGCGCCATTGCTCGAACGGCCCGATGGTCGCCGCCGGGAATGTGTTGGTGAGGTCGGGCCTACGTATCGGATCGAGCGCACCGGCGGAGACGGCGAGTGCGCGGTACATCGCGTAGGAGCCGCCATGGCTGCCGATCACGTTGCGATCCCCGGCGCGCGACACCGTTCCGATGATCGGCCCGCGGGCGCGCGCGTCGGCTGCGCCCCAGTGAATCGGAAAGGCCGCCTTGCGGCCCGGCTCGGGATGCGAGGTGAGGCGGATGTGATCGGTTCGGTTCGCGCGGCTCATGGCCAAACTCCCAAAAAGCCAACGGCCCGCCGCTCGGACGGGCCTGGCTCCACCGCGTTGCAGGACCAGAGCCCGGCGACGCAATCCAACATATTGTAGCGGCCAGCCACGACAGACAAGTTAATCATAAGGGGGCGGGCAGGGCCGCTTTGCTGGTCTCTTATATGGGTATTGGCGGAGCCGACGGGAATGGCGGGGCGATGCCGGTCGGGCAGCCCGCCAGCGATTTCGTCCATTTAAGGCATTGATATAATTGTATTTTTCGAATCAACAGCCGACTGAGCTGGCAAGCCTGCGCCGCGCGCAGGCCAGTCGCGACATGACCTCGCCCATCGGCAGCGACGTCACCTCCGATATCTCCCGGTAGGACAGCGAGTCGATCTCGCGCAGCACCAGGATCTCGCGCAGGCGCCGCGGCAGGGTCTCGATCGCGCAGCGAATGGCAGTCGCACTGGCCTCGGCGCGGATCGAAACTTTGTCGGCGCGGTCGTCCGATTGGAGGACGGAAGCGCTGACCGCATCGGGTAAGCGCTTGTGTGCGAATACATCACTTTGCCGATCGCGTTGCCGACGGGTGGTCAGCCATGTCCGATAGCAATTCCGCACGCCCTTCAACATCAGGGTCCGGGTTCGTCGCCCCGGTTCGACATCGTTGCGGAGGAAAGCCGCCTGCACGATGTGCTCGGCGGCTTCCGCGTCGCAGCTCAGGAAGCGCGCAAAATTATAAGCCGAGTCGAGCGTCAGCATGCCGTCCCGATTTGCATTGACGCCGTCCTGCATCGTCAGCCTCGCGCGATCCCGTGTTGATGTGCGCGGCTCTCCTGATCGAAATGGCGGGCGATCTCAATGGACGGCCGGTGGTCTTTCGCTGGAATCGCAATCCCCCGGGAAGCGCGGTGAAATCAGCGGCTTCCGGTCACACCTCCCCAACGCTTCGACGAGACCTCCATGCTGCACGAACCGGAATTGATCGATCGACCCGCAACGGCGAGACGCACGAAGTTCGGCGCGTTCGAGGCGAACCAGCGCAGCGGTGAGCTGGTCAAGAACGGCAGGCGTGTGCGCTTGCAGGAGCAGCCGTTCCAATTGCTCTCGGCGCTGCTGGAACGTCCGGGCGAGGTGGTGACGCGCGAGGAGCTGCGAACGCTGCTCTGGCCGCAGACGGTGGTCGATTACGATCACGGGCTCAACAAGGCCGTCAGCAAGATCAGGGAGGCGCTCGGCGATTCCGCGGAGAGCCCGCGCTTCGTCGAAACGGTGGCGCGCCGGGGGTATCGCTTTCTCGCCGATGTCACCGTCATGATCGATGGAAGTCCCGCGCGCGCGCCCGATCCGCCTCCGCCGGAGCCGCAGGTTGCGCCTCCGGCACCGCCCGTTGTCAGGCGCCGGCATGGCCTGTTCGCCTCGATCGGCCTGATCGTGCTTCTCGCCGCGGCGCTGCTGGCCTGGCTCTCGCGCTGGCGCGAGATGCCGCAAACGATCCATTCGCTTGCGGTGCTGCCGCTGATCAATACCTCGGAAGTTCAGTCGCAGGATTTTTTCGCCGACGGCATGACCGGCGAGCTGATCACGGAGCTCGGCAAGGTCGATGCACTGAGGGTGATCTCGCGCACCTCGGCGATGACATATAAAGGCGCGCACAAATCGCTCGCGACCATCGCGCGCGAGCTCAATGTCGACGCTGTCATCGAAGGCAGCGTGATGCGCGCGAATGGGCGCGTGCGGATCACGGCGCAGCTGATCCACGCGAGCGACGACAGCCGGGTCTGGGCAGACAGCTATGAAGGCGACGTGCGTGATGCGCTGACGCTTCAGGTCCGTGTCGCCCGTGCCGTGGCCGGGCAGGTGCGCGCCACGCTGAATCACGGCGAGCGCGCCACACCTGAAAAGGCCCGCAGCGTCGATCCGCTGGCCTACGAAGATTACCTGAAGGGCCGTTACTTCCTGAACAAGCGCACCGGCGACGGTCTCAGGTCCGCGATCAAATATTTCCGCCAGGCCATCGAGATTGACCGCTCCTATGCCGAGGCCCATTCCGGCCTTGCCGATGCCTATGCACTCGCCGGCGACTGGGAATACGGCGTGCTCTCGACCACGGAGGCATTCTCCAAGGCGACCGCGGCGGCGAGCAGGGCGCTCGAGCTCGACGGCACGCTCGGCGAAGCCCACACCTCGCTTGCCTTCGCGCTCGATCTCTACGGCTGGGACTGGGACGTCGCTGCGTCCGAATACGAGGCCGCCATCCGCCTCAGCCCCAGCTACGCCACCGCACATCATTGGTACGCCTGGCATCTGATGCTGATGGACAAGACATCAGAGGCGCTGCAACAATTCAACCAGGCGCAAAGCCTCGATCCGCTCTCCCTCATCATCGGCGCCGACATCGCCGATGCGCTCTGCATCGTCAGGGATTTCGCCGCGGCGGTCGCGCAGAGCCGCAAGACGCTCGAGCTCGATCCAGGATTCGCCGTCGGCCATTATGAGCTTGGCCAGGCCCTGGTTCAGCTCGGTGGCTTCGACGAGGCGATTGCCGAGTTCCGCAAGGCGATCGAGATCTCCGGCCACAGCAGCGTGTTCGATTCCAACCTCGCCTACGCTTACGCCGTTTCCGGCCGCAAGGAGGACGCTCTCAGGATTGCTGCCGACATGGCGGCGCACGCGGACACATATCCATCAGCGCAGGCCAACATCGCGCTCATCCATGCAGGTCTTGGCGATCGCGACGCCGCGCTCGACTGGCTCGACAAGGCTTACGAGGCCCGCTTCAATCCCTCGATCCTGCTGCGCCCCGCCTTCGATTCCATCCGCAGCGATGCGCGTTTCACGGACCTCATGCACCGCATCGGACTAGGCAAAACCTAGGCAATCAGACATATCCTACGGCTCCGGCCTCGTTTTCGGAGTGCGCCATGTCTTCAGCTAGTATGTCTGCCGCCAGCTACATCGATCCACGCAATGGAAAGCTTTATCCGCTTCACGAGCCGCGCTGGTGCTCGGATGAGCGCACACCGCTGCTGGTGACGCCGGGGGCAGGAATCTCGCGCGCGGATATCGACACCGGCACGCGATCGCTGTGGCGCTACCGGGCATCGCTGCCGGTGGAGATCAACGACCCGATCTCGCTGGGCGCCGGCTGCACGCCGCTCGTGCAGCAGGCGTGGGGCGATCTGCGGCCGTTCTTCAAGCTCGAATGGTTCAACCCGACCGGCAGCTTCAAGGACCGCGGCTCCGCGGTGATGCTATCCTTCCTGCGGCAGATCGGCGTCAACGCCATTTTGGAGGACTCCTCCGGCAATGGCGGCTCGTCGATGGCCGGGCTTGGCGCGGCCGGCGGCATGCGCGTGAAGATCCTGGCGCCGGCCTCGACCTCGCCGGCCAAGATCGCGCAGGTGCGCGCCTACGGCGCCGAGGTCCAGCTCGTCGAGGGGCCGCGCGAGGAGTCGGAGGCCGAGGCCATCAGGCAGTCGAGCCAGACCTTCTATGCCAGCCACAACTGGCAGCCGTTCTTTCTCGAGGGCACCAAATCGTTCGCCTATGAGATCTGGGAAGATCTTGGGTTTCGTGCGCCCGACAACGTCATCGTCCCGGTCGGTGCCGGCAGCAGCCTGCTCGGCTGCGCCTTCGGCTTCCGCGAGCTCTTGAAGGCGGGACAGATCGCAAAGCTGCCGCGCCTGTTCGCCGCGCAACCGCTCAATTGCTCGCCGATCGATGCGAGCTTCAAGGCCGGCGTCGATACGCCTGTGGCGCGCGAGGTGAACAAGACCATTGCCGAGGGCACCGCGATCAAGTCTCCGCTGCGGCTGCGCGAGATCATCGGCGCCTTGCGCGAAAGCGGCGGCGGCACGGTTGCGCTCACCGAGGACGAGATCGTCGCCGCGCTGCGCCGTCTGGCGCGGCAGGGCCTGTTCGCCGAGCCCACCAGCGCCAGCGCGGCTGCGGCGCTGGAGAAACTCTCGGCCAACGGGGCCATCAAGGCCAACGAGACCACGGTCGCGGTCCTCACCGGCACCGGGTTGAAGGCCGCGACCACCGTCGCCGATCTCGTAGGATAGGACGCAGCACGGCGTCTTCCCCTCTCCCACAAGGGGAGAGGGGGCTCGTAAAGTCTATTCCTTCAGATTGTTCACCTGCTTGACCCAGGCGCGCACATCCGCGAGCACCTCGGGCAGCACCGCTCTCACCTCCAGCACGGTCATGCCGGCCTTGATGCGGGGGTCGTAGAGCAGATTGAGGATGTACTGGTCGTAGACGTCGAAATAGCCCATCGAGACGTTGTCGTTGAACATCGTCCACGGCACGCTCGCGGTGTCGTTGATCGGCCCGAGCGACTGCAGCACTTCCTCATAGGCGCAGTCGAGGAAGGTGAAGTCGCTGCTGTCGACGGTGAGGATGACGTCGGAATGCTCGATCTCGTATTGCTCGTTCTTGCGGAAGCCGGACAGGCATTGCGGATCGAGCGAGGTGCGGATCTCGCGCGCCTTCTCGGCGCCGTAGAAGCTCGTGATGGTGCGGTAGAGGTCGCGATCGCGCACCAGCTTCACCCGCACATTCGCCGCCTCGCTGACGTCGGTCATGGCGATGTCGAGATGCTGCACGCGCTTGCCGATGTCGGCGACGACCTTTGCGAGCTGCGCCTTGCGATCCGCGCGATCGGTCTCGGCGAACACGCGCACAGGTCCGTCGAACTTGCGGATGCGGTCGACGCGGCCCGCGAGGTGGTATTCGGCGCCGAAGGCGGTCTTGAAGAAGCCGTCGACGATCTCGGCGTCGGTAAAGCTCTTCTTCTCGGCACGCTGGCGCGAGGCGATCGCGGGCAGCTCGCCGGCGATGGCCCTGGGTGCGGCATCAGGCAGACAAGTGAGCGCCGCAAACGCCAGCAGGGCGAAGCGAAAGGCGGCCGAGGGCAGGTTGAAAGCGCGCATCGTCACGCAACGCTGCCGCATTCGCCGGCGACGCACAAGTCCGCAAATTCACGCGGATGAAGGGTTCCCGCGGTGTTCGGGGATCAGTTGTTGAGCACGACCACGGTGGTGCCGACGCCGACGCGGCCGTAGAGGTCGGTGACGTCGTCATTGGTCATGCGGAAGCAGCCCGAGGACACCGCCTGGCCGATCGTCTCCGGCTCGTTGGAGCCGTGAATGCGGTAAAGCGTCGAGCCCAGATACATCGCGCGGGCGCCGAGCGGGTTCTCGATGCCGCCCTTCATGTGGCGCGGCAGGTCGGGCCGGCGGGCGATCATCTGCGACGGCGGCGTCCATTCCGGCCATTCCTTCTTGGCCGTGATCTTGTGCACCCCGCCCCAGCGGAAGCCGTCACGGCCGACGCCGATGCCGTAGCGCAGCGCCTGGCCATTCTGGAGCACGAGATAGAGCCGGCGCTCTGCGGTGTTCACCACGATCGTGCCGGGGGCATAGTTGCCGTTGTACATGACGGTGGTGCGGGGGATCGGGCTCGCGCCGCCGCCGCCGAGATAGCCGGTGGAGCTGGTGCCCGTGAAGTCCATCATGCCGGCCGCGGATGCGTCGGCTGCGCCAGCCAGCAAGAGCGCGATTGCGGTGATCGGCGCGGCAAAAAACCGGATCATTGTTTCCCCCAGCAAAAAAATCGATTCAACAGAAGCCACAGGCCATATTTGCGGGCATTCCGCAAGCCACGGCCCCGTGAGGCAAACCTTCCTAACAGACAGGTCATCGTTAACGGGCGGCGTTACCAAATCGCCAACCAGGGCCAATTTGTCGAAAAAGCATTAGCCAAGCCGGCGGGTTGTCATGCGGGGCAGGGCGGCAATGCCGGCTCTTGCTTTGACCGGGCCCGCGAACAATGATTGATCGGACGGATCACTGGAATGGGCCGGTTGCGGGAGCAGATAGAATGAACGGTGCGGAAAGCCTGGTGCGGACGATGGTCAAGGGCGGGGTGGACGTCTGCTTCACCAACCCGGGCACCTCCGAGATGCATTTTGTCGCGGCACTCGACCGCGTGCCGGGCATGCGCTGCGTGCTCGGCCTGTTCGAAGGTGTGGTGACGGGCGCGGCCGACGGCTATTTCCGCATGAAGGGCACGCCGGCCTCGACCTTGCTGCATCTCGGCCCCGGTCTCGCCAATGGCCTCGCCAATCTGCACAACGCCAAGAAGGCCAATTCCGGCATCGTCAATATCGTCGGCCAGCACGCCGTCTACCACATCGACTATAACGCGCCGCTGACCTCCGACATCGAGGGCCTGGCCCGGCCGATGTCGTCCTGGGTCCGCACCTCGCCGAATTCCAAATCGGTCGCCGCCGACGGCGCCGCCGCGATCGCCGCCGCCAAGAGCGCCCCGCCGCAGATCGCAACCCTGATCCTGCCTGCCGACACCGCCTGGAACGAAGCCGATGGCGTGGCCGAGGTTCCGGCCGAGCAGCAGCGCGCCAGCTATTCGCCGCAGGCGGTCGAGCAGGCCGCAAAGATCCTGCATGGCGACGGCGAGGGCACGCTGCTCTTGATGACTGGCAGCGCGCTGAGCGAGCAGGGCCTGGCGCTGGCCGAGCGCATCGCCGCCAAGACCGGCTGCACCGTGATGGGCCCGACCTTCCGCCCGAAGATGGCGCGCGGCCGCGGCCGCTTCTCGATCGACCGCATCCATTATGTGATCGAGAACGCGCTGCCGATGCTGGCCAGGTTCCGTCACATCGTGCTGGTCGAGTCCGATGATCCCGTGGCGTTCTTCGCCTATCCGAACAAGCCGAGCATGCTCAAGCCCGAGGGCTGCGAGGTCCATCGCATGACCTCCTGGGGCGAGAATTCGGTGGCGGCGCTGGAAGCGCTCGCCGGCGCCGTGAAGGCCAGCGCCAGGGACGTCAAGCCACATGCCTCGGCTGAACTCGTCAAGCCGACCGGCGCGCTCACCTTCGCCTCGATCGCGCAGGCGATCGCCTGTGCGATCCCCGAGAACGCGATCATGGTCGACGAGTCGCTGACCACCGGCCGCGGCTTCTTTCCGCCGACGGCGGCAGCCGCGCCGCACGACTGGCTGCAGAACATGGGCGGCTCGATCGGCTTCTCGACTCCGCTGTCGATCGGCGCCGCGATCGCCTGCCCCGATCGCAAGGTCATCACCATGGTCGGCGACGGCAGCGCGATGTACACGATCCAGTCGCTGTGGACGCAGGCCCGCGAGAACCTGAACATCGTCACCATTGTGTTCGCCAACCGCATCTACCAGATCCTGCGCGGCGAGTTCGACAATGTCGGCGCCGGCGAGCCCGGCCAGCGCGCCAACGACATGCTCCGCCTCGATCGGCCGACGCTCGATTTCGTCGCGCTGGCCAAGGGCATGGGCGTGCCGGGCCGCGCCGTCACCAATGCCGACGAGTTCAACAAGGCGCTGGCCGAGGCCGTCGCCGAGCCGGGACCGCGGCTGATCGAAGTGCAGATGTAGGGCTGGCCGAGCTCTCTCAGGACGTCGTCCCGGCGAAGGCCGGGACCCATAACCCCGGGGAGAGATTTGACGAAGATTCGAGGTCCGGCAGGCGCACCGCGCGCCCTCGGTGGATCTCGCGGCATAGGTCCCGGCCTTCGCCGGGACGACATTGCTGGTGTGGCGCGTTCCGCGCTCTCACCATGAAGGTCTGATAGCGGCGCGAGTGGGCGCGTGATGGGCGGGGGCACGATGCAGACCGAGCTGAACAAGATAATCGCGGCGCTCCGGGAGTTCTACGCCCACGAGGGATTCCTGTTCGAGAAGGACATCGGCGAGCGCGCGATCACGCACCGCTTCGCCGTCTATCTCGAGCGGCAGTTCCAGGGCTGGGCAGTCGACTGCAATTACGACCGGCTCGGCGAGCGCACGCTGCACCTGCCGCACGGTACCATCATCTCGACCGACGATCATCTCGGCAAGTCGATCTATCCCGACGTGGTCGTGCACCAGCGCGAGATCCCGAACAATCTGCTCAGCGTTGAAATTCGCAAGGCGAGCAATCACACGCCGCTGGAGCACGATCAGCACAAGCTGAAGGCGATGACCGATCCGCATGTCTGGTTCGCCTTTTGGATGGGCGTGCTGCTGGTGCTGGACAAGGACAGCGTGACGATTTCGGAAGTTTATGTGAGTGGCGTCGTCGATCAGGCGCAGTCGCTCTGGTTCGCGGAGCGGCTTGCGGAGAGCGGCCTCGCGGCGGCGCATTAGCGCATCTGCGCACCGACGCCGGACTTTCGAGATAAGGCGGTCGTCGATCCGCTTGGGCGTTTGCTGCCGGATAAACGCGTCAATGCTGCTTCAACGGCTCGTGGCTGCGGCTCACTGTCGGAGGCTTCAATCCCGAGGCATCATTTCGACGGAACGGTTATGAGAATTGATTATACTCCGCGATGATTGCGCCGAGCTCGGGATGGAATGTCATAAGGCTTGATACGACCAGTAATATAGTCAGCGCGCCCGCGACGCGGATCAGGATCCGATATCTCGCTTCTGCCGCTATCGCCGAACGCTTCGCATCTGATGTCAGGACTTCGAGTGCCATGACAGGCGTGGCTGCGAGCGCGAGCGGCAAAAACAAGTAGAACGAATGATGCATCTTATCCTCCGTCGCTCGGGCACCGGGGTAGCCGTCTAGGAAGATATCCTGATCGGTGGAGTGGTGAAGTGAGGCAGTTCACAGTTCACCACTCACCAGGATTGTAGGCCGGCTGGTCAGGCACGTCTTGCAACCCTGTGGCGACTCCCAGACAAAAAGCGCGCTTTGATCCAAGCCAATCGGCCGCGCACATTTGCACGCAGCGGCTTTGGGTTCGGAGGCCGTTCGAGCTCCGCGGATGAACCGGACAAGGATTCCCAGCAACTAATCGTGAGAGGAGGCGAGCCTGCCACGCGAGCATGCCGGCAGTCGCCTCCGACCGAGCAGCAGGGACGAACCTCATGCCATACATCATCGTGCTGATTGCCGTGATCGGCATCGTGGTTCTGCAGATGGCCGGCGCGATTCCGATGGATGCCGTCGGTGGGGGCTTGGTGATTGCGGCGGCCACGTTTGCCGCCGCTTTGGCGATCGCCGTCCACGAGGCATGGACGAAAAAACGGGGTGTGCTCGGCTGGATTGCAAACATCGTCGTCTCGCTTCTCGGCGCTTTCCTTGCCGCCCAGCTCGGCGGCCCGCTTGTGGCCATTCCACTGCTGATGCTCGTGGGCGGGGGCGGCAGCTCACTGGCGGCAGCAGGGGATGCCGTCATGTCCGCCGGGCTCGTTCTCATGATGGTCGTCACGCTCGCGGGATCGTCGGGCGCGCTGTGGCTCATGAACCGGCGGCGATGAGTTTCTTCAAGCACCGATTGCGCCGACGCGACGAAGGATGCGCTTGGTCTTCTTCACGTCCGACTGGACATGGGCTGCTCATAGGCCCGTCTCTGATCTTCGCCTGAGACGCCGACACGTACACTCGCGGTTGAGTCCATTTCTCCCGCTAGCGTCAAAATGATCGGGAAAAAACGGCAGAAGAGAAGGAACGGTGAAACGCCGATCGGGGTTGATCGAGCACGTGGAGTGCTTCGATGGACAGAACTTCGATCTATGATGAATTGAGCCGTGTTGAACGAGATGTGGTCGCAGGAGAACGCCAGCTTGCAGAACAGGAGCGGCTCGTTCTCGACTTGAAAAAGGATGGTCAGAATACCGTCAACGCTGAAAAGGAGCTGGAACGGCTGCGAGACTGCCAGCGCCTGCGCGATCAGGATCGTCAAAGGCTCCTGTCATTGCTGCAGCCCTGAGACAGCGAAAGCACTCCCATTGAAATCACACCTCGGCTACTGGTGCTCGCAGGTGAACGAGGCAGCCCGCGGACTGATCTCAGCATCGTTAGCTGAAGGCCGCCGGCATGACGCAGGCGGCCTTCGTCGGTCATCGTCAATAGTTCAATGCAGCGGTGCGCCCTGGCCGAGTGCGTAGGTCACGAGATCCTTCAGCGCGAAAGCGGGACCGGTCACCGGCGCCCAGTTCGGATCGAGCGACAGCACGGAGGAGGCGTCGCCGAACATCATGCCGAGGAAGACCTCGGCGACGATACGTCCGCCGACCGGGCCGAGCTGAGGCGTGTTGACGCCGCCCGCCGGGGCGCCGGTGGCCGGAACTGCGACGGCGGTCTTGAACTGGGCCGCTTCCGCGAGGATGTAGGTCCAGAGCGGGCAATTACCCTTGAAGATGCCGTTCGCAATCGACGCGATCGGAACCTGCGGGTCGCCGGACGGATCGGGATCATCGACGGCCCGGCCGACGATGATCTGCTCGTCGGTCAGCGGCGTCTGGTGCATCGCCCTGGCGACCGCCTGGCCCGAAGGCAGCCCGAGTCGCCAGCCGCGTTCGAGATTGCGAAGCGCCAGCGACGACGGATTGGAGGCGACCTCCGGCGGCAGCTTGCGCAGCGGATCGACCAGAGAGGTGTCGATGCGGTAGGCGAACTGGAGGCGCCGCTTGTTGTCGGGATTGGTGCTGTCGTCCTCGACGCCGTAGGCGCGGGTGTCGATGTCGATGAACCGCCCCCAGTCGATGGCGCGTCCCGGCCCCATCGCGCGGAAACCGGTCAGCGCGTTGTTGTCGGGATTGTTCGGATCGGGGAATATCTGCAGCAGCATGTTGTCGGCGTCGTTGAGCCGATAGCCGGGCCGGATCATGGAATGTCCGAGCCGGTAGGCGGCAACCGAAAACTCGACCGGCATGAACGGGTACGTCTTCCAGTGATAATAGGCGAGCTTGCCGCGATCGTAATGGCCGCCGGTCCTGAGATCGTTCAGCACGGTGGCATTGACGATGCGCGGCAGGAAGTCGTTCAGCACGACATATTGATAGTGGAAGCGCACGCGCTGTTGCACGTCCTGGAAGGAGAGACCGTCATTGTCGTCGACCATCCGGTTGTGGAAGCGCAGCATCAATCCCTGGAACTGCGAGACGATGCTGTTTTCGTCGTTGCGGGGGTCGCCGATGAGTGCGCGTCCCCTGAAGCGCGGCAGGTCGACGGCGTTGGCGACGCCGGTGCCGGTCAGGGGATCGCCGAGCAGGAATTTTCCGCTGCTGTCGTACATGTAGGGCTGGTCGTTCGGACCGCGGCCATAGAGATTGTCCAGATCGAGCGCGGGCGTGCGGAAGTCGACGAGCCCATCCGGATCCTGCTGCTTGGTCAGCGAGCTCACCGGATCGAAGGTGATGTCGTGATCGATGAACTGACCGAAGTAAGTGTAGAGCGCGGGAATTCCGCTCTCCTCGGCGTCGGGGCCGTCCTTGGGCGGATCGAAATCGCCGACCATGTTGTCGGCGAGCGCTGCGAGGTTGGCGATGTTGTCGGCTTCGTTCGGGCCGAATTTAGCCGGTGTCAGAGTGCGAAACATGCGGCCGAAGCGGCCTTGTGACAGCGGCGAACGGGTGGCGTTGAGACCGCGGGGCGCAATAGCGTGACGACTGCTCATAAAGGACCTCCATGAAAAGTGACGACGGCAAGCAACTAAATCTAAAATTGTTCGTCATAGGATATGCATGTGAAGCTAGATCGCTGAATTTTGCCTCGCAATGCGCTGCTTCACACATTGCGCGACGTCGATCCGGTTTTGTGAGGCAGCGTTGCGAACAAGCTGTGGATGTGCTTCGCGAATTTTTCGCGTGTCGATGCTGAATAACATTCTCGTCATCGACATCGGCGATGCGAGGCAATGTCAGCCTCGCCGACCTAATCAGCGAGGCCGATGCCGTACCGAATTTCATGCTCCCGTGAAAGTTGTGTCGGTGCGCGCATGCCGCGCCGTCAATCGTTGAGGCTTGCGAGAATGCGTAACGCGGAGTGATCCGCGATCGGCCGACCTGCCGGAAAGTCGCCACGAGGCCCTTGCGTATTCGAGGCGGCATCCGACGCGTTGTCGCGCGCGCCCCGGTATCGGAGCGTGCGTCGTGCCCGGCAAGCGCCTATGATGCGGCAAGCCGTCGTGGGCATGTGATCTCGGCCACAGTTTGCGGGCGTGGTCCCGCCTATCCTCGGTCGACTTGCACGCGTCGATCGCGCCGGACGACGCCCTTGCCATTGGGGTTCAGGTATATTGGAGGTTCTGATGCAAAAATTATATTTGCTGACCGCGACTGCGGCACTGGCGCTCATCATGCAGACACCGCTCGCGCTGGCGCAGAACACGCCGGCGACCACGCAACCGGCTGCAACCGCCGCGCCGACGACCACGACACCGCCGGGCACAGCCTCCGACACATCGAGCCCGTCGACTATTTCGAAGAAAAGCGCTGAGAAGAAGCCGGCGAAGAAGACGGCGCCGAAGGCCATGACCCGGCAGGAGATGGAGCATTCGATGGATACCGGGACCGTGCCGGAGCGTTACCGCAGCTCGGTGCCCAAGGAGTATCAGCAATACGTTCCGTTCGAGAAGCAATGACCGATCGTCTTGCGGCGCGGCGTGCTGTCGCGGCGGAGCAGGGAGCCATGCAGGAGTGATGGTTTGATCTGACGCGCGGCCCTTGTGGCAGTCTACGGTGCCGATGTTAGAGTAGGCCGAGCCGGGGGAAGCCGTGATGAGTGACGACGCAAAGGATGCTGGCCTTGTGGCCATGATCAGCAGCATCCTGGGAGGCAACAAGCGCGCAGAGGCCGCAAGCCCGCCGCCGCTTGCTGACTTCATGCCGGCCGCGCCGGCGAGCGAGCCCGTTCCTGCGGTGCCCGAGATCCCGGAAGCGGAATCGCCCAAGCTCCAGGATGCGTCCGACGACGCGGCCGCTGTTCCGGAGCCGGCCGCGCCTGTCAATCAACCGCTGACGTCCGACGGCAAGCGACGTTTGCCCGCGGCAGCGATTGCCGAACTCGTGCTCGGCGAGTTGCGCAAGATCGAGGGTTTTCCGGCGTCCGGTGTCTCGGTCACGGTCTACGGCTATCGCCACTGGAACGCGATGATCACCTTCGCGCCGTTCTCGACCAATTTCCAGAACGCGACCCGGTTCCGTCAGGCGCTGCCCGACCTGGTCTTCAAGCTACGCCGTTTCGTCGAACTTGAGATATAGTGAAAGATGATCGCAGGTCACCCGGCGCGGTTCACTGCGGTGGACTGCAGGCGAGTGGCGCGGCGATCACTCCAAAACCGTTCGACAGGATCTCGAATTGAGCGTCGCCTTTACCAAAGAAGAGAGCGCCGAGACCGCCTCCGAGACGTTGCTGCCGGATCGTCCGATCTCGCCGCATCCGAACCTCGTGACGGAAGCGGGCTTGCAGGCATTGCAGTCGCAGCTTCACGCTGCGCGCGAGGCCTATGAAGCCGCGCAAGCCATCGACGACGTCAACGAAAAGCGCCGGCAGTCGGCGGTGCCTTTGCGGGACGCGCGCTATCTGACCGAGCGCCTGCGCACGGCGCAGCTCGTTGCCAATCCGGCATCGACCGATGTTGTCGCCTTCGGCAGCACGGTGACCTTCAGCCGCACTGATGGCCGCGTGCAGACCTACCGCATCGTCGGCGAGGACGAGGCCGATCCGAAGGCCGGATCGATCTCGTTCGTCGCGCCGGTCGCGAAATCGCTGATGGGGAAGGCTGTGGGTGACGTGGTCGGCGGAGGGGCGCAGGAGATCGAGATTTTGGCGATCGCGTAGGGGACGCGCAGGGCGCGGCGAGGATTGCGCGGCAAAGAGTGTCATCGACATCGGCCGTCCCGTTCGTCTAGATGATCAGCGCATGTCCATTGTCGTGCCCTGGTATCGATGATCTCCGCTGTGTCCGCGCAACAAGGCCCGACGGTTGGATGAGACGATTTCTGTCGGGAGCGTTGCCATTCTACGCGCTGGCCGGATTGGCCATGTGCATGTACCTCGTCCTGTACAAGACCGACATTTTCGACCTGAACGTCATCGTCCGGGATGCGACCGGCTCAGCATGGTTTCCGGTCTTCATGTTCGTCTGCGTGCTGCTGGAGTCGGTGTTCCCGTATTTTGGCTATTTTCCCGGCACGGCTCTCATCCTGATGTCCGCGGCGCTCGGTCCGAAGTCGGCGGATGTCTCCGTTTTCATCGTGGCGTGGCTGGCCATCATCGTGGGCGCCGTTCTGAGCTACGGACAGGCTCGCTTCTTCAGACCGTTCCTGCAGCGGGTCGCCTCATCAGCGGCGCTGGGCCGGTGCGAGTCCCTGTTCGACGCCTACGGTCCTTACGCACGCATCGCCCTGTTCGTTCACCCCAACGCTTGCGCGATGTATTTCACCGCGCTCGGCCTTCTCGGCCGAAACCTGGCGCGAGAGCTCGCCTATCTCTGCGTGGGGACAGCGGCCGCCGTGGGCATCCTGTTCGTCATCGTGACCAGGCTCGTGTCGTCCGTCGGCGCTACCGATGACGGGCAGTTGCAGGTGCTGCTGGCGGCAGCGCTCGTCGCGATCGGAACCCTCGTCGGGCTGTACGCGGCGTGGAGGCCAAATCGGGTCGCGTGAAGCTTGCCCCGTCATTGCCCCTGTTTTGCCCGACGGCGCAAGTTATTTTCGGAAAATGCGCAACCCATTGATCCGACTGAAGTCGGCTACTGTGCATGGGGTTGTTTTCGACATTTCGATCGGATGGGTGACGAAAGCCGTCCCCGCATCAGGGATCGTCCGCAAACAGCAGGGTTCAGGATGATGGATGGTGGGCGCACAAGGGATCGAACCTTGGACCTCTCCCGTGTGAAGGGAACGCTCTCCCGCTGAGCTATGCACCCGTAACCATCGTGCCTACGGCCGGACCTTGTCGGCTGGCCGGCGCATTGGAGCCCGCGATTTAGAAGTGCGGGTGAGACGTGTCAAGTTTTCAGGCGGCTTCGAGCCGGAAAACCTTTCGTCAGTGTCGCAATTCGGCGGCGAGGCCGGATTTGGGGTGATTTAAGCGCCTTGCTGGCGGGCGCGAGAGGCGTGGGCCTGGAGCGCGCGGATGCGTTCGGCCAGCGTTCCACCGCCCTCGGGCAGGGCGGCGGCTGCCGCGCCGTTGGTCGCGACGCCATTGGCCGGGCGGGCGGCCTGCTTCGGCGGCTGGCCGGCCTCGGCCGCCAGCAGCGCCTCGATCGGCGAGTTCGGGCCTTCCAGTTGCATCGCGAGCTTTGCCACCTCGGCGGCGATGTCGTTGATGCGCTCGCGCAGCAGCGCATTCTCCATGCGCTCGGTCGCCCAGGAGCTCTCGGCCTGCTGCTGGATCACGTTGATGTCGCGCTGGAGTTTCGCCCGCTCGTCGCGGGCCGTGACGAGCTGCTCTTCCAGTGCGGCCTTCTCGGTGCGCAGTGTCTCCATCGCGGCCGACGACTTGCCGCCGCTCAAACCGGCGATCTCGACGCGCAGATCCTTGATCGTGCGCTCGGAGCCTTCGTTGGTCTGGCGGAGCTGGTTGTTCTCGTAGTCGCGCTCGGCGAGCAGCTTGCCTTGCGTCGCAAGGCGGCCTTCGAGATCGGCGACGCGGCCGGTCAGCATCTCGGCTTCCTTCACCTGCACGATCAGCTGGTGATCCAGCTCGGTGACGCGCTGGTTCAGATTCTCGACGCGGCCGCGCGCATCGCCAAGCTCGCGCGAGGCGACTTCCGATTCCGAGCGCTCGTGCGTCAGCCGCGCCTGCGTGGCGACAAAATCCTTCTCGGCATCGCCGACGCGGTTCTTCAACTCCTCGATCTGCGCGCGCACCGCGACCAGCTCGACCTGGCGGGTTTCCGCCATCATCGAACGGTCGGACAATTCGGAATTGATCTTGGCGAGTTCGCCCTGCTTGTTGCTCAGCGCAATCTCGGCCTCGCGCAAGGCTGCAGTCTTGATGTTGAATTCCTCTTCGGTGGCGCGGAGCTGCTCCTTCACCGCCTTCTCGCGCGCCTCGAGCGCGAAGATCGTGGCGTTCTTCTCGCCGAGCTCGATCTTCATGCGGTTGATGGCGTCGCTCTTCTTGCCGAGCTCGGCGAGCTGGCTCGTCGTCTTGTTCTTGAGCTGGTCGACGCTCATCTCCAGCCGGCGCGCCGACATGGCGAACTCGGCGCGGAGCTGGTCCTTGTCGGCCTGGATCTCCGCCATCGACAGCGGCGTCGCCGCCTCGAGCCGGCGCGTGGTCAGGCGTACCGCGCGGTTATGCACCAGCGGCACGATGGCAAGCCCGCACAGCATCGACAGCAGGAAACCGATCGCCAGGTACATGATCGGTTCGACCATGGGGCAGAACTCCGAAAGCTAAGGAAAAATTTACCAAGGACAATGCATGGCGGGCCGGCAAAAAGCCAGCCCCGCCCTGTTGTTAACGTGAATCCGGAACTTGACCGGGGAGGGAGCGCTAGAACGGGTTCCAGGTCGCTCGCGGCGTGTACTTGAGATAGCCGATATTGGCGCCCAGCCGCAGTCCGAGGCCGGAGCGGATCGGCACCAGCACGATGTTGTTCGACGTGAGCGCCGTCATGCCGAAGCCGCCGATGATATAGGCCGAGCCGTCGATGCCGGCGAAGCGCTGGTAGATCGCGTTGGTGGCGGGCAGATTATAGACCAGCGTCATGGTGCGCGCGCCATCGCCGCCCCAGTCGAAGCCAAGCGACGGACCCTGCCAGTAGACGCGCAGGTCGCCGGCGTTCTTCGTATAGAGCGTACCCTCGCCATAGCGCAGGCCGGCGACGAAGGCACCGGAGCCTTCCTCGCCGAGGATATAGCCGTTCGGCAGGCCCCATTGGCTGACCGCCTTCTCGATGATCGAGGCGAGGCCGCGCGAGACGTTGCCGAAGAAACGGTGGCCGGCGTTGACGAGTTCGTCCGGCCCGTAGGTGTTGGGCGTCGGGGTCCGCGTCGGCGGCGGCAGGTCCGGCGGCGGCGCGGCCGTCTGGGCGGAGGCCGGCACGGTCCAGCCGGCCAGCGCGATGAGCGCCACTGCGGCAAGGCGTGATGCGAAAGTCATAAAAGAACCCCTGGTATCGATTCCGGTCCGCTTCCCTTAACCTGACGCCAACAGGCACGGTTCTAGGTTGCGCCGGATGTCCCCTCGACTCGGATGTTATCCGCAGCAACTATGACGGCACAACGGCAGGAAGATAGCCCTTTGCGCCCCCGAATTGCCTTGATCGGCGGTCTGGTCTGCCTGGTGGCGGGCATTTGGCTGGTCTGCTCCGGGGTGCCGGTGCAGGCGGCCACCACTGAGCGGATCGTCGTCAATCGCTTCTCGGGCGTGGCGATCGAGGGCTTCGATCCCGTGGCCTATTTCGTCGATGGCGGGGCGGTGCGGGGAACGGCGGAGTTCGAGGCCAATCTCTGGGGCGCAGTCTGGCGCTTCCGCAACGACGGCAACCGGGCTGAATTCCTGGCCCATCCCGAGGTCTACGGCCCGCAGTACGGCGGCTATGACCCGGTCGATATTGCGCGCGGGGTGGTCAACGCGGCCAATCCCCGCTTCTATGTGATCTCGGCGCAGCGGCTCTATCTGTTCAGCCGCGAGGACAACCGCGACGCCTTCGCCGCCAATCCCGAACGCTTCCTGTATGAAGTCGGCAAGCGCTGGCCGGCGCTTCAGGACAAGCTCAGTCAGTAGGGCGTTACCGCCCCGGCGTCGCCCCAGGCGATGAACGCCGGAATGATGAAACCGGTGTCGCCGCGCTCGCCGAACCGGAGCTCGCCGCCCTTGCCGTCGGTCACCTTGCCGCCGGCCGCGGTCACCACTGCGCAGCCCGCCCCGACGTCCCATTCGCAGGTCGGCCCGAAGCGGGGATAGATGTCGGCGCTGCCCTCGGCGATCCGGCCAAACTTCACGGCTGAGCCGCAGGTCTTTCTGACGGCGTTGGGCCTGCCATCGATGAATGCCTCGCTTTTGGGATCGCCATGCGAGCGGCTTACCGCGGCGATCCAGGGCTCGCCGTGCTTGGGCAGCCTGCGGGTCCGGATCGGCTCGGCAGCGCCGATCGTGGCACGGTCAAACTTCACGCGCTCGGCGCCGTGGCCGACGATGCCCCGCCAGAGCAGCCCGAGCGCAGGCGCGCTGACAATGCCGAGCAGCGGGACGCCCTCGGTCACGAGGGCGAGGTTGACGGTGAACTCGTCGCGGCCGGCGACGAACTCCTTGGTGCCGTCGAGCGGATCGATCAGAAAGAAGCTGCCGCGAAACGGCGGCGAGGCGAGGTGGGTCCGCTCTTCCGACAGCGTCGGCACATCCCCCGCAAGTTTCGCGAGCCCTTCGGCGATGATTCGGTCGGCGGCGAGGTCGGCCTCGGTCACCGGCGAGCCATCCTGCTTGCCGTCGACCCGCATCGCGCCGCGGTTGACCCCCAGGATGGCTTCGCCGGCCTGCACCACCAGCGCGGTCAGGGGCTCCATCAGCCGGTCGGCGGTCTCGCCGTCGATGATCCTCACCTGCATGCCTCATTCATCGGCAAATTTCGCCTCTCGTCACGTGATTCGCCCGCGTCCTTTATGGGCGGTTCGGACCTATCGCAAGCTAGCTGCCACGGGCTGGCGAATGTTAGAACCCGCAGCATCCGTCAAGCATGCGTGATTCGCCGCGTCCGCGCCGTGCAATTCCAGGAACCCTTTATGTCCGACGCTCCGTCACCCGGTACCGTTTCTGCTCCCGATATGCTCGAACTCGCGGCACTCCTGTGCTCGCGGGTCTGTCATGATCTCATCAGCCCGGTCGGCGCCATCGTCAATGGGCTCGAAGTGCTCGATGACGATCCCAAGCCCGAGGACCGCGAATTCGCGCTCGACCTCATTCGCAAGAGCGCCAAGACGGCCTCGGCCCGGCTGCAATTCTGCCGTCTCGCCTTCGGCGCGGCCGGCTCCTCTGGCGCGCAGATCGATCTCGGCGATGCCCAGACCATGGCGAAGGGCCACATCGAGGACGGCAAGTGCACGATCACGTGGAATCTGCCGCGACTGCTGCTGCCGAAGAACCGGGTCAAGCTGCTGCTCAATATGCTGGTCGTCTCCCAGCACACGATCCCGCGCGGCGGCACGCTGACGATCGATCCGATCGGCGAGGGCGAGACGATGAGCTTCCGCATCACCGCGACCGGACACAACGCCCGCCTGCCGCAGAACATCTCCGAGCTTCTGAGCGGCGAACGCGGACCGGCGGCGGATGCGCACGCGATCCAGCCTTACTATACGCGGCTGTTGGCGCAGGCCTGTGGGCTCACCGTGACGCTCAAGCTAGAGGGCGAAGCCATCATCATTACCGCTTCGTAAACGCGCGCGCCGCTCGCAGAGATTAATCCATTCTTTACGAGGCGCTTCGGTTTGTCCGGAGCGCCTTATCTCTTTGTTGGTTCCGTTCTTTTGCACATACTCAACCATTATTAAACGCTTTGCGGTGAAGCTGGCCCCATTCCGACATGGCGCATCACGAGTCGTGCGCGCCCTCTCTGTATGAAGGCCTGTTTTCATGGATGATCTGTTGCGGGAGTTTCTGACGGAGACCAGCGAGAGCCTGGACACCGTGGATAATCAATTGGTGAAGTTCGAGCAGGAGCCGAACAACGCCAAGATCCTGGATAACATCTTCCGCCTGGTCCACACCATCAAGGGTACGTGCGGCTTCCTGGGTTTGCCGCGGCTTGAAGCGCTGGCGCATGCCGGCGAGACGCTGATGGGCAAATTCCGTGACGGCATGCCGGTGACGGGACCGGCGGTGACGCTGATCCTGTCCTCGATCGACCGCATCAAGGAGATTCTCGCAGGTCTCGAGGCGACCGAAGCCGAGCCCGAAGGCAACGACCGCGATCTCATCGACAAGCTGGAAGCGATGGTCGAGCAGGGCATGGCGGCCATGGCTGCTGCCGTTGCTGCTCCCGTTGCCGTTGCCGAAGCGCCGCCGCTGGTGCCGGAAGCTCCCGTCGCGGCACCTGCTCCTGCAAAAGAGATGACCACGGGCACGCTGATCGACCAGACCCTGGAACGCCCCTTGCGTCCGGGCGAAGTCTCGCTCGACGAGCTCGAGCGCGCCTTCCGCGAGACCGCGATCGAAGCGCCCGCGCCTGCTCCGGTTGCCAAGGCTGAAGAGAAGGCTGGGCCTGCCGTTGAAGCTCCTGCACCGGCGGCGAAGGACGCTGCAAAGGCGCCCAAGGAGAAGGCCGCGCCGAAGAAGTCGATGGCCGACGAGGCCGCCGGCGAAGGCGACCGCATCGCCAACCAGTCGATCCGCGTCAACGTGGATACGCTGGAACATTTGATGACCATGGTCTCCGAGCTGGTGCTGACCCGCAACCAGCTCTTGGAGATCTCCCGCCGCAACGAGGACACCGAGTTCAAGGTGCCGTTGCAGCGCCTCTCCAACGTCACCGCCGAGCTGCAGGAAGGCGTCATGAAGACGCGCATGCAGCCGATCGGCAATGCCTGGCAGAAGCTGCCCCGCATCGTCCGCGATCTCTCGGGCGAACTCGGCAAGCAGATCGAGCTGGAGATGCACGGCGCCGACACCGAGCTCGACCGCCAGGTGCTCGACCTGATCAAGGACCCGCTCACCCACATGGTGCGCAACTCCGCCGATCACGGCCTGGAGACCCCCGCCGAGCGCCTCGCTTCAGGCAAGGGCGAGCAGGGCACCATCCGCCTCTCCGCCTATCATGAAGGCGGCCACATCATCATCTGCATCGCCGACAACGGCCGCGGCCTCAACACCGAGAAGATCAAGGCCAAGGCGATCTCCTCCGGTCTCGCCACCGAGGCCGAACTGGAGAAGATGTCGGAAGCCCAGATCCACAAGTTCATCTTCGCGCCCGGCTTCTCGACCGCGGCCGCCATCACCTCGGTCTCCGGCCGCGGCGTCGGCATGGACGTGGTCCGCACCAATATCGACCAGATCGGCGGCACCATCGACATCAAGTCGGTGGCCGGCGAAGGCTCCTCCGTCACCATCAAGATCCCGCTGACGCTGGCGATCGTCTCCGCGCTGATCGTCGAAGCCGCCGGTGACCGCTTTGCGATCCCGCAGCTCTCGGTGGTCGAGCTGGTCCGTGCCCGCGCCAACTCGGAGCACCGCATCGAGCGCATCAAGGACACGGCCGTGCTGCGCCTGCGCAACAAGCTGTTGCCGCTGATCCATCTGAAGAAGCTCTTGAAGATCGACGACGGCGCGGCCAGCGATCCCGAGAACGGCTTCATCGTGGTGACGCAAGTCGGCAGCCAGACGTTCGGTATCGTCGTCGACGGCGTCTTCCATACGGAAGAAATCGTCGTGAAGCCGATGTCGACGAAACTCCGTCACATCGACATGTTCTCGGGCAACACCATCCTGGGCGATGGCGCCGTCATCATGATCATCGACCCCAACGGCATTGCCAAGGCGCTCGGCGCCGCCGGCTCCTCGGCCCATGACATGGCCGACGACAATGGCGCCCACCACATCGGCTCGGGCGAGCAGACCACCTCGCTGCTGGTGTTCCGCGCCGGCTCGTCCCAGCCCAAGGCGGTCCCGCTCGGGCTGGTCACGCGCCTGGAAGAGCTCCCGGCCGACAAGATCGAGTTCAGTAACGGCCGCTACATGGTGCAGTACCGCGAGCAGCTGATGCCGCTGGTGGCCATGGACGGCGTCACCGTCGCGTCCCAGGGCGCCCAGCCGATCCTGGTGTTCGCCGATGACGGCCGCTCCATGGGTCTCGTCGTCGACGAGATCATCGACATCGTCGAGGAACGCCTCAACATCGAGGTCGGCGGCTCGGCCAGCGGCATCCTCGGCTCGGCCGTGATCAAGGGCCAGGCCACCGAAGTGATCGACGTCGGCCACTTCCTGCCGATGGCGTTCGCCGACTGGTTCACCCGCAAGGAGATGAAGCCGTCGATGCACTCGCAGTCGGTGCTGCTGGTCGATGACAGCGCGTTCTTCCGCAACATGCTGGCGCCCGTGCTCAAGGCCGCCGGCTACCGCGTCCGCACCGCGCCGACCGCGCAGGAAGGCCTCGCGGCCTTGCGCGCCCAGACCTTCGACGTGGTGCTGACCGACATCGAGATGCCCGACATGAACGGGTTCGAGTTCGCGGAGGTGATCCGCTCCGACAGCAATCTGGGTGCGATGCCGATCATCGGCCTGTCCGCCCTGGTGTCGCCGGCGGCGATCGAGCGCGGCCGTCAGGCCGGCTTCCACGATTATGTCGCCAAGTTCGACCGTCCCGGTCTGATCGCGGCGCTGAAGGAACAGACCGCGGGCGCCGCCGGCGCCTCCGAGCTGAGCCGGGCAGCGGCGTAACGCCAAGGGATCAGGAGAGACGAGATGAGCAAGAAGAAGACCCAGTCCGCTGAAGGCGCCATGGTCGAATACGTCACCGCGATGATCGGCGGCCAGCTGTTCGGCCTGCCGATCTCCCGCGTCCAGGACGTGTTCATGCCCGAGCGCGTCACCCGGGTTCCGCTGTCCTCGCGCGAGATCGCGGGCGTCCTGAACCTGCGCGGCCGCATCGTCACCGTGGTCGACATGCGCTCGCGTCTCGGCCTGCCCCGGGACGAAGACGGCAAGACGGCGATGGCGGTCGGCGTCGACCTGCGCGGCGAATCCTACGGCCTCCTGATCGACCAGATCGGCGAGGTGCTGCGCCTGCCCGAGGCCGGCATGGAGGAGAACCCCGTCAACCTCGATCCCCGCATGGCCAAGCTCGCCGGCGGCGTCCACCGTCTCGACGGCCAGCTCATGGTCGTCCTCGACGTCGATCGCGTGCTCGAGCTCGCACCCGAGATGATGGCTGCCTGATACGGCGGCATGGCCGCCGACAGACGTGCAATTGGAAGTGCCCCCGCAAAGGGGACAGGAAGCAGAGGTTCACATGCGAACTTGTCTCGTCGTTGATGATTCCAGCGTCATCCGCAAGGTTGCGCGCCGGATCCTGGAAGGCCTCGACTTCCAGATTCTCGAAGCCGAGGACGGTGAGAAGGCACTGGAAGCCTGCAAGCGCGGGCTGCCCGACGCGGTGCTGCTCGACTGGAACATGCCTGTCATGGACGGCTACGAGTTCCTCGGTCATCTCCGCCGCATGCCCGGCGGCGATCAGCCCAAGGTGGTGTTCTGCACCACCGAGAACGACGTCGCGCACATCGCGCGTGCGCTCCATGCCGGCGCCAACGAGTACATCATGAAGCCCTTCGACAAGGACATCGTGACGGCGAAGTTCCAGGAAGTCGGCTTGATCTGAGCGAACACCGGAGGCTGGACGGCTCCTTCGGCGCTTGTTTTCAACTAAACCGTTTCAGTCTGAGTTGGTGAGTAATGAGTGTGGCGTTCGCAGGCAATTCGACCACGGGCACGTCGCGTGAAGCCGGGCCGCTGCGGGTGATGATCGTCGACGACTCCGTCGTCATACGCGGTCTGATCTCGCGCTGGATCGGGGCCGAGCACGACATGGAGGTCGCGGCGTCGCTGCGCACCGGGCTCGAGGCGGTGAACCAGATCGAACGCATCAACCCTGACGTCGCCGTGCTCGACATCGAAATGCCCGAGCTCGACGGCATCTCGGCGCTGCCGCAACTGCTGGCGAAGAAGCGCGATCTCGTCGTCATCATGGCGTCGACGCTGACCCGCCGCAATGCGGAGGTCAGCTTCAAGGCGCTGTCGCTCGGCGCGGCAGACTACATTCCGAAACCGGAATCGACGCGCGAGGCGTCCGCCGCCGATATCTTCCATCATGATCTGATCCAGAAGATCCGTCATCTCGGTGCGCGGCTGCGCCGGAAGTCGGCCGTGGCGAGCCCACCGCTCGCGCCTGCGAGCCCGGCTGCGCCGGTTGCGCGTGCACCGGTTGTTGCTCGGCCTGCTGCGGCGCCGGCACCAGCCCCGCACGCCCTGTTCCCGGGCCCGATGTCCACGCGTCCGTTCTCGACCCAGGCGCCGAAGGTGCTGCTGATCGGCTCCTCGACCGGTGGCCCGCAGGCGTTGATGACGCTCGTCACCGAGCTCGGCCCCGTCATCGACCGCTTCCCGGTGCTGATTACCCAGCATATGCCGCCGACCTTCACCACCATTCTCGCCGAGCATCTGGCACGCTCGAGCCGCAAGCCCGCAGCCGAGGCTGTCGACGGCGAACCGGTGAAGCCGGGGCGCATCTATCTCGCGCCGGGCGGCAAGCATATGCGCGTCGTGCGCAGCGGCGCCGAACCCGCGATCGCGCTCGACGACGGCCCCGCCGTCAATTTCTGCAAGCCCGCGGTCGATCCGTTGTTCACCTCCGCCATCGACATCTGGCACGGCAACATCCTCTCCGTGATCCTGACCGGCATGGGCTCGGACGGCATGCGCGGCGGCAAGGATATCGTCGCCGCCGGCGGCAGCGTCATCGCGCAGGATGAAGCGTCCAGCGTGGTGTGGGGCATGCCGGGTGCGGCGGCCAACGCCGGCATCTGCGCGGCGATCCTGCCGCTCAACCAGATCGGCGCCAAGGTCAACCGCCTGTTTGCGGGAGACCGCTCGTGACGCCTGCGGATTACGACTATCTGCGCAAGTTCCTGAAAGAACGCTCCGGCCTCGATCTCTCACCCGACAAGCAATATCTGGTCGAGAGCCGCCTGCTGCCGCTGGCCCGCAAGGCGAGCCTGCCCGGGATCCCCGATCTCGTGCTGAAGATCAGGAGCGGCGATGGCCGGCTTGCGACTGATGTGGTCGAGGCCATGACCACCAACGAAACCTTCTTCTTCCGCGACAGGATCCCGTTCGATCATCTGCGCGACAGCATCATGCCTCGCCTGATTCAGGCACGCGCCGCGCGCAAGTCGCTGCGGATCTGGTCGGCAGCGTCGTCGACTGGGCAGGAGCCTTATTCGATCGCGATGTGCCTGAAGGAGATGGGCGCCGCGCTCGCCGGCTGGCGCATCGAAATCGTCGCCACCGATCTCTCGCAGGAGGTGCTGGAGAAATCCAGGGCCGGCGTTTACAGCCAGTTCGAAGTGCAGCGCGGCCTGCCGATCCAGCTGTTGATGAAATACTTCACCCAATCGAGCGACGTGTGGCAGCTCAATGCCGATGTTCGTGCGATGGTGCAGTTCCGACAGCTCAATCTGTTGCAGGACTTCTCTCACCTCGGCACGTTCGACGTGATCTTCTGCCGCAATGTCCTGATCTATTTCGATCAGGACACCAAGGCCGTGATTTTCGAGCGCATGGCCAGGGGCCTGGAAGCGGACGGCACGCTGCTGCTGGGCGCCGCCGAATCGGTCGTCGGCATCACCGACGTGTTCCGCCCGATGTCCGATCGTCGTGGCCTCTACCAGCTCAACCCCGTGCGATCCGGCCGCCCGATGGGCGGACTGATGCCGCAGCCGCTGAAGGTCGCCGCGGCAAGGTGAGAGGGCTTCTTCACCTTCTCCCACAGGGGGAGAAGGGAAGACAACAAGCGTCACAAAATCGCATGCGGCAAGAACCGCGAGCTGTTTCCCGTGATCGGGCTCTCGTCCTCGCGGATCGAAAGCCCGCACGGTTCGTGGTTCACCAGCCAGCTTCCCACCACCGGATAGACGCCTGAAAAATTCGGCAACGGCGACAGCGCCTGACGCACGAAGCCTTCGGCGCCGTAGGGCCCCGTGTGCTCGTCGAGTGACATTCCGCCCGACACCAGCGTGACGTTGGCCCCTTCGCGCGACAGCAGCGGCTTGCGGACGTAGGAGCTGCCGAGCTCGGCGGCGCGTGGATCGTCCTCGAAGTAAGCCGGCAGCAGGTTGGGATGGTTTGGAAATATCTCCCAGAGCAGCGGCAGGATGCCCTTGTTGGAGAGCACCGCTTTCCACGGAGGCTCGATCCAGCGCGTCGGCGCGCCCAGTAGCTTTGCGCCGAAGGCATCGTGGAACATCCATTCCCAGGGGTAGAGCTTGAAGACAAGCTCCATGTCGCGGTTGTCGAGATCGACGAAGCCGCCGACGTCGCGCCAGCCGATCTCCTCGATGTCGAGCAGCGTGGTCGAGAGGCCCGCCTGGCGCGCGGTATCCTCGAGATAAGCGAGCGTGCCGGCGTCTTCCTCGTTGCCGGTGGTGCCGGTAAGGTGCAGATGCTTATTCGCAGCAACTTGCTTCCATGCCTCGATCAGTCGCTCGTGGATCGAGTTGAACTGATCGGCGCGCGCGGGGATGATGCACCTCTCGATCGCCTGCTCGAGCCAGGTCCATTGGAACACCGCGGCCTCGAAGATCGAGGTCGGCGTGTCCGCGTTGTATTCGAGCAGTTTTGCGGGACTCTCGCCGTCGAATCTCAGATCGAGACGGCCGTACAGGCTGTGGTCGTCGCGCTCCCAGCTCTCGGAGATCAGGCTCCAGAATGCCTCCGGTATCTTCAGCCGGCGCAGATGGCGCTCGTCGCCGATCACGCGGCCGGCGAGCTCCAGGCACATTGCGTCGATCTCGCCGGTCGGCGTCTCGATCGAGCGTTCGATCTCCTCGAGCGTGAAGGCGTAATAAGCGCGCTCGTCCCAATAGCGCTCGCCGTCGATGGTGTGGAAGGCGAAGCCGCATTGCTCGGCGGTCTGTTGCCAATCGTCGCGCTCGGGACAGCTGATACGTTGCATGTGTCAGCCGCCGTGACCGCCATGACCTTGACCGCCATGACCTTGACCATGATGGCTACCGTGCATGCGATGCAGCGTGCCGCCGAAGCCGCCATAGCGCGGCCGGCAATATGGCTCGCCGTCGATGCCGGGCACGGCTTCGAGCCCGGAGCCGCAGGGATGTTCTCGCCTGGTGAATCCCATCGAGGCGGCGCTGACCGCGGCGCTTCCCATCAGCGTGAGCATGACCCTTCGCGAGCGTTTCATGGCCTGTCCTCCCGCACGCTTTAAACCAGACAGGCGCGCGGCGTTGAATTCAAAACCTCGCGCGTCAGCTCCCGCCCGAGAAGGCATGCGCGAACGAGCCGAAGCCGCCACGCGTGACGCCACCGGAGGCTGAGCTGGACGAGCCACCCGACGAGGAATGACTTGAGGAGTCGCTGCTGTAGAAGCTCGACCGCGACGACCAATGCGAGCTGCCTGATGAGCTGCGGCTGCTGCAGTTGGTGCTCGCCGATGCCGGCGCCGCTGCGCCGGGGACCGTTGCCCCGGGGGCTGTCGCCCCGGGCGGATTCGGATCGCAAGCCGTCCGCGGCATCAACGTGAAGGCGGTGGTGCCGACCGCAATCGTCCCCATCACCAGCAGTGCGACATGGCCCGAGCGTTTCACCGGCTCGCGCGGTGCCGACGGCACGGCGGCGGGCCTGCGCTTGCCGAAATCTTTGGTGGGAGGCTTGGCGGCCATATCAATAGATCATGCAGGCGGCGTTCAGCAGGCCCGCTGCGAGCGAGGACAGGCCGAGCCAGATGGCGGGCGCGAGCTCACCGGCGGCGATCCGCCCCGACAGGTTCGGCACCGGAATTTTCACGATGTAGAACACGGCGACCTGCACGATCAGCGCGACGAAGGCCCAGACCAGGCAGTCCAGCACATTGGCGGAATGGGCGATCGCGCTGAACAGGGGCGCCACGAAGCCGAGCAGGCTGAGGCCGAGCGCAATCGCAGCCGCTGGATCGTTGTCCCGGATCAGCTGGAACTCGTTGTGCGGCGTCATCCGCGTGTAGACGAACAGATATGCCACTATCGCGATCAGCCCGGTGCAGAAATAGACCAGGAAGGCGGGCAGGCCGGCGAGCGATTGCAGGATCATGGGAGAGGTCCGACGTTGGCGCCCGCGAATTCTGGCACGATCGCTTAGTCGCCGCACCGGCCTGTCAGGTTCGATCCCCAGAAACAACCCGGCTCTCCGGCACGCGCCGGGCACCGCACAAAAATTCGGGCCGCATGAGACATGCTTCACAAATGCGTCTCGAGGTTGCATGTGATAGTCTGAGACATTGCTTTGCGGCCGCCGTCATCTCGGCCGCTCGATTCGAGGGATACTTCGTTCAGACCAAAATCTTGTTGAGTGAGGCTCAAAATGCCTGTTGCCGAATACGAAGATTTCGAGCTCGAGATCGGCTCCGACCTGCCGATGGGCGGCGGTCCTCAGCAATATTACGGCCGGGTCGTCAGGTCTCCGGCGGGCGAGGCGCCGAAGAGCCAGGTCAAATTCTGGTTCTCGGCACCCGGCGAATTGGCCAAGCTGCGCGGCGAGCTCGAAAGCGCCGTCCTCGAGATCGACGACAAGAATCGCCAGGGACCGACCACGCGCGGCGAGCAGGTGTTGCGGGATTTTGGCCGCGGCGTGTTTCGCAGCGTCTTCACCGACGTGCCGTCGATCCAGCGGATCTATGAGCGCAGCAAGGGTGCCGCGCAGGATCTGAGGATCAAGCTGCGCATCGAGGCGGCTGACCTCGCCGGACTGCCCTGGGAATATCTCTACGACGAAGACGACATGCCCGGCTTCGTCAGCCTCACGCGCCCCATCGTGCGTTATCTCGAGACGGCGGGCGGCGTCGGCCGGATGGGCGTCAAGGGACCGTTGCGCATCCTCGGCATGATCGCCGATCCATCGACCAGCGAATGGCCGAAGCTCAACGTCGTCAAGGAGCGCGACCGCATCAATAAGGGCATCGACGCACTCCAGCACGAAGGCAAGGTCGATTTCCAGTGGGTCCCCGGCGGGACCGGCAAAGACCTGATGAAGAAGCTGCTTGAAGGAGAATGGCACATCTTCCACTTCATCGGGCATGGCGGCGTCGAGGAGGCATTGCCAGGCGCCGGCGCCAGCGGCTTCGTCGTCATGGTCGACGAGGACGGCAAGCCGGTGAAGAAGTTCGCCACCGACCTCGCGATGATGCTGACGGGAGCGCGGCGCAGCCTGCGCCTGATCGTGCTCAATTGCTGCGAGAGCGCCAGGGTCAATGTCGGCGACCGCTTCGGCAATCCGGCGATCGGATTGATGAAGACGGGATGGCTGCCCGCCGTGGTGGCGATGCAGTTTCCAATCACCGACAACGCTGCGATCTCGATGTCGGAGGGATTTTACGCAGCGCTTGCCGGCAACCGTCCGATCGACGATGCGGTCACGCTCGCGCGCAAATTCATCCAGGAGAAGTCGCGCGTCGAGTGGGGCATTCCGGTCCTCTACATGCGCTCGCCCGATGGCCGGATCTTCGACGTCGAAGCGCCGCAGCCGCAGGTCGCGCCGCCCGAGGCGGGGCGCCCCTCGAAGGAAATGCTGCAACAGCGCCGCGATGACTTCATGGAGGCGCTGCTGATCGCCCCGACGACGGTCGAGGCGCTGGAGGACCTGACCCGGCGCGGACAGGAACTGCACGGTCTCCTGGCCGGCGATTCCGAACTCTCGGTCCGGCTCGCAAAGGTCTATTTCGATCTCGGCACGCTTCAGCACAAGCAGAAGCAGATCCCGAAGGCCGCCGCGAGCTTCGCCTACATGCTCAAGCTCGATCCGGCGAAGCCGGAATATTTCGTGCGGCGAGCCAACTTCAACGTGACCGTCGGTCTCTACGAGAATGCGCTGAGCGACATTACCGAAGCGATCAAGCTCAAGCCGAAGAACGCCGAGTTCTACTGGATCAAGGGCATCGTCAGCATGACGGCCGCCGGCACCGACGACAAGCGCGGCTATGTCGAGGACGCGATCAAGGCGTTCGGCATGGCGATCGCGACCAACGAGAACGAGCCGAAATATCTGGTGTCGCGGGCCAATGCCTATGCCCAGATCAAGGACGTGGTGAAGGCCCAGAACGATATGGACAGCGCGATCGCGCTGGCCCCCGACAATATCGATCTGCTGGTCCAGAAGGCCAAGATGGTCGCCCAGGCCGCGTGACGCTTCACGCGGCCGCCGCATGCCGTGGTGTTCGGCGCCCTTTAACAGCGAACCCTGGCGATAGGAGTTCATCGTGTCGCTTGCTCATGTCGTAGAACCCCTGAATGCGATCTTCGAGTCGTTCGGCGGACCGCTTCTGGTCGTGTTGTTCTACTGGTTCAGGTTTCACACGCTGAAGGGGACGCGCTCGTTCACGACGCGGCCGCTGTTCCTGTTCGGCCTCGCCGTCTTCATCACGCCGTTCCTTTTGATCTACGCTTTTCTTCCCGCGAAGCTGTCGCCGCTCGCTGCGGTCTGGGTCCTGATGGTCGCCTGGCTCATTCCGGTCGTGCCGAGGTGGTGGAGAAAACTCTGCCAGGGGCTGGCCGGCATTCCCGTCAGCGCGTTCGCGCTGCGCGACGCGCTTGCCGCCGCGTCGTTCCAGGTCGGTCCCGACGACATGCCGAGCCTGCAGCGCAAGCTGTCCAGGGTCGGCTACCAGGTCGATGATTTCCGCGCCACGCAATCGACCGCGATCCAGTCGCGCTTCCTCAAGATCTCGGCGCTGATGCTTCATCTCGAGCGCTGGGCTTCCGAGCATCAGCCCTTCATGGAACGCAATTCCGATCTCTATGCGGAGCTGCTCGCGGTCTACGATTCGCTCTGCTTCCGCACCGTCCGCGTGCTCAAGAGCAGTGCCGAGATCTACGGTGCGATCATGGAGGACAGCCTTGTCGAGCCTGATGACTGGCAGGCGCTCGACCAGCTCTCGACCCGCCACAGCGTGGTGAGCCAACTGCAACTCGCGGCCCAGACCGCGGCGGGATGCATGCTGGAAGATCTGCGCAAGGATATGGATGCCCTGCTCAACAATCTCTTCCTGTTCGCCGCGCGCGCCGCGCTGGCCGATGAATGGACCCTCGGCCGCAGCAGGCAAAGGCTGGGGCGGATCGGCTTCACGCTGGAACCGGCACCGCCCGGCATCCTGAAGTTCGTCGCGGTCGTGGCCGGCTTCGCCTTTGTGTGGTGCCTGGCGTGGTTGGTCGGGTCCGGCAAGGTCGTTCACATGCCTGGTGACTCGGATGTCGCCATGCTGCGGACGCTGGTGACGACGCCGCTCTACCTCATCATCAATTTCTCGCTGGTCTACCACCTCAAGCGGCAATACGCCTTCGCGAACGAGAGCATTTTCGGCGGAGTGCCGATTGCCTTCATCCTGACGGTCGGCCTCTTGAGCACCCCGATCTTTGGCATCATCCAGGCGGCGTTCGACGTCTACCAGTTTCCGGACAGGCCTCGTTTCGACGTCATCTGGCACGATCTGCCGCTCCTGATCTTTCCCTGGGGGATCGCGGGCATGGCGGCGCTGCTGGTGCAGGATTCGACGTGGAGCCATCGGTCGCGGATCACGCGGCGGATGCGCGATGGTCTCGTCTTTGGCGGCGGCATGACCACGATGCTGTGGGTGCTGATGGCGATCCACCTGATCAGCCCGATGCCGGTGATGGAGGTCGTCGACAACGTCCCGGCCTGGTCGTTCCTCTGGTCGTTCGTGGTCCCGACCTTCGCCTTCGGATTCATCATCGGCTACGCGCTGATCGCCTGGCTGCGCGAGGCGGCGTCGCGCGTTCCGGTCGGCAGGCCCACGCTCGCCACCGCTTCACTCGCCAGCGCCTGACGAAGCCCCAAACAACAAAACCCCGCCATTTGCGGCGGGGTCCAGGCTGGGAGGAGCGAGCCCGGGAGGGCTCGCGGGTAAACCCAGGATCAGGCGGGGATGCGCTCTTCGTGCTCGTGCGGCTCGCGCAGCACGTAGCCGCGGCCCCACACGGTCTCGATGAAGTTGCGTCCCTCGGAAGCGTTGGCCAGCTTCTTGCGGAGCTTGCAGATGAAGACGTCGATGATCTTCAGCTCGGGCTCGTCCATGCCGCCATAGAGGTGGTTGAGGAACATTTCCTTGGTGAGGGTCGTACCCTTGCGGAGCGAGAGCAGCTCCAGCATCTGGTATTCCTTGCCGGTCAGGTGCACGCGCTGGCCGCCGACTTCGACCGTCTTGGTGTCGAGGTTGACGACGAGGTCGCCGGTCTGGATGACCGACTGGGCGTGACCCTTGGAGCGGCGCACGATCGCATGGATGCGGGCAACCAGCTCGTCCTTGTGGAAGGGTTTGGTCATGTAGTCGTCGGCGCCGACGCCGAGACCTTTGACCTTGTCCTCGATGCCGGCGAGGCCGGAGAGGATCAGGATCGGTGTCTTGATCTTGGAGACCCGAAGCTGCTTGAGCACGTCGTAGCCCGACATGTCCGGCAGGTTGAGGTCGAGAAGGATAATGTCGTAATCGTATAACTTACCGAGATCGACGCCTTCTTCCCCCAAATCGGTCGTGTAGACGTTGAAGCTCTCAGACTTCAGCATCAGCTCGATCGACTGCGCGACGGCGCTGTCATCTTCAATCAGCAAAACGCGCATGCCAGTTCCCCATAGTCGCCGCTCCTGGGCGTCAGGTCGGCCGCATTCGCGGCACTCAACAAAACGCCTTTGAACAACTGATTCGGATCCTGACAACAGATGGTTAACAAATCCTGATTCTGGAACGCAAGTCCCCCCGGTGCAATTTTTCTCGAATCGCCCTAAGGTCTTGCGTGTGAAGCAGCTTTCGTTATCCGGCTCCGTTCAAGTTCCACTTTAAGAGACGGGCCTAACCGACTCCCGCGACTCAGCCTTCTTCTGAAGGGGAGCCACGCTCAGTCACAAAGACAGTGACGCAATGATTAACGATGCGGGTAAACACGAAGTTAAGCGCCGTTCAGAAATATGGCGAAATTTAAGGGTTTCGCCATGAAGGCCCCGATCAGGAAGGCGCGTGCCGCTATGAAGGCCCTCTAATGAAGGCTCTGGCTGAACAGATCGGCGATATCGACGGCGTCAATATCTATGGCCGTGTGGTCGGCGTTCGCGGGCTGATGGTCGAGGTGGCCGGCCCGATCCACGCGATGTCGGTCGGCGCGCGGCTCGTGATCGAGACTGGCGGCAACCGATCCATCCCATGCGAGGTGATCGGCTTCTCCGGCAACAACGCCGTCGTGATGCCGTTCGCCGGCCTCGACGGCGTGCGGCGCGGCTGCAAGGCCGTCATCGCCAATGCCGCCAATCAGGTGCGGCCGTCATCGGCCTGGCTCGGCCGCGTCGTCAATGCGCTGGGCGAGCCGATCGACGGCAAGGGGCCGTTGCCCCAGGGCGCCTCGCCGATGCCATATCGCAATTCGCCGCCGCCGGCGCATTCGCGCAAGCGCGTCGGCGCGCCGCTGGATCTCGGCGTGCGCGCGATGAACACCTTTCTCACCTGCTGCCGCGGCCAGCGCATGGGCATCTTCGCCGGCTCCGGAGTCGGCAAATCGGTGCTGCTGTCGATGCTCGCGCGCAACGTCGATGCCGCCGTCAGCGTCATCGGGCTGATCGGCGAACGCGGCCGTGAGGTGCAGGAATTCCTGCAGGACGACCTCGGCGAAGAGGGACTGGCGCGCTCCGTCGTGGTGGTTGCGACCTCCGACGAGCCGGCGCTGATGCGGCGGCAGGCCGCCTATCTGACGCTCGCGGTCGCCGAATATTTTCGCGACGAGGGCCAGGACGTTCTCTGCCTGATGGATTCGGTGACGCGCTTCGCCATGGCCCAGCGCGAGATCGGCCTGTCCGCCGGCGAGCCGCCGACCGCCAAGGGCTACACCCCGACCGTCTTCACCGAGCTGCCGAAGCTCTTGGAGCGCGCCGGCCCGGGCCTGGGCGAGGGCGCCATCACGGCGATCTTCACCGTGCTGGTCGACGGCGACGATCACAACGAGCCGATCGCGGATGCTGTCCGCGGCATCCTCGACGGCCATATCGTGATGCAGCGCTCGATCGCAGAGCGCGGCCGCTACCCCGCCATCAACATCCTCAAATCCGTCTCCCGCACCATGCCGAAATCGGCCGACCCGCAGTTCTGGCCGACCATCCAGAAGGCGCGGGCGGTCATGGCGACCTATGCCGACATGGAGGAACTGATCCGGCTGGGAGCCTATCGGGCCGGCTCCAGCCCCGAGGTCGACGAGGCGATCCGGCTGCACGAGCCGCTGGAGGCCTTCCTGCGCCAGCGCAAGGATGAAAATGCGTCATTGGCCGACGGCTACCACCAGTTGGCGCAAATCCTCGGTAATTTGGAAACGGAACGCTAACTTTGTCCCGTCATCATCCCTTCCCACAGAGTAGCAGAGCCGGTCTTGGCCCTCACGGGGACTGTGGGGAGACCGGTGCCGTCCCACGTGCAGCTAAGGGACTTCTGGGGAGTACGAGTCGATGAAGTCACGTGATACCCTCATTCGCCTGAAGAAGTTTCAGGTCGACGAGAAGCGCCGCCGGGTCGCCCAGATCGAGTCCATGATCGCCGATTTCCAGCGGATGTCGGTCGATCTTGAACGCGAGATCCAGACCGAGCAGGACCGCGCCGGGATCAACGATCCCTCGCATTTCGCCTATCCGACCTATGCCAAGGCCGCCATCCAGCGCCGCGAGAACCTGACCCGCTCGGCCGACGAGCTGAAGGGCCAGCTCGAGGAAGCCAAGGCCGCGCTCGGCGAAGCCTTCGAGGAACTCAAGAAGGTCGAGCTCCTGGACGAGCGCGACCAGGCCCGCGAGCGCGCCGAGGAAAATGCCCGCGAGCAGGCCGATCTCGACAGCATCGGCTTGATGCGTTCCCGCATCGGCGCCGTCGCGTAAGCGGCAGCCGGCACCAAAAGCTTGAGAATTTGCGAGCCCGGACCCGCAAGGTCCGGGTTTTTGCGTGCGCTGTCCACAACATGGCGCGCCGCCACTTGGTGACCGGCTTGGCCGCGCGCTATGGTAATGCAGTGCAGGGGTCCGCGCGGATGCGACGGGGCCGCGCGTTGGGGGGCTGAATGCTGACGCCAGCAGAGCTGGTCGGGCTGATCGAGGCGGTGGCGAAGCGCGATCAGGCCGCGTTCGAGCGCCTCTACGCCGCCACGCGCGCGAAACTCTATGGCGTCGTCCTCCGTATCTTGCGTCGACAGGATCTCGCAGAGGAGGTCATTCAGGAGACCTACGTCAAGATCTGGAACAACGCCGGCCAGTTCAATCCGGTGCTGTCATCGCCGATCACGTGGATGGCCTCGATCGCGCGCAACCGCGCCATCGATGTCGTGCGCAAGAAGACGGAGGCCTCCCTCGAGGAGGAGCCGCAGGCGATGGACGTCGCCGCCGACAGTCCCGATCCCCTGGCGCGCCGGGAGATGACCGAGGAGTTGAAGCGGCTGCTGGAATGCGTTGGCCGGCTCGAGCCGGACCGTCAGAGGCTCGTGCTTCTCGCGTACTACAATGGCTGGAGCCGCGAGCAATTGGCGGAGAAATTCGCGGCGCCCGTCAACACGGTGAAGACGTGGCTCCGGCGCAGCATGCTGGATATCCGGGAGTGTCTCGGACTGTGAGCGTTTCGACGACGAGGATGGTGTTGGACTGCAATTGATGGCCTACAGCGAGGACCATATCGCGCTCGCCGCGGAATACGCGCTCGGCACGCTCGATGCCGACGAGCGCGCGCAGGTCGCGACCATGATGGCGGTGGACCCGGAGTTCGCCGCAATCGTGCAGGCGTGGGAATACCGGCTCGGGGTCCTCAACCAGATGGTCGGCACGATCGAGCCGCGGCCGATCGTGTGGGAGAACATCAAGCGCGAGATCGCGCAGACGCTATCCTCGCAGGATTCGCTTGCGGCACCGCCGGTGCTGTCGGCCGCGCCGTCACCACCACTGCCGGAGCTCTCTTCACCGGAGCCTTCATCGCCTGAATCTGCACCGACAGAGTCAGCAAGCGTAGAGCCTCCAGCGCCGGAAGCGCCGTCGCCGGATGCGGAGCAACCGGAGCACCGACCCGATTACGAGGCCGTTCCGATCTTCCCGCCGCAATTCGTGCCGCAGACCCATGCGCCCGATCCGGCCGTGACGCCGGTGACGCCGGCTCCGGTCGTCGACGACAGCAACGTGATCTATCTCGAGGCCCGCGTGAAGCGCTGGCGCACGATTGCCTCCGCCGTGGGCGCGCTCGCGGCCGTGCTGCTGGTGACGCTGTCGCTTCAGATATTCCAGCCGAATGCACTGCCTGGCGCGTTGCGGCCCGTGCCGCGCATTCAGACGGTCGAGGTCAAGACGCCGGCCGCGCCGGTATCTTTGCCCGCGCAATATGTCGCGCTGTTGCAGGGGCAGAGCGGCGGTCCCGCCTTCATCCTCACCATCGATGGCGCGACCAAGAACTTCACGGTGCGCAAGGTCGGCGCGACGCCGGAGCCGGGCAAGAGCTTCGAGCTCTGGCTGATCTCCGACAAGCTGCCGCGCCCGCGCTCGCTGGGCGTGATCGGCGGTGGCGACTTCACGGCGCGCCCGGTGCTCGCCGGCTACGACGCCGATGTCGTCAATGGCGCCACCTATGCAGTCACCGTCGAGCAGTCGGGCGGCTCGCCCAACGGCCAGCCGACCTCGGCGCCGGTGTTTTCCGGCAAGCTGATCGAGACTGTGCCCCCGTCCCAGCCGCAGGTTCCCGCGAAGAAGTAGCCGCCGTTTCTGTCGCCACGGTCCATGCCGTCGTCGCAATCCGACAAGTCCCGCTGAATCCGTCCCTGATTTGAACCTCTATCCGTTTCGCGGCGTCAAATGCCCGGAATTTGCAGTCGGCACGGCCGATCATGGTGCCGGAGAGGGGCTCGAAATCAGATGGACGCAGCCAAGCCACCGGGCATCTTTATCCACCAATATGCTGGCCTGCCGCAGGGGCCGGCGTTCGAACATTGGCGCGAGCGGGCTCTGGGATCCTGTGGGCTCGAGATCGGGCCGAGCCATGGCGACAGCATCGATTGCCGGCTGCAGGTCAGCATGGTCGACAACATCGCGCTTGCCATTCCCGAGGGTGCCTCCGCGCATTACTCGCGCACGCAGAGCGGTCTCGCCGACGGCAGCGACGATCTCGTGCTGATCGCCGCGCATGCCGGCCTCGTCAGCGTCCGGCAAAATGGTCATACCGTCGAGCTTGCACCGGAGCAGATGGTGCTGGCCGACATGAGCATCACCGGCGGCGTCGGTCACACCGACGAGAACCGCTTCACCACCATCCGCATGCCGCGCCGCGCGCTGCTGGACATCAATCCGCGCGCCGAGGAGAAGCTGTCGCAAGTGCTGTCCGACGGCGCGGTCGCCGAGACCATCTTCCGCTATCACGCGCTTGCCGCCCATCACGCGCCGCATCTCGACGCCGTCGGCCAGCGCCTGACCGCGCAGCATATGGTCGATCTCGTCGGCCTGCTGCTCGGCACCGACGCCGAGCACGCCGCGCTCGCACGCGGTCGCGGCCATGCCGCGGCCCGCCTCGATCTCATGCGCGCCGACGTGATGGCCGCACTCGGCCGCAACGATCTCTGCCTGTCCGAGGTCGCCACCCGCTCAGGGCTGAGCCCGCGCCAGGCGCAGCGGCTGTTCGAGCAGGCCGGCACCACCTTTACTGAATTCGTGCTGGAGCAGCGCCTGTTGCTGGCGCGAAAACTGCTCGGCGATCCCCGCGCGCGGGCGCGCAAGATCAGCGACATCGCGCATTCCTCGGGCTTCTCGGATCTGTCCTATTTCAACCGCGCCTTCCGCAAGCGCTTTGGTGGGACACCGTCCGAATTGCGCGAGGCCTGAGCGCGCCCGTTGCCCGGCGGCACGGTCGTGTTTGGTCGATCCGGCTGAATGAGCTATATCTGTTTCTGCGGCGTAGACCGCCAGATGACAGGGAAGAGCGAAGTCAACGGACATGGCGCGTATCGTCGTGCTCGGCGCCGGGTTTGCGGGTCTGTGGGCGGCCATCGGTGCCGCGCGCATGCGCGACGAGATCGGCGACGCCGGCCGCGACATCGAGATCCACCTCGTCGACCGAAATCCCTACCACAATATCCGTGTGCGCAATTACGAGGTCGATCTCAGCGAGGTGGCGCTGCCGCTTGCGCAACTGCTCGATCCAATCGGCGTCACGCACGGGATCGGCGAGGTCGAGGCGGTCGATCCGGCGCGGCGCCAGATCGCGCTGGTCACCAGCAGCGGCGAGGAGACGCTGAGCTACGATCGTCTTGTGCTTGCGCTCGGCAGCGAAGTGATGCGGCCGAATATTCCGGGCCTCGCCGAGCACGGATTCGACGTCGACACTTTTGCCGCGGCGCGTCGTCTGGACGATCACCTCACCTCGCTTGCACGCAGCGCGCCGTCGCAGGGACGGTCGACGATCGCAGTGGTCGGCGCCGGCTTCACCGGCATCGAGGTTGCCGCCGAAATGCCTGACCGGCTCGTGCGCGCCGGCATGTCAGGCAGCCGCCGCATCATCCTGATCGATCCCAATCTCGCGGTCGGCGCCACGATCGGCGCGCAGGCGCGTCCCGTCATCGAGACGGCGCTGTCGTCGCTCGAGGTCGAGACGCGGCTCGGCGTGCGCGTCGCGTCCGTCGAGGCTTCGGGCGTTCGCCTGAGCTCGGGCGAGTTCATCCCGACACAGACGTTGATCTGGTGCGCCGGCATGCGTGCGAGCCGGCTGGCTGAAAGCTTCGCGGGCGCGCGCGACCGCCTCGGACGCCTGCTGGTCGATCCCTTCATGCGGGTCGCGGATGTGCCCGGCGTCTTCGCTGCCGGCGACGTCGCCTCCAGCGTGGTCGATGGCCTGCATCCGACCGTGATGTCCTGCCAGTTCGCCCGCCCCATGGGTCGCTTCGCCGGCCACAATGTGGTGGCCGATCTCGCCGGCCGGCCGATGCTGCCGCTGCGGATCGACTGGTACGTGACAGTGCTCGATCTCGGTGCCTGGGGCGCGCTCTACACGGAAGGCTGGGATCGCGAGGTGCGGACAACGGGTCAGGCTGCCAAGGCGACCAAGCAGACCATCAACCGCAAGCGCATCTATCCGCCGATGACCGGCAGCAAGGAAGACCTGTTTGCCGCGGCCGCGCCGACAGTGCAGGCGCCGCCGCCGACCTACGGCACGCAACGCCGCTGAACTGCGTCGTGATCAATCAACCAGGCGAAGCGATGCAACCAGGCACCGGAGCCGCCGGCTGTGCCGCCGCCGGCGCTTGAGACCCGAGACCGATATAACAGAGACCATCTCTTATGCTGTCGCGTCGTGAAGCAATCGGAAAAGCGCGCCCCGATGACCTTGTCGGGGCGCGTCGTGTCAGCTCCTTGACGCGCTCTGCGCCCACGCCAGTGAACTTGCGTTGATCGGCACCGACTCGCTGATATCGATGACAGGAACAACACTGATGTCATTCCAGAAGTTGTACTTCGCAACGAATGTGGTGATGGTTTTGGGGTCGTTGGCCTCCACCAGGACATAACCACCCCGTCCGCTCAGGTTTGCAACGAAGGCGTGGATCGTCAGACCCTTCTCTTCCTCCGGCTTCCATTTGCTGAACGCAGTGAGAAGTGACTGCGACCCCGCAAAGTTCTGGTCATGGGAAAGACCTGCTGTGCGTACAGTGTACTCGAGCATGTATTTCATGTTTCCTCCAAAGACCTGAAACAACATAAGCCCCTTGCCAGTAAGTTTGTTCGGATATTCGGCGATTGATCCAAATCAATGGAGCCAGGCAAACATCCATAGGTCGGCTTGTCCGGGTGGAGCGGAAGCCGCGATTTGCACGCTTCACGGTTTTCCTCCGACCTATGGCTGGCGTCGCTGACTTGACCGCGCCAATGCGCTCATGGATGCTTTCCTCAACCCGGAGGGCAAGACATGAGAAGGCGGGAGTTCGTCACACTCGCGGGTCTTGGCATTGCTGCATGGCCTTGTCTGGCCACAGCTCGTGACGAGCAGGTTCGACGAGTCGCCGTCCTTGTGCCGGGTGCAGAAGGTGACTCCGAAGCCAGAGACAGCGTCGAGGCTTTGAAGCAAGGCCTTGAAGAGCGGGGCTGGAAAGTCGGACAGAACCTCATGATCGACGTGCGATGGCGTATATCGAACGCCGAGCGTGCGAATAGCGCGATAGCCGAGTTTCTTGCGCATCGTCCGGACGTGGTCGTCACCAGCACCAGCCAGACCTTGAAGGCCTTGTTGCAAGCGATCCCGCAATTGCCGATTGTCTTCGTCTATATCTACGAGCCCGTAGCACAAGGATTCGTCCAAAGCCTCGCCCATCCCGGTGGCAATGCGACCGGGTTCACATCCATGGAGGTGTCGATTGGCGCCAAATGGCTGGGACTTCTGAAGCAGCTGGCGCCGCATGTCTCGCGCGTAGCTTTCTTGTCAAATCCCGAGAACCCTGGCCCCAGGCAAACTCTCGGCGCTGTCAGAGAGGCCGCTGCCGGTGCAGGTTTGGAGACAATTGATGCTCAGGTTCGTACGCCGGCAGAAATCGAAGCAGTGATCTCCGGCCTTGGACCGAATGGAGGTCTCATCGTTCCGCCGGACGGCTTCCTGACCCGCCAGCGCGACTTCATCATCGAACTTGCCGATCGATATCGATCGCCGGCCGTTTACGGTTTTCGTCAATTCGCGACGGCGGGTGGACTGGCTGCCTACGGACCGAGCTGCGTGTTTCAGTGCCGTCAAGCCGCCGAGTATGTCGACCGCATTTTCCGCGGTGAGCGCCCCGGCGAGCTTCCGGTGCAGCAGCCAACGGAATTTGATTTCGTCATCAATCTCAAGACGGCAAGGAAGCTGGGTCTTTCGGTACCGCCGTCCATCTTGATCAGTGCCCGCGAGGTGATCGAGTGAGGTCTGCCATGCTCTCGGCGGCCGCGCCGACAGCGCAAGCCCTACCTCCCACCTGGGGGCGCTGCGGCGTGCATCGAGGAACGCACCATCCGCCTTGTCGCGACGCAGCGCGCATGTGTCCACGCTTTACCCAAAAGCGAGCAGGGTTCCCGGCAACCAGAAAGCTCCCTTGTCGTTAGTCGCTTTAGGCGACTGGGAAACCTCTGTCGTACGGCAACTTGCGTGCGCGTCCTGCGTGGCGCTTGCGCACTGCGAGATGGACCCAGGCTCAGGAGATTGCGTGATGGACCACAGCCTCGCTCAGGAACATCTCGTCACGGCCGAACGGCATGTTGCGGAAGGAAGGCGGATCCTCGCCCGGCAGGAAGAGTTGATCGACTTGCTTCAGGCGCGCGGCTACCCCACGGACTGCGCCAAAAAGGTGCTCGACACGATGCGGGATGCGCAAGCGATCCACGAGCAGGATGTCGAGCGCATTCTGAAAGAGCTCCAGTATCGCAGTGACCAGGGCCCGCTCGACGGATGATCCGGTCGATTGGCGATTTCTCCGGCGCCTCGATCTGCGCGGTGGCTCGCCTTTAAGGTTCGGCGGCCGGCAGCCCGGCAATCACTTGCCCGGGGGGGGGGGGGGGGGGGGGGGACGAGGTTCTGAGGATACTGGGTCTCGTATTGGGCGCCCTCGAAATGGGGCTGCTGCCAAAAGGCGTACATGTTCGCCCGGACGACCTCATACAGGGCGAAGTTGATCTGAGTCAGCCGTTTCGCTTCCGCGATCGCCTGGTCAGCACGCGCCAGCAGTGTCGGAGTGTCCTGCACCATATTGTGCGAACTCACTTGGGTTAAAGAAGTTCCATGCGGCTGCGAGCCGATGTTCGTGCCGCCCAGCTTCGCCCTACAAGCGCTTGCGTTGCCCGACGGGCAAAACACCCCATCGTCAGGTCAAGCCGCACGCTCGAAAATATTCCACTTTACCGAAATTCGGAAACGACGTATGTGTCGCGCAACCCGGCCCATGGAAGAGGGGCGTATCGCGATCGTCACGACGCGGGCCGGACGGCGGTGGGCGTGGCTCACATCGGTGCGACGGGTTTTGCAGGGCGGGCAACCGTGAGCGAAGGCCTCGCGCATACGACCGGTGTGATTGCGTACGGCAAAATCGTGTGGTCCTGGCGCCCGGAGCCTGTGCGCCAAGGCTCGTGGTGATGTGCGATGTCCAACCGGGCGCACACATCAGTCATCTGCGAGACGACGGGGGCAATAGTGCATCGCTCCCCGGGGAGATCACGACATAAGCCGTCAACCCACTGCGCAGGGAAGGCCGGATGTTTTGGCTGCACCTGTATGCCGCTGTGCAGCCTCTTGTAGCGCAACCTTCGCACAGTGGACCGCGGGTGCCGGCCGGCACCCGGTCTTCCCTGCGCCCTCTTTCATCTGAGGGTGACGCGATGGAACAAAGCTCGGGCAAGATGAGCCGCGAGGATGCAAAGGTGTGTCTGCAGTTGAGATGAAAATTGACTGAGCGACATGCTGCATAGAACTCCGTCATTTGCTTCGCTGCACTCGCAATGACGATGTGGAGGTAGTCGCACGCTTCATTGTGAGTTGTGCATGTGCTCCAGACCGCTACCATGCGTCCGCTCCCGTGCCACGGGACACGACGCAGCAGGCGGAGGCGATATGAGTGGACAGGAACGCAAAGCGAAGGGATCGGACCTGTTCGTCGCGGCGCTGGAGAACGAGGGCGTCGATCGCATTTTTGGCGTGCCCGGCGAGGAAAATCTCGACCTCGTCGAGTCGCTCCGCACATCGAAGATCGAACTGGTCCTGACCCGCCACGAGCAGGCCGCGGCCTTCATGGCCGCCACGCATGGAAGGCTGACCGGCAAGCCCGGCGTCTGCCTCTCCACGCTCGGGCCCGGCGCGCTCAATCTGTCGACCGGCGCGGCTTACGCGCATCTCGGCGCGATGCCGATGATCCTCATCACCGGACAGAAGCCGATCATGAGCAGCCGGCAGGCGCGCTTCCAGATCGTCGACGTCGTTGCGACCATGAAGCCGCTGACCAAGCTGTCGCGGCAGATCGTCAGCGCTTCCTCGATTCCGACCGTGGTGCGCGATGCCTTCCGCGTGGCGATGGAGGAGCGGCCGGGTCCGGTGCATCTCGAATTGCCCGAAGACATCGCCGGCGACGAGGTGCCGGTTACGCCCGTAATCGCAATCCATCCGATCGAGATCCCCGTCGCTCACCGCGCCGCGCTTGATCGTGCCGCCGAGATGATTTTGGCCGCAAAGCGTCCGCTGGTGATGATGGGCGCCGCGACCAGCCGGCCACGTTCGACTCACGGCATTGCGAGCTTCGTGCGGCGGACCGGCATTCCCTTCTTCACCACGCAGATGGGAAAGGGCACCGTACCCGGTGGCACCAATCTCTACATGGGCACCGCCGCGCTGTCCGAGCGCGACTATGTGCACGATGCCATCGACGCCGCCAATCTGATCGTCGCGATCGGCCACGACCCGATCGAGAAGCCGCCCTTCATCATGGGTCCGTCGGGGCCGAAGGTCATTCACGTCAGCTACACCTCGGCGAGCGTCGAGCTGGTCTATTTCCCCGATGCGGAGGTGGTCGGCGACGTCGGCCCGAGCCTGGAGCTTCTGGCCGACCGGCTCGAAGGCAAGCTGCCGCAGGCTGCGGCGCTGTTGCCATTGCGCGAAGAGATTCTCAACCACATCGCCGACCGCGCCACCGAGACGCGCTGGCCGCCGACGCCGCAGCGCATCGTGCACGACATCCGCAAGGTCATTCCCGAGAACGGCATCGTCGCGCTCGACAACGGCATGTACAAGATCTGGTTCGCGCGCAACTATCGCACCCGTGTCGCCAACACGCTGCTGCTCGACAACGCGCTGGCGACGATGGGCGCCGGCCTGCCGTCGGCGATGATGGCCGCGATGCTTTATCCCGATCGCCGCGTGCTCGCGGTCGCAGGCGACGGCGGCTTCATGATGAACAGCCAGGAGATGGAGACGGCCGTCCGTCTCAAGCTCAATCTGGTCGTGCTGGTGCTGGAGGACAACGCCTACGGCATGATCCGCTGGAAGCAGGCGGTCGATCACTTTGCCGATTACGGCATGACCTTCGGCAATCCCGACTTCGCGCTTTACGCCAAGGCCTATGGCGCCAAGGGCCACCGTGTCGAAGACATCGACAGCTTTGGCCCGACACTCGATGCCGCCTTCAAGGCGGGTGGCGTGCACCTGGTCTCGATCCCGATCGATTATTCCGAGAATGTGCGGGTGCTGGTCGACGAACTACGCGCCCGGCAGAAATAGGCGGTGAGGCTCCGGGGAGCCCGCCACAGGCGGGCTTCTCGAAGGTTGGCTGCAAAGGAAGCGCTAACCAACCTCTGAGATACGCCAGCTGTCCGATTTCGGGAGGCCGGCTCATACCAGCCATTCCTTGATATGTATCGTAGTACGATATATTGCAGGTGCGAAGAATCCTCCCGAAAAGAGCTATTCATGCGCCAGACCCCCGATATGACCGGCGGCCTCCCGCGTTCTCGCGGCAAACCCGGAGATTTTACCGCCGACCGCCGCGTGCTGGTCCTGATCGGCATGGCGGTGCTGGTCGGCAGCCTCAGTGCCGGGGCCTCCTGGGTGCTGCTGAAGCTGATTGCGCTGGTGACCAATCTGGTCTGGTTCGGCCACTTCAGCACCGAAAATGTCTCGCTGGCGAATGCTCATCCGGGGATCTGGATGGTGCTGGCGCCGGCGCTCGGCGGTCTCGTGATCGGCTTGATGGCGCGATTCGGATCGGAGAAAATCCGCGGCCACGGCATCCCCGAGGCGATCGAGGCCATCCTGATCGGCGGCAGCCGGATGCAGCCGAAGGTCGCCATCCTGAAGCCGCTATCCTCGGCGGTGTCGATCGGCAGCGGCGGCCCGTTCGGCGCCGAGGGACCGATCATCATGACGGGCGGCGCGATCGGATCGATCTTCGCCCAGTGCTTCCATCTCACCGCGGCCGAGCGCAAGACGCTACTGGTCGCGGGCGCGGCCGCCGGTATGACGGCGATCTTCGGCACGCCGATCGCGGCGGTGATGCTTGCGGTCGAGCTGCTGCTGTTCGAATGGAAGCCGCGCAGCTTCCTGCCTGTGGTGATGGCAGCGGTGATTTCGGCGGCGTGGCGTCCGCTGCTGTTCGGAACCGGACCGCTATTTCCGTTCACGGAGCATCCGAATCTTCCCTGGTGGGGCCTCGCGGCCGCAATCGGCGTCGGCATCGTGGCCGGCCTGCAATCCGGGCTGATGACGCGCCTGCTCTATGCGATCGAGGATTTGTTCGATCATCTGCCCGTTCACTGGATGTGGTGGCCGATGCTTGGCGGCCTCATCGTCGGCCTCGGCGGGATCATCGATCCCCGTGCGCTCGGCGTCGGCTACGATGTTATCGGTGATCTCCTGTCGGGCCATATGGTGCGCGACGAGGCGATCCGGCTCCTGCTGGTGAAGTCAGTGATCTGGGTGGTCGCGCTGAGCTCGGGCACCTCGGGCGGCGTGTTGGCGCCGCTGCTCATCCTCGGCGGCACCGCCGGCTGGATGGAGGGGCTGGTGCTGCCGGGTGGCGCATCGTTCTGGGCGCTGGTCGGCATGGCCGCGATGATGGGCGGCACGATGCGTTCGCCGTTGACCGGCGTGATGTTCGCGATCGAGCTGACCGGCAATATCGACATGCTGCTGCCCTTGCTGGCGGCGACCGGCGCGGCGCATGCGGTGACTGTGCTGTTGCTCAAGCGCTCGATCCTCACCGAGAAGATCGCGCGCCGCGGCCAGCACATCACCCGCGAATATGCGATTGATCCGTTCGAGTTGATGCGCACGGCCGATGTCATGGTCACGAACGTGGACACGCTGCCGGTCGACATGTCGATCAACGCGGCGGTGGCGTTCTTCACCTCGGACCGGCGCCGTCACAAATCCTATCCGGTCGTCGCCGCCGATGGGCGATTGAGCGGCATGGTGACCCGCGCCGACGTTCTGCGCTGGCGCACCGAGGGCAATCATCAGGCAGCGACGCTCGATGACGTCGTCTCGGACAGCTCCAGCGTGGTGGCGCATCCCGACGACGTGCTGGGACGGGTCGCCGATCTCATGGTCGCCTCCGATCTCGGACGGTTACCGGTGGTCGATCGCGCCACTCATCGCGTGGTCGGCCTGGTCGCGCGCAAGGATTTGCTGCGAATTCGCGCGGTCGTGAACGCGCAGGAGGAGGACCGAAACGCCTATTTCCTGCGCGAAAAGACGCTTGTGCCGGAGGCGCGGATCGCGGAAGGTCTGCCCCTCTGAACTCAAGCACCGGCAGGAATGAACATGAGCCGCGTTCGTTGTGTTACCGAGATGGGCATGGGCGTCGACGTTCACGGCAGGGACGCCACCAAGGCGGCGAAGCGCGCGGTGTCGGATGCCATCAGGCATTCGAGCCTCGGCTTCTTCCGGATGATCGGCAAGACCGCGAACGACATGTTTGTCGACGTCACCATCGGCGTGCCCAACCCTGAAGCCGTCGACACGGAGGCGGTTGCCAAGGAGCTTCCCTACGGCACCGTGACCGTTACCGCGGTGAAGGGCGGACTGGAAATTCCCTCCGCCACGGAAGTGGCCAACGACCCCATTCTGATCGCCAACGCCGCCGTCATCGTCAGCTTCGACAAGGACTAGGCCCGTGTCCGACAGCGATGAGGCGTTGCTCGATCGTCCGATCTGGAGCGCGCTGACGACGAGCCATAAGCATCTGGCCGAAGGCGGCCCGCGGGCGCTGCGCTATCCCGTGGACATGACGCCGTTCGCCGACATGGTCGACATGTCCACGACAAGCTTTGAAGCGCTCGGCGATCTCATGTCGCCCTCGCAAGTCGCCGCGCTGTTCACGCCGGAGCCTGTCGACGTTCCCTCAGGCTTCAAGGTCGTGATCGCAGAGACCGGCGAGCAGATGATCGGTTCGCCCGCCGACAGCCCGTTGCGCGACGCCGAGATCGTCACGCTCGGCAAGGCCGACGTTCCTGCGATGACGGCGCTGACGACGCTGACCAAACCCGGGCCGTTCGCCGCGCGGACGCACGAGCTCGGCACGTTCCTTGGCATCCGCGCCGGCGGCGAATTGGTCGCGATGACGGGCGAGCGGATGAAGCCGGGTAAGTTCGTCGAGATGACCGCGGTCTGCGTCCACCCCGACTATCGCGGGCGCGGCTACGCGCAGGCGCTGCTCGCAGCCGTCGCACGCCAGATCGAGGCGCGCGGCGAAATTCCGTTCCTGCACGTGTTCTCGCACAACAATTCGGCCATCGCCCTCTATCAACGTCAGGGCATGCGCATCCGTCGTCGCCTGCATGTGACGGCGTTCATGAAGCAGGGATGACGGCCCGGCGGAGCGGGCCGGGCGGCTCGGCTTACGTCGTGTCGTCGACAAAACAAGAATGCGGATATTGACGGCGCGGGTCGAGGCTCGCGCGAATGGGCTTCCTCGCAGCCGATTCGTTGCTATATCCAAAGCAACAAACTCGGGAGGAGCCTATTCATGGACGCCAGGACGCCAGATTTTTCCGCGACGCGGACAGCGATGCAACGCTACGTCGATCAGGAGATCATTCCCGGCGTGTCCTGGGCGGTGCTGCGTGGGCGCGAAGTGGTCGATCAGCAATGCATCGGCTTTGCCGATCGCGAGGCGAAGACGGCGCTCCGGCCGGACCATATCTTCCGCGCGTTCTCCAACACCAAGATCTTCGTCACCTCTGCGATCATGCTGCTGGTCGAGGAAGGCCGCATTGGGCTCGATGCTGCCATCGAAAAATTCCTGCCACAGCTCGGCCATCGCAAGGTGCTGAAGCAGGGCGCTGGGAGCCTCGCCGATGTCGAGCCGGCGAAAAGCCCGATCACGATCCGCCACCTTCTGACCCATACGTCGGGTCTCAGCTACGGCATCTTCGATCCCGGCTCGGTTCTGTTCAAAGGCTACAATGAGGCGGGGGTGCTCAACCCGCTGACGCCGCTGACCGACATGATCGACAAGCTCGCCGATCTGCCGCTGTCCTATCATCCCGGCACGTCCTGGGAATATTCGGTGGCGACCGACGTGCTCGGCCGCGTCGTGGAGGTCGTCTCGGGCAAGCCGCTCGACGTTTTCTTCAAAGCACGCATCTTCGATCCGCTCGGCATGACAGATACCGGATTCTCTGTGCCGGAGGCGCAGCAGGGCAGGCTGGTCGCGCACTATACCGGCGCCGACGTGCTCGATCCGATGAAGCCGGGCCTCACGCGTGCCGACAATCTGCCGTATCCGCAGGCCTATCGGCGGGCGTTCCCGCGGCTGTCGGGTGGTGGCGGGCTGGTCTCGACCCTGCCGGACATGCTTGCGCTGGTGCGCGCCCTGGTGCCCGGTCCCGAGGCGCTGCTGAAGCCGGAGACGTTGCGGCAGATGATGACCAACCAGTTGTCATCGGGCCAGACCATCCGTTTCGCCAATCTTGGGCCGATGCCCGGCAAGGGCTTTGGCCTGGGCGGCGCCGTGACCTTCGCTCCAACCCAGTTCGATCCTCCGAATTCCACCGGCGAGTTCCAGTGGGGTGGGCTCGCCGGCACGCATTGGTGGATCTGTCCCGAGGCCAATACATCAGGCGTCCTGATGGCCCAGCGCCATATGGGCTTCTGGAATCCGTTCTTCTTCGAGTTCAAACGCCTGGCCTACCGGTCCGTCGGAGGCTGACCACGAAAAAATTGCGGATCCCTGCGAATCCTTTGGCGCGATCGCGTCCTCTTCACAATCGAGGCACTTCGCCTCGGCTCGTGTTGGAGGATGCGATGGCTTTTTACAGGAAGAACATCGGCGGTCTGCACCAGGCGGTGCGGGTTGCCGCAGGGATTGCGGCGGCGGTCGCGGCATTGGTCTATCTCGGCGGTGCGGTGGCCTGGCTGGTCGTGCTCGGCGGGGCGGGCTTCGCATTGACCGGCCTAGTCGGCTATTGCCCGATGTGCGCGTTGGCCGGGATCGGACGGGGAGGTGTGTCGTGAGTGCGACTGCGATCCCATCAGACCTGTTCGAAGCCGCGCGGCTTGGTGACCCCCAGTCGATCTCGCGCCTGCTCGAGACAGCGCAGCCGGACATTCGCCGATACGCACGTGCGACGTGCCGCAGCTCGGCTGATGCGGAAGATGCCGCGCAGGAGACGCTATGGATCCTGTCTCGGCATGTCGGCACCATCCGCTCGTTGCTCGCGTTATCCGCCTGGCTGTTCAGCGTGGTCCGCCGCGAATGCCTGCGGCTCGCGCGCAAGGCGGGGCTGACGCCATCGATCGATGAGAGCGAGGCGGAGGCCGCGTTGCTCGCGCGTCCCGAGGCCGATCTGCGGCTCGATGTGGCCGCAGCCTTCGAAGCACTGCCACTGCATTACCGCGATGTCGCGCTGATGCGCGACATCAAGGAAATGACCATCGATGAGATCGCGGGCGTGCTCGGAGCGTCCAGACAGGCCGTGAAGGCGCGCCTGCATCGCGCCCGCGCCCTGATGCGCGAATATCTGACGAGGTAAGCGATGACCGGATATCAAACCCCCGACGATCTCAAATCGATCCCGGCCTTCGTCGTGCTGATCGCTGCCGCGGTGCGCGCCGGCGGCACGCTCGGCCATGCGCTGCTGGCGCAGCGGCTGTTCGAGCGACATAACGGTGAGGGATGAGCGAGCGCTGGTTGGAGGCGAGACCGGACACGTGAAAACCTATCTCGGTCTCGACGGATTTCGTTTCGGCTGGGTTGCCGCGTGGATCGATGACCGCGGCGGTCACGGCTTCGACTATTCGCCGGGGCTCGCCCGTCTGCTCGCAATGCCGCATGCGCGCGCAATGATCGACATGCCGATCGGACTGAAGCCGAGCGGCTATCGCATCTGCGACCTGCGTGCGCGCGAATTGGTGGGCCCCGCCGTGTTTCTCGGGGCCCGCCGTGACCTCTGGACATTCTCCGATATGGCCGCAGCCAACCGGCGCTATTGGGAGCACGAAGGCAAGGGCGGGGGCATCTCGGCGCAGCTCTGGAATATCAGGGACAAGATCAGGGATGTCGACGAGATCATGACACCGGCGCGGCAGGCGACGACCGGCGAAGCGCATCCGGAACTGATCTTCTGGAATCTTGCAGGGCGAATCCGGCTTGCGACGAAGTCATCGGCTGAAGGCCGCGAGCAGCGCACTGCATTGCTGATGCAGCGCGGCTTCACGCGCTTGCAAAAATGGCTGACACAGCGCCACGGCACCGGCATCGACCGCGACGATCTCATCGATGCCTGTGCCTGCGCAATCGCCGCGCGCGACAGCACGCAGTGCGTTGGTGGGGATGAGATCGATCCGCGCGGTCTGCGGATGGAGATCAACTATTAGCCGTTTGAGAGGCTCGCGCCGGGAAAAACAAGCAAATTATTTGAACTATGCAGGAACTGGCGACGGTCGGCCCGCGTTCCCCGTGCGAACATATGACAGAGAAGCTCGCGCGATGAATGATGCCAGCCAGTTCGCTACCGCAATGCTCACGCTCGTGTTTGCCGGAGCGTTGCTCGTCACCGGGCAGCTCTTCATTGAGCAACGCGCCCAGCGAGACATCTACGCCACCAGTCATCTACTGAGGCCGGAGTAACTTGACTGAATGACTCGGCCTTGCGCCGTGCGATCGCTCGCCTAAATTAGGCGGCATCTCACGAATGAAGCCGGGGTTTCGATGTCTGATTTGTCTACCTTCCCTATCACCAAGCGCTGGCCCGCCAAGCATCCCGAATTGCTTCAACTCTATTCGCTGCCGACGCCGAATGGTGTGAAGGTCTCGATCATGCTGGAAGAGATCGGGCTGCCTTACGAGGTCCATCTCGTCGATTTCGGCAAGGACGATCAGAAGACGCCGGAGTTCCTCTCGCTCAATCCGAACGGCAAGATCCCGGCGATCCTTGATCCCAACGGGCCCGGGGGCAAGCCGCTGCCGCTGTTCGAGTCCGGTGCGATCCTGCAGTACCTCGCAGAGAAGACCGGCAAGCTGCTGCCCCAGGATGCCGCGCGCCGCTACCAGACCATTCAGTGGGTGCATTTCCAGATGGGCGGCATCGGGCCGATGTTCGGCCAGGTCGGTTTCTTCCACAAATTCGCCGGCAAGGATTTTGAGGACAAGCGCCCGCTCGAACGCTACGTGGCCGAGTCCAAGCGCCTGCTCGGCGTGATGGAGGCGCATCTCGCTGGCCGGCAGTGGTTCATGGATGACGACTATACCATCGCCGACATTTCAATGCTCGGCTGGGTGCGCAATCTCATCGGCTTCTACGGCGCCGGCGATCTCGTCGCGTTCAGCCAGTTCAAGGCGGTTGGTGCCTGGCTCGAGCGCGGGCTTGGGCGCCCGGCGGTGCAGCGCGGATTGAATATTCCAAAACGTCCGTGAGCTAGCTAAGAGCTTTGTAGCTCATGTAGAGCGCCATCAAGGTGACGAGCCCGATCATGGTTCGGCGCAGCACTGCTTTGCTGACGCGGTTGGCTGCGCGGGCGCCGAGATCGGTGCCGACCCAGAGACCGGCAATGATGCCGATGATGGCCGGCCAGCCGACCATCAGGCCCTTGCTCCAGTAGATCCAGGCCGCCGGAATGTTGGTCGGAATGACCGAGAAGATCAAGCTGACGAGTTGCGCCTGATGCTGCGGCACGCGCAAGCCTGCGGCGAGACCGACCGTGATCGCGAGTCCGCCGCCGATTCCCATGAAGCCGGAGGAAAAGCCGGCAAGTGCGCCGATGAGGAGCAGGGGGACCCAGGGCACTTGGTCGCTATCGTCGGCGTGGCTGCTACCGTCCTTGCGGTCACGGCGCAGGATCAGGAGCGCGATCAGCGCAACGAGATAGACGACATAGGTCCATTGCAGGACCGCGTCGGGCACGGCGGCCGCGGCATAGCCGCCGCCCGTGCCGCCGACGAGAAATCCGACGCCGATCCAGACGATCCATGTCAACGGGCTGCGATTGCCGTTTTGCCAGTAACGGCGCACGCCGGCGAGGCCCGTCGGCGGGATCTGCGTGATCAGCGAGGTGCCCTGGGCCACGTGTTGCTCAGCACCGAGCAGCAGCACGCAGAAGATGACAAGGCCACCGCCAGGGCTCGTACCCATGAAGCCCGAGGTCAGTCCGCCGATAAGACCGACACCGGCGCCGGCAACGAGGTCGTGAATCCAGGGCATCGCTTACGTCCTCGCCCGTCGCTTGATGTCGGGTTTGGCCGCACGAAAGCTGTCGATGACGGCTGTGACGGCCCCCATGCAGGCCGCGACGTCAAAATCCTCGCCCCAGCTTTTTTGCAGCACAAAGCCCTGGAAGATCGCGATCAGCACACGTGCGATCGAATCGGCGCCGATGTCGCGCTTGATGAGGCCGTCGTGCTGGCCGCGCTCGACCAACGCCACGATCAACGCACGTGGCATGTCGATTCCTTCGACGACGCTGCTGCGGACACGGCGGTTGCGCAGCGCCTCGGACCAGCCATGGATGCCGACCCGGCGCCGCGCTTCGCCCGCCGGATCGGTGAGCCATTGCGCGTAGACGCGGACCAGCGCGTGCAGTCCCTCGATCGGATCACCGGATCCCTGCGCCACCGAGTTGAGCACAGCCTCGCGGCGATGCCGGTCGTCGGCGAGGGCCTCGATCAGATCGTCCTTGGCCTGGAAGTAGAGATAGACTGCGCCATGGCTCAAGCCCGACCGCTTCACGATGTCGGCCATGCCGGTCTGGTGAAATCCGTCTTCGGAGAAGCAGGCCAGCGCCGCTTCGAGGATTTGCTGACGCCTGTCTTCACGCTTCTTGTCGCTGATCTTGGGCATCCGTCCCGTCCGTAATTAACTGACAGATCGATCGTTTTTGAGGAGAAAGCCAGAACAGTCTTTTTAAAGCCGGCCAATATAAAAAACGATCAGTCAGTCATTTTTATTGGCAAAAGAGATTTTGGTCAAGTCCCGGCGGCTGCGCCGTAGAACGAGGATGAAGCGATAGGCGGCGCCCGGCCGCCGAAGGCGATGCCGCTAGAACAGCCGTCCGCCGTTAGGCACCGGCTTGCCCGGCTGCATCAGCACGACCTTGCCCTCGGCATCGGGAAAGCCGAGCGTGAGGACCTCCGAGACGACTGGCCCGATCTGGCGCGGCGGGAAATTGACGACGGCGGCGACCTGCTGTCCGACCAGCGTCTCGAGCGGATGGTTTTCCGTGATCTGCGCCGAACTCTTGCGCACGCCGATGGCCGGGCCGAAGTCGATCCACAGCCGCCACGCAGGCTTGCGCGCTTCGGGAAACGGCTTGGCATCGACGATGGTGCCGACGCGGATATCGACCGCGAGGAACGTGTTGAAGTCGATCGTAGGTGAGGCGGATGCGGCGGGATCGTGGGTAACGTGCATGATGCGTCCGTTCAAGAATGTCGAAAGCGTCGTTCGCAATATTGTCGCGCGATCAGGAGTTTCGTACAACGCCCGCGGGATCACGATACGACGCATGCGCGAGGACCGTCTTGCCCAACATCATCTACGGCATCAAGAACTGCGACACCATGAAGAAGGCGCGCGCCTGGCTCGACACCCATGGCGTTGCTTACGAGTTCCACGATTACAAGGCCGCCGGCGTGGAGAAGGACAAGCTCAAGCATTGGAGCGACAAGCTCGGCTGGGAGACGTTGCTCAATCGCGCCGGCACGACCTTCAAGAAGCTGCCCGATGCCGACAAGGAAGGCCTGACCGAGAAGAAGGCACTGGCGCTGATGTTAGCGCAACCATCCATGATCAAGCGGCCTGTGCTCGAAATCGGCGGCAAGCTCTTGGTCGGCTTCAAGCCCGATATCTACGCCAAGGAAGTCGGCGCTACCGCGCGCAAGAGCTAGTTCAGCTCGATGATCTCGGCGGTGACATCAGGACTATCGGACTGATCGGCGAATTCCACGACGTCGGCCGCCGCGATGCGTCCGGGGGCGCGGTGAAACAGGTCGTGGTCGATCACTGTGCGCAGTTTCGGCCGCGGCAGCGCGTCATTTCCGCGCAGCAGATTCTTGATCTCGAAGCCGCCGTCCTCGCAGAAGGTCTTGAGCGAGGCGATGATGTGGCTGACCTTGCCGTCGGTCAGGAAGGGCAGCAGCAGCCGTTCATAAGCGACGACACGGTCGTAGATGTCGTCGACGTCGGCAACGCTGTACACCGGAAGCCCGCGCACCACGCATTCATGATAGATCGGCATCACGAAAGGCGCGAGCCGCGGCCCGACATAATCCTCCAGCAGAACGCCCTTGCCGGTATGGCCGTAAGCGCGCGAGATCCGCGTGCCTTCGCTCTGGATGATCAGGCGTGGCGTCGGCGTCGAATTGTCCACCGTGTAATAGATGAGATCGGACAGCTCTTCCTCGAGGCGCGCGGGTTGATACTCCCAGATCGCCGGTGCAACCTGCTGGCGCGCATAAAGTCGCAGCCACGTGTTGAGGAGATCACGCTGCCTGATCGATTTGACGACGGAGGGAGCGGCGCTTGCGAAATCCAAAGCAATATTCCCGGCGAATGAAACCCGCGCATGATCGCCGCGGCGGGAAAATTTTTGATGAAGGCTGGCGCGCGGGACCAAAGACCGTTAACGACGACTTGATGACCGGTGTCTTGCGAACCGGAAGGCCGGCAGGCGACATCGCAAAGCCTCCAACTAAGGGAGCATAAGACTCCCGGCCAGAGGCCTGACCTGCTCAGCTTTCCGCCTTGCCTAACCCCCGTCACCTCCGGCATATTCCGCGCCCGGAGGCGGCGTTCCGGGATAGGCTCCAAGGCCTCCGGAAAGTCGAAGTCACAAGGACAGCCACGCGCATTTGTGCGGGCAGGGGGAAATCTGTTTGGCCGATGAGTTCATTCTCGAAACGGAAGGCTTGACCAAGGAGTTTGCGGGCTTCTTCGCCGTCCGCGACGTTGCGCTCAAGGTTCGCCGTGGGAGCATTCACGCGTTGATCGGCCCGAACGGTGCCGGCAAGACGACGTGCTTCAATCTTCTGACCAAGTTCCTCAAGCCGTCTGCCGGAAAGATCCTGTACAAGGGACAGGACATCACCGCGATGGCGCCCGCTGACGTGGCACGGCTGGGACTGGTGCGTTCGTTCCAGATCTCGGCGGTGTTTCCGCATCTCACCGCGCTGGAGAATGTTCGTGTCGCGCTCCAGCGGCAGCACGGCAGCTCCTTTGATTTCTGGCGCTCCAAGTCCGTGCTCAATCGATTCAACGACCGCGCGCGCGAGTTGTTGAACGATGTCGGCCTCAGCGAGTTTGCCAACACGCCTGCGGTCGAGATGGCCTATGGACGCAAGCGCGCGCTCGAGATCGCAACCACGCTCGCACTCGATCCGGAAATGATGCTGCTGGACGAGCCGATGGCCGGCATGGGGCACGAGGACATCGACAAGATCGCCGCACTGATCAAGCGGATCTCGGCGAAATATACCATCCTCATGGTCGAGCATAATTTGAGCGTCGTTGCCAATCTTTCCGACATCATCACGGTGCTGACGCGCGGGCAGGTGCTTGCGCAGGGCCATTATTCCGAGCTCACCAAGGACGAGCGCGTCAAGGAAGCCTATCTGGGAGCCGGTCATGCCTGAGACTGCAATGGCCGAGGCACCAGTGAAAGCTGCAACCGGCGGCAATGTCCTTGGGGTCCGCAACCTCGAGGCCTGGTACGGCGAATCTCACATCCTGCACGGGATCAATTTCGACGTGAATGCGGGCGAGGTCGTCACGCTGCTCGGGCGCAACGGCGCCGGCAAGACCACCACGTTGAAGTCGATCATGGGCATCATCGGCAAGCGTGCCGGCTCGATCAAGTTCAACGATCAGGAGATCATCCGCGCGACCTCCGACAAGATCGCGCGCATGGGTGTCGCGTTCTGTCCCGAAGAGCGGGGGATTTTCTCCAGTCTCGACGTGCGGGAAAATTTGATGCTGCCGCCGGTGGTGCGCCCGGGCGGGTTGCCGCTCGAACAGATCTTCGATCTGTTTCCGAACCTGAAGGAGCGGCTCAGCAGCCAGGGCACCAAATTGTCCGGCGGCGAGCAGCAGATGCTCGCGATCGCGCGCATCCTGCGCACCGGCGCGAGCTTCCTGATGCTGGACGAGCCGACCGAAGGTCTTGCGCCCGTCATCATTCAGCAGATCGGCCACACCATTGCGCGGCTCAAGAAGGAGGGCTTCACGATCCTTCTGGTCGAGCAGAACTTCCGCTTCGCATCCACCGTTGCCGACCGTTACTATGTGGTCGAGCACGGCAAGATCATTGACGGATTTTCCAATGCGGAGCTTGCCGCCAACATGGACAAGCTCCACACCTATCTCGGCGTCTAGGCCGCCCAAAGTGGAACGGCCAATAGAAACGACGACGAGAGAATTTACGAGGGAAGTCACATGAAAAAGTCGATTGCATCGTTGTTGCTCGGCACGGCGTTGGCCGTGACCACCGCTGGCGCCGCCTTCGCACAGGACAAGACGGTCAAGATCGGGGCGCTGTCCGATCAGTCCGGTCTCTATGCAGACCTCGGCGGACCCGGCTCGACGCTCGCGGCCCAAATGGCCGTCGAGGATTCCGGCCTCACGGGCAAGGGCTGGAAGATCGACATCATCTCCGGCGACCACCAGAACAAGCCTGACATCGGCACTGCGATCGCGCGGCAGTGGTTCGACGTCGACAAGGTCGACATCATCGTCGACGTGCCGAACTCGGGCGTGGCGCTCGCCGTCAACAACGTCGTCAAGGAAAAGAACGGCGTCTACATCAATTCGGGTGCGGCGACCTCGGACCTCACCAATGCGCAGTGCTCGCCCAATACCGTGCACTGGACCTATGACACCTACATGCTGGCCCACACCACGGGTCAGGCGCTGGTGAAGGCCGGCGGCGATACCTGGTTCTTCCTGACCGCCGACTACGCCTTCGGTGCGGCGCTCGAGCGCGACACGACAGCCGTCATCACCGCCAACGGCGGCAAGGTCGTCGGCGGCGTCAAGCATCCGCTCAACACGCCGGACTTCTCGTCCTTCCTGCTCCAGGCTCAGGCCTCCAAGGCCAAGATCATCGGCCTCGCCAATGCCGGCGGCGACACCACCAACACGATCAAGCAGGCAGCCGAATTCGGTATCGTCAAAGGCGGCCAGAAGCTCGCCGCGCTGCTGCTGTTCCTCACCGACGTCAAGGCGATCGGGCTCGAGACCGCGCAGGGCCTCAACTTCACCGAGACGTTCTATTGGGACATGAACGACAAGACCCGTGCCTTCTCCAAGCGCTTCGCCGAAAAGATGAAGAACAGCGCTCCGCCGACCATGGTGCAGGCGGGCGTTTATGCGGGCGTGCGCCACTATCTCAAGGCGCTGGAAGCGCTCGGCGGCAATCCGCATGACGGCGTCAAGGTCGTCGAGAAGATGAAGTCGATGCCGACCGAGGACGATCTGTTCGGCAAGGGCGAGATCCAGCCGAACGGCCGCACCATCCACAACGCCTATCTGTTCGAAGTGAAGAAGCCCTCCGAGTCCAAGGGACCGTGGGATTTCTACAAGCTCGTGGGCACTGTGCCGGGCGAGCAGGCCTTTACGCCGCTCTCCGAGAGCAAGTGCGCGCTGCTTAAGAAGTAAGACCAACAGTCCGCCGGCTGCCAGCCGGCGGACGCTACTTTGGGAACGCCGAAGGGACTGGGTGCTGGATCGATGCAGGCTCTCTACGCACAGCTACTGGTGGGACTGATCAACGGCTCGTTCTACGCGCTGCTCAGTCTCGGGCTCGCCGTCATCTTCGGCATGCTCAACATCATCAATTTCGCCCATGGCGCGCTCTACATGATGGGCGCCTTCGTCGCCTATTTCCTGCTGAACCTCGGCGGCATCAATTACTGGTGGGCGCTGCTGCTTGCGCCGATCATCGTCGGCATCTTCGGCATGCTCCTGGAGCGGACCATGCTGAAATTCCTGACCGGGCTCGACCACCTCTACGGCCTGCTGCTGACGTTCGGCATCGCGCTGATCGTGCAGGGCGTGTTCCAGAACTATTTCGGCTCTTCCGGCCTGCCTTATTCCATCCCGGACCAGCTCAAGGGTGGCTTGAATCTCGGCTTCATGTTCCTGCCGATCTATCGCGCTTGGGTCGTCGTCTTCTCACTGTTCGTCTGCATCGCCACCTGGTTCCTGATCGAGAAGACGCGGCTTGGTGCTTACCTGCGTGCAGCGACTGAAAATCCGACGCTGGTGCGTGCCTTCGGCATCAACGTACCGCGCATGATCACGCTCACGTACGGCCTCGGCGTCGGCCTTGCCGCGCTCGCCGGCGTGCTCTCGGCGCCAATCAACCAGGTGCGGCCGCTGATGGGCGCCGACCTCATCATCGTGGTGTTCGCGGTGGTGGTGATCGGCGGCATGGGATCGATCATGGGTTCCATCATCACCGGCTTCGCACTCGGTGTGATCGAGGGCCTGACCAAATATTTCTACCCCGAGGCCTCCAACACCGTCGTGTTCGTGCTGATGGTGCTGGTGCTCTTGGTGAAGCCAACGGGATTGACGGGAAGGGCGGCCTGATATGACAGCCTTGACGGACGACACGCTGACGGTAACCCCGCGCGCGATGCGCGACGAGATGATCTTGTTTGTGGTGATGGCGCTGCTGCTTGCGTCGGTGCCTTTCACGGGAGTCTATCCGTTCTTCGTGATGCAGGCGCTGTGCTTTGCGCTGCTTGCCTGCGCGTTCAATCTCCTGATCGGCTACGGCGGCCTGCTGTCGTTTGGCCATGCGATGTTCATGGGCACTGCCGGTTATTGCAGCGCGCATGCCCTAAAGGTCTGGGCGCTGCCGCCCGAACTTGGCGTGCTCGTCGGCGTCGCCGCGGCGTTCGGGCTGTCGCTCATCACCGGCTACATCTCGATCCGCCGGCAGGGCATCTACTTCTCGATGATCACGCTGGCGCTGTCGCAGCTGCTGTACTTCATCTATCTCCAGGCGCCGTTTACCCATGGCGAGGACGGCATCCAGGGCATTCCGCAGGGGCACATGTTCGGCATCTTCGATCTGTCGAAGCCGACCGTGCTCTACTATGTCGTGCTGGTCGGCTTCCTCGCGGGCTTCCTGCTGATCTACCGCATCATTAACTCGCCCTTCGGTGAGGTTCTGAAGTCGATCCGCGAGAACGAGCCGCGCGCGATCTCGCTCGGCTACCGGACCGACCAGTACAAGTTCCTGGCGTTCGTCCTGTCGGGAACGCTGGCAGGCTTCGCCGGCGCGCTGAAAGTGTTCGTGGCGCAGAACGCCTCGCTCACCGACGTGCACTGGTCGATGTCGGGCGAAGTCGTGCTCATGACGCTGGTCGGCGGTCTCGGAACCATCTTCGGCCCCGTGGTCGGCGCCTTCGTGATCATCGCCATGCAGCAATATCTGGCGGGGTTCGGCCAGTGGGTGACGGTGATCCAGGGCTCGATCTTCGTGATCTGCGTGCTCACCTTCCGCCGTGGCATCATCGGTGAAATCGCGCACTACTTCCGGCGGTCGCTATAAGTAGCTGATATAACGTATGTTTTATTGGTTTGCGAATCCGGTGGATGATCCGGCTTCGCGGGCGTGAGATGACACGCGCGCCAGGCGAAAATGGTCTATGACGGTTTTGTGACGGTCCGTTCGGGCCGGGCTATTTCCAACCGGTAGACCAGTCCCATGATGCGATGGTTTCGCGCTTTCCTCCCGAAGGAAGAACGGTTCTTCGACCTGTTCGACCGCCACGCCCAGACCGTGATCCAGGGCTCGATCGCGCTCCAGGGCGTGCTGAACGGGGGCGAAGAGACGCCGGTCTACTGCCAGCGCGTCAGCCAGTTCGAGAACGATGCCGACAACATCACCCGAGAGGTGCTGACGGCGGTGCGTCGCACCTTCATCACGCCGTTCGACCGCGGCGACATCAAGAACCTGATCACCTCGATGGACGACGCCATCGACCAGATGCAGCAGACGGCGAAAGCCGTGATGTTGTTCGAGGTCCGCACCTTCGAGCCGCCGATGCGCGAGATCGGTGCGCTGCTGATCGAATGCGCGAATCTGGTTGGACGGGCGCTGCCGCTGATGCAATCGATCGGGCCGAACGTCGCGATGCTGACCGCGATCACGGAAGAGCTGACCAAGCTCGAGGGCCGCGTCGACGACCTGCATGACATCGGTCTGAAGGAGCTGTTCCTCAAGCATCGTGACGGCAGCGCCATGAACTTCATCGTCGGCGCCGAGATCTACGACCATCTCGAAAAGGTTGCCGATCGCTTCGATGACGTGGCGAACGAGATCAACAGCATCGTCATCGAGCAAGTGTAGGGCAGGGCCGCGCTGTGGATGCTGCGTTGGGTCTTCCCGTCCTGGTCGGACTGATCGCCGTCGCACTGCTGTTCGACTTCCTGAACGGCCTGCACGACGCCGCCAATTCGATCGCGACCATCGTCTCGACCCGCGTGCTGCGGCCGCAATTCGCGGTGATCTGGGCCGCGTTCTTCAATTTCGTCGCCTTCATGGTGTTCGGCCTGCACGTTGCCCAGACCATCGGCACCGGCATCATCGATCCCGCGATCGTCGACGCCCAGGTGATCTTTGCCGCACTTGTCGGCGCCATCGTCTGGAATCTGGTGACCTGGGCGCTCGGCATTCCGTCCTCGTCCTCACATGCGCTGATCGGCGGCCTCGTCGGCGGCGGCATGGCCAAGGCCGGAATCCATGCGGCCGTGTGGAGCGGATTGACCAAGGCGGTGCTGGCGATCGTGCTGTCGCCGCTGGTCGGCTTCCTGCTCGCGATGATGCTGGTCGCGATCGTGTCGTGGCTCTCGGTGCGCTCGACGCCGTTCGCGGTCGATCGCGCCTTCCGCATCCTGCAATTCGCCTCCGCCTCGCTCTATTCGCTCGGACATGGCGGCAACGACGCGCAGAAGACCATGGGCATCATTGCCGTGCTGCTCTATTCACAGGGCCATCTCGGCAATGAATTTACGGTGCCGTTCTGGGTGGTGTTGTCCTGCCAGGCCGCGATGGCTCTGGGCACGTTGATGGGCGGCTGGCGCATCGTCCGTACCATGGGCCTGCGCATCACCAAGCTGACGCCGATGCAGGGATTTTGCGCCGAGACCGGTGGCGCGGCCACCCTGTTCATTGCGACCTTCCTCGGCGTTCCCGTCTCGACCACCCACACCATCACTGGCGCCATCGTCGGCGTCGGTGCGGCCCGCCGCGTCTCGGCGGTGCGCTGGAACGTGGCGAGCTCGATCGTCTATGCCTGGGTGATCACGATCCCGGCCTCAGCCATCGTCGCCGCGCTGAGCTGGTGGGCGGTCCAGATCTTCAAGTAACGAGCTTCAGCCCGACGATGCCGGCCACGATCAGTCCGATGCTGGCGAGGCGGAGCGCGGTGGCGGGCTCGCCGAACAGGTAGATGCCGAGCGTGGCGGTGCCGACCGCGCCGATGCCGGTCCAGACCGCATAGGCGGTTCCGACAGGCAGGGACTTCAGTGCGAGACCGAGCAGGATCACGCTGCCGGCCATGGCCGCAAGCGTGATCACGGAGGGAACCAGCCTGGTAAAACCCTCGGTATATTTCAGGCCAATCGCCCAGGTGATCTCGAGAAGACCGGCAACGAACAGGATGCTCCAGGCCATGACGACCCTCCATTCAAGGCAGGGTCGTCCCCGCTAGGCCAATATGCTGATGAGCAAGGAGGTCGTCCTCCCGGAGGCCGATATGGGGCTGGCCGAAGGGCTGCGCAATCACCAAATGAGGCTTGATCCGGCCCATTTTCCCTGCCAAACGCTCCCGCCATGTCCGACATTGCCGCCACCACAGCCGAATCGCCGGCCCGTTCCCCGCTTGCCGCAGAAGTGTCGCGGCGGCGCACCTTTGCGATCATCTCGCACCCTGACGCCGGCAAGACCACGCTGACCGAAAAGCTTCTCCTGTTCGGCGGCGCCATCAACCTGGCCGGCCAGGTCAAGGCCAAGGGCGAGCGGCGCAACACCCGTTCGGACTGGATGAAGATCGAGCGCGAGCGCGGCATCTCGGTCGTGACCTCGGTGATGACCTTCGAGTTCGAAGGCCTTGTGTTCAACCTGCTGGACACGCCGGGCCACGAGGACTTTTCGGAAGACACCTATCGCACGCTCACCGCCGTCGACTCTGCCGTCATGGTCATCGACGCGGCCAAGGGCATCGAGGCGCGGACACGCAAGTTGTTCGAGGTGTGCCGCCTTCGCGACATCCCGATCATCACGTTCATCAACAAGATGGATCGCGAGAGCCGTGACGTGTTCGAGCTGCTCGACGAGATCGAGAAAACGCTGGCGCTCGACACCACGCCGATGACCTGGCCGGTCGGCCGGGGTCGCGACTTCCTCGGTACCTATGACGTCGTCAATGGCGGCGTACGCCTGCTCGAAGGCGGCGGCGCCAAGACAGGTGCCGCGCAGCAGATCGAGATCGAGGAACTGGCCAAGCTCAACGCCAATCTCGATGTGTCGGCGGTGAAGGACGAGCTTGAACTCGTCACCGAGGCCTCAAAACCGTTCGAGCTCGATGCGTTCCGCGAGGGCCATCTGACGCCGGTTTACTTCGGCAGCGCGCTGCGCAATTTCGGCGTCGGCGACCTCCTGGAAGGCCTCGGCAAGTTTGCGCCCGAGCCGCGTGCGCAGGACAGCGACCAGCGCAAGGTCGAGGCCACCGATCCGCGCATGAGCGCCTTCGTGTTCAAGATCCAGGCCAATATGGATCCGAACCACCGCGACCGCATCGCGTTTGCGCGCCTCTGCTCCGGCAAGCTCAGCCGCGGCATGAAGGCCAAGCTGGTGCGCACCGGCAAGAGCATGCCGCTGTCGAGCCCGCAATTTTTCTTTGCCCAGGACCGATCGGTGGCGGACGAGGCCTTTGCAGGCGACGTCGTCGGCATTCCCAATCACGGTACACTGCGCATCGGCGATACGCTGACCGAGGGCGAGGATTTCAATTTCGTCGGCGTGCCGAGCTTCGCACCGGAAATCGTCCGCCGCGTCCGCCTCACCGACGCGATGAAGGCGAAAAAGCTGAAGGAAGCGCTCCAGCAGATGTCGGAAGAGGGCGTTGTGCAGGTGTTCCGGCCGCGCGACGGCGCACCGGCATTGGTCGGCGTGGTCGGCGCGCTGCAGCTCGACGTGCTCAAGGCACGGCTGGAAGCGGAATATTCACTGCCGGTCGAATTCGAGGTGAGTGAGTTCCAGCTCGCGCGCTGGGTCTCCTCGGAGGATCGCAAGAAGCTCGACACCTTCATCGCGGGCAACACGTCGAGTATTGCCGACGACGTCGACGGCGACCCCGTGTATCTCGCCCGGAACGAGTTCTATCTCGGCTATACCAAGGAGCGCGCCGAGGGCATCGAGTTCACCAACGTCAAGGACGTCAAGCGGAAGGGGTAGGGCGCCCCATCCTTTCGCACGCGAGCATGTGAACGGGCGCAGGCTTGACGCTGTCACGAACGGTGCCACCTTTCGCCGACGTGGCATCGCGAGCTCAAAGCATGTGGCGCGGCATTCTCGTTCTCACACTGTTGGCGATATCAACCTTCACCGCCGACGCGCAGCGTCGCCAGATCAATCCGATCCCGTTTGCGCACGAGCCGTGTAGTGTGCTCGACGGCCGGCCCTGCACGCCGTCCTATTGCAGTCCGCTCGAGCCCGGCCCCTGCATTCCCGAGATCGACTATCCCTATGGCCAGAACCTCCAGCTCACGATCGAGAGCGTGCCTGCGGAGGCTGATCGGGCCAAGTATCAAAAGCCGGATCACGATCTCGATACGATCGGTGATCTCTTTGCGGAGCTGCGCACATGCTGGTCACCGCCATCGGACAACGCGCGCGCAGGCATGCAGATGGCCGTCCGTTTCAGCTTCAATAAAGCCGGCGGCCTGATCGGTCCGCCGCGGCTGACCTTTGCGACTGCGGGCGTCCCCGCCGATACGCGAACCACCTACCTCAAGGCGATCAATTCATCGCTGAACGCCTGTCTCCCGTTGAAGTTCACCAGCGGCCTTGGTGGCGCTTTGGCCGGACGGCCCATTGCGATCCGCTATGTCGACAATCGAGAGCTCGGAAGGTAGCGCGTCAGTTGCGAGCGGCGGCCAATCAATGATACCTCAGAGCTGGGGCGCTGGTTGAGGGGAGGATGTCGTGGGTCTGCTGGTCATGATCCTGGGGCTGGTGCTGTTTTTCGCCGCCCATGTTTTCACAACGAAACGTGATGCGCGCGCACAGGCGATCGCGCGGCTGGGCGAGGGGACCTACAAGATCCTGTATTCGGTCGTCTCGCTCGCGGGACTGGCGTTGATCGTCTGGGGCTTTGGCCATTATCGTGCGACCGGCTGGATCGACGTCTGGCATCCGCCGAAGGCGATGAAGCACATCACGGTGGCGTTGATGCTCCCTGCCGTCATTCTGGTGGTCGCGTCCTACCTGCGCGGTCGCATCTATGCGACGCTGAAACATCCAATGCTCGCAGGTATCAAACTGTGGGCGGCGGCGCACCTGCTCGCCAATGGCGATCTTGGCTCCATCATCTTGTTCGGCTCCTTCTTGGGCTGGGGCGTCTATGACCGCATTTCGCTGAAGCATCGCAAGGATGCCGGCGGCCCGCCGATTCCGGTGGGCGGCGTCACCAACGATCTGATCGCAGTCGCGGTCGGCATCGTCGCTTACCTGGCGCTGGCGTTTGCGTTCCATCCTGTCGTGATCGGCGTTCCCGTGATGGGCGGATAGCCGATCAGCGCAAGACATCACCTCCGTGCTCATGCGCGGAAGGTGACAAAAGCAACAAGCCGAGGACCCTCCGATGGACTGGTCGCAATCTCAGATCCCGCCGATGCGGTTCGAGGCGCGTTTTGGTGATCGGGTGGTGCCGGCCTTCATTGATCGGCCGGCCAGTCTCTGGGCGATGATCGCGGCGGCTTCTGCGCGCAATCGTGACAGCGAAGCGCTCGTCTGCGGTCATATCCGGTTGAGCTGGCGGCAGGCGGTGGAGCAGGCCGCACGGATAGCATCGGGCTTTCGCAAGCTCGGCCTGCAACGCGGCGACCGCGTTGCGATCCTGCTCGGCAATCGCATCGAATTTCCGCTGCTGCTGTTCGCCGCCGCGCATGAGGGGCTGGTCACCGTGCTGCTCAGCACGCGCCAGCAGAAGCCGGAGATCGCCTATGTGCTCTCCGATTGCGGCGCCAGGATATTGATCCACGAGGCTGCGCTCGCCGATCGGCTGCCTGACGCGCAGGATGTTCCCGGTGTGGTTCACCGCATTGCCGTCGACCACGATCCGGCTCTGTCGCGCTTCGCGATACTCGCCGACAATGCCTTGGCGCCGGCACCGGTTGAGGTGAACGAGGAGGACACCGCGATGATCCTCTACACCTCGGGCACGACAGGCAAGCCGAAGGGCGCGATGCTGGCCCATTGCAACATCGTGCATTCCTCGATGGTGTTCGTGTCCTGCCTGCAACTGACGGAAGCTGATCGGTCGATCGCAGCCGTTCCGCTCGGGCACGTCACGGGTGTCGTCGCCAACATCACGACGATGATCTGCTGTGGCGGCGCGCTGATCATCATGCCGGAGTTCAAGGCGGCCGACTATCTCAAGCTCGCCGCGCGCGAACGTGTCACCTACACGGTGATGGTGCCGGCGATGTACAATCTCTGCCTGCTCCAGCCGGATTTCGACAGCTACGATCTCTCGAGCTGGCGCATCGGTGGTTTTGGCGGCGCACCGATGCCGGTCGCAACCATCGAGAAGCTCAAGGCAACGATTCCCGGCCTGAAGCTCGCGAACTGCTACGGCGCGACCGAGACGACGTCGCCCTCGACGATCATGCCGGGCGAATTGACGGAAAGTCATATCGACAGTGTCGGTCTGCCGTGTCCCGGCGCGCGCATCGTTGCGATGGGTGCAGATGGGCGTGAACTGCCGCCCGGCGAGATCGGCGAGCTCTGGATCCAGAGTGCCTCGGTCATCAAGGGCTATTGGAGCAACCCGAAGGCCACGGCCGAGAGCTTTACCGCCGGCTTCTGGCATTCGGGCGATCTGGGCTCGGTCGACGCCGAAGGCTTTGTTCGCGTGTTCGACCGGCAGAAAGACATGATCAATCGCGGCGGCCTCAAGATCTATTCGGCCGAAGTCGAATCCGTGCTGGCCGGCCATCCCGCCGTGGTCGAGAGCGCGATCATCGCAAAGCCATGCCCGGTGCTGGGTGAGCGCGTCCACGCGGTCGTGGTCACGCGCGTCCAGGTTGGTAGCGAGGACCTGAAGGCCTGGTGCGCCGAGCGGCTTTCCGACTACAAGGTGCCGGAGACCATGACAGTCACCGCTGAACCCCTTCCGCGCAACGCCAATGGCAAGGTGGTGAAGCGGCAGCTGCGGGAGCTGCTGGTTGGGGCCTGACCGAGGCCTTGGCGGGCACCGGGATATCCCGGATCGCGCGTTAACGCCTTGATCGGCCTTGCTTTGCCTTGCCACCGCCATATCGATAGGGTATCGCCGCCGCGACGTGGGGACGGGCTTTAGACGCGCACGATCTGGCGCGCGCTCCCGGCCGGGCATGGGATTAGCATAAGTGTCTGAATTATTTGACGAAGTCGACGAGGAAGTACGTCGCGAGCAGCTCAAGAGGCTGTGGGACAAATATTCGCTCTACTTCATCGCCCTGATGGTGCTGATCGTGGCGGCCGTGGGTGGCTGGCGCGGTTACCAGTACCTGGAGGCCAAGAAGGCCGCCGAGGCCGGCGCGACCTTCGAGAAGGCCGTCGAGCTGTCCGAGCAGGGCAAGCACGCCGAGGCCGAGACCGCCTTTGCTGATCTTGCTGCCAAGGCTCCGTCTGGCTACCGCACCCTGTCACGGCTCCATGCCGCCGCGGAGACGTCGACCCGCGATCCCAAGGCTGCGGCCAAGATGTATGACGACATCGCCGCCGACCGCAGCCTCGGCAGCGAGTGGCAGGATCTGGCGAAGATCCGCGCGGCCAGCCTGCTGGTGGACAGCGCGAGCTACGCCGACATCCAGCAGCGGCTGGAGACCTCCGCGGAGCCCAAATCGACCTTCCGCCACAGCGCCCGCGAGTTGCTGGCGCTGTCGGCTTGGCGCAACAACGACATGACCGCGGCCCGCAAATGGGTCGACGCGATCGCCGAGGATGGCGAAACGCCGCCGGGCCTGCGCTCGCGCGCCGAAGCGCTCCAGGCCTTGCTGCCGCCCGTCGCCAAAAGCTGACGGTCCTGAGAGCTCAGACGAGATATCGATATGCGCCGCACGCCTCGCTTGATCGCAGCCGCCGTCCTGATCGCCTTTACAGGCGTCCTGGGCGGCTGCTCAAGCTTCGATCCGAGCGATCTGCTCGACTTCCTCGACACCAAGAAGAAGCTGCCGGGCGAACGCAGGCCGGTCTTCCCTGAGGGCGTCCCGGGTCTCGAGCAGGGCGTGCCGAAGGACATGTACAAGGGCGCGCAGCAGGATCCGAACGCGCCTGCTGTTGCGGCGCTGCCGGCCGAACCGCCGCCCGCTGAGCCCGCAAAATCGTCGACATCCGCCAAGGGCAAGAAGGCGAAGCAACCGGGCTCCACCGCTGCCGCACCGGCTGAAGCCCCGGCCGGTGAGGTCGACGGCGAGGCCCATCCTGAGGCGGCACCGGCGCCGGCAGCCCCGCCGCCGAAGCACAAGATCGTCCGCAAGCGCACCACCGCGCCGCCGCCGGATCAGCAAGCCGCGCAGCCCTCGGCACAACCGGCGCAGCCCACCCAGCAACAGCAGACGCAGGGGGCCTTCCCGGCGCCGCTCCCCAGCGGCACCTTCTCGCGCTGATATTTTTCACTGAATTGACAGGCGCAGCCTCCGCGGCGCACGAATGACCGATGTCCTTTACGATCGCCATTATCGGCCGTCCCAATGTCGGCAAGTCGACGCTGTTCAACCGCCTGGTCGGACAGAAGCTCGCGCTTGTCGATGATTTGCCCGGCGTCACCCGCGACCGTCGCGAGGGCGATGCCAGGCTCGGCGATCTCGAATTCACCATCATCGACACCGCCGGCCTCGACGAGGGCGCCAGGGGCTCGCTGACGGCGCGCATGCAGGAGCAGACCGAAGCCGCGATTGCGCAGGCCGATGCGCTGTTCTTCGTGATCGACGCGCGCATCGGTCTTACGCCGACTGACCGCGCCTTCGCCGATTTCGCCCGCAAGGCCAACAAGCCGGTGCTGCTGGTGGCCAACAAGAGCGAAGGCAAGCATGGCGATGCCGGCGCGATGGAATCCTTCGCGCTCGGCCTGGGCGATCCCATCCAGATCTCCGCCGAGCATGGCGAGGGCCTGGGCGAGCTCTACGACGAACTCGCCAAGCTGATGCCGGAGCCTGTCGAGGAGGATGAGGCCGAGGACGACGAGCCGCTGTCCGAGGAAGAGGCCGCGACGCGCCCGATCCGGGTAGCCATTGTCGGCCGTCCCAATGCCGGCAAATCGACCCTGATCAATCATTTGCTCGGCGAAGAGCGCCTGCTGACGAGCCCCGAGGCCGGTACCACGCGCGATTCCATTGCAGTCGAGCTCAACTGGAAGGGTCGCGATTTTCGCGTGTTCGACACCGCCGGTCTTCGCCGGCGCTCGCGCATCGAGGAGAAGCTGGAGAAGCTCTCGGTTGCCGATGCGCTACGCGCGGTGCGCTTCGCCGAAGTCGTCGTGATGATGATGGATTCGCAGAATCGCTTCGAGGAGCAGGATCTGCGCATCACCGATCTGATCGAGCGCGAGGGGCGCGCGGTCGTGCTCGCCGTCAACAAATGGGACCTGATGGAAACCAAGGGCGGCGGCGCGGTTTCGGGTCTGCGCCGCGACGCCGATCATTGGCTGCCGCAGCTCAAGGGCGTGCCGATCGTCGCGGTCTCCGGTCTGATGGGCGAGGGCATCGATCGCCTGATGCAGGCGATCCAGGATGCTTACGCGCTCTGGAACAGGCGCGTGCCGACCTCCGCGCTCAACCGTTGGTTCGAACAGGCGATCCAGGCCAATCCGCCACCGGCCGTGTCCGGCCGCCGGCTGAAGCTGAACTACATCACCCAGACCAAAGCGCGTCCGCCGAGCTTCGTGTTGTTCTGCTCGCGCGCGGACGCGGTGCCGCAGTCTTACTTGCGCTACCTCGTCAACTCGATGCGTGAGGCCTTCGACCTGCCGGGCACGCCGGTGCGCATCACCCTGCGCGAGAAGGCCAATCCGTTCGCACACAAGCGCAAGCGGCCGTCGTGAGCGGCGAGGCCGGCGAGGCGATAGCGCAAGGCGCAGCGCCGGTCCGGCGCGGGGCCGTTGCCTTCATCTTCGTCACGATCCTGCTCGACATGCTGGCGCTCGGCGTGATCATGCCGATCCTGCCGAAGCTGATCGAGAGTTTTGTCGGTAACGACACCGCGCAGGCGGCCCGAATCTTCGGCCTGTTCGGCACCGCCTGGGCGCTGATGCAATTCGTGTTCTCGCCGCTGCTCGGCGCGCTGTCGGATCGCTTCGGGCGCCGGCCGGTGGTTCTGCTGTCGAATTTCGGGCTTGCCGCGGACTATGTGCTGATGGCGCTGGCGCCGTCGCTGGTCTGGCTGTTCGTCGGCCGCGTGATCTCCGGCATCACTTCGGCGAGCATCTCGACCGCTTTTGCCTACATCACCGATATCACGCCGCCGGAGCGGCGTGCGGCGATCTTCGGCAGGATTGGCGCAGCCTTCGGCGCGGGGTTCATTCTGGGCCCGGCGCTGGGTGGACTGCTCGGCGATATCGATCCGCATTTGCCGTTCTGGGCCTCGGCCGCTCTCAGCCTTGCCAACGCGCTCTATGGGCTGTTCGTCCTGCCGGAATCGCTGGCGCCCGACAAACGCGCGCCGTTCCGCTGGACCAGCGCCAATCCGATCGGTGCGCTGCATCTGCTGCGCTCCAACGCGGCGCTGACCGCGTTATCGGTCGTCAACTTCATCGCACAGGTCGCGCATGTCGTGCTGCCCTCGACCTTCGTGCTCTACGCGACCTATCGCTACGGCTGGGATTCCAAGACGGTGGGATTGACGCTCGCGATGGTCGGCATCTGCGCCATGGTGGTGCAGGGGCTTGCGATCGGCCCGATCGTGCGCGTGCTCGGCGAACGCAACGCCCTGGTGATGGGCCTGTGCTGTGGCGCGATCGGCTTCGTGATCTTTGGTGCTGCGCCGACCGGGCCCCTGTTCTGGATCGGCATTCCCGTGATGTCGCTGTGGGGTATCTCGGGCGCCGCCATGCAATCGCTGATGACGCGGCTGGTTGCCCCCGATCGGCAGGGGCAGTTGCAGGGCGCGACTGCAAGCGTGCAGAGCGTGTCGCAGCTCGTCGGCCCGTTCCTGTTCACGCTGACGTTTTCATATTTCATCGGCGCCAGCGCGCCGCTGCGTCTGCCCGGCGCGCCGTTCTTGCTGGCCGCGGCGTTGATGGTGGTGTGCGTGGCCATCGCAGTGCGGGCGCTCGCGACAACGAAGCCGGTTTCGTAGCCGGTTTCGTTGGGTGGGCAACGCGAAGCGTGCCCACCACTTCTTTGATCGGGGAGAGATGGTGGGCACGGTGCCTGCGCGCCTTTGCCCACCTTACGGCAACGTTGACTGCCTTACTTCTTCACCAGCGGGCACTCGCTGTCCTTGAGCGGCCTGGCGGCATCTTCGGGCGAGATGGTCGCGATCAGCTTGTAATAGTCCCACGGCCCCTTCGACTCCTCGGGCTTCTTCACCTCGAACAGATAGGCCGGGATGATGCGGCGGCCGTCCTCGCGGAGCGGACCCTTGCCGAACAGCGGATCGTCGGTCGGGATTTCCTTCATCTTGGCGACCACCTTGGCGCCGTCATGCGGATTGCCGCCGAGCGCCTCGAGCGCCTTGAGATAATGTATCACGCCGGCGTAGTTGCCGGCCTGGGTCATCGACGGCATCGCGTGGTTAGCCACCTTCTCCTGGAATTTCTTCGACCAGGCACGAGTGCTGTCGTTCAGATCCCAGTAGAAGGATTCGGTGAAGGTCAGGCCATGCGCGGTCTTGAGGCCGAGCGAGTGGACGTCGTTGATGAAGAGCAGGAGCGCTGCGAGCTTCTGGCCGCCTTCGACGATGCCGAACTCGGCCGCCTGCTTGATCGCGTTGGTGGTGTCGCCGCCGGCATTGGCAAGCCCGACGATCTTCGCCTTGGAGTTCTGCGCCTGCAGCAGGAATGACGAGAAGTCCGAGGTGTTGAGCGGATGCTTGACGCCGCCAAGCACCTTGCCGCCGTTGGCCTTGACGACGGCGCTGGTGTCGCGCTCCAGCGCGGCGCCGAAGGCGTAGTCGGCGGTCAGGAAGAACCAGCTGTCGCCGCCGGCCTTGGTCAGCGCCTTGCCGGTGCCGTTGGCGAGCATGTAAGTGTCGTAAGTGTAGGAGATCGTGTTGGCGTTGCAGGCCTTGCCGGTAAGGTCGGCGCTGGCACCACCATTGTTGAGCAGGACGACGTTCTTTTCCTTGGCTACGTTGCTGACCGCCAGCGCCACGCCCGAGTTCGGCGTGTCGGTGATCATGTCGACCTTCTGGGTGTCGATCCACTGCCGCGCAATGTTGACCCCGACGTCCGGCTTGTTCTGGTGATCGCCGCTGACGACCTCGATCTTCCAGCCCTTGGCAAGCAGGCCGGAATCCTCAACCGCCATCTTGACCGCCACGACGGAGTTGGGGCCGCCGATGTCGGCATAGAGGCTGGACATGTCGTTGAGCACGCCGATCGTGACGGTCTTGTCCTGGGCGTAGGCTGATGTGGCAAAACCGAAAGCGGCGCAGGCGAGAAGGGCCGCCGAGCGGCGCGCGAACGTCGTCGTCATAAAAGGTCTCCTCCATTGTCAAATATGCGGACGGCTCTCTTGCGGAGCCTTGTTCCGGCTGATGGCTCTACCGTTTCCCGCAGGTCCCGGCAATGCGCCTAAAGCCGGATGGCGGTGCGTCGTAGCGTCATCCGTCGGTTAACTTTTGGGCAAGATGCGTTGAGGCGCTATTTCAGCGCGTCCGAGGTCAGCTTGAATTTCTGGATGCGCTTCCCGGTGTCGACCTCGGCGGTATAGACATTCCCCTTGGCGTCGACCGCCATGGCATGCACCCAGTGGAATTGCCCGGCATTGCGGCCATTGTGCCCGAAGCTGCCGACCACGGTGCCGTCTTCGCGCTTGATCACCCTGATCTCGTTGTTCTCGCCGTCGGCGCTGAGCAGATAGGTCTGCTTCGGATCGGGCCATATCGCAACGTCCCACACCGCGCCATTGCCGAGTGTATTCTTCTCGAAGAAGAACTCCTTCACGAAGGTGCCGTCCTTTTTGAACACCTGGATGCGGTTGTTGATGCGATCGCACACGTAGACGAGACCGTCATTGGCGATCTTCACGCAGTGGACGGGGTTGCCGAACTGCTGCGACACCGGCGCCTTGGGATCGTAGGCAGCCTGCTTGCTGTCATCGGGCTTGTTGCCGTAGGCGCCCCAGTGCCGCTTGTAGGCGAGCGTGGTCGCATCGAACACGATGACGCGGCGATTGCCATAACCGTCGGCGACGTAGATTTCGTTGGCGTCCTTGTCGAGCGCGGTTTCGGCGGGCTTGCCGAGCTGTGTCGTGTCGTTGCTGCCGAGGCTCGGTGCGATCTTGCCGATCTGGCCGACGAACTTGCCGTCGAGCGTGAATTTGAGAATGGCGTTGTCATTGTCGGCATTGCCGCCGATCCAGACGAAGCCCGCCGGATCGACCTCGATGCCGTGCTCGCGGCCGACCCATTCATAACCGGCGCCAGGGCCGCCCCAGGATCGCAGCAAATTGCCGTCGGTGTCGAATTCGAGCACGGGCGGCGCCGACACGCAGCATTTCGAGCGGGGCGGGTTGAGGCTTGCGCCTTTCTCGTCGTCGGTGAGCGAGCGCGGACGATGGATCATCCAGATGTGGCCTTGCCAGTCGACGGTGATGCCGCCGACCTGGCCGAGGATCCAGTTGTTCGGGAGTTGCTTCGGCCAGGACGCGTCGACCGCAAAGGTCGGGACCTCGCCGGCCGTGGCGCCGCCCGGAAGCGCGAACGCGATGGCTGTTGTCAGGACGGAGAAAGCTTGAGAGACGCGTGCAAGCGCACGCAATGTGCGATCATGCCATGACGCCATGGCAACCTCCCTTTTCTTGGATTGCGGCTTGCTACCGCTTGAGCGCGGCCAGTCAATCGCCGGGAGGTGCCTGAGTCAATCAGGCCGGCGCGCGGAAGCTCATCAGCGTCCGCGTCTTGTAATCGTAGAACTTGCCGGTCTCGGTCCAGTCGGGCGCGCACAGCGGCACGATGAATTCGGCGACCTGCTCGGAGGTATCGAGCGTCGCCGGGTCCTCGCCCGGCATCAGGGTCGCGCGCATGCGGGTGCGGACCGGGCCCGGATTGAACAAATTGACACGCAGCTTCGTGTTCGCGGTCTCCTGTGCCCAAGCGCGGGCCAGCGTTTCCAGGGCGGCCTTGGAGGCGGCGTAGGGGCTGACATAGGCGGTCGCCTTGTTGGCGGCGCCAGAAGTGATGAACACGGCACGGCCGGCGTCGGACTGCTTCAGCAGCGGCTCCATGCAGCGGATCAGCTGGAAGTTCGCGGAGACATTGACGGCCATGACGTCGTTGAACGTCTTGAGCTCGATATGGGCGACCGGCGAGGAGGGGCCGAGCACACCGGCATTGCCGACCAGGATGTCGAGCTTGCCGTAGCGCTCGTGCAGGCCGGCCCCGAGCCGGGCGATGCCATCGGAATCGGTGAGATTGAGCGGCACCAGCGTGGCGCCGTTGCCTCCCGCTTTGCGGATCTCGTCGTCGAGCTCCTCGAGCCCGCCTTGCGTGCGCGCGGTGGCAACGATATGCGCGCCGGCCTTGGCCAGTGCGATTGCCGTGGCAAAACCGATGCCGCGCGAGGCGCCGGTGACGAGAGCGATGCGGTTGGCGAGAGGCTTGGTCATCGCGGGGGTATTGCAGAGGAGGGCGGCCCGCACAAGCCCGCCCGGGGGCGTCATTCCGGGGCCGCGCCAGGCGCCTCGGAATGACAGCCGAGGATTAGCTCGCTTCCGCCAGCAGCGACAGCTGCCGCGGCTGCTGCTCGGTCTGGGTCTGGTCGGTGAGGTGGGTCGGATAGGCGCCCGTGAAGCAGTGATCCGAGAATTTCGGATTGGCCGGGTCGCGGCCGGGCTCACCCATGGCGCGGTACATGCCGTCGATCGACAGGAAGGCGAGCGAGTCGGCACCGATGATCTCGCGCATCTCTTCCAGCGAATGCGTCGCAGCCAGAAGGCCGCCGCGGTCCGGCAGGTCGATACCGTAATAATCGGGATAGAGGATCGGCGGCGAGGCAAGGCGGAAATGCACTTCCTTGGCGCCGGCATCGCGCATCATGCGCACGATCTTCTTCGACGTGGTGCCGCGCACCAGCGAGTCGTCGATCAGGATGATGCGCTTGCCTTCGATCGCGGCGCGGTTGGCCGAATGCTTCATGCGCACGCCGGATTCGCGGATCGCCTGCGTCGGCTGGATGAAGGTGCGGCCGACGTAATGGTTGCGGATGATGCCGAGCTCGAAAGGCACGCCGGAATGCTGGCTGTAACCGATCGCAGCGGGAACGCCGGAATCCGGCACCGGCACGACCACGTCGATCGGCACGTGACTCTCGCGCGCGAGCTGCGCGCCGAAGGCCTTGCGGACCTCGTAGACCGAGCGGCCATGGACGATGGAATCCGGACGCGAGAAATAGATGTATTCGAAGATGCAGGGCCGCGGCGCGATCGGCGGGAACGGCTTGTGGATGTCCTGGCCGTGATCGTCGAACACGATGACTTCGCCGGGCTCGATGTCGCGCACGAAACGCGCGCCGATGATGTCGAGGGCGCAGGTCTCCGACGTCAGGATCGGGCAGCCGTCGAGCTCGCCGAGCACCAGCGGGCGGATGCCGCGCGGATCGCGCGCGCCGACCAGCTTCTTGTTGGTGAGCGAGACCAGCGCATAGGCGCCTTCGATCTCGCGCAACGCGTCGATGTAGCGCTCGATGAAGCGAGCGCGCCTGGAGCGCGCGACCAGGTGCAGGATCACCTCGGTATCGGTGGTCGACTGCATCATCGCGCCGTGCTTCACGAGCTCGCGGCGCAGCGTCAGGCCGTTCGTGAGGTTGCCGTTGTGGGCGACCGCAAGGCCGCCGGCATTGAGCTCGGCGAACAGGGGCTGCACGTTGCGCAGGATAGTCGCGCCTGTCGTGGAATAGCGGACATGGCCAACCGCCATGTTGCCGGGCAGGCGATCGATCACCTCGCGGCGGGAGAAGGTGTCACCGACGAGGCCGAGGCGGCGTTCGGAGTGAAATCGGCTGCCGTCGTAGGAGACGATGCCGGCGGCCTCCTGGCCGCGATGCTGAAGCGCGTGGAGGCCGAGCGCGGTGATCGCGGCGGCATCAGGGTGTCCGTAGATGCCGAACACGCCGCATTCCTCGCGCAGCGTATCTCCCTCCAGGTCGTCCTGAAGCTCTAGCGCGGCAGAGCCGGGATCGAGTTCAGTGTGGGCGTCCTGGTCAGGGTGTCGCATCTCGTCCGCGCCTCTCTTTAGGGCTCAATCAACGCGCCGCAGGTTTCTCGATCAGCTTCTTCAGGCTGTCACGAGCCGGTTTGCTGTAGCCGTCGCCATTGCCCGAAGGCTGCTGCTCGGTGTCAGCTTGATCATCATCTGGTTTGTTTTTCTTGAATCTCTTCAAGATGGTGTTCTCGGGGTCGTCAGGCAAGAGGGACATCAGCCAATCCCCGGTTCCCTGGAGCACCACGCGGGACTTGGCCCCCGAGACCCAGTCCGGGCGCTGCTTGTCCGGCACCAGCCAGGTGAAGAACAGGAACGCGACCACGACGATCAAAAGCCCGCGAGCCAGGCCAAACAGGAACCCGAGGGTGCGATCCAGCGCGCCAATGCGCGAATCCAGGATCATGTCGGAGATCCGGACCGTGATCACGGAGACCACGACCAGGGTCCCGATGAACACGCCTGCGACGACGACCACGCTCGCGACCGTGTCGTTGTTGAAATAGGTCTTCGCGGTCGGCAGCAGCTTGGAGAAGGAATACAGCGTCACGATCGCCGCGGTGCCCCAGGCCGCGATCGAGAGGATTTCACGCATGAAGCCGCGGACCATGGCAAGCAGGCCCGAAATCAGCATCACACCGAGCAGGATCAGGTCGAGGAGTGTTACTGGCATCGGCTGGTCTGGTCCGCTCGTACGCTCAAAGGGTGCTCAGCGAATCGGTGTTTGGCCGCCGCCCTAACTGAAGGCCAGACGACGTTCCCGGCAAGGCCGCAACCACGCAATCCCATGCTGCTTTTGTGACGGCTGTATAGCTGTGGGGGCGCTTGGCGTCACCTCCAGCTAACCCTCTCCACGGCGGAATCTTGCCGGTGTGGCATTTTTCTCCGCCGGCGGGTTCTGATCGCCGCGAAGGGAGCCCTTGGCGGCGATTTCGGCGACCAGGGTGGTGAGGCTGTTGACGGCATTCAGGGTCAGTCCGGCGTCACCGCTGGCATCACCGCCTCGGGCCGATTCGGGCAACACGGCGCGCTTGAAGCCGAGCTTGACCGCTTCCTTGAGCCGGGCCGGGGTCTGCGCCACCGGGCGGATGACGCCGGAAAGCGATATCTCGCCAAAATAGACGGCATCGGTGGGTAACTGCGCATTAACCAGGGACGACACCAGCGCGGCCGCTGCGGCCATATCGGCGGCCGGCTCGTGGATGCGCAGGCCGCCCGCGACGTTCAGATAGACGTCATGGCCCGAGAGCTTGACCCCGCAATGAGCCTCCAGCACCGCCAGCACCATGGAGAGCCGGCTCTGATCCCAGCCGACCACGGCCCGGCGCGGGGTGCCGAGCGAAGTCGGCGCTACCAGCGCCTGCAATTCGACCAGAACGGGCCGTGTGCCCTCGATGCCCGCGAAGACTGCGGTGCCCGGCGTGCCGAGGTCGCGCTCGGACAGGAAGAGCTCGGACGGGTTTGTGACCTCGCGCAGGCCGAGGCCGGTCATCTCGAATACGCCGATCTCGTCGGTCGGCCCAAAACGGTTTTTGACGGCGCGCAGGATTCGGAATTGTTGCGAGCCTTCACCCTCGAACGACATCACGGCATCGACCATGTGCTCGACGACGCGCGGGCCGGCGATCTGGCCGTCCTTGGTGACGTGGCCGACCAGGATGATGGCGGCGCCGGTCTTCTTGGCGAAACGAATGAGTGCCTGTGCCGAGGCGCGGACCTGCGTCACCGTGCCGGGCGCCGATTCCACCGTGTCGGTCCACATGGTCTGGATCGAGTCGATCACGATCAGCCGCGGGACGGCGCCTTCCGACAGCGTCGAGACGATGTCCTCGACCGAGGTTTCGGCCGCGAGCTGTACCGGTGCATCCGACAGCCCGAGCCGTTCGGCGCGCAGCCGCACCTGGGCGATGGCTTCTTCGCCGGAGATGTAGACGATGCGGTGGCCGGCACGCGCCATCAGGCTGGTCGCCTGCGTCAGCAGCGTCGACTTGCCGATGCCGGGGTCGCCGCCGACCAGCAGCACCGAGCCGCGCACGAAGCCGCCGCCGGTGACGCGATCGAGCTCGGTCATGCCTGAGGAGAGGCGCGGTGCATCCGGGCTTTTGCCGGCGAGGCTTTCCAGCGCAAATGTCCGGCCCTTGCGCTTGGAGCGGATCGAGACCGGTACGCTGCCAGTCGCGTCTTCCTCAGCGAGCGTATTCCACTCGCCGCAGGACTCGCACTTGCCCTGCCAGCGGTTATAGGCGGCGCCGCAGTTCTGGCAGACGAAGGAAAGCGTGTTCTTGGCCATCGGTATGGTGAGTCGGAGGTTTCAGATTCGCTGATAGCACGGAATGGTGGGCCGCGCGGGCGTCTGCGAGCGCTGCAATAGCCGCATGTCGTCCGGCCTATACACCCTTTGTTAGCGCTACGCCGTCCCGCCGCGCCGGACTTTGCCAAATGTTAGCGGACGCGGGTCCAGTTTCGGAACCAAGATGGGATGGCTAACAACAGTGACGGTAGTCTTACGCATATTGCTCGCCATGGGCATGGCCTTTGGCGTTCTCGCGCCAGCCGGCCTTGTCGCTGCAGCCGACGCAAAACCGCTCAACATTGTTTTCGTTAACCCTGGCAAGACCGGAGAGGTCTACTGGGACATGGTTGGGCAGACCATGCAGGCCGCCGGCCGCAAGCTCAACGCCCGTGTCGAGGTGCTGACCAGCGAGCGCAATTACCGCACCATGCAGGAGCTTGGTCTTGGCGTGGTCGCCCGCGCCGACAAGCCCGACTACCTCATTCTCTCGAACGAGGAGTCCGCGGCTGTTCCGATCCTGGAGGCGGCGGAAGCCGCAGGCATCAAGACATTGCTGCTGTCAAACACCCTGATCGGCAAGGATGCGATGCGTTTCGGACCGCCGCGCAGCAAGCTCAAGAACTGGCTTGGCGACATCACGACCGACCTGACCACGGCGGGCGCGCGGATGGCGAATGCGCTGATCGGCGCCGCGCGCAACGAGAAATGGCAAAGCCCCGACGGCAAGATCCATCTGCTCGCGATCGGCGGCGACGAGATCACGCCAGCCTCGATTGCCCGCAATGCGGGCCTTCAGCTCGCGGTCGCCGCCGCGCCAGACGTGGTCGTGGACCGGCTGCTGTTTGCCAACTGGACGCAATCGGAAGCGGAGCAGGTGGCAGCCAATTATCTGAGCTGGGCGCAGCGCAAGGGCATCCGTCCCGCGGGGATCTGGGCCGGCAACGACCCGATGGCGCTGGGCGCACTCAAAGCCGTCGAGGCGGCCGGCATCGCACCGGGCCAGGATCTTCAGGTGGTCGGCCTCAACTGGTCGGAGGATGCGCTACGCGAGATCAAGGCGGGCCGCCTGCTGCTGACCGACGGCGGTCATTTCCTGCTTGGCGGCTGGTCGATCGTGCTGCTACGCGACTATGCTGACGGCTGCGACTTCGCTTCATCTTCGCCGCATATCGAGGTCAAGACGTCCGCGATCACGCGTGACAATCTCGGCTCCGTCGCCGGGCTGATCAATGCCCGGGCCTTCGACCGGATCGACTTTGCGCGGTTCAGGGCAAAGCCGGAACGCTGCGGCCAATATGATTTCTCGGTGGACGCCCTGATCTCGTCGCTGTCACCTGCAAGCGGCGCCGGTGAATGATGCGGGACGTCCAAGGGATAAACGGTCCGATCAAGCCCGCGCCGTCGCGATCGGTCGTTCGCGCGATGATGTGGGCCACGGTCCCCGTGCTGCTGCTGGTGCAACTGCTTGCTTCCGCCGGCGTTGAGGTCTCGAGCTTCTGGTCGCAGATCAGGCAGCTCGATGCCCGCATTGCCCGTGTCGCGGAGAGCCGCGCCGAGCTGATCGCCGAGCCGCTCTGGAAGATGCGCTACGACCAGGTCACGGGCGTGCTCAACGAGATCATGCACGACGAGACCATCGCAGCTGCTGCCGTCTACGACGATACCGGTGCCGTGATCGCCCGCGTCGTGGCGCGGCCCAATGTCCAGGCGCTCGCCGAGGTCTCGCGTCCGATCGCCTACCGCAATGGCAACATCGCCGTTCAAGCCGGCCGTATCGTGATCGCTTATTCCTACGCGACGCTCTACGTCGACACCGGCAGCAGGCTGGGGCTGCTTCTCGTCGTCGGCGTGCTCGCAACGCTTGCGACGGCGATCGCAATGCGTATCTCTGCCAATATCTTCATTGGCAAACCGCTGACCGCGATGATGTCGGCGATCCAGCGAAGCAAGCAGGATGGCCGTGCCTATCCGGCGGACGTGAAATCGTCGAACGAATTCGGCCAGCTCGCGAACGCCTTCAATGCGATGCAACACACGACGTCAGGCGCGCTCGACCGGCTCGGCCACATGGCCTCTCACGATCCTCTCACGGGTCTGCCCAACCGCCGCTCGCTGTCCGAGCGTCTGGTGACCTTGAGCCGCGATGCCGACTCGCCCGACGCGCTGATCGCTTTCAGCTTCATCGATCTCGACGATTTCAAGGGCATCAACGATACCTTCGGTCACGATGCCGGTGACAAGTTCCTGGTCCATATCTCAGAGCGGCTTCGCGGCACGGTCCAATCGGACGATTGGGTCGCGCGGCTCGGCGGCGACGAGTTCGTGGTCATTCGTCCTGAGGTCAGCAATGAGGAGGCGGCGCAGACTTTCGCGCGGCAATTGCTGGAGGCGATTTCCGCGCCGATCCTTTTGCATGACAAGCAGGTCGTGCCGCGCGCCAGCATCGGTCTTGCGGTGCGCCGTGCCGGAGATCCGGAATTGTCCCACCTGCCGGCGCTGGCCGACATCGCGCTCTACCATGCCAAGACCAAGGCGCCCGGTACCGTCGCGGTGCTGGATGAAGCGCTCCAGCGCGACTATCGCCGCCGCAGGGATCTGGAGCTTGCCATTTCCACCGGCTTCTCCAAGGGGCAGTTCGAAGTCTGGTATCAGAGCCAGGTCGATCTCGTGACCCAGGAGGTCATCGGCCTGGAGGCGCTCATCCGTTGGCGGCATCCCGAGCACGGTGTGATCAGTCCTGGCGAGTTCCTGCCGCTGATCGAGCGCAGCGGCAACAATGCGCGCCTGACGCGTTACGTGCTCACCGACGCCTGCCGCGCGCTGCAACAGCTGACCGCTGCAGGCAGGCCGCACATCAGGATCGCGATCAATCTGCCGCCGTCCGAGCTTGCCGATCATTCGCTCGCCGCCGAGCTGCGCCAGACCTGTGAGCAGTTCGGCGTCGCAGCCTCGTCGCTCGAGCTCGAGATCACGGAGGGGTCGCTGATCAACAACATCGCCAGCGCATCCGACACGCTGCGCCGGCTGCGTCGCCTGGGTGCAACCATTGCGCTCGACGATTTCGGCACAGGCTACAGCTCGCTGGCGCATCTGCGGCGATTTCCTCTCGACAAGGTCAAGATCGACAAGGCGTTCATCCGCGAAATCCCTGAAAGTGCGGAAGACAAGGCGATCGTCGGTGTCATCGCCTCGCTAGCGGGCACGCTGGGGCTTACTCTGATCGCGGAAGGCATCGAGCGCGACGAGCAGGCGCGGGCCATGCGCGAGATGGGCGTCAGGCTCGGCCAGGGTTTTCTGTATCACAAGCCGCAGCCGCTCGATGCCGTGCTGCGCGGGCTCGCGGAAGCCGGCGGCGGCGAAGATCGCGTGCTGGTCGAAAGCCCGTCGATCGCGCCCGAATTCGCCGCCTGAGCGACTTTATTGTTTGAGCATGATCTTTCGGAAAACCGCCGCACACTTTTCCGGATCATGCCCTACGGCTGCGTCGCGTTCCAGAGCATCGAGAGCCCGGCTGCGATCATGATCGCATCCATCACCATACGGAACATCTCCGGTTTCAGGTGCAGCACGAAGCGTTTGGCGACGAAGGCGCCGGCCATCAGCGAGGAGCCTGCGATCAGGCCCTTGATGAAGACCTCCTGCGTCAATGCGCCGAAGTGCTCGAACGTCACCGATTTGGCGAAGTAGAGGCCGAGCGAGGCGGCGGCCTCGGTTGCGAGAAAGGCGCCTTTGGAGAGGCCGTAGAACAGGAACAGCGGCACGCTGAGCGGCCCGGTCGAGACCACGATACCGGTGAGATAGCCGATGATCGCGCCGCCGATCGCGAGATGCCAGAGATTGGCCTTGAGGTCATGCCGCGCCAGCCAGTGCCGCACCGGCACCATCGCGATCAGGAAGATGCCGATGGCGAGATCGACGGCATGGGAGGGCAGCGCCAGCAGCGTTCGTGCGCCCAGCACTGCGGCCGGAATCCCCGTGACGGAATAAGCCACACATGCCCGCCAGTCGACCTCGCGCCACCACGCCAAAATGCGCGAAAAATTCGCCATCACGGAAGCAACCGCCATGATCGGCACGGCCTCCTTTGGCCCATAGGCATAGACCAGCACCGGCATCAGCATGATCGACGAACCCGTGCCGACGATGCCGGAAATGGTGCCTGCGATCAGGCCGACGCCGAGGACGAAGAGAAAGGCCAAGGGAGAAACTCCGGGAATCGGCAAAGTCTAGCCGGAGGAGGGCGAGAGCGCGAATGGAGCTGACGACCGGCCGGTAGTTAATCGCCGGTGTCGCGCCCGTCGCCAATCCGACCAGTTCCCCGGCCTGATCCTTAGAATTTGAAGCGTATTGATCGGAGCGTCGCTCAAAGAATTTGAGGTGCGTGATGCCCGACTTCCATTCCTTCTCCGCGCTCGACCGTCATGCGGTGCTCGGCGGGTCCGACAATGGCTTTCCCTGGTACGCGGGCGCGATGGTCGAAGCGAGCGATGTGGTCCGACTGCGCTGCGACAAGCTCGGCCATTGCGACGACGCCGGCCGGCCGCGAAGCCGTGCTGATGGTCAGCGAGAAGGTCGCTGCCGCCTTCGAAGCGCTTGCGAGCCTGCTTTCGGGCGCAACCCCGGCGGCCGCGGTCCAGCGCTATCGCCAGCACGCGGCCGCAAACGCCAAGCGTCTGTCCGCGAACTAGATTTCGTGGCCTGTTGGCTGCTGACAGCATGTTGGCAGCAGCGGCCGGCTATGACCACCTCCTGACAAAACGGGAGCGGATCATGCCGGTCGAGGCAAGCTGTCATTGCGGTGAGACGGTATTTGAGGTGACAGAGGCGCCTTCGAACGTGACGCGCTGCACCTGTTCGCTCTGCACCAAGCGCGGTGCGTTGTGGGCCTATTATTCGCCCGCGCAGTTTCGCCTGCTGTCGCCCGCCGATAACGTCGCGACCTATCTCTGGGGAAGCCGCACGGTCAAGCATCACTATTGCGCGAATTGCGGCTGCGGCACCTACTCGGAGTCGCCGGACTGGTCGAACGGCAAGCCCGATTTCGACAATCCCAAGGTCGCCGTGAACGCGCGCCTGTTCGACGATTTCGATCTGGAGGCGGTACCGGTCAACATGATCGACGGCAAGAATTTGTGGTGAGCAGGCGGTCTCCCGCATGTCTGCTCGCACCACCGGTCCTCTTGAGGCGCATTTGAAAAGCTGATTTGCTTCCTGCCCAATAAAAAAGGGGAGGAAGCCATGATGCGTCTTTTTGCGCGAGTGATGCTTGCGGTGTGTCTGGCCGTTGCAGCCGGCTTCAACGCCCAAGCGCAAACCAAGCCGAAGGTGACGACGCTCGGACCGGACTTTCCCAGGGCGGCTTTGTTCGTCGGCAACAGCTTTTTCTACTACAACAACGGCTTGCCCGGGCATCTCTCCTTTCTGGAGCGAGCCGCGGATGAAGCCAACAAGGCGTCCTATCGCAACACCATGGCCACGATCGGCGGCTCCGGCCTCGACTGGCACGACATGGACAATCTGCTGCGGCCGGGTGGTCTCGGCGCCTATTCCTTCGACGATCATAACAATGTCGTCTTCAACAAGCCGGGCAGGCAATACGACGCGGTCGTGATGATGGATTGCAGCCAGTGCCCGATCCATCCGCAACTCAAGGACGCCTTCGCCACCTTTGCCAGGAAGGACAGCGACATCATCCGCGCCCACGGCATGCGGCCGGTGCTGTTCATGTCGTGGGCCTATCTCGACAAGCCTGAAATGACGGAAGCACTCGCCGAGGCCTACACGACCGCCGGCAATGCCAATGATGCTCTGGTCATTCCCGCGGGCCTTGCCTTCGCGCGTGTCCGCAAGCTCCAGCCGGAGCTCAACCTCTATGCGCCGGACAAGCGGCACCCGAGCCCCGCCGGCACATATCTCGCCGCCAGCGTCACGCTCGCCGCGCTGACCGGACGTTCGCCGGTCGGTAATTCCTATACGATGGGGATTGATCCAGAGACGGTGCAACTGCTGCAGAAGGCGGCGTGGGATACAGTGCAGGAGTATTACGGGCGATGATTGGATCGGGCGATCAATCGTAGGATGGGCAAAGGCGCGCTTGCGCTGTGCCCACCACCTGTCTCCGTACGCGAATTTGGCGGGCACGCTGCGCTTTGCCCACCCTACGGGACTTCGCTCATTTCAGCACGACCCACGCCGGCGCGTGATCGCTCGCGCCGTCCTCGCCGCGAACTTTCTTGTCGACGCCGGCCTTGGTCAGGCGCGAGACGAGGGCGGGGCTCAGCAGCAGATGATCGAGCCGGAGGCCGGCATCGCGCGGCCAGCGATTCCGCTTGTAGTCCCAGAACGTATAGATGCGCTTGTCTCCGTGCAGCGCGCGGATCGCGTCGCACCAGCCCTGTTCGACCAGTGACGCAAACGCCGCGCGGCTTCTCGGCTGGACCAGGGCATCCTTGTCCCACGAGCGCGTCGGATAGATGTCGATCTCCGTTGGCGCGACATTGTAGTCGCCGGCGAGCACGACGGGCAGGTCCTGCTTGATGAAGGTTTTGGCGTGGCGCTTGAGCCGCGCGAACCAGTCGAGCTTGTAATCGAACTTCGGCCCCGGCTGCGGATTGCCGTTCGGCAGGTAAAGGCTGGTGACGATGACGCCGCGCACGGCAGCCTCGATATAGCGCGCCTCGTGGTCGTCGGTCCGTCCCGGCAGCCGGTCGCGCGTCAGGATGGGTTCGGCGTTGCGGGCGAGGATGGCGACGCCGTTCCAGGTCTTCTGTCCACGCCACACCGCGCCATAGCCGGCTTTTTCGATCGCGGCTGCCGGAAATTCGCCATCACTTGCCTTCAATTCCTGAAGCGCAACGACATCGGGCTTCGCCGCGCGCATCCATGCGAGCAGATTGGGCAGGCGGCGGTTGATGTTGTTGATGTTGAATGTCGCAATCTTCATGTAGAGCTACCCGCTCTTGCCGCCCATACCGGAGATACAATGTCCAAATTGAGCTTTGCCGTTCTTGCGCTCGTCGTCGCGTTTTCCGGAGCCGCTTCGGCACAATCGGTCGATCCGCGCGGTGCGTGCAAGGCGGATTACGACAAATTCTGCACCGGCATCGCGCCCGGCGGCGGCAAAGTCATCGCTTGCCTCAACGCCAAACGCGACCAGCTCAGCGCAACCTGCAAGGCCGCGCTGGATAGCCGTAAGAAGTAAGAGACACTCAGCCCGGCAGCGGCGGCGGAGCCGCCGGCTGCTCGAGCGGTGGCGGGGAGGGCGGCGCTTCGCCGACCTGCACGGGCTCTGGTTTCACCAGTGGCTCGACCACGTGGCCGCCCTTGTAGACGCGGGCGTAGCGATGCCCGAGGCTGGTCAGCACTTCATAGCCGATCGTGCCGAAATGATGCGCGAGCTCGTCGACAGTGATGCCCTCGCCGAGCAGCGTCACCATGTGGCCGCGCCGAACCGTGTTCGGCGGCAGATCGGTGATGTCGATCGCGATCAAATCCATGGAGACGCGGCCCGCGACCGGGCAGCGCTTGCCGGCGACGATGACCTCGGCGCCGCGCGTGCCGTCATTCGAGCTGGCGGCGCGGAAATAGCCGTCGGCGTAGCCGACCGCGATGATCGCGAGTTTGGTCGGTCGTCGCGCGGTCCAGGTGCCGCCGTAGCCGACGCTCTCGCCGCGCTCGATGGCGCGGATCTGCACAATGCGCGCCTTGAGGTCGACCACTGGCTGCATCGGATTGTCGGCCTCCGGCGTCGGATTGACGCCGTAGAGCGCGGCGCCCGGCCGCACCAGGTCGAACTGGAAGGGTGCGCCGAGGAAAATGCCCGAGGAATTCGCGAGCGCCGCCGGCACGCCGGAGAATTCGCTGGCGATGCCGCGGAAAGCCGCGAGCTGCTTGGCGTTGACGGAGCTGTTGAGCTGCTCGGCCGAAACGAGATGGCTCATCACCAGCGTGATGCCGTGATCGCCGGCATTGATGCGCGGGATGATGGCCTGCGCTTCCGACAACGTCAGCCCGAGCCGGTTCATGCCGGTGTCGATATGAATAGCCGCGCCGCCGGACCATCCGGTACGGCGGCAGAACACGTCCCATTCGGCGAGTTCGTTGAGGTCGCCGATCACGGGGCGGCAATTGATCCTGGCGTAGTGCTCGCCGGTGTTTTGAAAATAGCCGCCGAGCACGTAGATCGCGGCGTCCGGCACCGCCGCGCGGGCGGCGCGCGCTTCCTCGATGGTGGCGACGAAGAAGGTCTTGCAGCCAGCCTTGTTCAGGGCCTGCGCGACCTGCGCGGTGCCGCAACCGTAGGCGTCGGCCTTGATCACCGCCGAGCATTCGGCCGGCACAGCGGTTTTCTCAAGCTTGCGCCAGTTGGCGATGATGGCATCGAGATCGACGGTGAGCACGCCGCCGAAGGCAGCGAGCGCGGCAGCCTGATTGGCCTCCGCGGAGAGGAGGCCGGATTGCGGGATCATGTTCGGCTCGGACGCCATTGTCATGGCGCCGTTTTACGCAAGAGGCAGATATTGTTCAAGGAACTCTGCCGGTTCAAGGAACTCAGTAGTCGTTACCGCCGCGCGCCGGCAGCTGACTGTCAGGCGCGAGGTCGCCGAACCGCGTGATCGAGGCTTCGAACGCCAGATCGACGGTGCCGGTCGGGCCATGGCGCTGCTTGCCGATGATGACCTCGGCTTTTCCGTGCGCAAGGCTCATGTCAAGCTGCCACTTCTCGTGTTCAGGCGTGCCCGGGCGGGGCTCCTTCATCGCGAGGTAATATTCCTCGCGGTAAACGAACAGCACCACGTCGGCGTCCTGCTCGATTGATCCGGATTCACGCAAGTCTGAGAGCTGCGGCCGTTTGTCGTCGCGGGATTCGACCTGGCGTGAGAGCTGGGACAGCGCGATGATCGGAACGCTGAGCTCCTTGGCGAGCGCCTTCAGACTGGTCGTGATCTCGGTGATTTCCTGCACGCGGTTGTCACTCCGCTTGCCGGAGCCGGACAGCAGTTGGATGTAGTCGATCACGAGGAGATCGAGGCCCTTCTGGCGCTTCAGCCGGCGGGCGCGTGCCATCAATTGCGCGATCGACAGGCCACCGGTCGCGTCGACATAGAACGGCAGCGATTGCAGCTCGATCGAGACCTCCCGGATCTTGTCGAAATCGTTCTCCGTGATGCCGCCGCGGCGGATGTGGGAAGAGGGAACGCCGGTGCGCTCGGCCACGATACGCGTGGCGAGCTGGTCGGCCGACATTTCGCAGGAGAAGAAGCCGATCACGCCGCCATTGGCGGCCTTCATGGTGCCGTCGGCCTGGAGTTCGCCGACATAGGCCTTGGCGACATTGTAGGCGATGTTGGTCGCCAGCGACGTCTTGCCCATGCCCGGGCGGCCAGCCACGATGATGAGGTCGGAATGCTGCAGGCCGCCCATCTTGGTGTCGAGGTCGCGCATGCCCGTCGAGATGCCCGACAGCTTTCCGTCGCGTTGGAACGCCTTTGCCGCGAGATCGACCGCAACAGCCAACGCTTGTGAGAATTTCTGGAAGCCGCCGTCATAGCGGCCGGATTCGGCGAGTTCGTAGAGCCGGCGCTCCGCGTCCTCGATCTGCGCCCGCGGCGCAAAGTCGACCGGGGCGTCATAGGCGACATTGACCATGTCCTCGCCGATGCCGATCAGGTCACGACGCAGCGCGAGATCGTAGATGGTGCGGCCATAGTCCTGGGCGTTGATGATGGTGGTCGCTTCGGCCGCGAGCCGCGCCAGATATTGGCCGATGGTCATGCCGCCGACATCGGTATCGGCGGGCAGGAACGTCTTCAGCGTCACGGGCGTGGCGATCTTGCCCATCCGGATCAGGCTGCCGGCGGTCTCATAGATCGTCTGGTGCAGCGGCTCGAAATAATGCTTCGGCTCCAGGAAGTCGGAGACACGGTAGAACGCGTCGTTGTTGACCAGGATCGCGCCCAGAAGGCTCTGTTCGGCCTCGATATTGTGCGGCGCGCTGCGATAGGCGGGGGTTCCCGGCTCCGGCGCGAGTTTGAGGACGTTCGAATCAGTCAGGGCCATGGTCGAGCGATAGCAATTTTCTACGGCGGATGCGGGGCCGGGATAAAGCGCCGCCTCAAGCCAAAGCGGAAGCAAAAGCTCGCCGCTATCAACCGATCTTAAAAGCGGTGGATGATTAGCAGCCGCAGCATGCGGCGCGCTTGACGGATTTTTGCGGAACTCGGGAGCGGACCGGAAGTGGCCGCGATCACGCCACGGAAAAATCCCGAAACGATGAACCTAATGAATTGAATGCAGACGTATTTGAAGGCGCGCGAAATGGCGCGCTGGCGCTTCCCGGACGGGTTCAGACCAGCAGGAGGTAGACCAGCGCAACCAGAGCCGCGCCGACGCCGGTGGCGATCAGGGCGTAATCGGTGCGGAGGTCGTCCTGCACGTCGAAGGAGGTTTGGGTCTCTTTGCTCATGGCGACGGTCTAGGGCAGCGCCGTCGAGAGGAATGTGAACTAGATCACATCTCCCCGGATTCTTTCGGGGGTAAGACCGGAACAGGCAGGCGGGCAGGGAATTGTCTCCCGCAACCCGCCAACAGGGAACGAGGCAAGCGATGCGGCCAGAACGGCGGCACCAGAATTGGCGAAGCGAGGCGGGTAGCCGGCTTTGGCTGTCCGGGCTGATCGCGGCCATGCAGCACGCCGAGCAGCCCGAAATCCGGCGCCAGCCGGTCGCACCCGAGGTCCTCGTGGAATTGAGGGCGCAGCTCGCATTAACGGCCTCTTACCGTTCTTCCCAGATATCCACCCTGCGTCATTAGATCCTATTCACCGGCAAGCTTCAGTTTCGGCCTCGCGCCGCCCTCCAGCGCGCGCAGTCGGGCTTCCTCATGCGCGATATAGTCGCGGGTTATCGGCACCACGCCCTGGCGCTTGGTGAGCTGGATCTGGAAGTTCATCATGCCCTGCTTGCGGAAGGTCATCTCGCAGGCCGCGAGATAGAATTCCCACATCAGCGCGAACCGCTCGTCATAGAGCTGCACGGCCTCCTCGCGCCGCGCCATGAAGCGTTCCCGCCAGGCCTTCAACGTCTCGGCATAATGCAGGCGCAGGATCTCGATGTCGCAGACCAGGAGACCGGCGTCCTCGATCGCAGGCAGCGCCTCCGACAGCGACGGTATGTAGCCGCCGGGGAAGATGTATTTGGCGATCCACGGATTGGTCGAATCCGGGCCCTGCGAGCGGCCGATCGAATGCAGCAGCATCACGCCATCCTCGCTCAGCAGCTCGGCGCAGCGCTTGAAATACGTGCCGTAGAACTGTGCTCCGACATGTTCGAACATCCCGACCGAGACGATGCGGTCGAATGGCCCCTCGATGTCGCGATAGTCCTGCAGCAGAAACCGCGCCTGTCGCGTCAGCCCCTTTTCGGCGGCGCGCGCGTTTGCGATCTGCAACTGTTCCGTCGACAGCGTCACGCCGGTGACATCGGCGCCGGCGGTCTCGGCGAGATAGAGGCCGAGCCCGCCCCAGCCTGAGCCGATATCGAGCACGCGCTGGCCGCGCTTGACCAGCAGCTTCGCCGTGACGTGCCGCTTCTTGGCGAGCTGCGCGTCGTCGAGCGTGGCGTCCGGCGTCTCGAAATAGGCGCAGCTATATTGCTTGTCGGCATCAAGGAAGAGCGAATAGAGCCGCGCGTCGAGATCATAGTGATGCGCGACATTGCTGCGCGAGCGTGTCCGTGGATTGAACTGCCTCAAATGCCGCGTGAGATAGCGCAGGTGCCACCAGGGCTTTGCCCATTGCGGCAACAGGTCGGATTGATCGAGCAGGATCGCGAGGGCATCGGCAATGCTGCCGCGCTCGACGACGAACTCGCCGTTCATATAGGCCTCGCCAAGTCCGAGCTCGGGGTTGACGAGGATTTTTCGTTGGGCGTCGGCGGTGGTGAAGCGAACTTCGACCGGCTCACCGGAGCCGTCACCGACGGTGAATGTCATGCCACCCGCCGTGGTCATCGTCATCGAACCGCGGCGGATGAATTGGGACAAGAACTTACGCAACAAGCGGTCCATAGGCACCAACCTCTCGAGCGAACCCGAAAAGATGCGACTACCCGGCCATCACACCGACGCCCGGAAGATATATTGGTTCCAATGCGTTCGCATGTAAATCTAGGCAGCCTATTCCCACCCCGCTATTGCGTTGTGTTCAAAGCCGATATTCGAAAATCGCGTGTTCACATGCTTGATGAGTGCGCTTCCATTCGCGCCGCAATCGGCTAAAAGGTGACCGCCGCCGCGCCCGATGCCGGCTGTATCTGTCGGATTTCATGGAGATGATGGGAATGTCGAGCCGAGCGATCAGTCTCGCCACGGTGCTATTTTTGATTGGCTTCGGCGCCGCCGATGCCGTTCTGGCGCAGGCGACGAACCTCGAGGCCGGCAAGGCCCCATCCCAGATCTTCGCGCAGACCTGCAATGCCTGCCACAAGAGCCCGCGAGGACTGTTGAAGACGGTGGCGCCGGGCTCGCTGCCGGGCTTCCTGCGCCAGCACTACACCACCAGCCCCGACATGGCCGGCGTGCTGGCTTCCTACCTCATCTCCAACGGTGCCACCGACGCCCGCTACCAGTCCAGGGACGGCGGCAAGGACGGCAAGGACAAGAAGGACGGCGCCAGGGAGAAGGACGCCAACACGAACCCTGGGCAGTCGCCTGAGCATCAGGGGCGCCGCCAGCGCTCGCAGGAGACCGCGAAGCCGGAGGGCGAGGGCGCCGCGAGCCCGGCGCCTGAGGGCCGTCAGAAGCGCGCGGCGCGGACGAGCGAGGAAGGGGCCAAGGAAGGTGCAAAGGAAGGTACCAAGCCTGAGGCCGCCACAGAGCAACCGCCTGAGGGTCGCAAGGGCAAGGGTAAGCGCATGAGCAAGCGCGGCAAGCCGGAGACGGACGATACAGCCGCGCCGAAGGTTGAGCCCAAGGTCGACTCCAAGACTGAGCCCAAGTCCGAGCCGAAAACCGAGCCGAAGGCTGAACCGAAGAACGAGAACGCCAAGGTCGAATCCGGTCGCGACGAGTCCAAGCCTGAGAGCGCCAAGCCGGCCGAAGCCAAACCGGAGAGCGCCAAGGTCCAGCCGAGCAGCAGCGAGACGCCGGCCCTGCGCGCCGATCCGGTGCCGCAGGTGACCCCAGCCCCGCCGGCGGCTCCTGACAAGCCGGCTGAACCGGCTGCGCCCAAGCCTGCGGAAGCCGCCGTCTCAAAGCCGGCCGAGCCCGCGCCCAGCGCCGAACCGGCAGCCAAGCCGGCGGAGCCGGCGCCGTCCGCACCCGCCGCGGCTCCATCGCCTGCACCTGCCGAGTCTTCTGGTCCGCCGGCGCCGCCGATCTCGCGATAAGCCGATCATCCCCTTGATCTCGGAAGGCCGCGCCCAGCGCGGCCTTCTCTCGTGTTGACCGCCATTAGAGCATTGCTCTAGAGTAATACTCTAGGAGCTGACGATGTCTTCAGGCGTGCGCGAGGATCTATTGGCTGCGGGGCTCGCGGTGTTCGACCGGTCGGGCTTCGAGGGCGCGACGGTGGCCGCGATCCGCGCCAAGGCCCGTGCCTCCAACGGCAGCTTCTTTCATGCGTTCGGCTCCAAGAAGGAGCTCGCCGGCGCGTTATTCCTGGAGGTGCTGCGGCACTATCACGCCGCCATGCTTGCTGCGCTCGATCCGGCGCCGGATGCAAAGCAGGGCATCGATCGCCTGATCCGCGCCCATCTCGACTGGGTCGTACTGAGCCGCCGCGAGGCGCGGTATCTGTTCGAGATCTCACGCAACGAATGGGGTGAGGACGTCCGCGAAGCGCAGCGCGCGCAGAACGCGCGGCTCGCTGAAGGCGTGGAGCGTTGGCGCGCGCCGCTGGTCGCGCGCGGCGAACTGTGGCCGATGACGCCGGTGATGTTCGTCAGTCAGTTGATCGGGCCGGCGCAGATCTTCTGCCGCGCCTTTCTCTCCGGGCGGGATCGCGCCGATCCGCGCGGGGAGGCCGACACATTGATCGCCTGTGCCATCCGCGCGCTGGTGCCGCCCGGACGTGCCAACAACAGGGAAGGAGTGGCATGATGAGCAACGAAGCCGATCCCGACTTCACGCCGATCGCCGAGCGCATTCAGGCCAATGTCGCCCGCCAGGGCTTTATGAACCTGGTCGGTGCCGAACTCTCCGAGATATCGCGGGGCAATTGCACGATTGCGGTCGAGCGCCGGCCGGAGCTGTTGCAGCAGCATGGCTTCTTCCATGGCGGCGTCACCGCTTTCCTGGTCGACAACGCCACGACCATTGCGGCGGCGACCTCGCGCGGTCAGCCGGCGCTGACGGCGGAATACAAGCTCAATCTGCTGTCACCGGCGGTCGGCGACAAACTGATCTGCCGTGCGAGGGTGATCAAGCCGGGCCGCCAGGTGTCCGTGGTTGCGGCCGATGTGTTCTGCGTCAGCGACGGCGTCGAGAAGCATACGGCCACCGCGCTCGCCTCGATCGCGATGCTGAACGAAGACGTGTCCGCAAGAACGAAAAGCCCGGCCGCCTGAGGCAGCCGGGCTTCGCAGCCTGCGTAAATGCGAGGCTTACTTCTCGGTGTCGTCCGCAGCCGGAGCCGGCGCGACGTCGTCGTGCTGGGCTTCCGGATCGAAGAATTCGCCGGCGGCGGCGATCGCCTCGGCGGCCGCGTCGCGGTCCTCGTTGCGGGTCGAGATGTCCTCGCCACGGTTGATGCGCTCGGCCTCGTCCTGGCTGCGCGCAACCGTGACGGTGACCTCGACCTCGACCTCGGGGTGAACCGCGACGGTGATCGAGTGCTTGCCGATGGTCTTGATCGGCGCGTCGAGCTGCACCTGCGGACGCGCGAGGGCGACGCCGTCAGCCTCGAAGGCGGCGACCACGTCGCGCACGGTGACCGAACCGAACAGCTGACCGGCTTCCGACGCCTGACGGATCACGATGATGTTCTTGCCCTCGATCTTCTCGGCGATCTTGGACGCCTCGCCCTTCGAGGCCAGGTTGCGAGCTTCGAGATCGGCCTTCATGCCGTCGTACTTGGCGCGGTTGTCGGCGGTGGCGCGCAGCGCCTTGCCGCGCTTGAGCAGGAAATTGCGGGCATAGCCGTCGCGAACCTTCACGACTTCGCCCATCTGGCCGAGCTTGCTCACGCGTTCCAGCAAAATGACTTCCATATTCGTTCTCCTTTGAAGTGCTCTGGGTTTTCAGATTTCGGGTTGGACTTAAGATGTCGGCAATGGCGGCGGTTGCCGGTTGCGCAGGAAGCGCTCGCGGACGCCGAACAAGGCATCGGCGAGCCCGAGGACGGTCAGCAGGATGAGGCTCACGCTGAACATGAAGACGATGACGTAGGCGCTGGCGAGCCAGAACGCCCGATTGGCGAGGTCGCGCGTGATGGTGTGCAGAACGGCAAAGCCAACCAGCGCATAGGCCATCATCAAAACGGTGGTGACGACGACGGCGAGAATGCCGGTCATTCCGCCGAAGAAGCTGAAGGCAAGCGCGACACAGAGCACCACGAGGGTCATCGGAGGCAAGCTCGTGCTGCTGAGCTCCGGCCAGGGCCGGTGCAGTCGCCCTGAAACAGCCGCGACCCTGGCGGCCAGCCAGAGGTTCAAGATCAGCGTCGTCATATGCGAGGCCGCAAGCAGAACCGGCGTGACCGACACCATCAGGCCGACGCGGGGATCGCTCTCCGTGACCGTCGTGTCGCCCATCATCGAGAAAACCTTGGCGAAGCCGCGGTGCAGCGCGTCGCTGATAGCCGATGCGTCACTTCCCAGCGAAAATAGCGATCCCGCGGTCAGAAGCGTCGCCAGCGCCGCAATCCAGAACAGGATCCGCCCGAGCGGGTACCATTCCACCGAATCCGCATCGGTGCCCGCGATGTCGGCAGCCAAAGGCCTTCCCAGCATGGCGAGATGGCCCAGCCACCAGGCCGGCAACGCGATCGCGAGACCGTAACCGAGGGCAAGGGGCAGACTGAGAGCACCGCCGATCAAGAGCGTGGCGACAAGACCGCCAATCGCACCGCAAAACGGCCCCCAGGCGATCGCGGCGAGCATCAAGGGGAGCGGAGCAAGGCAAATCAGGACGAGCGAGATCAGCGCGCCCGACACGATCGAGGCGAACATCAGGGCCGACGCAGCGCCGGCGATCAGGGCTATCAGTCCAAATACCATCATCAGCTGTCCCGCTCCCTTCGAGCGGTTAGAGCGAGACCAGCAAGATTGCTAGTGTTATCAGAGGCTTATTGCAGCTAGTTTGTGCTCTGTAGCAGAAACCGTAGCAGAAACCTCAGCTCACTCAGCTCTGCGGGACCCCAAGAGGGAACCCACAAACGAATGCGGCCCCCGCCGGGAGCCGCAAACCAATGGCGGCCTTTTAGCCAGTTTGGCGCCGTCAATCAACGTCCAATTCGCTGCGCCGTGTTCAATCGGCTAGCCTTCATGCGCGGGCGTAGGCTACCTCCCGCGAAGCCTGTCGGCTTGCTCAAGCTGTCCCGCACTGGGACCATCGTTGTAGACGCTACCGCGGTAGCGTGTCCGATTTGGTCAGCTCCCTTAGGCATCCCGATCGGTTTCTGTCGAGTACCCATGCGATTAAGCGAACAGGTCGGCCGCAGCGAATGACACACCCGTCTTGTCGGCGAAGTCCTATCCCGACAGCGTGCGGTGGGGGCGCCGCGAGGCCGAGCCGCCCCGAATATCGTGAGCGGCAGCGTTCCGTACGCGACTGGTGGATGCCCTTGCCGGCGCCGTGCACCAAAGCGATGGCGGCAGCAACGCCGCCGAACAACCGGATGACGCACGCGTCGATCTGGTGCGTAATGCAGGCCAGCCTGGTCGGGACGAGCGGATGACGCTGGTGTCTCCATGAGCGTGCAGCGACCTGGGCAGGTCCGATCAATCATCCCGGCGAACGCGTCCCGCGCCGGCGCGGCGCCGAACGTTTCGACGATCCGCGGCGGGGGTGGGGCGACCAACGCAGAAGGCCGCAAGGCGCTCTATGTCCCGCTGTCGCGGGGCGGCCCGGCCGTGAGCGCCGCCGGTAGGCTGGATATGTTGCAAGATCGACCGTTAGTTCCGGTGCCGGTCTTCTAGTTCGGGTCGCCGCCCCGGATGATCCCGGTTGGGTAGGCGCGCGTCGCTTGCAAGCCCAATAGGACTCGTCGACACGCGTCCTTGCTGCTATCAGGCTTGGATCGTTCGAGGTTCGAAATGCTCCAACGTCCCGCCGTCATCGACGAATTGCAGACTATGCTTTCCGACTGGGTCGCATCCCTTGGTTCGCCCAAGTTTTTAGGAGCCTATCTGTTCGGCAGCACGGTCAACGACGGCGGCAATCGGTTTCAACCGGACAAAGGCGATCTCGACGTCGTCGTGGTGGTCGACTGGGAGGCCGTGTCCGCCGGTGAGCGGGTCGCTCTGATCAACGCGTTGCGTGACGCCAAGCTCGAACTGGAAACCAAGTTACTCCGTAAGCTTGGCCGAGAAAACGCGTCCAAGCAGATAGTCAGCCTCGTCCCGGTGACACGTTTCGAGATCGACCACGCAGTCCACAAGGATGGCGTAAAGCATATTCTGACGAATGCGAGGGCCTACGATATATTCAAAAGGAGCGAAATCGAAAACCTTGGAGGCGGTCGCGCCTCTCCCCCTTTGGCGGACGTACATCGGACGGCTTTGAGCTTCGTTCAGAAGAAGCGGGCAGAGGCCCTGTCGGTCGCGCCCAACGGACGAGGCGGCCTGGCCGTGCAAGCTCACGACGACCCGGTACCTAAGGAAGTGATGCGCAATTTCGCTATCGCAACGGCTGATTTGGAAGTCGACAACGACGTCTCCGACCTCGCGCGTGGTCTGCGGGAGATCTCGAATTTCGCCTCCGCATCGGCAGATTGGACGCCGCTGACGAGCACCTTCTCAGACTGGCTGGAGGTTCAACGCGGCGCGCGCGGCAAGGTGCCCGGGGTCATCAGCCATGATCACTATCTTCTCCTTGTCGAAACCACGTTCGATCGCGTGCGGCAGCAATATCCGGCGTCCGATAGGGTGCGCTTTGCGGGACCACCTGACGTGCCGAAGGCGCCGCCGCCATCCGTTCCGACATTGCCTTCCTCCCACAGGTTGAAGGCGACGTTTCGAGTGACCTTGACGGACAAGCTGGGAGGTTCAAAGGGCGATATACTCCGCGCCGTTCGCGCGGCACGGGCGAACATGCGCGCCCGCGTCGAGGAGCCCTTTGAACTCCTGTTCGACGAGGAAACGGGTGCTGCCGAGCTCCTCGCGGCTGAAGACGCAACGCTAGACGCCAAGACACATCGGAAGAAGGTGAAGGCGTTCGACAGGCGAACACGGATAGCCGCGCGCCAGGCGCGCTGGACTCAAGGAGTCCACCTGATCTTGTGGTACGGCGCGACGCTTTTTCAAGGCGATGAGGACGAGATCGAAGAGGCCTGTCAAATTGCGATCCGCAATTGGGTTTCGGTGGCCGCCACAAACGTACCAAATCCGGGCGGAGTGTTCGAAGCTTTCCATCTCGACTTCTATCCGTCTCATGGCATGGCCCTCAGTTTTCCCGCCAACGTGTCTGCGGGGGATGTTCTAGGCACCCACCGTCCCCTCGCCACGCTCGAACCTATGGACCTTGCCGCAGGTTTCGTTCCCAATCTGGTCTCGAAATACCTGCACTTGGTCTCGCAGCCGGAACGTTCGCACCTCCGCGACAACCGGGACAAGGTATTCGAGATATTTCGGTGGGATTACGGTGTGAGGTAATGAGGCGCGCCACACCTTCCCAAGACGCTCACGCGCTTCACGGACGGTAAGGGGGCGCAAGGAACGATGGGTTCAACGTCCCGGATGTAGATATCGGTCCGCAGGAACGCGACCCTCGTCATCGAGGGCGAATTCGTCGATATCGACATACCAGGAGCGGGGCCGCCCGTCGCCGCCGTCAGACCAGCGGTAGCCACGTTTTTTTTAAGAACTCCTTGAGCTCGAACGGCGCTCGCTTTGCCGGTATCCGCAGGTCGCTTTGCGGGCCGTATCCAGCAGCCATGCGAGCGGCGGCGCGCTTGGTCGACAGATCGAAATCGAGCCATTCCGGGAGCGCGTGGCAGACGTCGACGGCGGCGCTCCGCCTGGTGGAAGAAGCAAACACCGTTCAGCGGGCAGCCGCGCTGCGCACCTGCGAAGTCGTGTCCGCGCCAATCGATCGGTTGCGCTGGAGCCTCATTCGGGCTGAATCTCAATGCGCAAACTGACACGGCCGTGGCCACCGCCAGGACAATTTAGACCAAGGGTGTCTTTGTCCTTGCCGTCGAAATCAGCCTGTGCCGTCACGTGCCGCTCGTCCTTCGACGTGATTTTTGGCGTGGCAGTCTTTGTGCTGACAACATCCTTTGTGTCCGGCTGCGCGCTCACAATCTTGAACCCGGCTGGAGCGCTGTATTCGACAGTCGAGACTGCATGTGAACCACACCCGTAGTCCACCATGCCCCCATCCTTTGTGATTACCTGCGGCTCGCGGGCATAGGACATCGGAACAGGAAATCGCGGGCTAATCCACATCAACACGAGCCCGAATGCCATGACAACGAAGGCCGGCGTTCGTGACCTCAACTTGAAGGGTCCAAATTCGAAGCGGTGTTCGCCTCTTGGTTCTCTTCGACTGAAGACCAGGAAGAGCAGCCCGAACATCACCAAAGCTGCGCCCCCGTAAAACGCAATGCGTTCCATGGCACACCTCCAAGCGTCAGACCGTGCGGTCTGTCCGCACTCACGCAACTGACTCCATAAGGAACCCACTTTGCTCGGATACGTTCCGGCATCGGTCGGGCCTCTGGACTTCGTTGCTATGGTCCATCGAAGCCGCACTGCAAGGATTCGCGGCCACCAATACCGACAAGGTCGCGATCGGGCGGGTGGTGCTGACCAACCGCGAGCACATCATCGCGCTCGAGGCGGTGGACAAAGGGCTCGTCGGCACGCTGCTGCGCTACCCCTACGAAGTCCGCAGCGAGCAGGAGTATTTCGACGAGATACAGGACGTGAAGGTCACGAAGGACATGCTCGATCTCGCCAAGCACATCGTGAATTAGAAGGCGGGTCGCTTCGATCCGGAAAAGTTCGAGATCACTACGAGAGCGCCCTGGTCGACTTGATCAATCAGAAGCGCGCCGGCAAGGTCATCCGTCCGAAGGAGCGGCCGAAGGGCGAAAACGTCGTCGATCTGCTGGACGCGCTGCGCAAGAGCGTAGGCGGCGCTGCGGCTGAGACGGCGGCGCAAAAGAAGCCCGCCAAAAAGCCGAAGAAAGCCTCGGCCGGCCAGAAGGAAATGCTGATGCCGATCGCGGGCAAGAAGCCGGCGAAGGAGGCCGCCGCCAAGAAGCAGGCGGCCGGGGCGCGGCGGAAGTCGGCCTAGGCGAGCCCTTCGATCATCATGCTGAGGATGACGCAGACCAGAGGAACGCTCCCTGGAACGGCGACGGTCGCTCTGCTTTCTCGTTTATGTTGGGCGGAGCGCACGAAGCGGCTCGCCTCGCGCATGTCGGACCTCGACAACTTCTCGCAAGCCTTGGTCGAGCGCGAAAGCGGTGGTCAAGATCACCGAGAAGGGGCGGGCGGTACTGGAATTCCTGGAGGCCCGCCCCGGGACCGACCAGATAGTGCAGGTGCCCCTGACCGAGACTGCGCCGGTGCCTGCGCTGCGGCAGCCGGCCGAGCGGGCGAAACGGCGGCGCGAACGTCGCGAGCGGCGTCGAGAGGCCCGCGAACGATCACGGACATCTTGAGTCGGGGACTTCGCGAGTTCAAGGCTCGTTATCGCTTCCGCGGCTCCAGCCTGAAACAAGAGGAACGAAGCGGACCTCCTCTATCCTTTCCTCGACGAAACGACCGTCCGGCTCGCGTGTCAGCTTCGTCAGCCACTGCACACCGTCAGGATCTCCGAGCGGAATGAGAAGGCGTCCCGACGGAGCTAGTTGAGCCTTCAGGACCGCGGGCGTCTGCGCGCCGGCGGCCGACACCAGGATCACGTCGAACTCGCCGCCTTCCGGCCATCCTGCGGTCCCGTCGCCCTGACGAAGATCCACATTACGGCAGCCGAGATGCCGAAGACGCGACCGGGCGCGCTGGACCAATGCCTCATGGCGCTCGAGCGCGCAAACCGCCCGCCCGAGCTTGGCGGCGAGTGCCGCCAGATAACCCGACCCCGCGCCGATCTCCAGAACCCGGTCCGACTTGGCGATCTCGGCAGCCTCGAGCATCCTGGCAACGATGTAGGGCTGAGAGATGGTCTGCCCTTTCTGAATCGGTACCGCGCTGTCTTCGTACGCGGCTTCCGCGAACCGCCGATCAAGGAAGATTTCGCGGGGGACCTGCCGCATCGCCAGCAGGACTCGCCTGCTGCGAATGCCGCGGCCGGCGATCTGCACGTCGACCATCGCGTCGCGGAGGAAGCGGGACCGCTTGGACCGTTTGCTCTCCTTGACCGCGCGCACGACCTCTCCATGCATGAACGACTTCGCTCCAGCAGATGGGAAACTCGGAGGCCAGCGACTTGCTCCTACACGCGGGGGGCGGCTCGCGCCGACGAGGCCGGCTGCAAACGAGCAAAATCGCGGAGCTGCCGTCAGGAACATGCCCGCAGCGGAACGACAGCCTCCGGATCGAATTGATTTCGCGGAAACCGAGCCCGGAGAACGCTCATGAAATGGATCTTCACGGCGGCATGCGTGGCCGCAATGGCGCTGGCATCGGCCGACGGCGCGGACGCGAAGGGCTGCATCAAGGGCGCCATCGTCGGGGGCGTCGCGGGCCACATGGCGGGGCACGGCAAGCTCGGCGCTGCCGCCGGCTGCGTGATCGGCCATCATGAGGCGAACAAGAAGAACCCGAACGATTCGAATGCTCAGGCGCCATCGGGCCGGAAGTGACCTTCCGAAGCGGCGGGCAGTTCGTCGCAACGCCGCCTTGCGCCCGAAGCCGATCGGACCGGCGGCACCCTGATGATCGAACCCGAGACGCCGCTCGTCGGGTCTTCGTGATTCATGGAGGAGACGGGATGAAATCGGCAGTGTCGGCGCTCGTTCTCGGATTTGTCGCCTCGAGCTACACGGTCTCGGCGGAGCCGGTGAGATGGACGACGTTTCCATCCCGCAGACAGGCACCTCTGTCGATTTCCCGGCCTCGATCTTTACTGAAGAAGCCGGCCGTCCGGGCGGGTGCGGACAGCGATTTCGGACGGCTGACGGCCGAGCCGACCTCACGATACAGGCCGCACCCAACGTCTCGAACGATTCACCCGCTGCATTTCTGGCAAAGAAGCATCCGCCCGCGCGCATTCAGTACAAGCGGACGACGCCTCGATTCTTTGCGGTGTCCAGCTACAGGCGCGACAAGGTCTGGTACAACCGGTGCAACTTCTCGAGCGGACTGATCCACTGCGTCCTGCTCAACTACCCGGCGAGCGAAGAGCGCGAGTGGGACCACATCGTAACGCGCATCAGTCTCTCGCTGAGGAACAGATAAGGCGGGCGGGATGGTGATCGCGCCTGCCGGCGAGGGCGCGAAGGCGCATAGCTGCGAGAATGCCGAGGTTTCGGAGAGACCGCAGCCTTTGGCTATCCTCGCGAGCGCTAGTTCTGAATAGCGGGTCGTGAGATCTTTGGCTATCCGCGACAGGCGCCGTAGTTCAACGGCGGGCGACGGTCCCTGCAGTTCAATAGGGCGGCAAGGCTATCGTTCCTCCGATCTGCCCGCGGCCCGCCGATCTGTGGTTCACGCGGTAGCCGCCGCCCGTCCGGCCTCGGTGATGCGATACTCGATATCTCCGGATGGAAGCGGTTCGGTTTCCACGAGACCGAGCTCCACGAGCCGCGCCACGATTCCATGGTCGAACGTCGGCGGGCTGACCCAGGATTCGCCGAGGAGCTTCCTCAGAAAATCCCGCTCCAGATCGGTCAGCTCCATGCTCTAACTCCGCTCGCCGACTTTTCCGGCACATTGCGGCGCGTCATCCGATCCGGCCGCTTCATCCCTGGGAAATCAACTTTTTGCCCCGGATTGTGCCAGGAACAGAGGCATCGTGGCCCCGTTGATTCCCGAAGACAACACCCAGCCAGGAGGTCAACATGACCATGGAAGATCGCGAGACGTTCAGCCTGATCGGCAGCGACAAGGTCGAGGGCACAAACGCGTACGACGCGAAGGGCGAAAAGGTGGGCTACATCGAGCGCGTCATGATCGACAAGATCAGCGGCAAGGTGTCGTACGCGGTGCTCAGCTTCGGCGGCCTGCTCGGCATCGGCGACGATCACTATCCGTTGCCATGGCAGACGCTGAAATACGACACCAACCTCGGCGGCTATGTAGTCACCGGCATTTCCCAGGACCAGCTCCGCGGCGCCCCCAAATACGCCGACGAGAGCAGTTGGAATTGGAGCGACCCGGCGACGACGCGCTCAGTGAATGCCTATTACGGTGTGCCGGTGGCTTGACACGGCGCATTACGGTGCTTGGCTGGCTGACGGCGGCTCTTCCGCCGGACCGCGGACCAGCGCATTGCCGCACGCGAGACGACCCGGCTCGGTCGCCGAGGAGATTTGAAAGTGAGTGATGCCGTTCGTGTTCTGGTCGTGGAGGATGAAGCTCTCATCGCAAGCTTCGTGGAGGACGCCTTGTACGACGGCGGTTTCCAGCCTGCTCGGTCCATTCGGGGGAGGAGGCCATGTCCACGTTTTGCGACGGCCGCGAGGGATGTCGGGTCCTGCTGACGGACATCAACCTGGGGGATGGCATCACCGGCTGGGAGCTGGCGCGGCAAATCAGGGAAATCACGCCTGACTTTCCTGTGCTCTACATGACGAGCGCCAGCACGCCGGACTGGGAATCGCAGAGTGTCGGTGGCAGCGTCTTGATCCAGAAGCCCTTTGCACCCGCGCAATTGGCCGCCGCCGTCTCGCAGCTGCTCGGTGGCGCGACCTCGCCGGGGTAACTGGCCGATCGTCTGAGAACCGCTCTTCGCAAGAGTGAAGGCAGGCCCTGGCGTCAGGCTTCGCCGGAGCCGGAGAAGAGCACCGTCGGAGGAGTTGCGCGCGGCGGCGGCGATGGCCGCCCGTAGGTCGATCCCGGTCTGCTCTTGAGCTCGTACCGTTGGGCCAGATCGAGAAGCCGCCGCCTAGTGAACGGGTCGGCCTTCTCGGCCAGATCGCGCGCCCGCTGCGCGAAGCCACTGTAGAACTCTTCCATGACGCCACCCCACAACATCACCGAATGCCGATCTTCGATGGTCGACGAGGCTCACGTCAAGAGATCGCTTGTGCCCGCCCGGCAAAGGGCACTACGCTGACCGAGGTGGGGGAAGGCAAATGTCGCTGCAGCATCCAATCCGGAAGCCGTGCCCGCACTGTGGGCGGGCGATGAAGCTCGTGCTCGACGAGTGCGCAAGAGGCGGAGAGCGCTACGTCTGCTCCGATTGCGACGACGATCCGCTGCACGACCCCGCCGCCCGGAAGTGGGTGGACGGCCCGCTGCGGCCGCCTGCGAAATAGCGGTCCGGAGGGCCCGGGCTGGTCCGGACCTCGCAGCATCGGGACTGGCAAGTTCGTCAAGGCCGCACCAACTCCCTTGTAGATGCCAAACATGGGGAGGTGCGATGTGTCGGCTGTCGCAAATCTGCTTGCGCGAAAGCAGGCGCTCATGGAGCGACTGCAGAGCGGTACCGGACCGAACGAACGCGAGGAAATCGAGCGCCTGCTCGCGCAGATCGAGACCGCGCTGAACCTGCTCGAGTCGGGCGATGCCGCCGCCCCGGGCGAGGAATGATCGGTTCGTGCCGGTCAGAGCGCGCTGAGATCGTCCGGAACCTCGCCGAACTTCCGGATCAGCTTAGCGTCGCCGAAGTCGCCGCTGGACGGGTCTCCAGTCCGCGAAAAGGCGACCGCGCCCGTGCAGCCTGGTTTCCGCGAGAGCGCTTCGGCGCGCATGACGGCGGCGTTGGCACTCAGGCACTCGACCGCCTCGCCGGGCGCGACGCCGTCATCGGCCATGACGAACGGCAATGCCACGTAGTAGGTGACGTCCATCGCAGTCACTCCTTGCGTTCGCGGTGCGGGCCATGCCGCCCCCGCGAATATCCTTTCGAGACCGCCGCACGCAGCTCGTTGGCCTCGGCCTCGAGAAAGTCGATGGCGATCAACAACGCCTTGACCGCCTCCCGGGGGGGTCCGCCGCAGACTTCGATGGCCTGGTCGGCGGCGCGCTCAAGATCGCCCTTGGCGAGCGCAGCAGGTTCGGAAGCGGCGGACATGCTTTCTATGTTCTCTATTTGTTCCATATGAGTCAATGGGCATCCGTCGGATTCCGCCGGTGGCGAGGACCGTACGGATGAATCTTCGCCCGGAGAGGCCCGCCCGTCGGAACTGCCATCTGCCGTTCGTCTTGAATCCAGGCCACCCCAATGGAATTCTGCGTAACATGGCCCCGCGCGCCAACTGGAAAGGCTTCCTGCGTCTGTCCCTCGTCACCTGTCCGGTGGCGCTCTACCCCGCGACGTCGGAGAGCGAGAAGATCTCGTTCAATCAGCTCAATCGCGAGACCGGCCATTGCATCAAATACCTGAAGGTCGATGCGGATACCGGCGACGAGGTGCAGAACGAGGACATCGTCAAGGGCTACGAGTTTGAGAAGGGCCAATACATCGAGGTGTCGAAGGAAGAGCTCGAGGAGATCGCGCTGGAGTCCACTCGCACCATCGAGATCGACGAGTTCGTTGACAAGGCCGACATCGATCCGCGCTACCTGATCCGCCCGTACTACGTCCGCCCGGACGGCAAGGTCGGCCACGACGCTTTCGCGGTGATCCGCGAGACAATTCGCGAGATGGACAAGGTCGCCGTCGGCCGCGTGGTGCTGACCAACCGCGAGCACATCGTCGCCCTCGAGGCAATGGACAAGGGGCTCGTCGGTACGCTGCTGCGCTACCCCTACGAAGTCCGTAGCGAGCAGGCGTATTTCGACGAGATTCAGGACGTGAAGGTCACGAAGGACATGCTGGATCTCGCCAAGCACATCGTGAATCAGAAGACGGGTCGCTTCGATCCTGAGAAATTCGAGGATCACTACGAGAGCGCGTTGGTCGAGCTCATCAACCAGAAACGCGCCGGTAAGGTCATCCGCCCGAAGGAGCGGCCGAAGGGCGAGAACGTCGTGGATCTGATGGACGCTCTGCGGAAGAGCGTCGGCGGCGCTGCGGCCGAGGCGGCCGCGCAAAAGAAGCCCGCCAAGAAAACGAAGAAGGCGGCCGTCGGTCAGAAGGAAATGCTGATGCCGATCGCCGGCAAAAAGGCTGCCGTCGCCAAGGAGGCGCCGGCAAAGAAGCCGGCCGCAGCGGCGCGGCGAAAGTCGGCATGAAGTATCCGGTGACGCCGGATGGACGCTACTTCGTCGTCCGCGGCCGCCTCTGGAGGATGGCCAACCCTGGCCTGTTGGAGGACGAGCGATCAAGACTGGTCAAGCGCCTGATGTCGGCCAGGCGGGGGGCTGCGAAGGCCGCCAAGGATCCGGGCGCGGAAGCCGTTGCACACCGCAGCGTGGACGGGGTCAAACCAGCCCTGGGCGAGCGGGGACCGGTCTGGTGGACGGATGGCGCCGCGGACTTCAATCGCCGCATGGCGGAAAACACGCCCTACGCCGCGTGGTACGCCAAGGTCTTGCCTTCCGGCGGTTGAGCTCCAGATGCCGCGCAAACTGAAGACCTAAGAGACCTCGCTCGGATTCTACGATCTCGCCATCGCCGCGCCGTCGATGAAGGCGGCGCTGGAGGCGTGGGGTGCCGGCGGCAATCTGTTCCATCAGGGTTTTGCCAAGGAGACCGACGATCCGGACGTCGTTGCCGTAACGATGGCGAAGCCGGGCGTGGTTCTGAAGCGTCCCGCCGGGTCGAGCGGGCGCTTCGCCGAAGATGCCGACCTGCCAGACCTGGACGGCGGGGAGAGCGGCCCGAAAAAGAGCCGTCGTTCCGAGCCGAAGCGGCGCGCCGCGCCCAGGGTCGGCATCGAGGATTCAAGCAGGGCAACCGCAAAGTTCGAGCGTGAGCAAAGGCGGCGCGACGCCGAGCGGCGCAAGGAGGAGGCGGCGCGGCAAAAGGAGCGCGCCAAGAGGGAAGAGCTGATCGCAAAGGCGCAGGCGGCTCTGGACAGCGCGCAGCGCGAGCACGAAGACCGGTCGGGCGCCTTGGAGGCCGAACGGCGCGACCTCGAAAAGCGAGTCGAGGCTGAGGACAGACGTTGGGAACGCGCAAAGGAGAGGCTAAAAGCTGCATTGTGCCGAGCCCGGGATTAGGCCGGCAACTGCCGATTAACCGTCTTCGCGTCCTTGCCGAAAATTTTGCGGAGGCCCCTTGAAACTTTTTTCAGGCTTCCAAATTTTTTCGACGTCGTCCTACGACGATCGGGATGCCGTCAGGGGTCCCGCCACTTGAGACGGGCACCGGTCGTGTCCGGTGCCGCTCGTAACCATTTTGCTCCCAGGAGGATCTGGCTATGCGCACTGTTGATTTTTCGCCCCTCTTCCGGTCAGCCATCGGCTTCGACCGTCTTTTCGACCTCGCCGAAGCCGCCCAGCGCGCGGGCGAGGAGACCTATCCCCCCTACAACATCGAGCGGCTCGACGAGAACCGCTTCCAGATCTCGGTGGCGCTCGCCGGCTTCACTCCGGAGGAGGTCGCGCTGACGGTCGAGCAGAACGTCCTGACGCTGGAAGGCCACAAGAGCGAGAAGGAGGGCAAGACCTTCCTGCACCGCGGAATTTCGGCCCGCAACTTCAAGCGGCAGTTCACGCTTGCCGACCACGTCGAGGTCAAGGGCGCCAGCTTCGAGAACGGCCTGCTGATCGTCGACCTCCAGCGGGAGATCCCCGAGGCGATGAAGCCGCGGCGCATCGCGATCAACGGTGCCGCGCCCAGGAACGTCACGCAGATTGAATCCAAGGCGGCCTGAGGCCTTCCTGAAGATCTGCGAGCAAGCCGCGCGGGCCTTGCCGCGCGGCTATCCCGTCATTCGTCTTGGAAATGGAGGAAGCCATGCGGCCGACGACCGCTCTGCACGACAACGTTGTCGATCTCAACGCCATCATACATCCCGGTACCGTCTTCGAACATCCGCGGGACGTGGTCTCCCATCCCGCCCTCAGCTTGTCCGAAAAGCGCGCGATCCTGGCTTCGTGGGCTTCGGACGCTTCCGCGATCGCGTCGGACCCCGCGCTGCGGGCGCCCGAAGGCCTGAAGGCTCCGGTGACGATCGACGAGATTCTTGAAGCGCTCTGTGCGCTCGACCAAGGACCGAAAAATCCGCCTGGCGGCAAGCCGATGCGTTTGCGACCGGTCGATCGCATAGCGGCCTAGGAGGGGGACGATGCAGGCAATCGAGGAGACGGGCGACCAGTTCGAGCGGAGCCTCGCCCACAACCTGCGACGGCAGGTCGACGAGTGGAAGACTAGGCGCTCGCCGGCAAGGACGCGTTTGGCCGGCGGCGTCTTGGTCGAACGGCGTGGCGATCTTCGTCGAAGTCTAGAACGCCTTCGCCTCAAACGAGCTTGACACGACCCGCTGGCGGAATATTTTTCGAGCGGGAAGCATTCCCGCTCTCGGACATGGAAGGAAATTATTACGTCTGGAGTGACGATGATGCTCGACGCTGATCTCGCCCGCATTCGCGCCCACCGCAACAACATCCACCGCTATCGTCGGTTGCTCCTAACCAATCTTTCCGAATTGGAGCGCCAGTTCATCGAACGACGTCTGGCCGAAGAGCTGAGCTCGCTGGCCGCGCTGACTGCCGAGACTTTTCCAATCGCGTTTTGGCATTCCCAGGGAAGCCCGGCGGCCGCCAGCCTGGCGGCAGAGCCATGAGCGATCTTCGCGACGTGCTCATCCGCGGCAGCGAGAAGATCATCAACCACTACCGGCTATTTCTCGCCGCTCGACGAGTGAAAGCAAGCGCGCACTTTATTACGCTAAGATCGAGCGAGAACAGCGTCTGTTGGACGAACATCAGGGGTCGGTCGGAGCGCCTGGCCGCGTAGCGGCTGGCGCTCCTTACCGGCGACTGCCAATGCAGCCGAGGTATGCGACTAAGAGCCGTTGTTGAGTTCCCCACTTCACTGCCGTAGGCATGTCACATGGAGTCCTGGTCCCCATCCGGCTTGCCCGCCGCCCCCCAGCTTCAATGGGGCAGTCATCTGGCGCATTTTTTCGCATCGGGCGACGAGCTGCACGATCTTCTCATTCCCTATTTCAAGGCCGGTCTCGAGAACAACGAGCGGTGCCTTTGGGTAACCGGCGAGGCCTTCGACGCGGAGCGGGCCCGCTCGTCGCTGCGTGCCGCGGTGCCGGACCTCGACGGTCGGGAGCGTACCGGCCAAATCGAAATCGTCGATGGCGACGAGTGGTACGCGGCCGGACAGAAGATACAGCCCCAAGAACTCGTCAACGGCCTTCTGCAGCGCGAACAGGATGCGCTCGCGCTCGGCTATGACGGCCTGAGAACCAACGGCAATTGCGCGTGGGTGCGAGAGCATCAATGGCCCGACTTTCTGACCTATGAGACGCTTGTGCAGAGCGCCGTGCGCGGGCGGCGCATGATCTGCCTTTGCAGCTACTGCACGGAAGAACTTCGAAACAGCGCGCAATTGGAGGTGATGGAACGTCATGACTTGACGGTGCCAAGCTTGCCACGGGCCCCGCGTCAGCACGGTGCGAATGGGGCGGCCATCCTCATCGATGGGTTGAGAGCTGTACCACAAGATCCTGAAGTTCAGCGACTGCGGGACGAGCTGGCGCGGCAGAAGCGCGTCTTCGACTTCGCGATGACGGCCTCCGACATGGGAACATGGCGCTATACGCTTGCCGACAACATCTGCGTCTACGACGAGAACGCGCAGCGCCTCTACGGGCTGTCCGAAGCGCGTTTTCTCCATGACGACGAGGGAGTGAAATCCAAATTTCATCCCGACGACCTGGAGCTCATGTGGGCGCGGGTTGCGAAGGCGCTCGATCTTGAGAGCGATGGCCGCTACGACGTCGAGTATCGGGTCAAGCAGTTCGACGGAAGCTGGCGATGGCTGAGTGCGTGGGGTCTCGTCGAATTCGAAGGCGAAGGCTCCGACCGAAAGCCGACGGCAATCGCCGGCGCAAGCAGGGATCTGACGCAGAGGAAACAGGCAGAGGAACAGCAGCGGCTTCTTCTGGACGAACTGAACCACCGCGTCAAAAATACTTTGGCGACGGTCCAGGCGATCACCACACAGACCCTGCGGACGGCGCGCGATCTTCCCTCGGCGAGGGAGGCCGTGGAACGGCGCATCCATTCGATGGCGCAAGCTCACGACCTTCTGACGTCCCGTTCCTGGAAGGGCGCCAACATGACCGATGTCGTAGCGCGCGCCCTTGAGGCCTTTACGCCAACCCAAGTACAGGTTTCCGGAGAATCCGTCGAGCTTTCATCGAGGCACACACTTGCCTTGTCGCTGGCGCTACATGAGCTCGCCACGAACGCGACGAAGTACGGCGCTCTGTCGTGCTCGGGCGGGTCGGTGAATTTGGCGTGGTCGGTCCGGGATGGAAAGCTTCGCATCGACTGGAAAGAAGACGGCGGGCCGCCCGTGGCCCCTCCAACCCAGCAGGGATTCGGCACTCGATTGCTGGAGGTCCTGCTTTCACGCGACCTCGGCGGAAGCATGAAGCTCCAATACGACGTGGCCGGCGTGCGCTGCAGCGTCGTGGTTGCGCTCTGACTGCCGGTCGGTCCGGACAGGAGCTTGTCCCGGGAACGAACAGCAACCGACAGCGCTTGGACTTGTTGATCATAGACGGGCGCGTCCTCCCGGTGGCAGCTTCGCACCAAGATTCGCCGTGCGGGCCGCTGGAACCTGCCAGCAAGTGCTTCGTGTCGGTCAGGCCCAGGGGCCTTCTTCGCTGTAAACACTAGGGAATCAAGTCGGCTGGCACCGCATGTTGCGGCTTTCGACCGAGACTAGGGAATTCATGACGAAGCACAGCCAGGCAGATCCGTTGGCGGAAATCGTTTCCGGGCAATGGCGCCAGATCGTAAACGGCGCCACAGATACAGCCATCATCACGACGGACGTTCAGGGACGGGTGACGAGCTGGAATACGGGCGCCTCGAACATTCTTGGCTGGTCGGCTTCCGACATGCTGGGAAGGTCGCTTAGCCGCATTTTCGTAGAAGAGGATCAGGAGGCCCAGCTCCGCCGCGAAATCAAGGATGCGGTCTCGACCGGCAAGGGCGGAGGCGAAGAGGGCTGGCGTTATCGGAAGGACGGGACTCGGCTCTGGGCCGTAGGAGAATTGAGCCCCATCCGCGACGGTTCGGACATCGTCGGCTTCGTTAAGATCCTGAGGGACCGGACGGCGCAGCGGGACGCCGAAGAAATCATCCGCGAGGAACGCCATGCGCTCGAGGTGCTCAATCGCGCGGGTTCGAGTCTGGCACAGGAGACCGATCTGGCCAAGCTTGTGCAGATCGTGACCGACGCGGGCGTCGAGCTTTCGGGAGCCGAATTCGGGGCCTTCTTCTACAACGTGATCGACAACGCGGGCGAGAGCTACATGCTCTACACTCTGTCGGGGGCTCCGATCGAGGCGTTCTCCAAATTCCCGATGCCCCGAAATACCGAAGTGTTCGCACCCACGTTCAGCGGGGCGAGCATCGTCCGCTCCGACGACATCACCAAGGATCCACGCTACGGCAAAAATTCGCCGCGCCGCGGCATGCCCGACGGCCACCTGCCCGTCAGGAGCTATCTAGCGGTGCCCGTCGCGTCGCGCACGGGAGAGGTTCTCGGTGGCCTGTTCTTCGGACACGCGAAAACGGGAATGTTCAACGAGCGCTCGGAGCGCGGCCTATCGGGATTGGCCGCCGAGGCCGCGGTGGCGATCGACAACGTCCGTTTGTCCCAGGCCATGCAGCGCGAAATCGATGAGCGCAAGAAGGCGCAGGAAGCGCTCGTCCAACTGAATTCCACGTTGGAACAGCAGGTGACGGAGCGAACTGAACAGTTGCGGAAGAACGAAGAGGCGCTCCGACAAGCTCAGAAAATGGAAGCGGTCGGTCAATTGACCGGTGGCGTCGCACACGACTTCAACAATCTGCTGCAGGTCATCATAGGCAATCTCGACACCCTTCAGCGCAATTTGCCGCAGGAATCGGGCCGACTTCAACGGGCCGCAAAACATGCGATGAACGGCGCGCAGCGCGCCGCTTCCCTGACGCAGCGGCTTCTGGCCTTCTCTCGTCGGCAACCTCTCGATCCCAAGCCGCTCGACATCAATATGTTGGTCAATGGTCTGTCCGACATGATCCACCGCACCCTGGGAGAAACGATATCCGTCGAAACCGTCCTAGGGGCGGGCCTGTGGCGTGTGGAGGCCGACCCTGCCGAGCTGGAGGCGGCGATCGTCAACCTCGCCGTCAATGCACGCGACGCGATGTCAAACGGCGGGCGGTTGACGATCGAGACCAGCAACGCGCACATCGATGAGGCCTACGTCGCCTCGCATTCGGAAGTGGTCCCGGGGCAGTACGTCGCCGTCTCGGTGACCGACACCGGCGTCGGGATGGACGCCAAGACCATCGCTCAGGCATTCGAGCCGTTCTTCACGACGAAGGCGGTGGGCAAGGGAACGGGGCTCGGTCTCAGTCAGGTCTACGGTTTCGTCAAGCAGTCCGGCGGTCACGTCAAGATCTACTCGGAGATCGGACAAGGCACGACGGTGAAGCTTTATTTGCCGCGGCTCGCCGTCGTGGGAGGCGGCAAGGAAGAGACCGACGGTCTTCCCAATCCCGAGGCCGCTCAGGAGGAGACCATTCTCGTTCTGGAGGACGACGACGACGTGAGATCCTACTCTGTCGACAGCCTGCGGGAGCTCGGCTATCGCGTTCTTGAGGCTCACGACGGTCCCTCCGCGCTGAGGCTGCTTGAACGTCAACCTCGCGTAGACCTGCTTTTCACGGATGTCGTGTTGCCCGGCGGCCTCACGGGCGCCCAGGTGGCGGCACAGGCGACCGCGCTTCGTCCTACTTTGAAGGTGCTGTTCACGACTGGTTACGCCCGCAACGCCATCATCCATCACGGCCGACTGGACAAAGGGGTACAGTTGATCGTCAAGCCGTTCAGCTTCAACGAGCTGGCCGCGAAGGTCCGCGACGTCCTGGATGCAGCCAAGGAATGATGCCGGCATGGCCGCATGCGGTCGTGCCGGCGGCGGGAATGCGGACGATGGCGGCTAGGCTGACTTTTTCGTCAACTCAGCGAGAGCGGCCCGGGCGATTTCGGTCAGCCCGCCGATAGTTTTGTTACCTTTCAGCGCACTGTCGAGAAGCTTTTCCGCGATAGTTTTTCTCAGTTCGTGATCGCCGCCATGCGGCAGCGAGCGGCACACCTCCTCCAGCACGACGTCGAGGTTGGCCATGGTGCGGTCATCGAGCTGCGTCATGGCTGACCTCGCCGCTCCAGAACCGATGAAATCTCGAGCGGTGCAGGTTGACCGCAATCCGTGGCCCATTCGTCCACACGGGCCGCGGTTTCGGCTTGCCGCGCCTTTTTGAGAAGGCTTTCGCGCTCGGGGCCGGGCGGCAGCTTGGATGCCTTTTCGTTTGCCTCTCTTGCGAACGAGGCGAGCCGGTCTTTCAATGAAATCGATTGTTTGAAACGACGCCTATGGTGCATCGCGCTCTCCTTCCCAGACAGGACGTTTGCCCAAAATCGCAAGGATCCGGAAATGGAACCGGCAGGACGGAACAAAGTTCCTCGGGTCGACACCTGCCGCCGCTATTCGGGAAACGGCGGACACTCCGGACAGGTATCGCCGATAGAGTCGAGGACGTCACGAAGTGCCGCGATGGCCTCGCCAGCAGGGACGCCGATCGGAGGATCCTGTCGGGCAAGCTCCATAGCGCGCTCGTTGGCGTGAGGGTCGGTCCGGTCCTTGGCCCAACCGTGCTCTTCGCATTCCTGGATGGCGCCAGCCTCCTGCAGCACGTGGATGGCCCACCCGCGCAGCGTACGTATCGCCGGCCGTCGTTCCTTCGTCATCAGCATCGAGATCGCTCCTGCCGGGACGAATCTTCCGCCCTCCTGATCGTTCCGGGCGGTTAGCACGGGTCAGGGATTCCCGAACGGCAGGGCTCGGGCTTGTCCACGTGTTCCGCGGCCTGTGGAGAATGTTACATCGCCGGCGAAGGGTCTTCCTTCACGCCGCGGGCGACGATCCGCAGCGCCCCGTCCGGAAGCGGCCGCTGCAGCCGCAGCGCTTCGTCGGCCGGCGCGGTCATCCAGGTCTCGACCTCGTCGGGCGTCGTCAGGATCACAGGCATCGCCTTGGGGTGGATGGCAAAGACTTCGGCGTTGGCCTCCGTCGTCAGGAACGCGAAGAGGTCGTTGGTGGTCTCGCCTTCCTTGACCTTCCGGACCGAAGTCCAGTTCGCTCAGATGCCGGCGAAGCATGCGAGCGGACGGCTGTCGTCGAGCGCGAACCAGATGTCGCCGCCCTCGGCCTTGTTGAACTCGCTGAACGAGTTGAACGGCACCACGCAGCGGTGCTCCGGACCCAGCCACCTCGTCCAGTGTTTGCTCCTCACATTGCGGATGTTGGTCGTACCGCCGTCGGGCTCCATCCGGAGCAGGTGCTTGAGGTCTACGGGTTTGCCCTTGGCTTCCAACTTCGCTGCGCGCTTCTTGGTCGCTACCAGGAGAGCCTGCGCCGACGAAGGCATGCCCCACCTCGCAGTGACGAGCTCGCGGCCGTCAGTGCCGGTCCGGACGATCGGCGCCTTGTAATCGGGAAACACGCCAGGCATCGGCGCGAGGTTGCCGACATACCGATTGACGACGCGAAACAACGCGCTGATGGCGGCTTGGTTGGTGGTGATCGAGTACAGATTACACATTCATGCTTCCGGATCAGGATGGCGGGCTCGCTGCGATAGCTGTAGCAGCGTCGCCGACGGCCGGCGACCGGCCTTGGCGCACTTGCTGCATCGGAGCCTACTCGCGAGATCATGGACGGCAGTCGTGGGCGGATGGCGCAGCGCAGCCATGTCGACCTCACGTTTTGCCTTGCATCGAGAGCATTCAATCTCGAGCCAGGCGTAGCCGCCGTTGACCGCCTGGTCGACGGTCGGCGACGGGTCGATCGGACCACCGTCGGCCCACATGCGCTCGTTCCAGCTTTCGCACAAAAGCCGGTCGGCCTGTCGGATCAACGTCTCGCCTTTGGTGCGGGTCTCAGCCGACTGTGCGGCAAGGATCGTGGTCATGGCGCGGGCGCGGCCCAGCTCCTTGGTGAGCGCCTACCGATCCCCGCCGGACAGGGGCGTCGGGTGATGCTTCGGTGCCATGGCAGCATCTAGTCTCCGCTGCGCTGGCGTCTACTCGAATGCGGGCCAGCAGCCGTCTTCCTCATGGCGCCCGGTCCGCTGCGTGCAGGTGTTGTCCAGTAGGCGCTGCCCAACCTTTTTCCACAGCGCCTCGGGCCCGTAGAGGCGCACCGCATCGACCTTCTGAATTTCGACGGTTCTGCCGCAGCGTCGGCACCTCACCCTCAGAAGGTGGCCAGCAACTTGGTTCAGCCGCTGCGCGCCGATGGCCGCCCGGGAGTCCAGGTCGGCTACATTGGCGCGAGGGTCGTCTAGAACGGCCTGCCAATATTCCGGCGGCAGGTCCGCGTCTGGAGCCAAGCCCGGCTTCAAGGGCGCATTTCTGCCGGCGGAGCCGGCTATCTTAGCCATGTGCTTCGGTGTGGGCATACGCCAGCTCGCGGGTCGGTCACTCATAGTATTATAGAACATAACAAGAACATAAGAGTCGATAGTCCGCGAAAAAGATTCTGGTTGAGAGAGGGCATGCGTGTCGAACCGGCCTTGTTCGTCTTGAATCTGACGTCCCGAACCGGTTCTGCGCCATCGTGAATCGGGTAAATCAGACCAGTCAACGCCGCGCTCGTGGCGGCGCTGCCGGTTCTGATGTCGATTGAGCTACAGGGCGCCTTGGATGCGGGCGGCGTAGATCAGGAACCCGGCCATCATGAAGCACACCGCCCCGATCGCGCCGCTGACCTTGACCTCGTACTTGCCAATCTTGATCGTTAACATGTCGATTACCTCCGCGCCCACCTCGGGCGCCTGAGTACCCGCCGACATCGGAGAGCCTCGACAGCTCAGTTTCGCTATTCGGCGGCAAGAGGGAAGCCCTCAGCGACCCCTGGGCCCCCGGAAGAGGGGGATGACGTCGCCGTCAGCCGCCCGGATCACCACCTTGGCCATGGCCATCGGGTCGAACCCCAGATTGGACAGCGCCTCGGCCACGCCCTGCCGCTCCAACTCGGCAACGATCGCCTCGGTCACCTTCATCAGTCTGGCCATCTCGGCAGCGCTCTCGGCCATGGTCGTGCCCTCGGTAAAGCCGAGACCATCGTACCATGGTGACCGTGGGTAGCGAGCGCTGTGCGCAACCAGAAAGAAATCCATGGCCGGCGAGCGTTTCGCGCTGGTAAGACAGCTGCGCGGCTGTGCTGCTGGGAGGAAAGATGCTTCGACTAACCCTGACCATCTCGATCGCACTTGCGGTCTCGACGACGACTGCGGTGCTCGCTCAGTCCAAGACGGATCTATTCGGCTTCTCGCCGGGCGTGCCGGTCGCGCTCGCCAAGGAGATGGTGCAGCAGAAACAGATGACGTGCGAGCCGCCTCAAAGCGACGGCACTTTGACGTGCAACGGCAACATGGGAGACATCCGGTTTTTCGTAGCCCAAAATCTCCCGAATAGTCCGGTGACAGACGTCGATTTTAACTGGTACCGGCGGGACGCCTCCTTTGAGCAGGTTGTGGCGAACGTCTCTGAACAGTACGGCCAACAGCCGGTGAAGAAGAAGGTCTTCACGGCAAGCTGGGCGCTCCCGAACGGATCGGCCCTGGACCTATTTTGTGACCCGCAAGGGAACAGCTGTGGCTTGCAACTATCCAGCCCCACGTTGAAGGACCAAGCCAAAGCAGCGAGCGCCGCAAAGGCGAGCAAGGACCAGCCGAAGTTCTAATTGCGGCCCCGCCTGCGCGGAGAGTGTAGCGAGCGCTTCGCGCTTCCCCAGATCACCTACCCGTCAGGAAGCCGCGGCGGTAGTTGGCACACCATCGGTCCCGTCCGATGTGCAGGGCGTCCTGGGTAGCCAGGACCGCAGCCTCTGCAATGTGCCATGCGTTGTCGACGATCTCCTGATCGGTGAGCCCTTTGGCCTTGGCCGCGATCAGGACGATCCTGTAGGTATTCACGCCGCACAGCTTGTCCGCTGCAGCCGACCACCCCAGGCCATAGAACGCATCCGTTCCTTCAGGGGTCGTGAGCGGGCCAGCTCGCCCCTGAGAGCCACACAACAACATCGCAAGGACGCACAGGACGCGCTTCATTTGATCCCCCAGGGTCGCCGCACACGGCCAGAGTGTAGCGAGCGCTCCGCGCTGAGAGAATGACCAAGGGGTGTTGCCCCTCGGCCCTTTACAAACGGTGGCTTCGGACTACGCTTGATTCGGTTCACCCCGGTGGTGACGGTCCAATCGTGCGGATCGAACCGTCACCTGCGGGTGCAGCTCCAGAGGTGTCAGGGGCCGGGTTATATCCCGTGCCAATGGGCCGGCTTCCTGCCCCTCTGTGATACTCACGCTTGACTACGAATCAGCGTGAGCACCACTGCCTTCATAAAACACCCGGGTGACGAGTCTGCGCAACGCACAAGGTAGGCGCTTTGCGACCTATGAACACGCGGAAGCTCACTATTTGAGCTGATTTCAGCGTGGAATTGCACGAAACCGAAAATTGTCGCCCAGTTGCAACATCCGGATGAGTCCGGGGAAGGGCTGGGGCGCCGCTCTCAGACCTTCAGCACCAGGGCCAGGAAGATCAGCGTCAGGACGCTGGCGATGAACCATGCGGCACGCTTCAGCGATTTCAGCGCCCTCAGTGTCTGCGGGTCGGGCGCGGCGACGGCAACCTTCGTCTCGGGCGCCAGCAGCACTGTACCGGGGAGGGCCGGCTCCTGATCATCGTCCGTGTCCGCCTCCCGCTTTGCGAACTCCAGGCGGCGATTGATGTACAGCGCGGCTGCTCCAACCTCGCCGAGCCGCGGCGGCTCGAACTCCACGCCTTGCGGCAGCTGGACTCGCTGTTCATCGCCTCTCGTGAGAACCTTCACGCTGTTGGTCGAGATGCTAGGGCTCCACTCCGCATAGAAACCGGCCACAGATCCAATGCGGAAGGTGATCTCATCAACCGCTCCGGCTGCGACTTTTGCGGCGTAGCGAGCGAACGTATCGGGCTTGACCGACAGATAGAAAACCACACAGTCGTCGGACGTCGAGCTTCTGAAATCGACCTCCGATGTGTACGACACCGAACCCCAGCTCGTGCAGTTTTCCTGATCTGACTGATTGGCGAACGGTTCAATCGCTAGTTCGAAGGACTTGATGACCCGATCCGTGCCAAACATCGAGTACTTAGTTCGATACATCCAATGATCATCTCGCGGGCGCAGTTGCACCGAGATGACCTGACGCTCCGTTACTTCAGGGATGGAGAGAGTAGCGTCTTGCGAGCCGTGCCTGGTCTTGAGGTCGATGCTGTCAGCAAACGCGGCGGAGGTGGCAATGAAGTATAGAGACCAGGGCCAGGGGATCTGATCTTCGCCGACCCTATTCCCCTTGTCGTCGATCTCATTGATCGCCCAGCTGTACAAATTCTTGTGCTTCGGCCGAGTGTGCAGCCGTAGCCCGCGCTCCAAATGATAATCCACCAGATGCCCCGCTTGCCGTGGGACTTACATTTGCAGCTGCACCTGCAACGCGCAAGTGTGGCGAGGGTTTCGTGCTCGCAACAGCAGGTCTTGTGAGGGCGCCGAATTGCGTCGAGGGCTGCGCCCAGGTCGTTCAGCAGGACCGGCAGCTATCCCGACCCGAAAGACGGCCCGCGTCAGATGGCGCTGACGGGGGCTCGACACAGAGTGTCGCCGATGGAATGGAGGTTGCCGCGGATGCCTACGTCCGACGTTCAACGCCCGATCTTATGAGCAGCATTGAGCAGATCATCGAAGGTTCCGGGCATGACGTGGCGATAGGTTTTTCGGATGGTCGCCACGGACACACCGCAATAGAGGCTGACCTTCTCGATATCCACGCCCTGGTCCAGGTACCATGTGATAGCTGTGTGGCGCAGGGTATGGCGGAGGACCTTCTGTTGCTTGTCCTCGGTCGCCAGACCGGCGCGCTCCACCACGCTCTCCCAGCCCTCCCGGATCGTCACGACGGGCTTGCCGTTGAACTCAATGACGGCGCGCTGGGAAATGCCGAGCCGCTGCCAACGCCGCATATGGGCCAGTAGCCGGGGCGGGATGGGGACCGTGGGCTGCCGCTTGGAGGTCTCTTTCTTGTCGTCGGGCTTCCGCCTGAAGATACCCTTCTCCAGGTCAACGTAGCCGCGTCCGATCGTCGGAATGGTCGCGGCCCCGCAGATGTCGCCATTGCGGGAGCCGGTGTAGAGGCCGACCAGGATGTACCGGGCGATGTGCCGCGAGGTGTGGCGTCCCTTGCTCCCCGGCAGCTTTGTTTCCTTCCGTCCCCGCCACGCTGCCCAGAGCAGCTTGGCAGCCTCGGATCGGGTCAGCCACCGGATACGGGACTCGGGAGCGTCGGGCAGGACCGGGCTGAACTGGGTGACGACGCCGCCAACCTTGTGCTTGAAGTACCGGTTGATGGCGGCGGCAAGAAACTTCAGGTCACGATAGGCCGCAACGGGTGCATGTTCGCCGGTGTCCACATTGGCCCTGACACCGTCAACCATCCTGATGACGTGGCGCGTCCGCTGAACCGCATAGCGTTCCTGTAGCTCGCCGTTCAGATCGCCGACGACCCTATGGCCGAACCAATTGCCCATGTTCTGGCAGACCGCGATCAGTTCCTTCTTCCTGTGTTCGTCCAGGTGCGGCTTCGCAGCAATTCGGGTCATCTCTACGGCGAGGATGTCGGCTATCATGACCTCATTGGGACTACCTGACCGGATTGCCTTGGCCGGGTCGTGCTTGGCGAGGATGTACTCTGCAAGCTTCGCCTCAGCCTGTTCGCGGTCGCGTTCATCGCATCGAGTGCTGATATTTTTTGCCCCGTCTCGGATGATCCACTTAGGGGTACGGCCTTCTCCGGTTTGAAGCTCGAGTCGGGGGCCTTTGCTACGACGCGGCATGATGAGCGAAACTCCTCAATTGCATTCAATGTGACGAAGTATTTTCCGGCAAAAAACTCATGGGTGATCTTGCCTGAGACCACGAGTCTCCTCAACGCCGATACTGACATCGACCCATCGGGAAAAGCGAGTCGCGCGGCCACATCCAGCCGTAGAGGAGTAGTCGCGGTGATGATACCGACATCGGAGTGGATGTTCATTGCGGTCAGCCAACATGGGGATGGGTACTGGACTATGCGGGTGCACCTGCGCGGCAGTCCACGCGAACGAAGCAAAAACGCCCCCAGCTGGAGTGTCCGAGGGCGTTTAGCGAGCGGGGGTCTAGTGCTCGGATGAGTGGGGCTCAACGAAGATGATCGCGCGGGACCATCAGGTCCCGCTGCGAGTGGAGCGCCTGCATGTCGATGAGGCTCGACGTCAGGATCATGCTTTCGCGTCAGATTTCGGCGACGAACTCTTCGGTTTGGTTTTGAGGCTTCGCTCGAGTCTCGCCAGCAACACCTCCCGAGGAGACAAGCCTGCCACCGTCATGCCTCTCACCGTCACGCATGACCCAGGGGGCGCGCGGACTTTTGCCGGGACGCGACACCGCTTTCTCATTTCGTCGATATCAGCCAACGTCGTGTAGTGTTTTCCGGCGATGACCTCGTAGGCGAGGCGGCCACGGGCAATCTGTCGGCGCAGCCCGCGTATCGTCATTGACCCATCGGGAAACGCCAACCTTGCAGCGACCTCAAGCCGAAGCGGCGACGTCGGCGAAATGTTGCGTAAGTCATCGTTTGCTGGCTTGAGAGTTCTCTTACCACTTTGAGGCATTGTTCCACTTTTGCCGACTGACTGTGTTGCGGTCGAAGCCGATAGGATGGAAACACCAGGTCTCGCTTTCGATACGACACGAATGTGAAGAGGTCCGCGTTTGCTTTCAAGGCTCTTGCATTTTTGCAGTCGAGCAAACGAGAAGCCGGCCCGCGAAGGCCGGCTAATGCTTACGTGTACTCTGACTCGCTGTCGTGAACCCGCCAGTTCATCTGCTCGTCCACGCGGCGCTGCACCAGCGTCGCGAGTGCTTCCGGATCGTGGCTATTGCCGTTGATGTGGATCGCGACGTTACCGCCGGCACCGCCGCCAAAGCCGCCCCTCATTGGGACACCAGACTGCGGCGCAGCCGGAACGTTCCTGACCGCGTCAACGGGCGACGGGACCTGACCGATGGGATTGCCGCGACGAACCATCAGGTTCTTGTCTGCGTCGATCCAGTGCTCGCGCACTGAGTCGCCATCGTTGCCGGCCAGCATCTTGATTTGCAGCCGGCCGTTGCTCATGCGGGTCTCGCCGGTCGCGAGGCCTACATGGCCACCGGGCTGATTGTACCCAAGGCCGTGCGTCTGAAGCAGAACGTCATTGCGCTTGACGTCGGGCGGGCTGATCGCGGAGCCCCATTTCTGGAAGCTGTTCGCCACCGCGCTGCTCGTGCCGTTGCCTCCGGCCGCTTCCAATGCCTTGTTAACGAAGCGAGCACACCAAGCATTCGACTTGCCGCGCACGTCACCGCCAAGGGCTGCCGCCAACACTCTGTTGTCGGTGTACTCGTTCATGCCCTTGTACTTTTCAGCCCACGCAACGGCATCGCCGCTGCCTGCTGATCCACCGCCGGATAGCGCATTCATCTGCTTGCGCACGCCCGCGGGCCAGCCGCCGTTCAGTCTACGTGGATCATTCGCGGCGCCGACCGGTGCATAGCGCTCCCCCATCTTATCGAGGTTGCCACCGGCCAGACGGTAGTTCTTTGCGACTACTTGGCCCGCCCGGCTGATGCCTGCATCGAGACTGGCGAACTGCATCTTCTTCGCCATGCCGGTTGCCGGGTCCATCAGGCCCGCCACGTTGTTTCCCGACAGCACATGACCGTTGCCGGTTTCGTGCGCGATCACACCAGCCAGCAAAGCGGGAGGGATGCCGTTGGCTCTGGCCGCGGACACGATCTGATCGTACTTGCCTGCGAGTGGAGTACCAGCGAACTTCTTATCGAAGGCCGACCGGCTCATGTCGTCAACGCTGCCGCCTCCGCCATTGAATGACGGGATGTTGCTGCGCTTGATGATGCCGCCAGAGCCAACACCGAAGTTCGGAAGGACGCCGCCCGGCGTTACGTTCTTCCACAGAGCATCGGGAGTGCCGACTCCGCTGACGATCCGGTTCATGTTGGCGCCGATCGCGGTGCTGCCACTGCTCAGCGCGCCGCCGCTGTAGGTGCGACCGCGGGAGCTGAAGTCAGTGCTCATGAACGAGGCGCGTTCGATCTTTCCACCCAGATTGTCCAGCTTGTTCCCGATGAAGCTCATCGGGTGAACGTCCGCGGGGTTGAAGCCCTCGCCGGACTGCTTCTGATACAGGTCTTTCTTGTGCTGGCGTTGACGTTCTCGCCATTGGCTAGTCGTCTCGCCCGGCCGCTTTTTTGAAGCATCCGACAAGCCGGTGTCGTTGTTCTCCGCGAGGAGCCACGCGAGGGCAGCAGCGGTGCCAACTGGGTTGGCGCTGGCAGCACCGAGCAACGCACGGCCAGTGAGCAGGCCGGCCATGCGGCGGATGATTGTCTCGAAAACGCCGAGTACGCCGATGACTGGGGCGAGCAATCCGAGTGCGCCGGAAAATCCGACGATCTGGCCGGCCAGCTTACCCAGGACTTCAGCGCTGCCATCCTTGCCCATCACGGTGGCGACCCCCTTCAGCAGGGTGATGACGGTATCGGAGACCGACTTGAGCCCGCTCGCGAAGCCCGACGCAAAGCCGATGATCTTGTCCACGTCGATGGACGAAAGCTTCTCAGCGATCTTGTCGAGCGCGTCGCCCATGTTGGTGACGCCAAAGGTTTTCTTCAGCCTTTCGACAAACTCTCTCGACTTCTCCCCGATGTTGCCGGAGGTGACGATGCTGGTGTGCTTATCGAACCAATCCGACACCTCGATGAAGCTTTGCTCGAATCCGCTTCCGAACTTTTCCCAGGCGAGACCGAACGTCGCCTTGATGCGGTCCCAGCGCTTCTGAAGCGAGTTGAGCTTGGTGCGGGAGAACGCGGACACCGCGTCGCTCTTCTGGTCGATTTCCTTCAACGTCTCCCGGATTTGATCGGAGGCCTTGGCCATCTGTACCAGTTCGTCGCGCCACTCCCGCATGCCTGCGAGGTTCGCGAATTTGGCCCGGGTCTGCTCGCTCATGTTCCGCATCTTCGAAAACATATCGAGCATGAACTCAGTCGGGGCAGCAGCCATCCGCTGAGCCATCTGCGCCCGGCCGCCGTACCCGATCATCCGCGCAGCCTGGTCCAGATCTTTCCCGCGCTGGCCGTGAGCGTTGCCAGCGTTTGCAAATTCGGAGGTCAAGTAACCGAGGAACGTACCGGCCTTGTTCGGCTGGAGGCCTGCCGAGATGCCCACCGACGTGAAGGCGCTCAGATCGGTTTCCTTCATCTTCGTCGTGCTCAAGGCGGACAGGGCGCGCTTGTTCGCCTCAACCACTTCGTTCGGGTCTGCGGCAGTCGCGGCAGCGGCAACGGCAACAGAGGTCATCATCCGGGCCACGCGGGCGGGATCGGCGTTGCGGACATTACCGTACAGGCTGGTCGCGGTCTTACCTGCCAGCTTCATCAGCTCACCGATGTTCATTTCCAGCGCGGACGACGCTTCCAAGGCGTTCTCTGTGACCTTCTTTGCGGCCGATGCGTCGAAGCCTTGCTTAAGCGCCTCGGTGAAGCTGTCCAGCACCGCGGCAGCGGACTCGCCGAACTTGATCGCGACCTGATCGGACCAGTCGCCACGCAGCCGCTTCACCTCAGCCTGCGACAGCCCGCCGAAGATTTGCGCCTTGGTCTCGGCAACGTCGGCCTCCATCCGTCGCTTGAAGGCGGATGCGACGCCGGAGATGGTGATGCCCCCGGAGATGAGCGCGGTGGTTGGCGAAATGCCGCGGGGGAGTGCGCCGCGGCTGCCGGAGCTGGCGCCACGACCAACGGCGCGTTGCTCAGCCTGCCACCGATTGAAGGTCTGCCGGTCGAGGCGGTCCAGTTCACGGTGGAACGCCCGCGCGTCACGCAGGCTGTCTGCATAGGCCGACTTCCATTCTGTGCGGTAGCTCGACGCGGCCTTGCGAGCGTCGTCGGTGATCTTCTGGAGGCCGGCTGAGACACTCTCGGGAAACAGCTTGGATGCTGAGATGCCGTTGATGGACTTGACTGCGGCCTCCAGCTTGCGAACGTTCCGGAGAAGTCCGGCAATGACCGGGCTCGCGCTGTCGGTCGCGGTCAAGGATGCGTGGACGCTGATGATCTCTGACATGGTTTCTCTTGTTGTTGGCGCGTCGAGCGCGCGGAGGCGGTGGCGAGGTAAATCGTCTTTTGGAAAATGCGCTCATACGGCGCCGAAAATGGTGACGCCCGATTATTTCGGGGGTGGGGGTCATGCGGATGCGTGAACCTCCCGAACGGAGTGGGGTACATCCGAGGGTCGGGTAAATCGGCTTTTGGACGTTTTTGGACGGAGCCTCTGAGCCAATGCCGGGGCCATATGCCCAAAAAGTTTCGCCTTCACCCCTCCCGTGCTCGCGGATTTGGGAAAGGTGACTGGCCTGAGCTGGGACTAGGACGATCAAGCGTTGCCTGCCGAACGGCGGCACGCGCCGCTCCCTTGTGAAGCGTGTCGCTAAGAACTAGCCTATTCGGAATACGACGAAGCAGGAGGCTGCGATGGGGTATCTTCTGTATGGCGTGACGATCTTCGCGTCGGTGTTGATCGTCGATTACCTTGCGCGCAGACGCGGTTGGAGCCGGGACCGATGGGGGATGGCGGCTCTAACGCTCGGCCCGCTTGCTGTTCCATTGATATATTTGGTGGACGCGGCTAAGGCCCTCAGGAACATGATGACCAATGCCCTGCGGCAGTGATGAGTGATCGTGCTGCGGCGCTAGTGGTCGAGTGACCAGCAGCACCGTGGCCAAGCATTTCGGCGCACTGACGGCATGGCGTGGCCAAAGAGGCCGGGTAGGGTCACCGCATCGCGCCGACAACCGAGCCCAAAATCTAGTTCACTTTGAGTATACCCCACCGGCACCGACCCAGCAGTTCCGTAAAATAGTTCTTGAACTAGTCAAACGAGACCAATATAAGAGAACTAGTCAAACGGAACTTTAAAGGGTTTTTCCAATGTTCGTACGTGCATATTTGCGGGCCAGTACGCGGGATCAGGACGCGAGCCGTGCGGAGGGCCAGTTGAAAACCTTTGCCACTGAGCGAGGGCTTAAGATCGCGTCCTGGTACCGTGAGAACGAGTCCGGTGCGAAGTTGGATCGACCGGAATTATTCAAGCTGCTGTCCGACGCTCAAGAGGGTGACGTTCTCTTGATTGAGCAAGTGGACCGGCTGAGCCGTCTCAACGACGCGGACTGGAAGAAACTCCGGGCGGCGATTGATGCCAAGGGCGTCCGCATTGTTGCTCTTGATTTGCCAACGTCACACCAACTCCTGGGGTCTAACGCGGATGGCTTCACTGGCCGCGTTTTGGAGGCTGTGAATGGCCTATTGCTGGACCTGTTGGCCGCGACGGCACGGAAGGATTACGAGGACCGCCGCCGCCGTCAGGCGCAAGGGGTCGCCAAGGCGCGGGTGGAAGGGAAGTTTCAAGGCCGTCCGGAAAACGTGGATCGGAATGCCGGTATCGAAGGCATGCTGACCTCCGGGATGTCGTGGAACGACATTCAGAAGGCGACGGGGTGTGGTCGGGCGACAATCGCGAAGATCGTCAAGCGGATGAAGGATCAGAAGGCCGCCTAATCATCTAAGGCTGACACAGGCATCGCCGCTCCTGAACGTCCCGGACGGGCAGGGCTTGCCTCGGATGACCGGGAAGGCGTGGGGCGTGTCCTGGTGCAGCGCCTCACAGAAATTGCCCTTGCCAACGAAGCCCGTAGGGCAAGCGCCAGTGCGAGGGATACGCTCACGACCATCAGGGGTCGGTGTTGCATACGGGCTCTCAGCGGCAGCCGGTGTTGGAAGCATGACGGGAGGCGCAACAGTGAGAGCCAACGCGAGTGCGTGCAGTCCTGCGAGTCGTCTCAGTATCATCTGCTGCGCCTCCGATGGACCGCGGCGGCTCTGGAGAAGCTGAAACCGCGGTCCAATCTAATGGGCTGCCTGTCAGGCGGCCAGTGCTGCTTTGCTCATCTCCGCTTCGATCTCCGCGAGGCGTGTCTTGGCTGCTGCTACGGCGGCTTCTGCTTCTGGCACAAGCGCAAGGGCGTCCGCATGCATCCGCTCAGCCATGGCCAGCTCCACTTGAGCAGTAGCCAAGCGCTGTGCTCGCTCGCGGGCGACAAGGTGTCTGGCGCGTTGCTCGCGGGCATCGGGGGGAATTGCCTCGATGGCAACCCGGGTTGAGATTGCGCTACGCAGTCGTCGTGTCATGTCAGTTCCCCTTCTCTTCGCCGCGACTTGCAGCGATCTCGCTCATCATGGACTTCGTGATGCCGGTAGCCTTCGCATGGCGTGCATGCCATGCAGAATCGAGCGGTCGTTTTCGACGCATCTCGGTGATGGTCCTCTCTGAGTCGGGCTTGTCTGGCTGTTGCAGCCGGCTGAAGCCGCTCGGTGCCCGGTCATGCAGGTCACGAAGATAGTCCTGGACGGACAGCGAGCCCTTACCGGGAACGGTGATCTGGTCGCCGGACAGCGAGCTTCCAGCCAGATCGATTGCGACCGTCGCCATGGTCGCGGAGTTGAGCGCATAGCCTCTGGCGCGCGCGGCAGAGACGACGGCGTCCTCAATCTCATCCGTGGTCATCTCAGGCAGCCTCATGTTCGCGGCGAAGGCCGGCGATCAGGTATCGGCGCATCTTCGAGCTACGGTTCGCGCATGACGGATCATCTTGAGCGGCGGCAGCGTCGATCCTGTCGAGCAGGATTTTGGGCAGCTTCAGCGCTACGTGTACCATCGGTGAGCAGACAAGCTCATCCGGGGCGAAGGGGTCGGTTTTCTTCATGTCGGGTTCTCCAAACGCAAAAAACCCGCCGGGCAGAATGCCGAGCGGGCTGCGTTGTGTCAGGGTGCAGAAATGAAAAAGGCCCCACGCGGGGACCCATCGTTCAATCTGGTGCCAATATAGAGAATTTCGTATCACATATAGGAAAAAAGTCAAGGCTCGCGGGGCTTCGGGATGCGAATCGCATCCAGAATGCGCGTTGCTTTTTAAGGCGGGTAAGCCGGCGACTCGACAGACCGTTTCACAGGTCTGCTGCTGATCGCGCTGAATGTCGTACAGCAGACCCGTGGAGCGCGCTTGACGTCGAAGGCTACGCTGGTAGCCCCGCCGCAAAATAACGCACCCACGATCGATACCCGCAGCGTCTAGCCCCGGTCTTGTGGTGGTGGTCGCCACTTGCAGAAGCGTGGTCCGCTCGTTTGATCCTCCCGAACGTCGAGCTTTGCGAGTGCGCCCACCCTGCCGTACGCGGCCACGGTATCAGGCCGGCTGGCGTGACGCATCTCGATAACGGCAGAAGGGTTCACACCTTCACTGAGCAGGTAGCGAGCTGCCGTGAGCAGCGGCGTGCGGGAAGCCGGCAGGGTCAACCCATCCGGAAGCAGGATTTCGAACCGACCATGTCGGCCATCAGCTTCGCGGACGGTGATGCGGTGGCGGCCCGCGTTGGTAGCGTTGCCGGTTGGTCGTTTGATGGTCGTGGTCGACATGTAACAGTACCTTCGGCCGGTGCCGCCGCAGACGGCGTCACACCGACATGGTGATGATGGTGGTGGCTGGTGGAAAGGTGACCAGCCGCCGCGCTGGCAGGGCCGGTCAACTTCGATCAGAAGGGTTCATCCATGTCGCAGGCCTGCGGCGACAGATCGGCATCCTTCGTGCGCTGGCGGAGCGCTTCAAATCTGTCGCTCTCCGCGATTGCAGCCAGCCAATCGTTCAGAAACTCCGCGAAGGACATGCCGCCCGTCAAATCGACCGGTGGGCGGCAGTGAACGCCGCGGCATTCATCGATGCTCTGCAAGATTCCGACGAAGTCGGTGCAGGAACTGCGCGATGCTTCAAGTCGGCGGAAGCTCTCCCACGCTGGCGCTTCGCCAGACTCCCGCCGTCCGCTCGATTCCCAAACCCGCTTCAGGAACTCGAAGCGCTCGCGTTGGGACATGCCATGGGGATCTGCCGGGATGGGGGTTTCCATCGGAACCTGATCGAAGCGGCCAGCCCAACGATCCGCGTGAGCGGGGTCGTGCTCTTGTGTGTTCTTTGAGACGGGTTTCTCAGAAGGGTACAGAGAAGAGTCGGGTGAAGCGGGTTCACCGTTTCCATGCGCGCCGTTCACCGTTTCGCGTTTCCCGTTCACTGTTTCTCGCTTGCCGTTCACCGTTTCCTCGAAACAGTGCATCGCGTGCACCGTTTCGCGTTCACCGTTTTCCGTGTCGCCGAACTCGGTCCAGTCGCAGAGGAAATACAGGTTGGCATTGTCGCGTCCTCCACCTCCACCGTGGCCCTTCCTTCCGGACGCTCGCTGCCCGGCTGACCGGTGCACCTTCAGGGCTGCCTTCTCTTCCAGCTTGGTGATGTTCTCGATGACAGCACGGCGCGTGCAGCCACATTCAGTCGCCAGCTTATCGTACCCGGGATAGGCGTACCCCCACCTCGACTCGTCATCGTTGCGGCCTTCGTTGGTCATATCGATCAAGACAGTCAGGAGCTGCTTTTGAAGCTTGGAATATCGCGGGTCGCGCTGAACGGCGCGAGTGAACTTCCACTTGCTGCCAGCGGTGACACGGAATTTCACGCCACCCGGTGACCTGAGGATGGGCGCGTCGGAGTTGATTTTTTTCGCGGATTGTTTCATATTCTGGTTGCTTCGAATTTGAGTTGATCTCAGCCCCGGCGTTCCAGCGCTGGGGCTTTCGTTTGATGGGAGTTACTTCGGGGCGTCTTCAACCTGCATTCGGTCGAGCAGGTCATTCAATGCGCGTCTCGCCAAGTCGCTTCGCGAGATCTTCAGGCGATGGCGGGCTTCATCGATGCGAGCCATCTGGTGGGCGGCGAGGCGGACGGCCAGAACCGGCCGCGCGTTGTCAGCGTCGTAGAAGTAGGGCATCAAGTTCTCTGTGGTTGATGTTTGACAGGGACTATCGAAAGACGGCCCTGCGACGCCTCATTATGGGGGTGGTGGATTTTCAGAGTCCACAGAGGCGCCGCACAGACATGCGTTTCACACTGAAGTGGATCGACGCCGAGAATAAGATCCGGCTCCAGATCACTGCCCCCGCGATCTGAGCCCTTGAAGACTCACGGGCGGGTTGGCAGTCAGGAGCAGTTGTATGCTGGGGACGATTCATGATCAGAAAGTGTATTCCGATGGCGATGTCGCTGCTGCTTGCCGGCTGCGGTTCTGGCGACTTTACTTGCTCGTCGGGCCCCGTAGTCGAGAAGCTAACAGCGTTCTACCGCGAGGCTACCGCGCCGGTCGGCGTGCCAGACGGATTTGATGCAACGAAGACCGTCCATCGCTTTGAAGACATCCGGCAGCAGGGCGCCAACGACCATCAGCTGGTCTGCGCGGCGACCTACTACACGACGATGGTGCCGAAGCCTGGCGCGACCTACGACAAGGATGCACTGGACTGGGCCAACAAGCTGGCGCAGCCGATCAACTACACAGTCGAGAAGCTCGACAAGGGCGGCGTCTACGTCACCGTTCGGTAGCCACACGCCCTGATTGGAACCCGCATTAATGCGACTACGTTTGTTCATCTTCACGATGGCGCTCATCGTCGGTGGCTGCGCCGTAAACACCGTCAATACTGCGCCGGGCGTGGACATGCGCGGCGTGGACGGCACAAAATACGCGGACGATCTGGCCGCGTGTCAGGAGCGCGCTCGCAACGGCGGCTGGGTTCAGCTCGGCGCCCCGGTGAGCCGCTGCCTTGAAGAGCGCGGCTACACAGTGACGGAGCGGCGATCATAGCGCCTGGAACACGTAAGCCCTTCACCTGCCAGTCAGGAAGCCGCGCCGGTAGTTGGCACACCATTTGTCCCGGCCGGTGCGCTGAACCTCCTGAGCGGCCTGGACCGCGGTCTCAGCAATTTTCCAAGCATTGTCGGCGATCTCCTGATCGGTGAGCCCTGCCGCCTTGGATGCAACGAGGACGATCCGGTAAGTCTTCAGGGTGCAGATCTTGTCCGCTGCTGCGGCCCACCCCAAGCCAAAGAACGCATCCGTCCCATCAGGGGTCGTAAGCGGGTCGGCTCGTCCCTGTGAGCCACACAGCAAGATCGTGAGGACGAACAAGGCACGCTTCATCTGATCCCCCCGAAGCCCGCGCACACAGCCTGAGTGTAGCGAGCGCTTCACGCTAGTCTACGGGCACCGATGCCGCTACGATCCTGCTGGCTGGAAGTAGGCATGAAAAGGAAGCGCACCACGTTCGCGACACTGATCGACGAGGACAAAGCACAAACCTATCACGACGTCCGGCAGCTGTTCGTCGTACGTTGGCTGGAGCGGCATCCGGCTTTGAAGTGGCGCTGATCACCTGGATCGACAAGCCGTGGCGCGGCCGTTAGCCTCGTTCTCCCCGAGTGTAGCGAGCGCCGTGGGCCGATCAGCCAGTCACCCCGCCGCCGTGGCGGCGAGGGTCTCGGTTCCTGGCTGATCCTACCGCGACAGGACCGCGTACATGAGGACCATGAACGCGACCAACGAGAAGGCCACGTAGCCGAACAGGCCCTCGAACTCGATAGACGGGTAGGGACGAAGGGAAACTCGCACCATGGTGCTGGCTCCTGTGTGCGCCGAAGACGTCGGGCGACGGACCCGACTTTGCCGGGCACGCTCGATTTTCACCGGCCGGCGGCAAGGCGCCAGAAAATTCGTACGGATGCCCGGGCCTATGCCGGGCGTGCTCCGCGCGCGGGCTTCAAGGTCATGCGGGACGCCGGGCGGCCGACCAGTGAGGGTGCCCTGGCTGATCGTGGCTGGCGACTTCGCCGTCGCGGACTGGAGGGATCATCCCATGCCGTTCCCGCCGGAGCCGTGCCAGGACATCGAGCCCAATCGTGTCGCCGGCTGCGAGGAGGGGCAGAGGAAGGGCAGTGTGAGCGTCGCGGCGCGCCAGCAGACTACCGTCGCCACTTGTGACGGTGCCGCCCTTAGCGGTCCTGCTCCCCGGGATGGCACTGTGCTGGGTCTGGCTGGCTTCTGGCCGCCGAGGCATCCAGCCGACGATGGCTGACGGTGCTCTCCGGCTCGTGGCGAGACAGCTCGCACAATTCTTGGACAACGTCCAATCAATCGGTGTATGTGGTTACCAGTTCAACCTGGAGGATTGACTATGCCGAAGCGCATACCGCTTACAGAGGCCAAGAAAGGTCCTCTAGGAGAGAAGGAGGATTGGTACGTTCTCGTGATCGAGGATAGCGGCGAGAGCTACATCGAACACGAATGGTCACACGAGAACGCCTTCGGGAAGGGCGGCAATGCCGGTAAAAAGAAGATACCGGTCGATGAATATCTGAAGGGCAATCACAACGCCGAAGCAGTTGCGAAGGTGAAGCAAGCGCTAGGTCGGAAGTGACTATTACTAAGCATGACCCTGGATGTCGTAGAGATCATCAAGTTTGTCGGCGGCGTTGCCGGCTTATGCACTGCGGGCTTTCTGATTTACGACCGCTTGGTCCGTTCAAGGCCGATCACGTATTTAGGGGTGTCTGACTACAAGGCAGATCTGCGGTTGAGGAACGTCACAAAAGAGACGGTCATCATTGATGAGATAAGCATCACTCCTAAGGATTTTTTGCGCGCTGCTCGCGCCAACGACCTGATCACAAAGAATGAGGAGCGGCAGAAAGCATTTTATCCGACTACCGCTGGGAAAGATGATGCAAGATTCTTGGGCGAGTTCGTGATCCTTAAACCAGACGAAGAGAGAAGATTTTCTCTTCATCGCTTCGCCTCGTTCGAACACGCGAAAGATGACGAAAAGCTCGTCATACGCTGCCGATGGGAGAATACGCGGACTCCGTGGTTCACAAAACGCTACGTGAAAGTGCGGACCACGGTCGGCAGGGTGAAGAAGCTCGTCGATGCGGCAGCGGCAGGAAAGGTCTAACTGCACGCCGTTGTTGATGCACCGGCTCACCCGCCGGCCCTCCGAAAAACTCCCACCAAGAGGGCTGGCAGCAGAGCGAAAAGAAGATGGCGCTCGTCTTTTCAATTACTCGTCAGATGTCGGCAATTGGGATAGTCCAAGTTCCTTCAGAAAGATGTTGTGCTTCGCCGTTGACTCCCGAATCTGCTTTTCGATCTCGACCAACTCCCTATGCGTAGCCGACAGATCGATCGCGACCTCCTGCTCGGCTGTGCTGACATAGCGCGAGATGTTCAGGCTGAAGTCGTTGGCCTCAATCTCGTCCATGCCTACACGTCTGGCGTACCGCTCGATGCTCGCCGGACGCTGTTGGTAGGTGTCGACGATCTTCCCGATATGGCCGTCCGATAGGTAGTTCTGTCGCTTGCCCTTTTCGAAATGCTCCGATGCGTTGATGAACAGGACATCATCGGGCTTTTTGCACTTCTTCAAGACGAGGATGCAGACCGGGATGCCGGTCGAGTAGAAGAGGTTCGCCGGCAGGCCGATGATGGTGTCGATGTGCCCGTCTTCCAGGAGTTTGCGGCGGATCTTCGCCTCCGCGCCGCCGCGGAATAGCACGCCGTGGGGCAAGATGATTGCCATCACGCCGTCATCCTTTAGGTAGTGAAACCCGTGCAGCAGGAATGCGAAGTCGGCCGCCGACTTCGGAGCCAGTCCGTAGTTCTTGAAGCGTACGTCCTCCTCCAACGTCTCGTTCGGGGCCCAGCGGTAGCTGAATGGCGGGTTAGCGACCACGGCGTCGAAGTAGGGTTTCTTCGCCGGGTTCGTCTCCCGAAGCATGTCCCAGTCGTTGGTGAGCGTGTCGCCGTGGTAGATCTCGAACTCAGAGTCCTTTACCCCGTGCAGCAGCATATTCATCCGCGCGAGGTTGTAGGTGGTGATGTTTTTTTCCTGCCCGTAGATTTTCCCGATGCCGCGCGCCCCCATACGCTTGCGCACATTGAGCAGCAGTGAGCCCGAGCCGCAAGCGAAGTCCATCACGCTGGCGAGGTGCTTCCGCTTGCCGGTCTTCGGCTCCTGGCTGTCGAGCGTAACGATTGCGGAGAGGATGTCCGAGATCCGCTGTGGCGTGTAGAACTCGCCGGCCTTCTTGCCCGAGCCTGCGGCGAACTGCCCGATCAGATACTCGTAGGCGTCGCCTAGTGTGTCGCTGTCCGTGGTGAACTCCGCGAGGCCTTCGGCGATCTTAGTTATGATCGTGCAGAGCTTCGCGTTCCGATCTGCGTAGGTCTTGCCGAGCTTTTCGGAGCCGAGGTTAATTTCCGAAAAAAGGCCGGAGAACGTGCTCTGGAAGGACTCATTCTCGATGTACTTGAACCCGGCCTGGAGCGTATTGAGCAGCTCGCTGTCTTGGGTGCGAGCCATGTGGGCGATGCTGGCCCAGAGGTGCTCGGGGCGGATGACGTAGTGCGCCTTGAGCCGCATCTGCTTCTCGAAGGCTGTCACATCGGTGGGGTTCTGCTCGTACCATACCGACAGTGAGGATCGTCCGCCGTTGCCGACGGCGTTAGGGTCAGGATAGTCTCGCCCGAGTTCCTTCTTCGCGGCCTGCTGGTAGTTGTCTGAGAGGTAGCGAAGAAAGAGAAACGCAAGCATGTAGTCCCGGAAGTCGTCCGCGTTCATCGCCCCGCGCAGCTGGTCGGCGATGGCCCAGAGCGTTTTGCCGAGCTGCCTCTGATCGTTCTCAGTCATGTCGCATCATTCATTGCAGTCGCCGACACACTCGGAAACAAGGCGGGATTGAAGGGGTAACGGTGGACAAACTCGTGGAGGATCTTCCGGAAGTATCGTTTGTTCTCTTCCAGCATCTCTTGCGGCTCGTACAATGAGTAATTCCCGTGGCTAAGGATATTGATCAACCGTGTGTGAAGTATGCCATCTTCATCGTCAGCATCTCGTTTGATACATGCCGAGAAGTTTGGATAGCCATGAAAACTTGCGGTCTTCTCCAGGATTGCGCGGAGCATGTTGAAGTGATGAGTGCACAGCTTCCCATCACGATCCGCCTTATAGAGTTCAGCGAGCGTGGCTACATGGTGGAAAAATGGCGTATCCCCGGTCTTGCGTAGAAGAAGCCCTTCTGCCGCCTCGTCGCGACTGAGAAAATATTTGTTGGCATTATTCAGCTCATTGCAGAGCACGTTGAAGAAGAGCGTGTGATGCGTCGAGATGACCGTCTTCAGGCGGTTCTCCGGCCTCTTGAGCAGCTTTGCAAGATGATTTGCCACTGCAATGGCGTTGTGCTCATCGAGTGACGAGATTGGGTCATCGATGTAGAGGTGCTTAACCCAGTTGTAGGGACCGGTCCCATCGTCATCGAGCGCAAGCTCGACGATGGCGAGGAAAAAGCACCAGATGAAGATGTTCTCTTCGCCACGGGAGACCTTGATGGCCTCCTCGCGACGTGTTTCGTACTCGTCTTCACCCTCACTTTGTCCCACGCCTGTATTGTCGCTCCCGACGCCGGCGCCGCTGGCCTTTTTCGTCCGGAACTCTCGCTCGAAGACCACTTCCCACCTGGTGGTGTCGATCCGGAACTCGAAGTCGGCATAACGGCTGAGAAGGGTGCGGATTCGATTGTCCATTTCCAGCGATTCGAGGCCCGCAAAGAAGCTCGAATCTGTATTGAGTTTCAGCTTCCGCTCGCTGTCATTCGCCAGATCGTTATCCCACGAGAATAAGTCTTCAGTGAAGGCATTGAAGTAAAGCGTGTCGCGAGAGATCGTTTCGCCGTCAGCGTTTATCGACTTGCCCAGATCCTTGAACGCGGTAGACAACCGTGTCTTGCCCGTACCATTGTAGGCGTAGAGCAGGACGAACTTCTTGTTCTCCAGCTCGTGCCGCAGGTAATCGGCAAGGACGTTTAGATTCGCGAACGCCGTTGCGTCGCTCATGACTCACTGGCCTCCAGCGGCGGAAAGAGCTGTTGCAGCAGGCCGTGCTTGTGTGTCGTCAAACCCTTCACTTTCTGAGACTGCGCGGCCAGCATTTCGTCCAGCGAAGAAAGACATGCTGCGATCTTCTTCTGCTCCGAGAGCCGGGGGATAGTAATTTGCATGGCGTCGAAGAACGGAAGGCCAATAGTCTTGATCGTGCTACCGGTTGCAACTTGTTCAAAGAGCGGCTTCAGAAGTTGCAATTGGTAATACAAGAACCAATTCGACAGCATGACTGGGTCGCAAGTCCAAACAATAAAGTGCTGGCTTACCGCCATGTCGCAACTAATAACGGCGCTCTTCCCGACGCCTGCATCCCGACTTAGAACGACCGAACCGGCTGGATGAAGTACCGCAGATGAGTTTTTGATCCCTGTTTCGGAGATTTCGATCGCGGTTTCAGAGATCAGACCACCATCTAGTCGCTTTGAATCGGCGAGTGACACCCACTTAATGCCGCCGTTGTAGTACTCCGCTTTTGCTTTGTTCGGCGTGTGGCCAGTACCTCGCCTTGCTAGATTATCGAGTTTCTCTTCTTTCCACTCCCCCACGTTGCGGAATTCGGGGAATCGGAGACGTGGCACGGTCTCGCCGGGGAGAGGGAAGAGCTGCTGCATCAGCCCTTGCTTGTGCTGCCGCAGGGCTTTGAGCTTCCGAACCTCCGCCGCTATCATGTCGTCGAGTGAACTGAGGCAGTCGGCGATCTTCTGCTGCTCGGCTAAGGACGGAAAGGCTATCGGCAATCGACGCAGATCGTCAGTATCGATCTTTCCTGCGCCGATACCCGTGTCATTAATCGGGATGCGGGATTCTTGTGAGGTCAATTGCCTCATCAGGAATGAAGTATCGACCGTTGGGTCAATCGTGAGGGCGCGCACATCTTGGTTGAACGCCACGTCAATGGACGCAATGCCGATCGGTACCCGATTGTAGAGCATGCTTCCTCGGGTAAGGATCAAGAGCGATCCAGCCTTCGCTATCCGCGTGCCGTTTCCGATAGCTAACGTGGTCACCTTGCGATCAGAGTCATAGATGTTCATGTCATACATTGACGCGGCACTTATCCAAGGAATGTGCCCGTTCCAGTACTCGGGAATATCTATCGAAGGCGTGCCTCCTGAGGTGAACGTTGCAAAGTCCCCCAAAGCTGCGACTTCCCATTGCGGCTCATCGCGGAAGTTCGGAAACCGCAGCTTCGGCACGAGCTGCGATGGCTCGTCGGCGGTCATCGCGTCCCTCCGTGCTCGTAGGCATTAAGACCTGAGATTTCACGGCCGTGGGCCCGCTTGTTCAGGAGCGGAACGAGATTGACCATTAGGGCGAGTTCGCGCTCGCGGCGTTCACGCCAGCCGAGGTCGAGCGGCTCCATCAGGTCAGTGAGCTGCTCTCCGTCGAAGATCATGCGCTGGAGGATCGTGTCTACGAAGGCCGTGAGGGACTCGGTCGTTAGACCGTGCGCGTGCGCGAGGCGCTTGATCTCCGTGGCCTGCTTCTCCGCCTTGAACTGCTCGTAGCCGGCACGGATGGCGGCCTCGTCGAGGCCTTCGCCTTCCTTGAGTGAGCGTACGTACTCGGTGATCTCCTGCCGTTCGTCGAGGAACTTGGCGTCGGACTGGATCAGGCCGATGAGCTGATCACGGCTGATCGTGAGCTTTTTCGGGTCCTGACCCGAGTACTTGGCGATCAGCTTCATGATGTAGTCGTAGTCAATGACGGCGGAGGCGAAGAGGACGAACTCGAAGTCGAGCTGGTCGACCTCGGGACGATCGGACTCGCCATCCTGAGCGGGGGTGCGCTGCTGTTCCTTAAGACGCTGAGCGGTTTCGAGATAGACGCCGCGGAAAGCGCGTAGGTCGTCAGTGGGGAGCGCTTGCTCGATCTGTTCCCGCTGGTCGTCGGTCAGGTCGGTGTACTGATCAAGCTGGGTCTGGAGGCGCTGGACTTCCTTGAAGCGCTTGATGAACTGGACACGGGCGTCGTCGCCCATGAGGTTGGTCACCTGATCGGGCGTGGCTTCGAGGCCCTGCGACTGCATGAACTTGCCGAGGTCGGCGACGGCCTGTTTGAAATTTCCGATGACTACGGGAGCCTTGTCGACTAGCCAGATCTCGCGAGCCCGGTCAGCGTGCGCACCGGAGAAGAGAGCGATGGCCGAATCGACGCTGTCCTGCTGGTTGCGGAAGTCGAGGATGTGGCCGTACGGCTTGGTCGCATTGAGAACGCGATTGGTGCGGGAGAAGGCCTGGATCAGGCCGTGGTGCTTGAGGTTCTTGTCAACGTAGAGCGTGTTTAGGAACTTGGCGTCGAAGCCGGTGAGGAGCATGTCGACGACGATGGTTATGTCGATCTTTTCCTGGCCCTTGCGGGTCAAGTCGCGGTTGGGGAACTGCTGATCCTTGATGCGCTGCTGGATGTCTTGGTAGTAGAGGTCGAAGTTGTAGATGTCGTGGTTCGTGCCATACCGCCGGTTGTAGTCGGCGATGATGGCCTTGAGCGCGGTCTTCTTACCCTCGGGGTCGTGCCGATTGTCCTCCCTCTCTTGAGGGAGGTCCTCTTGGATCTGCTGAACGTCCTTGTTGCCCTCCGCAGGCGGGGAGAAGACGGCGGCGATCTTTAGAGGGACACGCTCTGCGTCGGCGGCTTGACGCTCGGCCTGGAGCTTCTTGAAGACTTCGTAGTACTCGATGGCGTCGTTGATCGAGGCGGTAGCCAGCAGTGCGTTGAAGCGCCGACCTCCGGTCGCGGCGTCGTGTTTGTCGAGGATGGCCTGGACGACCGCCTGCTTGGTGAGCGTCTGACCGGGCTTGAGGCCGGGTTCATCCTTGGGCTTGTAGTAGTCGACGTGGAAGCGGAGGACGTTCCGATCCTCGATCGCGTGAGTGATTGTGTAGGCGTGGAGTTCTTTCTGGAATAGGTCTTTGGTGGTTCGAAGGGTAGCGACGTCTCCCTCGATCTGCTTAATGGTGGCGTTGTCCTCGAAGATCGGGGTGCCAGTGAAGCCGAAGAGCTGGGAGTTCGGGAAGAACTCCTTAATGGCTTTGTGGTTCTCGCCGAACTGCGATCGATGGCATTCGTCAAAGATGAAAACCATCCGCTTATCTCGGATCTGCTCGAGTCGCTGCTTGAACGTTGAACGCCCCTGAGCGATGTTCTGCTTGTTGTGCTTACTGTTCTCGTCCAGAGCGAGCCCGAGCTTCTGGATGGTCGTGACGATGACCTTGTCCGCATAGTCGTCGGACTCTAGGCGTCGGACGAGCGCCGCGGTGTTAGTATTTTCCTCGACGCAGTTCTCTTGGAAACGGTTGAACTCCTCACGGGTTTGGCGGTCGAGATCCTTGCGGTCAACGACGAAGAGGCACTTGTGGATGCTCTCGTTGGTCTTGAGGAGCGTCGAGGCCTTGAAGGAGGTGAGCGTCTTGCCCGAGCCGGTAGTGTGCCAGATATATCCGTTGCCGCAGTTCTGATCTATGCAGTCGACGATGGCCTTGACGGCGTAGATCTGGTACGCGCGCATCATTAGGAGCTTCTGTTCGCTCGCGATGAGGACCATGTACTTGCTGATCATCTGGCCAAGTGTGCACTTGGCGAGGAACCGATCGGCAAAGTCGTCAAGGTGAGCAATCTTCGTGTTGTCCTCGGCCGCGAACTGGTAGATCGGCAGGAATCGCTCGTCCGCCTCGAAGGCGAAGTGTCGTGCGTTGTTATTAGCGAAGTACCACGTCTCCGTGCGGTTGCTAACGATGAAGAGTTGCACGAAGCAGAGAAGCGTCTTCGTGTATCCGTTGCCGGGGTCGTTCTTGTAGTCGACGATCTGCTCCATCGCCCGCCGAGGGCTGATCCCGAGCGTCTTTAGCTCGATCTGAACGACGGGGACTCCGTTGATGAGGAGTATGACGTCGTAGCGGTGATGACTGTTGTCGGTATTGATGCGGAGTTGGTTGACGACCTCAAAGGCGTTCTTGCACCAGTCCTTGATGTTGACGAGGGTGTAGTTGAGCGGCGTGCCGTCGTCGCGCGTGAACGCTTCCCGGTTCCGGAGGGTTCGGGCGGCTCCGAATACATCCGGTGTGACGATCTCGTCCAGGAGACGCTGGAACTCGCCGTCGGTAAGCGTGACACGATTCAAGGCTTCGAACTTCGTCCTGAAGTTTGCCTCAAGCGTGGTTCGATCGCGGATATCGGGGCGATACTCATATTTGAGATCCCGCAGCTTCGTGACAAGCGACTCTTCTAGTTGGCGTTCAGGTGCGATCATCGCCATCGCGGCAACTCACTCTGTCTTGGATCTGCTTGAAGGCATCCGATTGCCCGGAGTGGAACGTGAGCGCGAGAGCATGGACGGTCGGTTGTAGTGGTTGTCGCGGTGAAGGTGGAGCAGTTGAAGGTTTTGAGATGGTCCACGCTCGATGGCCGCCCAAGCACGATCGGAAAGGCAGAATGATGGATCACGCCATCCACAGCAATCAGTACTGCGACCACCCGTTGATTCCCATAGAGCACCGCACGGAAACCTGCGGAGCAGGTCTAACAATATGACTAAGAATGCGTCTGCACGGACGCCCAGATCATGAGCCGTCCGGCGACGTCAACAGTCGCGATCGTCCTTCGTGCAACTGCGGACATCGCTTACCGTCGCCACTTCAGCCAATCAACGATGCTGCGAGGACGATCACGACCCCTTCGGCAGCCGAATCATTCCGCCCTCCGTAAGAGCAGGCGGCATACTTCATCGATCGACGGGTCCTGCATGTTTGTCCCTCTCCATGGGCAAAGGCCCACTGTAACAGCACAATCGCTCGCGGCAATTGCGCGGGGCAGGTCTGGCAACCCTGAAGATTTGATCTCGCGATCGTGCCTCTCACGGGAGGCGCGTGCGGAAAGGCGGGTAGGGGTGGCAGCGCGGCGTGGAGGAACGAAGCCTCCTCGGCCCGTAGCAGTTTCGTAGCAGAAATGGAGCGAAACGCCCGGTACGTAACGTGAATCTGCGACAACAGATCCGTTGATATTATTGAAGAAAATTGATGTTGCTCAAACGAGCGGTTAGAGGCGTCTTGCCCCAACCATCGGCGACCGGACGACCCGGAAGCCTTATGAGTTCAGAAGTCACGACCGGCGGCGACGTGGCCGCCGGTCGAATTCGTCTTAGCGAATGACGTAGGGCAGCAGGCCCAGGAACCGCGCGCGCTTGATGGCGCGGGCGAGCTCACGCTGCTTCTTCGCGGATACCGCGGTGATGCGGCTCGGCACGATCTTGCCGCGCTCGGAGACGTAACGCATCAGCAGCTTGCTGTCCTTGTAGTCGATCTTCGGCGCATTGGCTCCCGTGAACGGGCAGCTCTTGCGACGACGGAAAAACGGGCGGCGTGCACCAGCTTCAGCCATTGGTCTTACTCCCCATCCGTCGTGGTGGTTTCAGCTTCGTCGCGCGGACGACGCGGGCCGCGATCGCCGCGGAAGCCACCGCCGTCACGATCACCACCACGGAAACCGCCTTCGCGGTCGCCACGGAAGCCGCCGCCTTCACGGTCGCGGAATCCACCGCCACGGTCGTCACGCTCGCGATCGCGGTCGGCCTTGCGCATCATCGCGGACGGGCCTTCCTCGAGCTCTTCGACGCGGACGCTGAGATAGCGGATCACGTCTTCGCTGATGCGCTCCTGGCGCTCGATCTCGGCGATCGCCGCGGAGGGCGCGTCGATGTTGAGGAGCACGAAGTGCGCCTTGCGGTTCTTGTTCATGCGGTAGGTGAGGGAGCGAACGCCCCAATTCTCGGTCTTGGTGACCTTGCCGCCGAGACCTTCGACGATGCCGGTCATCTGCGCAGTCAGCTCTTCGACCTGCTGCGTGCTCGCGTCTTGGCGCGCGAGAAAAACATGCTCATAGAGAGCCATAGTCGTCCTTTCCTCGTGTTGGCGCATCGCCCGGCGTCAAGCCCTTAAGAGACCTTCGGAAAGGACTCTGGGATTAAGCTCAGAAGGCGGAAACACGGGACGACGGGCCGACTGGCCCTGCCACACCAAAATCACGAATGATTTGCTGAGACCGTCCGTTCAGCTCCCGGCCGGGGTCTGCGGATGCGCGCGTTATACGGATTTTGGTCGGCTTGGCAAGGTTTGGGGCCGTGTTTTCGGCCCGGATGGTTCCGGGTGCAGGGCAGGACCGGTCCCTTCCGCACCATATTTGGCTTGATCTATTTGTTTGTATATCATACAAATAAATTCAGGGAGAGGATCCGATGGTGGAAAAGTCGGCCCAGGAGCCGCTTGAGGTGGCTGGCAACCCCAAGCATGCCGTGCGGGCGACGCGCTCGGCCGGCCGCAAAATGCGCTCCCTGCTGCTCGATGCCGCCAGCCCGCTGTTTCGGGAGCGGGGATTGTCGGGCACCGCGATCACCGACATCGCAGCCGCGGCAGACGCATTCCCGAGCCAGATCACCTATTATTTCCGCACCAAGGAGGCGCTGTTCGTCGAATGCGCCTGCCGCGATCTCCTCTATCTGGCGCGGGCGACCGAGCAGGCGGCGCTGAAGGCGCGCACGCCGCGGGAGTATACCCACGCGCTGGCCGAGACCGTGACGGCCAGCGATTCGATCGCGTTCTTTGCCGAGGCTTTGACTTTGACGCGGCGGCGTCAGGATCTCGCGCCGCTGGTCGAGCGCACCATCGAGCGCTTGCACACTGAAGGCGCGCGCGCCTATGCGGGCCAGGTGGCGCGCCATGGCTGGCGTTCGCTGCGCGCGCCCGACGAAAGCTCGCGGCGGTTCTGGGCCGTCGCCATTGGAATCATCCTCGAAGGCTATGCCATGGGCCGTTCGCCCGAGGCGCTCTGCGCCGAGATGCTGCGCGTGCTCGGCGAGCAGGCGAAATCGACTGGCGAGCCTGCGCGCCTGCGTCTCGTCGAGGAGCGCGATGCATCCGGCAATTCGAACGAGAGGGTTAAGCCATGACCGCACTTCGCATGCGCGCCCGCGATTTTCTGACCGACGATGAACTCGCTGATGTGCGCCGGCGTGTGACCTGGAAGGGTATCGCGATGATCGTCCATGCCTGGGCGCTCATCATTGGTGCGATTGCGCTGGTCGCGTGGTGGCCTAATCCGATCACCTATATTCTCGCCGTCGCGATCATCGGGTCACGCCAACTGGGCTTGGCGATCCTGATGCATGACGGTGCGCACGGCTGCCTGTCCGCCGATGAAAGAACCAATCTCGCGCTGAGCCAGTGGCTCTGCGCCTATCCTCTGTTTGCCGAGACGCGCAGCTACCGGCGCTATCACCTCCAGCATCATGCGCGCACGCAACAGGAGGACGATCCTGATCTGGTGCTGTCGGCGCCGTTTCCGATCACGAAACTGAGCTACCGCCGCAAGTTCATCCGCGACATCACCGGACAGACCGGCTACCAGCAGCGCAAGGCGCAATTACTCAACGCGCTTGGATCGAAGGATTGGCCCTGGCGCCAGCGCGCCGCGCATTTCCGGGACAAGCTCGGCCCGCAATGTCTCGTCAACGCCGCGATGTTCGTGGCGTGCGCGGCTGCCGGCGTGTGGTGGGCCTATCCGCTGCTATGGCTGGTGCCGCTGCTGACCTGGATGATGGTCATCACCCGCATCCGCAACATCGCCGAGCATGCCGTCGTCCCGGACAGCAGCGATCCCTTGCGCAACACTCGCACCACGCACGCCAATCTTCTCGAGCGTCTGTTCATCGCGCCGTATTACGTGAACTACCATCTCGAGCATCATCTCTTGTTCTACGTGCCCTGCTACAATCTGCCGAAGGTGCATCGACTGCTCAGTGAGAGCCGGCATGCCACCCGCATGGAAGTGCAGCCGAACTACGCCGCAGTGCTGCGGCTCGCGACCGCGAAACCGAACCGCGATGATCGTCCGGGGCAATTGGTCAGCAATGTGCGCCGTGCGCAGGCCGGGGCCGAGATCGGCGCGGATCAGAAGGCCGGCGGGTTTTAAGGGGCGTATCCCCAGTTGAAGGCCGGCCCGGGTGTCCATCTTGGCTTGACAGTCTGGCCCTGGACAGTGTCTACGGCCCCTTTCGGAGCATGGTCGGGAACCAAGGCTCGGGCCGGACGTCAACGGCTGCCGGGTTCTCGATGCACACGGCTCGAGCGATCCAGGGAGCGCCGATGACGGCAGCATTCACATTTCCGGGGCAGGGTTCCCAGGCGGTCGGTATGGGCAAGGCCTTGGCCGACGCCTTTCCGGTGGCACGCGCCGTGTTCGACGAGGTCGATGCCGCGCTTGGCGAGAAGCTGACGGCAATCATCTGGGACGGCCCGGCCGAAACCCTCCAACTCACCGAGAACGCCCAGCCGGCCCTGATGGCGGTGTCTGTCGCCACTCTGCGCGTGCTGGAGGCTGAAGCCGGGTTTTCCGTGGGTCGGGACGCAGCCTTCGTGGCCGGTCACTCACTCGGCGAATATTCGGCGCTGGCCGCGGCCGGCAGCCTGACGATCTCGGACACCGCGCGGCTGCTTCGCACCCGCGGTCTCGCAATGCAAAAGGCCGTGCCTGTTGGTGCCGGCGCCATGGCCGCGCTGCTCGGCCTCGATTACGACGCCGCCCTGGAGGTCGCCAAAGAGGCGGCGCAGGGCCAGGTCTGCCAGGCCGCCAATGACAATGGCGGCGGGCAGGTCGTCGTCTCCGGCGACAAGGCCGCGGTCGATCGCGCCGTCGAGATCGCCAAGACCAAGGGTGCCAAGCGCGCCATGCTGCTGCCGGTGTCCGCACCGTTCCATTGCAAGCTGATGCAGCCTGCCGCCGACGCGATGGCCGAAGCGCTGTCCAGGGTCACGATCAAGGCTCCGGCCGCGCCGCTGGTGTCGAACGTGCTGGCCAGCGCGATCACCGATCCCGACGAGATCCGCCGCCGCCTGGTCGAGCAGGTGACCGGCACGGTGCGCTGGCGCGAGTCGGTTGGCTATATGGCGGGGCAGGGCGTCACCCGCTTCTTCGAGATCGGTGCGGGCAAGGTGCTGACGGGACTCGTCAAGCGCATCGCCGACGGTGCCGTCGGTATCGCCGTGGGCGGTCCGAACGATATTGCCGCCGCCAAGGATGCATTGGCCGCTGCCAAGCAGGCTTAAGTTTGCGCACGATCTTTCCGGAAAGCCGCTGCACGCTTTTCCGGATCGTGCTTTGGAGGAGTTTTCGATGTTCGATCTGACTGGCAAGAAGGCGCTCGTCACCGGCGCGACCGGCGGTATCGGCAACGCGATCGCCCAGGCGCTGCACGCGCAGGGCGCAACCGTCGCGATCTCGGGGACGCGCAAGGAGGTGCTGGATGAGCTTGCCGGCAAGCTCGGCGAGCGTACCCATGTGCTGCCCTGCAACCTCTCCAAGGCCGACGAGGTCGAGGCGCTGGTGCCCGCGGCGGAGGCCGCGATGGGACAGGTCGATATTCTCGTCGCCAATGCCGGCATCACCCGCGACAATCTTTTCGTGCAACTCCGCGACGAGGATTGGGAGGAGGTCATCAACATCAATCTGACCTCGACCTTCCGCCTGGCCCGCGCTGCCACCAAGCTGATGATGCGCAAGCGCTTCGGCCGCATCATCGCCATCACCTCGATCGTCGGCGTCACCGGCAATCCGGGGCAGGGCAACTACACCGCGTCGAAGGCCGGCCTGATCGGCATGATCAAGACGCTGGGGGCCGAATACGCCAAGCGCGGCGTGACTGCGAACTGCATCGCGCCCGGCTTCATCAAGACGCCGATGACGGACGCCCTCAATGACAAGCAGCGCGAGACGATTCTGACCAAGGTTCCGGCCGCCCGCCTGGGGACGCCCGAGGACATTGCGGCCGCCGCGGTCTACCTGAGTTCGAACGAAGCGGCCTACGTCACCGGCCAGACCATCCACGTCAACGGCGGCATGGCCATGATCTGAAACGTTCGTTCCGCACTGCCCACATGGGCGGGGCAGGATGCGGCAAACGGCTGTTTCCGGAGCGAATTGAGGCGTGTAGTCAAGGCAGTTGAAGTATGATAACCGGACGCTCAACGGATGGGCAAAGAACGCCATTGCAGGTTTTTGAAACCCTGTATATTGGCGATGCGGAGCCTTGGCCGTCGTTCGCCGGGTCTCCATCGGTTAGGGTGGGACCAGATCAAAGTTCGTAAGCGAAGGCAGTCAACGACCACGACGGCTCGTATCGTCCCGGGGGGTCGGGTCTACAGGGAACAACACGAGGTTATGCAATGAGTGAGATTGGCGAGCGGGTTAAGAAGATCGTGGTCGAACACCTTGGTGTTGAACCCGAGAAGGTTGTCGATGCTGCGAGCTTCATCGACGACCTCGGCGCCGACAGTTTGGACACCGTCGAGCTGGTGATGGCGTTCGAAGAAGAATTCGGGTGCGAGATTCCGGACGACGCCGCTGAGACGATTCTCACCGTCGGCGACGCCACGAAGTTTCTCGAGAAGAACGCGAAGAGCTAAGGCTCTTCATTTCGCGGGGACAACATTGAAACCGGACGGGCCGCTTCCCAGCGGTCAGCCGGTTTCTTGTTATTGGCCGTGAATCTTTCGATGCGGAGTTTTCGGATATGAGGCGGGTTGTCGTCACTGGTCTCGGCATGGTGTCGCCACTCGGCTGCGGGGTCGAGCCGACCTGGAAACGCATCCTCAATGGCGAGAGCGGTGCGCGAGCGATCGAGAGCTTCGATGTCTCCGATCTCCAGACCAAATACGCCTGCACGGTGGTGCGCGGCGACGGCAGCAACGACACCTTCAATCCCGACAAGTGGATGGAGCCGAAGGACCAGCGCAAGGTCGACGACTTCATCATCTTCGGCATGGCCGCGGCCGGCCAGGCGCTCGACGATGCCAACTGGCATCCCGAGACCGAAGAGGACAAATGCGCGACCGGCACCATGATCGGCTCGGGCATCGGCGGCCTCAACGGCATCGCCGAGACCGCGATCCTGCTCAAGGAGCGCGGACCGCGCCGGGTGTCGCCGTTCTTCATTCCCGGCCGCCTGATCAATCTCGCCTCCGGTTATGTCTCGATCGCGCACGGACTGAAGGGGCCGAACCATTCGGTGGTCACGGCCTGCTCGACTGGCGCCCATGCCGTCGGAGACGCCGCCCGCCTGATCGCGCTCGGCGATGCCGACGTGATGGTCGCGGGTGGTGCGGAGTCGCCGATCAGCCGCATCGGCATTGCCGGTTTCAATGCGGCGCGCGCGCTGTCGACCGGCTTCAACGATACGCCTGAGAAGGCATCGCGTCCCTACGACAAGGATCGCGACGGTTTCGTGATGGGTGAGGGCGCTGGCGTCCTCGTCCTGGAAGAGCTCGAGCACGCAAGGCGCCGCGGCGCCAGGATTTATGCCGAGGTGATCGGCTACGGTCTGTCGGGTGACGCCTATCACATTACGTCGCCTTCGCCCGATGGCGATGGCGGTTTCCGCAGTATGTCGGCCGCGCTCAAGCGCGCCGGCCTGACCGCATCCGACCTCGACTACATCAACGCGCACGGCACCTCGACGCCGCTCGGCGACGAGATCGAGCTCGGCGCGGTGGAACGCCTGCTCGGCAACGCCGCCTCCAAGGTCGCGATGTCCTCGACCAAATCCTCGACCGGCCATCTGCTCGGTGCCGCCGGCGCGATCGAGGCGATCTTCGCCGTTCTCGCGATTCGCGATAATGTCGTGCCGCCGACCATCAATCTGGACAATCCGTCGGTGGAGACCGCGATCGATCTCGTGCCGCACAAGGCGAAGCAGCGCGAGGTGAACATCGCGCTGTCGAATTCTTTCGGCTTCGGCGGTACCAATGCGTCGGTGATCGTCCGGCGTCTGGCCCAATAGTTTGCGTTTGAGACGAATCCACCGTTTTGCCGTATTCGGCGATAGTCATATCCGTGGGCGCGTGCATTTGGCTCGGCAAGCGATTGTCAGGCTGCGATTGAACCGGCAGGATTCAGGTTGCTTCGATGAGTGAAAGGCCGCCCATTTCGCCCCGGAGTCCGCGGGCAGCGCTCGAGCCCGAGCAGGTCCCGCCGCCGCCGAAACGTTCGGAGCGGGCGCGCAATCCCTTTGTGGTGGTCGGCAACGCCATCATCACCTTGCTCCTGATCGGCCTCATCGGCGCGGGCGCGGCCTATTACTACGGCCGGCAGGTGCTCGAGGCGGCGGGGCCGCTGAAAGAGGACAAGGTCGTCAACATCCCGCAGCGCGCCGGCAAGCGCGACATTGCCGAGACCCTGAACCGGGAAGGCGTGACCGACGTCAATCCGTGGATCTTCATCGGCGCCGTTGCCGCGCTGAAGGCGAGCTCGGACCTGAAGCCCGGTGAATATTCGTTCCAGAAGAACGCGAGCTTGCGCGACGTCATCGCCACCATCGTCGAGGGCAAGGTGGTGCAGCACGCCATCACGATTCCGGAAGGCCTGACCTCCGAGCAGATCGTGACGCGCTTGAGCGACAACGACATCTTCACCGGCAGCGTCCGCGAAGTGCCGCGTGAAGGCACGCTGCTGCCCGAGACCTACAAGTTCCCGCGCGGGACCCCGCGCGACCAGGTGATCCAGCGCATGCAGCAGGCGCATAAGCGCGTGCTCGCCGAGATCTGGGAGCGCCGCAGCCAGGATCTGCCGGTCAAGACGCCCGAGCAGCTGGTAACGCTCGCCTCGATCGTCGAGAAGGAAACGGGCAAGCCGGACGAGCGCAGCCGCGTCGCCGCCGTGTTCGTCAATCGCCTCAAGCAGAGGATCAAGCTCCAGTCCGATCCGACCATCATCTACGGTCTCGTCGGCGGCAAGGGCACGCTGGGCCGCCCGATCAAGCGCAGCGAGATCACACAGCCCTCGCCCTACAACACCTATGTGATCGAGGGCCTGCCGCCGGGCCCGATCTCCAATCCCGGCCGCGCCTCGCTGGAAGCTGCTGCCAATCCCGCTCGCACCCGCGACCTCTATTTCGTCGCCGACGGCTCGGGCGGGCATGCCTTCACCGAGACCTACGACGCGCACCAGAAAAACGTCGCCAAGCTGCGCGCGATGGAGAAGCAGATCCAGAACGACACGGTCGAGCCGGCCGACGATGCGCCGGCGCCGGCCACCGCTGCGCCCGCGGCCGCGGATACGGCGCCGACCGCGACAACGCCGGCACCCCGGCCGACCCAGCAGAAGAAGCCGCCGGCACGGCCCGCACGGCAGGGCGCAGTGCAGCCGTGGCCGCCGGTGATCCAGCGCTAGGCCCTTGCCGAGCGTTAGCCCCTGCGCAGACCTGCCTGCGGACTTTGCGGATTCCACTTTCCTGCAAAATAGTCTTAAGATTCGCGTGGCCTGATGGCCTCGCGAATCCCATGATGTCGGAGAATTTGACCTGATGGCGCTGTCGTCCATGACCGGCTTTGCCCGAAGCCACGGCGCAAGCGGGCCGTATACGTTCGAATGGGAATTGAAGTCGGTCAACGCCAAGGGCTTTGACCTCAGGGTGCGGCTGCCGCAGGGGTTCGACGAGCTCGAGGCCCACGCCAAGAAGCGCGCCGGCGAGCTGCTCTCGCGCGGCACCGTCTACGCCAATCTCAACGTCAAGCGCGCCAATGCCGCCGCCACCGTCCGTGTTAATGAGGACGTGCTCAACGCCGTGCTGAAGGCTGCCGCCGTGATCGCCGGCAAGGTCGATGCGGTCGCCCCGAGCGTTGACGGCCTGCTCTCGATCAAGGGCGTCGTCGAGGTCGCCGAGCCCGAGGGCGACGAGGAGGAGGACAAGGCCGCGCGTGTTGCCGTAGCCGAGGCTTTCGACAAGGCGCTCGACGAACTCGTGGCGATGCGCAAGCGCGAGGGCGCTTCGCTCGGGCAGATCCTGACCCAGCGCGTCGACGAGGTCGAGCAATTGGCGAAGAAGGCGGAAGGCGCGCCGGGCCGCAAGCCCGAGGCGATCAAGGCGAAGCTCGCCGAGCAGATCGCGGCGTTGCTCGACACGTCGGATCGTTTCGATTCCGACCGCCTGATGCAGGAGGCGATCCTGATCGCCACCAAGGCCGACATCCGCGAGGAACTCGACCGCATCGCTTCGCACATCGCACAGGCGCGCGAGCTGATCGGCAAGGGCGGCCCGATCGGCCGCAAGCTCGATTTCCTGGCGCAGGAGTTTCACCGCGAGGTCAACACCTGCTGCTCGAAGTCGAACGACATCGAGCTGACCAATACCGGGCTCGCCATGAAGAACGTGGTCGAGCAATTCCGCGAGCAGGTCCAGAATCTGGAGTGATCGATGACGACGGGCGGTCACGGAACTGACGGTGTCGAGCGGCGCGGATTGATGTTCGTGCTGTCCTCGCCATCGGGCGCAGGCAAGACGACGCTGTCGCGTCTTCTGATCGACCGCATGCCGGGTCTTCGCATGTCGGTGTCGGCGACGACGCGCGCGATGCGGCCCGGCGAGGTCGATGGCCGCGACTATCTGTTCGTCGACAAACCCAAGTTCGACGCCATGGTGAAGGGCGACGAGCTGCTGGAATGGGCGACCGTGTTCGACAACAGCTACGGCACGCCGCGCAGCCCCGTCGAGGCTGCGCTGTCGGCGGGACAGGACGTGCTGTTCGACATCGACTGGCAGGGCACGCAGCAGCTGCGCGAGAAGGCCCGCGCCGACGTCGTCAGCGTGTTCATCCTGCCGCCGTCGGCCGGCGAACTGGAGAAACGCCTGCATTCGCGCGCCCAGGATTCCGACGAGGTGATCCGCAAGCGGATGAGCCGCGCCAGCCACGAGATGAGCCACTGGGCCGAGTACGACTACATCGTCATCAACCACAATGTGGATGACGCCTTCGCCGAGGTGCAGTCGATCCTGAAGGCCGAGCGCCTCAAGCGCGAGCGGCGGACCGGCCTCGTGAGCTTCGTGCGAGGGCTGCAAGGTCAGCTTCAAGGCTAGGGTCGAAGCTCGGCTGCGTCAGCCGCGGCCCTTCCTTCGCCAGCCGTTCCAGCATCGCCGTGATGATGTCGATATCGACGGCATTGCCGTGCTGCGCGTGGTCCTCATGCGCGTCGGTGTCCTGCGCGGCCGCTTCTTCGTGCTGGACATCGTCAGCTGCAAGCTGAGGCGCTGCCGCCTCGATCTCGAATTCGCCGTGGAAATAGTCGATTTCGGTCTCTTCAGGTTCTTCCACCGCAACCTCAGAGGTGGGACGGCCCTGCGCCGCGATCCGGCCGATGGCGTCGGAGAATGCGGCGATCTGCCGGGCTTGCGGACGCACGGCGTCGAAGTCGACCGGAAGCGCCCGTTCTGCGCGCGGCGCCGGAACGGGCTCGTTGAGCCACGGCGCGCGGTCGTCGTCGTGATCCTGCCTGTGATCCCAGTTCACGCGGCGATCGGCCGTCTGCGTGCGAGTGCGCCCACCGGCGAAGCGGTAGATCACGCTGGCGAGAAGGCCGGCGAGCGCGAGCGCGCCGCCGATGACGAGCAGGAGCATCTGGAGCGAGCCGGTCGGTTTCCCGACGGGGGCGTCGGCGGTGGCGAGCGCCACCGGGGCAGGGGATGCGGCCGGCACTGCATCTGGCTGTACGGCGGCTGCTGCAGGTGCGGACGCCGGCGCCGGCGCCGATTGCGGTGCTGGCGATGATTGCGGTGCCGGCGAGGCGGGTGCGGCGTCCGGCCAGGGCGCGGCGACAGCGGGCTGTGCCGCGCTGGCATCAGTGGCGCTGGGAGCCTGCTGCGTCGTAGCTGCGGCCGGCGCCGGCGCGCTCACCGCGGGGCTGGTCTGGGGCGCGACGTATTCGGCGTGTGCGTTCTGCACCGATTGCGGCGGCGCTGAATCCGGTTGCGGCGTGCTACTCGCGGTCTGGGCGGTCGTTGTGGCCTTGCCGTTTTCCTTGGCGCCTTCGGCGCGCAGGTACCAGCATTGCCGTTTCGTCCCGCGCTCCACGCGATAGTGCCAGTGCTGGCCCTGCGGCGCGGCACCCTTCGGCGAGGCGAGGCAATCGCTCGCGGCATTCGCCGTGCTCGCAGTGCCCGGTGCACTCGGCGCGTTCTGCGAAACGGCAGCCAATGGCGCGCCGGCAATGACGCCGCCGACCAGCGCGGATATGAACTTTGCGGTGCGGTTGCCCATCCTGGTCTCCCGATTACGCATGACGCAACTCGTTACCTTCCCCTTCTCGACAAAGAGTTGGGTGGCAATGAGCCGCAAATCCGGAGAGGATGTGGCTTGAATCGGGCCTGCGCGGCATTCGTTCCACCGCGAATTCAGGCTTTTTGTCGGCGCTTTTGCTGGCTCGCGGTCCAGGTTCCCGAGCAACTGTCGCGGAGCGCACGGGCCGATTTGTCCGACTCTCAAAAAGGCACGTTTCGAATTCACCGGGGGTTCGAGCTGAGAATGAAGCGCCGATCACGCTTTTGCAGGGGACGGGCGTTCATCGGATAGAGCTTGCCGAACCTGGCGATGTCGGCCTCGTCCACTTCGATCGGATGGGCGAGCACAATCCACTCGACCGTCTCGCTGCATGGCGGGGTCGTCAGCGAACCCTCGTAGTGGAAATAGGCCCTTTGCGAAGGCAGCAAGCGGACAGGCTCGATTTTTGGGTCCGCCTGAACGGGCGCGCCTTCTTGCGGCGGCATCGTCGCCATGATCGTCTTGAACACCGGGTTCGACTTGCCAGGGACGAGAAGCACGCCGACGACGGCCAGGCCATCCGTCCCTTCGTGAACGAAATGTGCCTCCATGGCGAAACCCTTGCCCTCGATCTGATGTTCGCCCGGATGATGGAAGTGCATCTGTTTCAGCGCGAAAGAGCGATCGCCCAAATGCAGCGTGTTGCCGTCTTCGAAGCCGAGCTGAATGGTGTGGCCGTTGTTGACAATGGTGGCGGGGTGCTTGGTCCAGCGGATCCTGAGGGGAGGTTGTCGCGCGCCGATGGTGCCGGTGATGTTGATGGGCGATTGCTGGCCGCCGATCGAACACGCAGTGTTCGCCTCGTCGAGACCACTCCATTTGTCCGGTCCGCCTTCTCCAGCGTAGCTCCAATGATGCTCGGCAGCAGAAGCGGCCGAAGTGCAGAGCTGGCACAGCGACAAGCCGGCGAACATCCTCAAGGCCTCGCGTCGGTGCATCATTCGTCTCCCGACATCACGATTGCTTCTGCACGATCTGGAAACCCGCGCTCTCCAGGGCCCGCATGATCACGCCCGTCAGGTGCGCGCATTCTTCCGGCATGATCCAGCTCGGGCTGCGCCAGTCCGGGTCACCTTCCTTCGGGTAGCTGTCGAAGGCCGCATGGATGGCAGCCATGATGACGGCATCTGCGGCATTCGACATGAGGTCCTCCACTCGGGATGCTGCGTGCGCCGGTATAGAAATGACCTTTCGGCCATCGCCGGCTGCGGTGAGGCTGCGGTCAGGGCTATAGATTGCCGATAGGGAATAATGGAGCGGCAGAATGGCGCGGCGCCTGTTGACCTAGATCAAGCCTGGCCAGGTCATGGGCAGGGCGCCGGAACATGCCGGAGGGCTGACCTTCGGAGAAAAAGCGTTGGCGTCGAAGAAATGACGGAGGGAGCTCGTTGGTGGCAGCCGGAAAAAGTTTACTTCCACAAACTCGCCAGCTTCAGCGCCAGGACTCCCAGCACGCCGCTGATCAATCCTACCATCGCGTAGGATTGCGCGAACACGCCGGTCTGGATGAAGACCTGACATGCGATGGCGAAGCAGATCCCGGTGAGGAGCAGGCAGGCGCAGCCGGCGACGATGGCGAAATAGCGGATCGCCGTCGCGAGGGGCCTGGCGGGAGCTGCGGGATCTATCATGCGGGAGGACAAGGTTGTGGCGAGCAGCGCGCCGCTGCACCGACAAGCAGGGGCAACAGCATCACGTGCTGGCGCAGCAGTCGACCAATAAACGCCAGATGCGCTGGATCTCGACTGATCTCTGCATCTCGAGCACGTGGTTCTCGCTTGCGGGGGAGGGAGCTGCGGAGTGGAGCTCGCGCGGCGCGATCCAGCGTTCGGAGATCGGATCGTACCATTTGTTCGGGGTCACCACGTTCGTATCTCCTCTTCATCCCCCTGGTTCTGCGCCTATCCCATGCGCCGGTTGCTCGTGTTCTGGGTCAGGTTGCCGTGCGCGGCCTGCTCACGGATATTCTGTTTCTCGTCGTCGCGATGGCCCTTGGTGGTGTCGACGGGAACTGTCGGCGCACTGCCGGCGCCCTTGTGGCTCTGGTTCTCGTCGGGAACAGGCTGCACGGTTTTTGTCAGCGGCTTCGTCATGCAGTTCAGACTCCGTCGTTGCCTTGACGAAAGGCCAACGCGCTGGACGCACGGGGCGTTCCACGATCGGGTCTGACGTAATTGTGGCAGTGCGAAGAGGATTAGTGCTTCGACACGTCGTGTGCGCCGGATGACGAGCGGTCGGATGGCTGCTCGCTCTCCTGGGTGCGGAGGTCGCTCGAGGCCTTATCGAGGGATCGTCCTTCGCCTGCGGCCTCGGCCTGCGGCTTGCGATACTTCCCGATCATCCGCTTGATGTCGTCGATGGCCTCCAGCAAGGGCGGCGCCAGCGCGAGCGCCGTCCCCATCGCAATGGCGATGATGGTGTGACGCAGCGAGACCTTCTCGTCTTCATCGTAGGCGTAGACATTCCGACCGATCGTGACGGGCGCGAGCCCGCTCGCGGGTCGCGTCTGATTCGGTTTCCGCGGCTTGCGCGGCGGGATCATGATCACGACGAAGAGCACGTTGATCAGGAGCCAGACGCCCAGGATGATGAGAACGGTCCGCATTGAAAAACCAAAGGTTAAGAAATGTGCTCGTGGTTCAAGCGGTTATTGAACGGCCGTTCGCGCGTCAAAGCAAGTTGTGCTTTCGATGCATGCAAGTTTCAGGCGGGATGGTTATCGGAATTCGGCGCGGTTGCGGGCGAACGTCCGGATGCGCGCCGGGTCGATCCCCGAATTGAAACCATGCGGGTTCGGCTTCGGCCGATGCTGTCTGCCGGTGCTGCGCGCCTCGTGCGCTACCGAAACCGCCGCGTCACCATCGCCAGCACGAACACCGGCTCGGTGCCGTCGAACACGCTGAGCGTCCAGTTGTCGCCGGGACGCAGCGCATGTTCGACATCGCGGGAGAGGCGGACCGCTTCGCGCCAGGCAGCCTCGTCGTCGGCGAGCGACTCGCCTGTCGTGTCGGTGTGAGGCTGCTGCCCTTCGAAATGGAAAAAGTACCGCTGCATGTGCGGCAATGCGGGCGACGTGAATATGTTCCGGGGCGTGCGGAACGGCCGCGCCGTCAGCGCGCGCCCAGCACTTCGCCGAAGTGCTTCCTGACCGCGTGGTTGCAGGCGCAGGCGCTGGCGGCAAGCGCCGGTCCGTCGAGGATCAGGATGGCGCAGCGGCGCGTTGCAAGGATGCGCCTTGCCTTCAGCATCTGGATGACGCGGCTGGCATAGCTGCGAGAGACGCCAAGCATGCCGGCGAGCTGCTCGTGGGTGAAGGGAATCTCGTCGCCGCCGATGTGCTCCTGCGCCGCGATGATCCATTTTGCAGCGCGCTGCTCGATCGAATGCGCGGCGTTGCAGGCTGCGGTCTGGAGCAGCTGTGCGAGCTGACAGGCGGCGTAGCGTGCGAACGAATCCTGCAGGCTCGCCGATCTCTGCTGCGCCTGTTCGAGCGCGCGCAGCGGCAGGCGCAGTGCCGTGCCGCCCACCTTCACGACGATGCGCGCATAGGCCAGTGACGGGCCCCGGCCAGCCGAAAGGCCGATCACCCCCTCGCGGCCGACCAGGAGGCTTTCGACCTCGCGATCATCCTCGACGGGCACCGCGAGCGACACGAAGGTGGGGCCGCAGGGAAAGTGGACCACGGCGATGCTGTCGCCGGCATGGTGAAGGATGTGGTTCGCCGCGAGGTCGACCGACTGCAAATGAGGGGCAAGCAGCTCGAAATCGTGGGTGCTGAGCTTCTCGAGGAGCTCGTTCTTGGGCCGGCCGGTCACGCTTGGTTCTCTTAACTGCCGGGAATCGGCAACCGAGGAGAACCCTACTTTTCCACGCAGGAACCGACGGTTCCAAAGTGCACACAAGGACTTGCGGGAAATCGAAAAAGAGTGACCCCGAACCGCGACGCACGCGTTGCGTTGCATGCGGGCCACGCCCCGAACTTTGTTCTCGCCCGGAGAACTACGGAATTTCGAAATCGAACGAGGCTCTGTTCAGGAGTGAACACAAGGGCCGGGCCAGGGGCATCGCCCGTCACCCCAGGCGAGCCTCGCGCGCGGCTGACAGCTGGTTCAAGCGCCGGTAGGCATCGATTGCCCTGTTGGCAAGCATCAACGGCCGGCGTTCGCCGGTTTTGAGCTGCGCTTCGATCGCATCCAGAATGGTGTTTGCGGCGGTGTCGGGCGGGCCGAGTTCGCCGGTCTTCTCAAGGAAGCTCCAGGCGATGAAGAATGCGCTCTCGACCGTGCAGCGAATGGACATGCGCTGCCAACGCGGTGCTGCCGCAGCCGTTCCGCGAGGGGCGGCGAGACATGCATCTCGCCGCCGGCGGCAGCTCAGTTCTTCAGCACGATGCGTCCGACGACCTTGCCGGCGCGCAATTCATCGATCCATTTCTGGACGTCGCCCATCGGCTCCTCGCGCATCGGCGTCGGCTTGATCTTGCCGGCGCGGGCGAGCGCCATCAGTTCGTGGGCCTCCGCAAGCGTGCCGACCATGAAGCCCTCGACCGTCAGGCGCTTGTAGATCCATTGCACCATCGGCAGCGTGAACTGGCCGCCCATCAGGCCGGAGACAACGACCTTGCCACCACGCGCGGCGACCGCGACCGCAAACGCCATCGACTTCTCGTTGCCGGCGAAATCGACGACCTCATCGAAGCCGCCGTCGGTTTCCTTCAGGATGCGCTTGATGACGTCGGGCTCGGACGGATCGTAGGCGTTGGCGGCGCCGTTCTTCAGTGCGGTCTCGCGCGCGGCCGGCGAGAGATCTGCGACCGTGATCGGCTGCTTGAACATTGCCTGCGCGAACGACAGGCCCATCATGCCGACCCCGCCGAGACCGATCAGCAGAAGGTTGCGCTGGCGCGGACGATCGACCAGGCGCTTGAGCGCGCCGTAGGCGGTCACGCCGGAACACATCAGCGTCGCGGCCTGGTTGACGGGCAGGGGATCGTAGTCGAGCAGATACTTTGCGTCCGGCACCAGCACGTGGGTGGCGAAGCCCCCGTCGATGGCCACACCGAGGAAGCGCTGCTTGGCGCAGAGGTTCTCGTCGCCGTTCTTGCAGTCGCGGCACTGGCCGCAGCCGATCCAGGGAAACACCGCCTTCTTCGCACCGACAAGACCAGCCGGTACGTCGGGGCCGACTTCGTCGACGACGCCGGCGATCTCGTGGCCGAGCGTGAAGGGCAGCGTCATGCCGCGCGTGGTGTCGAGCTTCTTGCCGCCGCCGAGATCGGCATAGCCGTCCTGGATGTGCAGGTCGGAATGGCAGAGGCCGCAGCGCTCGATGCGCACCAGCACCTCGGAGCCTTGCGGCTTGGGCGTATCGACGATGGTCTCGCACAGGGGCGCATCGAATTTGACCAGCGACTGCCGACGCATCAACGCCATTTTCTTTCCTCCGGAATATAAATTGTCAGGCTTCGCTGCGTATATCGGCCAATTCACGTGCCATGGCAACAAAGCCGGAGATGGGAATGGTCTCGGCGCGCCGCGTCGCATCGACGCCGGCGGCGGCGGCTAGTCGCGCCGGATCGACGCCGAGCGATTTCAGGCTCTGGCGCAGCATTTTGCGCCGTTGTCCGAAGGCGGCGGCCGCGACCTGCTCGAGCATCCTGCGATCGCAGGGCAGCGGTTCGGCGCGCGGCACCAGCCGCACGACGGACGATGTGACCTTCGGCGGCGGCACGAAGGCGGATGGCGAAATGTCGAACAGGATCTTTGTCTCCGCACGCCAGTTGGCGAGCACGCCGAGTCGGCCATAGGCCTCCTCGTCCTCGCGTGCGACGATGCGCTCGCCGACCTCTCGCTGAAACATCAGCACCATCATGTCGTACCAGGGCGGCCAGGGCTCGATGGTGAGCCAGTTGATCAGAAGCTGGGTCGCGATGTTGTAAGGCAGGTTGGCGACGATCTTGGCGCGCTCGCCTGCAAGCAGCGGCCGCGGATCGAAGGTCATGGCGTCCCCATGCACGATTTCGAGCCGGCCCGGGTAGCGCGCGGAAATATCGTTCAGCGCCGGAATCGCGCGCTCGTCGTGTTCGATGGCGATGACGCGTCTGGCGCCGAGCGCGAGCAGCGCGCGTGTCAACCCGCCCGGGCCCGGACCGATCTCGACAATGGTGGACTCTTCAAGCGGGGCTGCCGCGCGCGCGATGCGCGCAGTGAGATTGAGATCGAGCAGAAAATTCTGCCCCAACGATTTGCGGGCCGACAGCGCATGCTGGCGAATGACCTCGCGAAGCGGCGGGAGGTCGTCGATGGCGCTCATCAGCTGTTCGCAGCCGCCATGCGGCCTGCGAGCTTGAGCGCAGCGATCAGGCTGGACGGATTGGCCTTGCCGGTGCCGGCGATGTCGAAGGCGGTGCCGTGATCGGGCGAGGTGCGGATGAAGGGCAGGCCGAGCGTGACGTTGACCGCGTCGTCGAAGGCAACGGTCTTGATCGGGATCAGCGCCTGGTCGTGATACATGCAGACCGCGCAGTCATAGGTGTTGCGCGCAGCGTCGTGGAACATGGTGTCGGCGGGCAGCGGGCCCCTGGCGTCGATGCCGTCATTGCGCAGAACCTTGAGCGCCGGCGCGATCACGGTCTGCTCTTCGTGGCCGAGCGACCCATCTTCGCCGGCATGGGGATTGAGTCCGGAGATCGCGATGCGGGGACGGGCAATGCCGAAGCGGGATGCAAGCTCGGTCGCGACGATGCGCACGGTCGAGACGATGAGGTCGCTGGTGAGCTCTGCGAGAGCATCCCGCAAGGACACGTGGATCGTCACCGGCACCACGGCGAGACGCGGCGACCACAGCATCATCACCGGCTGTGGCGCGCCGGCATCGTCGGTGGCTGCGAGCTCTGCGAGGAATTCGGTGTGGCCGGGGTGGCGGAAGCCCGCGCGGTAGAGCACGCTCTTGGCGATGGGGTTGGTGACGACGGCACTGGCGAGCCCTGCGCGCACGTCGCTGACAGCCTGGCGGATCGAGGCGAGCGCAGCCGGTGCGCTCGAAGCGTCCGGCTTGCCTGGTACGGCCGTTACGCGCTCGCCGGTCGCAACCACGGGCAGGGCGTCGGAAAAGGCCGTTGCGGCTTCGCCCGGGCTGACCGCGGCGATCCTGATCTCTGTGCCCAGCGTCCTGGCGCGCTGCGCGATCATCGCCTCGTCGCCGAGCAGATAGAAGGCAGGCAGATCCAGCTCGCGGCGCCTGAGCCAGGCTGCAATGGTGATGTCGGGGCCGATGCCGGCGGGTTCTCCGAGCGTGAGCGCGAGGGGCTTTGCGGGAGCGGTGGCCATCAGTGGTTGCGATATTCGATCATCGCTGCTTTGCGGAGCTCGTCGAGATAGGCCTTCTGGGTCTTCTCGTACTTCTCCTGATACATCTTGTCGCGGATTTCGCGCTTCTTCGGCGTGTCGATCGTGGTCGGCTTGCGTGAGCAAAGCACGACCATCTCGATGCCGGACCTTGTCACTTCGGGTGCCGTGAGGTGGCCGATCGGCGTGTCGTCGAGCACCTTGCGGAGCGCCTCCGGCAGGTCGGCGGTGGTCTTGGTGACAGTGTCGCGGATGGTGGCGTTCGGCGTCGAACGGAACAACGAATTGGCTTCCTCGCAGCTTCCGACACGCGCGCGATATTGCTCGGCTTCCTTCATCCGCGTCTCCTGGAATGCGGAGGACGAACCGCGCGGCACGATCAGCACGATCGGCTGCATCTTGTATTCGGTGCCCTCGATCTGGAGCTTCGCCTCACCGTTCTCCCGCACTTTGTCGGCGACGTCCTTCTCGCCAACGATCAGCTTCTCCTTGAAGCGACCGCGCACGAGGCTGGTCCAGACCATCTCGGACCGCATGCGGCTCTTGAGGGTGTCGGGGCGCACGCCCTTGCTCTCCAGCGATTTGGTGAGCGTGTCGGTCGAGATGCGCATGCGCTGCGCCATGCCGTCATAGGACTGGTTGATGTCGGAGACGCCGGGCTCGACGCCGTACTTCTTGCCTTCCTTGATCTTGATCTTGTCGTCGATCAGCGTGTTGATGACGTCCTGCCGGCTCGGCGTCTTCTGCGTCGTCAGCGTGTCGAGCTTGGTGCGCTGCTCGATGTCGAAATCGGTGATGGGATCGCCGTTGACCATGACCACGATGTTCTGTGCCCATGCCGGTGCGCCGGCGAGAGTCAGCAACACGACGAGCATGAAGGGGAGAAGGCGGAATACAGGCAATCGGGTCGTCATGGTTGTCGCTCGCATGTCAGCCGAGATGATCCCGCAATCGGGAACAGGCGGCCGGCAGTTCAAACAGGTTCACTGGAGGCCGGATGTGCTGGAGCCGGTCGAGGTCGCCAGCGTGCGCAGGCCGATCTGGAACATGAACGCGTGGCTCAGCACGGGCGGCGTGGTGCCCGCAGAATAGCTATAGGAAGTTACATAGTTCGCCGCCAGCACGAAGCAATCGTCGACATAGCCGGCGCCGAGCACATATTGGTTGATCTTGTTGGCCTCGAGGTCCCAGCGCGCCGAGCCCGTCACCACCCAGTTGGTCGCGACCTTGATCGAGCCCGAGGTCAGGATGCCCTCACGGCGGGTCAGGTAACCGAGTTCCGGCTGCGGCGCGTAATTGCCGTACATCATGCTGACCGACCAGCGATTGAAGTTGGCGCGGCCTTCGGCCTCGAAGCGCTGGATGTTCCAGGTCTGCTCGTCCATGCGGGAGCGGACGCTGAACGTGTAGGTGCTGTTCGGCGAGTAGGCGGCGCTTGCGACGTAGTCGGAACGCGGCTTGTCGAGGCCGGAATCGAGGCCTGTATTGATGGTGTCCTGAACCGCGAAGGAGTTCATGCCGAACAGCTGGTAGGACTGCCCGAACAGCACCTTGACGGCGCCGCCCTTGTCGAACTGCGTGGTCGCCTGCACGCCGACATTGGCGCGGCCGCCGCCTTCGACGCGGTCGTAGCCGGAGAACTTGTCGACGCTGAACAGGTTCGTGGCGTCGAACACCATGCTCTGCGCGTCCTCGTTCGGAAGCTTGCCGGCATAGGTCTCGTTCGGGCGGATGATGACCTGCGCGATCGGCTCGATGGTGGTCGAGCCCCAGGGCTGAACGTTGATGAAGGGATAGCGGTATTCGAGGCCGACGGTCGGCATCAGGCGGAACGCCTGGGTGTCGCCGACGGGCAGGTAGTTCGACACGCCCGGCTGGTTGGAGATGTCGGCGTTGATCGCGTCTGCGCGCAGGATCGCAAACGGCGTCCAGATCTCGCCGAACGGATCGGTGTAGGACTTGCGCCACTGCGCCTCCGCCGTCAGGCGGGTGTAGGTGCCGGGGACGCCGCGCAGCAGACATCCATTCGGCATGCTGCGGGCACCGGGGTCGGCCGACAGGATTGCGCAGAGGCCCGAGGTGTTGGAGGTCGTCGTGATCGGATCGAACGCCGCGTCGTTCCGCGTCAGGTTGACGAAGTTCGTCTTGTAGGAGAACTCGCCGCCGAAGACCGGATAGTTCAGCACGTTCGAGTAGTCGATCACGGGGTAGACGACCGGCACCTGCTGCTGGTTACCCGAGAAGCTCGTCCAGTACATCGTGCGCGCGTCGAAGAAGCTGCGATTGCCGACGCCGGTCAGATAGAGCTGCGACAGCGCATCCGTCGGCAGGTTCAGGAACGAGCCGAGCGGGTCGCGATAGGCCGACAGACGGTAGTCCGACATGAAGTAGTAGTCGGAGAGCAGGACGCCGTCCCAGCCCCAGACCCATTTGTCGTTGAGCGCGAACTGGCCCTTGGTCTCGATGCCGCCGCGGAACTGACGGTCACCCGGCTGGCCGACGAAATTGCCCGGGTTGAGCTGGTCGATGCCGTAGACACGGACCTGGTAGGCGCCGTCCATCAGGCGCTGGCGGAACTCGGCCTGGAACAGCACGCCCTGCTTGGAGGTGATGCGCGGGCTGAAGGTCGCGTCCATGTCGGGCGCGATCGCCCAGTAGAACGGCACTTCGACGCCGTAGCCGAACGCCGTGTAGGAGGTGAAGCCAGGCATCAGGAAGCCGGTCTTGCGCTTCACGGTCGGGTCGGGCGTCGAGAAGTAGGGCATGTAGGCGATCGGCACGCCGAAGAACTCAAGCGACGCTGTCTCGAAGTACAGCATCTTCTCCTGCTGGTCGTGGATGATGCGGGCACCCTTGACCTGCCACAGCGGCGGCTTCTTCGGATCGTCCTTGCACGGCGCGCAGGCCGTGTAGACGCCGTTCTCGAACACCGTGTAGTTGCCGCTGGAGCGGTCGGCGCGGGTCGCGGCCATGCGGGTCTGGTCGGCGGTGTCCACGCGCAGCGAATCGACGAAACCGTCGCGGTAATCGTCGGAGAGATCCAGGATCTCGGCATAGGTGATCTTGCCGTCGGCATCCGTCATGCGGATGTTGCCTTCGGCATGGAGGCGCTTGGTCTTCTGGTCGTAGATGACCCGGTCGGCCTCGACACTTGTGCCGTTGTAGAACAGCTGCACGTTGCCGACCGCGGAGACGCGCGAATTGTTGTAGTCGTAGTCGACCTCGGTGGCCTGCACGAGCATCTGCCCGTCATTGGCGACCTTCGGCGGCTTCGGGCGGGGCGGCAGCGGATTGTAGGTGAAGCCCTGGGCGGCGGCAGGCGCCACCGCGGCAAGGTCCATCATGCCGGCGAGCGAGGCGACGGCGAGGACGGCCAGCGCGTGCTTGCGGATGGACAAGCCGCACCCGTTCGCGCGCAACAGGGTGCGCGGCGCCCAGCCAGCCAATTGTCCTCGGCGGACGGCCGTCACTATCCGTCCTCCTGATACAGCAAGGCCAAAAAGCCGGTGAGGCCGCCCACCACCACGGGCAACCACGCCGCAGCGATCGGATGCATCAACTCAGCCTTGCTCAAGTCTTCAGTCACTTTCGACAGGACGTAGAGCAGAAAGCCTGCGCCCACGCCACTCAAAACCATCTTCTGTACGCCGCCCATCCGGAAGAAGCGCAGCGACACGGAAGCCGCGAGCATCACCATGGCGGCGAGCAAAAACGGCTGTGCCAGCAGTTTGTGATACTGGAGTCGATATCCCGCTGTCGCGAACCCCGAACTCTCGGACGAGCGGATGTAGCTCGGTAGTTGCCAAAAGGACACAGTCTCGGGTGTGGAAAAGCTGTTGCGAACCTGCGCCTCGGTCAGCGTCGTCGGAATCTCCAGACTCGCCTGGTCGACCGGAGGACCGTCGAGCGAGAAGCGGCGGACGCCTTTGAACAGCCAGTGGCCGGCCTCGAGCGTCGCCTCGCGCGCCTCGACCCGCTCCTTGAAGTGCTGCTCTGTGTCAAACCGGAACAGCGTAAGCCCGGTCAGCCGGACGCCCTGCTGCTCGCTGCGCGCCGCGTTGATGATGGTCTGGCCGTCGCTGGTCACCTGGTTGAGCCAGAAGCCCGAGGCATCCTGGATGCCGCCGCCGGGCGCCGAGCCGAACAGCTCGGCTTCCATGCGCTTGGAGAGCTCGCGCAAATTCGCCGACATCGGATTGTAGGCGACGGTGGCGATCACGCCGATCAGCAGCGCGCTGCCGAGCGCCGGCGAGATGAACTGCCAGGCCGAGATGCCGGCCGCGCGCGCGACCACGAGCTCGAGCCGGCGGGAGAGGGCGAGATAGCAGGTCATGGCGCCGATCAGCATGCAGAACGGCGTCAGCTTCTCCAGCAGCTGCGGCACCCGGAACAGCGAGGTCTCGGCCACCATGATCGCGGACGCCGATGCGAGCCCTGAGGTCTTGCGCACCATCTCGATGTAATCGACCAGCACCAGCAGCAGGAAGATGCTCGCGAACACGCCGAGTGCGGCGACCACGAAGCGGCCGGCGAAATAGCGCCCGAGCGTATTGGTGAGCATGCTCATGCGGCGACCGGCCGTCCGAACAGCCGCGCGATGCGCGCATTCGACCTGTTGACGGCCTCCATCAGACCGGGCGGCGGCTCGACCACGATGCCGCCGATGATCATCCACAGCCCGAGGCCGATGCCCCCGAGCACCATCGCGTATTGGACCAGCACCGGGCCCGACGATTTCACCGACATGACCGAGCAGGCGAAGCCGGCCATGCGCAGGCCGAACACGGCGAGGATCGAGGAGCCGATCGAAAAGTTGCGACTCTGGCGGGTGGTTCGCGGCGCCCCCAGGAAGGCGAAGGTCAGCACGGCAAAGGCGAAGGGATAGATCGGCGCCAGCAGGCTGTCATGCAGGGCCGAGCGGAACTGGCCGGGGATCTGCTTGTAGACGGGGTCGTCCTCGGACGGCGAGAACAGCTCCCACAGATAGCGCTCGCGGATTCCGAGGGTGACGTCGTGGCCCTGATTGCCGAACTTCGACATGTCGAAGCCGTAGCGGCCGAACGCCACCAGCGCAGGATCGCGCTTGCCGGCCTCGAAGCGCTGGAGATTGCCGTCCTTGAGCACCAGGAACGAGCCGTTCTCGTTCTTCACGACCTCGCCATGCTCGGCGACGATCGAGACGCGCTCGTTCGGATCGCGGCGGTCGTCGATGAAGATGCCCGCGAGGATGCCGCCGGGCAGCCGCTCGCGAATCCGGATCGTGAGATTCTTGTCGAGCTGGGCGAAGCGGCCCGGCTGGAGGATGTTGGTGAGCACGTCGGCGGTGATCTCGGCGTCCCACTGCTTGATCCGCCGCATGCCGTCGGGCGCGAGATAGGCGGCGATGAAGGCGACCAGCAGCGCCACCACGCAGGTGGCGTAGAAGAACGGATAGAACAGCCGGAACGGCGAGAAGCCGGCGGCATTCATCACGATGATCTCGGAATCGGTCGCGAGCTTGTTCAGCGTGTGCGAGATCGCGATCATCAGCGCGATCGGCGAGATGATCAGCACCAGCGCCGGGATCACCAGGCTGGTGATGCCGAGAAAGGTCATGATGGTCTGACCCTGGCTCGTCATCAGGTCGATGCCGCGCAACGCCTGCGTAATCCAGATCACGCCGGTGAGGCTGACCAGGACGAGCGCAAACGACGCCAGCGTCGTGCGGAAAATATACCTGTCGATCGACCCCATGCGCTACCGCACGAATCCCACCAAGACCCCAACGCGCACCAGAATTCGGGCTGTCCGACCAATCCCCTGACAGGGATCCCCAAGGCCGGCCAATCACCTCTTCCGGAGGCTTACATTCTCACTACCATCCCTTTGATCCGTCAACAAAATGGCTGACCCATGGCACCCTCGCTATATGGTTAATATTTCCCTCGATGTGGCGTCCCGGCCACGGGCGGTGCTTGGCATCGACCGCGCTTCTCGCCCATAGTGGGAAGAGACCTGTGAATCGTCGTTCAGCTCCGGCCTTCGGCCGTACCGGTTGATCGACAAAAAGCCCCATGTTTTCGAGGAGTTACTCATGTCCGATGCCATCAAGGTCGGCTTTGTCCCAATGGCTTCTGCCGCCCGTGGCATTCTGGTCGTGTTCTGTGACGATGCTCTGAAGGTCGGCCCGGCGACATCAAAGGCGCTCGGCGGGGCGAACGAACTCGTCAAGCGGGCAGCGGCCGCCGGCTCATTCAAGGGCAAAAGCGGCGCCGCCCTGGACATCCTCGCCCCCGAGGGTCTGAAGGCCGAGCGCCTGATCCTGATCGGAACCGGCAAGGCCTCGGGCCTGAAAGCCAACGACTTCCTCAAATTCGGAGGCATCGCGGCGAGCAAACTCAAGGCGGGTTCCGCGGCCATGACTATCATCGCGGAGCTGCCCGGCGGGGCCATGAGCAGCGAGCAGGCGGTTGGGATCGCCTCGGGGCTGCGCTTACGCGCCTACAAGTTCGACCGCTACAAGACCAAAAAGAAGGATGGCGAGGAGGGCGCGCTGCGCGCAGAAATCTCGCTCGCTGTCAGCGATGCGGCCGCTGCGAAGAAAGCCTTTGCCTCGGCCGGTGCTGTGGTCGACGGCGTCATCATCGCGCGCGATCTCGTCAACGAGCCGCCGAACGTGCTGTATCCCGAGGAGTTCGCGCGCCGCGCCAGCCAGCTGCGCAAGCTCGGCGTCAGAATCGAGGTGCTCGACGTCAAGGCGATGCAAAAGCTCGGCATGGGCGCGCTGCTCGGCGTCGGCCAGGGCTCGGCGCGACCGAGCCGCACCGTCATCATGCGCTGGGACGGCGGCAAGAAGGGCGAGGCGCCGGTGGCCTTCGTCGGCAAGGGGGTCTGCTTCGACACCGGCGGCATCTCGATCAAGCCGGCCGGCAGCATGGAGGACATGAAGGGCGACATGGGCGGAGCGGCCTGCGTCGTCGGCCTGATGCACGCGCTCGCGGCGCGCAAGGCCAGGGTCAACGCGGTCGGCGCCATCGGCCTCGTCGAGAACATGCCCGATGGCAATGCGCAGCGGCCAGGCGACATCGTCACCTCGATGTCGGGCCAGACCATCGAGATCATCAACACCGACGCGGAAGGCCGCCTCGTGCTCGCCGACGTGCTCTGGTACGTCGCCAGGAAGACCAAGCCGAAATTCATGGTGGATCTGGCGACGCTGACCGGTGCGATCGTGGTCGCCCTCGGCACCGATCATGCCGGCATGTTCTCCAACAATGACGAACTCTCCGAGCGCCTGCTCGCGGCGGGCATCGAGAGCGGCGAGAAGGTCTGGCGCCTGCCGCTCGGCCCAGAATACGACAAGCTGATCGATTCCCAGTTCGCGGACATGAAGAACACCGGCGGCCGTCACGGCGGCTCGATCACCGCGGCGCAGTTCCTGCAACGATTCGTCGACGGCACCCCCTGGGCGCACCTCGACATCGCAGGTACCGCGATGGGGGCGCCCAAGACCGACATCAACCAGAGCTGGGGTTCCGGCTATGGCGTCCGGCTGCTCGATCGCCTTGTGGCAGACCACTATGAGCGCAAATGACGCGAGATGACTGAAGTCCTGTTCTACCACCTGCAAAACATGACGATTGAGAACGTCTTGCCGCCGCTTCTCGAGAAATCGCGCGAGCGCGGCTGGCGCGTCGTGGTGCAGTCGACCTCGCCAGAGCGCGCCGACGCGCTCGACGCGCATCTATGGACCTATCGCGACGATTCCTTCCTGCCGCATGCGACATGGCGCGTGAACGATGTGGCCGAACAGCCGATCGTGCTGGCGATCGAGCCGGACAACCCGAACGGCGCCAATGTCCGCTTCCTGGTCGACAACGCCGCATTGCCCGAGGACGCGCAAGCCTATGAACGGATGGTGCTGCTGTTCAATGGCGATGATCCGGACGCGCTTGCGTCGGCGCGCAGTACCTGGACGGATTGCAAGGCGCGCGGATTTGAGGTGACCTATTGGCAGGCCGACGAGCGGGGCCGGTGGCAGCGGCGGAATTAGCGGTCGTTTGCAATTAATGATAATTTGGTCTTTCTTGGCCAGACTGGCTTTGGCCACCTTCGTGCCGCAAAGTGATGTTGGGACAATCGCTTAGGGCTGCTCCTTCATGCGGGGACTTTCGTTTATCGTGCGACATCAAAAGCTTCCAAAGTCGCTCATAGTTGCGCTGGCGGCAGTCGCGCCGCTGATCGCGGGCTGCTCGGGCGGAACCGATCTGCTGGCATCTGCCAAGGACGCCGAGTGGTTCAACAAGCCGAGCCGCCTGTTCATCAAGAATATCTCGATCGAGTCGCCGCCTTTGACCCCCGACAAGCCGGTGGCAGCCGAGGATCTCGTCAGCGCCGATGGTGCGTGCCCCGGCATGGCACCGCCGCCTGGACCTGCCGACGCCAACGCGTCGACGACAGCGCCGGCGCCGATGGGCGGCACGGTCGCGCTCGGTCACACCGAATGCGACGTGGTGCGCGGCATCGGCGCGCCCTCGACCGTCAACCTCTCCAATGATGCCGCCGGCCGTCGTGTCGCGGTGGTGACCTGGACCACGGGCCCGCGCGCGGGCATCTACACCTTCACGTCAGGGCGCCTCTCCTCGATCGAAGGCACGCCCGAGCCGCCGGTCGTTGCAAAGCCGGTGAAGCCGAAGGCGAAGAAGAAAGCGGCGACGTAATACGGTGCCCTAATGCCGAACGCGACAGCACGAGCCTTCGCGTGAATGTCACACTCTTTCCCACGACGCCATCTGATGCGGAAGTCCTGGTGACCATTCGCATCGACGCAATGCGCGAGAGTCTGGAACGGGCTGGACGTTTTGACCCGCAGCGTGCGCGCGATCGCTTCCTGTCGTCCTTTGACCCGGCGTTCTGTCGCTTCATCGAAGCCGATGGTGTCCGCGTGGGCTTCGTCGCGGTTCGTCCTGGGCAGGACCACTGGCTTCTGGACCATTTGTACATCGTGCCGGAACATCAGGGAAAGGGCATCGGAGCCGCCGTGCTTCGACAGATCTTTGCGGATGCCGATACCCACCGCGCCTCTATCCGCGTGGGCGCGTTGCGTGGCAGCGCATCGAACCGCTTCTATCGGCGCCACGGCTTCACGCAGACGGACGAAGCCGATTGGGACATCTACTACCTGCGCCCGCCGAGCCTCCAGGACGAATAGCTGCCAAGAACTTCGCCACGTGCTTGCGCGCCGTGAGCATTCGTCACGCGGCCTTGCGTCCCTTGATCGCGGTCGCGAAGGCGTGAACGGTGATCTCGCCAGTCGCGCTCGCTGGCAGTCGCGCCTGCAAGCGGCGCTTCAGCTCTTCGCTCTCGGCATTTGACAACCTTCCCAGCGGGCCGCTCGGGCTGCTCACGACCATGGAGATCCAGTAATCCTCGAAGTCCGCAAATGTCCGCTGCACGACCAGCTCGCGGGTTTCGACGTCGCGAAGGCCGAGCTCTGCCCACAACCTTTTCAACGCCTCGAAACGCGATACATCCGCGCTCGGGGGGCGTAAAGCCGGCTTGCCGAGGCCATCCATTTCTTCCCAGAGGGGCTGCGTGGGTGAGCCGCCCCGCACGATGTCCCACGTATAGGACGCGACCACGCCACGGGGCTTGGTGATGCGCACCAGCTCCGAGGCACCTTTGCGCGCGTCGGGAACAAAGAACAGGGCCAGCGCCATGACTGCTACGTCAAAGCGGTTGGCGTCGTAGGGCAGGGCCATCGCATCGCCTATCGAAAGCTCGACCGGCTTTGTCGAAAATTTCTGGCGCGCAGTGGCAATCTGTCCGTCGGAGGGATCGACCGCGCAAACGGACGCAGGTGCGGACTTCGCAAGAATGAGTTCGGTGAACGCGCCATTGCCGCAGCCGACATCCGCCCAGGCCAGTCCGGAGCCTCGCGCCAGCCAATCGAGGAACAGCGTCCCGGCCGATCGGCTCCACGGCGACATGAAGCGCTCGTAAGCCGTGCCATCGGTGAATTTGATCGGTGCGGGTGACGACATCCGGGATCCCCCTTGAGCGTGCATCCTACGCAGTCTTTTGCACATTCAATTGCAATTCATCGATCATGCGCTGACGCATCACGAATTTCTGAATCTTGCCGGTCACGGTCGTCGGGAATTCCTCGACGAAGCGGATATAGCGAGGGACCTTGAAATGGGCGATGCGATCCTTGCAAAACGACCTGACATCCATGTCCGTCGTTGTGCTGCCTTGCTTGAGCCTGATCCAGGCGCAAAGCTCTTCGCCGAAGCGCTCGTCCGGTATGCCGAACACTTGCGCGTCGGCGACGGCCGGATGCTGGTAGAGGACGTTCTCGATCTCGACCGGGTAGATATTTTCGCCGCCGCGGATCGCCATGTCCTTGCTGCGGCCGACGACATTGCCGTAGCCGTCAGCGTCGAAGGTGCCGAGATCACCGGTGTGCATCCAGCCGTTGGCATCGATCGCCTCGCCGGTCTTCCCGGGGTCGTTCCAATAGCCAAGCATCACGGAATAGCCGCGGGTGCAAAACTCGCCGGGTGTGCCGACAGGCACCGTCTTGCCGTCGGGATCGACGATCTTGACTTCGACATGCGGATGGATACGGCCGACGCTGCCGACCTTGCGTTCGATCGGATCATTGCTCGCAGTCTGCAGGGAGACCGGGCTGGTCTCCGTCATGCCGAAGACGATGGTGAGATCACGCAAATGCATGTCTGACAGGCAGCGCTTCATCATCTCGATGGGGCAGGGTGCGCCACCGGCCCATCCGGTGCGCAGCGAGCGCAGGTCGAAGCGCGAGAACTCGGGGTGATTCAGCATTCCCAAAAACATCGTGGGGACACCGCCGACGCCCGTGCAGCGCTCGGCTTCCATCGTTTCGAGCGAAGCCAGCGGATCGAACCATTCGGACGGCAGTACCATTGTGGCGCCGTGAACGAGGCACATCAGCGTTCCGACGACCATTCCTCCGCAATGATAGAGCGGCACCTGGATGCAATATCTGTCGCTCCCTGTCAGGCCCATGGTCGCGCCGGAAAAGAACGCATTGTTGAGGATGTTGCGATGGCTCAACGTCGCGCCCTTCGGCGAGCCCGTTGTGCCGCTGGTGAACTGGATGTTCACCGCGTCGGTGTTTCTCAGCTCGCTGCTCAGCTCGCTCAGCCGCGCGCGAGAGCGATCCGTCGCCATCTTAGGCACCGCGTCGAAGCGGATAAATCCCGGCGCATCTGTTCCGATGCAAATCAGGGCTTTCAGCGACGGCAGCCTGGCCGATGTCAAATGGCCGAGCGACGATGTCGCGATCTCCGGCGCGAGCGCGTTCAACATGTCGATGTAGTTGCTGGTCTTGAAAGTCGCGGCCGTGACCAGCGCCGCGCAGCCCACCTTGTTGAGTGCGTATTCAAGCTCACCCACGCGGTAGGCCGGATTGATGTTCACCAGGATCAGACCCGCCTTGGCCGTGGCGAATTGCGTGAGGATCCACTCCGCATTGTTGGGCGACCAGATCCCGACCCGGTCGCCGCGCTTCAGTCCGAGCGCAAGAAGGCCCGCGGCCAACCCATCGACTTGTTGGCGCAGCTCCTGGAAGCTCCACCGGATGCCTTGATGCCGGACGACCAGAGCCTCGCGCTCCGATAGCCGCTCGCAGGCCTGGTCGAAGAAAACTCCGATCGTGTCCTCGATGAGAGGGGTATCGCTTGACCCGCGGACGTGGCTTTCGGTGATCGGCATGACACCCCCTTGGCCAATTGCATTCACATCGAAATGACAGGCCCAGAGATCTGCGATACGGCGGGCCTCGCGACGTCAGAACTCGAAAATTGACGCAAGCCTATGAGGCGCAGGACGATTGCACAAGCAGGTTCGGAGCAACTGCCGCGAGTTTGCAGTCTGGATTTTCTGGTTCGAAGCCGCTGATCCAGGCGCCGCGCCGCTATGAACCGGTCATCAACCTGAAGACGGCCAAGGCGCTCGGCATCGATGTGCCGGCCGTGCTGCTCGCTCGCGCCGATCGCGTGATCGGATAGCAGGAGGCTCTGCACATCCGTGCGTGCGATCGAAAATCGCGCGGTTGTGAAACGTGATCAGGCGCCACGCAATGTGCGCGTCCTCGCATCTGCCGATGTCCAAAACTGGCCCGCCGCAAATCTGGAGGAAATCTCCAGAATAATCACGCGCGTCTCAAGCAACGCTTCAAGAATGTCATGCTGGCGGCTGCTACGCATCGAGGGAGGGGCTGGATCGATCGAAGGATGATTTGGATGTCCATTACTTCTGTTTTTTCCCCGGTTACCGGGCAGCTCACGATCTTCGGCGACAGCGCCAATAACGGCCTCGTGATCGGCCGCAACACGTCCGGCCGCATTCTCGTCAACAACGGGCAAGTGAAGACGCTCGGCGGCGATCCGACAATCGCCAATACCAATGAGATCGACATTTTCGGTCAGAGCGGTGACGACACGATCACGGTCAACGAATGCCACGGTCCGATGCCCGCGGTGCACATCTTCGGCGGCGACGGCAATGACAGGATCACGGGTGGCTCGGGAGCCGATCTGTTGTTCGGGCAGGCCGGCGACGATGTAATCAAGGGCGGTGGCGGCAACGATCTGCTGTTCGGTGGCGCGGGTAACGACACGCTGGACGGCGGCAGCGGTGATAATCAGCTGTTCGGCGAAGCCGGCGACGACCTCATGATCTGGAATCCCGGCGGCGGCAGCAACGTTGTCGAGGGCGGCGACGGCAACGACACGGCCCAGGTCAACGGGAGCAATGCCGCTGAGACCTTCACCGTCACCGCGAACGGCACGCGCGTGCGCTTCGACGGGACGGGCGGCGCTGCGCCATTCTCCCTCGATATCGGCACGACGGAGAATCTCGTGCTGCGTGCCGGCGGCGGCGACGATGTCATTACCGCGGGCAACGGGCTCGGCAGCCTGATCTCGCTGACGCTCGATGGCGGTGCCGGCAACGACACGATGACCGGCGGTGACGGCAGCGATCTCCTGATCGGTGGTGCCGGCAACGACATCGTCAGTGGTGGACGCGGCAGCGACGTCGCCCAGCTTGGAACGGGCGACGACACCTTCATCTGGAATCCCGGTGACGGCAGCGACACCGTGGACGGCGGATCCGGCAACGACAAGCTCGTGTTCAACGGCGCCAACATCAACGAGACCATCAACGTCACGGCCAATGGCGGCAGGGTGCGCTTTACGCGCGATGTCGCCAACATCACCATGGACCTCAACAGCATCGAGCAGATCGAGTTCGATGCGCGTGGCGGGGCCGACAACATTGCCGTCGGCGATCTCAGCGGCACCGGCGTGAAGGAAATCCTCGTCGATCTCGGGGCCATCCCTGGCGGAACGCAAGGCGATGACGCGGCTGATACGGTGACCGTCGACGGGACTAATGGCAATCAGCACATCCAGGTCGCGGCCGCCGGCACGACCGTGACGGTGACCGGTCTGCCGGAAGTCGTTACGATTGCGAATGCTGAGGCTGCCAACGACCGGCTGGTGATCCAGGCGCTCGGCGGCAACGACGTCATCGACGCATCCGCACTCGCTGCGGTGATCGGGCTGACCATCGACGGCGGCGCGGGCAATGACACCATCACCGGCAGTCAGGGGGCCGACACCCTGATCGGTGGCGATGGCAACGATAAGGTTACCGGCGGCCGCGGCAATGACGTGGCTCTTCTCGGTGCAGGCGATGACCTGTTCACGTGGAATCCGGGTGACGGCAGCGACACTGTCGAAGGCGGCGCGGGAACGGATACGCTGGTGTTCAACGGCTCCAATGTGGCCGAGACCATGTCGATCTCGGCGAACGGAAGCCGTGCGCTTCTCACCCGCGACGTCGGCGCTGTCACCATGGACCTCAATGATGTCGAGCACGTGCAGATCGCCGCAGCCGGCGGCGCCGACAACATCAATGTCGGCGATCTCACGGGCACCGGCGTCACGCAGGTCGCGATCGACCTCAGCGCCGGCCCGGGCAGCCAGAGCGGAGACGGCGCGGCGGACCGTGTGACGGTGAACGGCACCACGGGCGACGACACCATCAAGGTCGTCACCTCAGGTGGATCAATCCTGGTCAACGGCCTCGCCGCGCAAGTAACGGTCGCGCACGCGGATGCGGGTGACGTGCTCGCCGTCAACGGAGGAGGTGGCAACGATGTGATCGATGCCTCCGCGATCAAGGCCGGTCAGCTTATGAGCCTCAATATCAACGGTGGCGACGGCAACGACACCATCACCGGCGGCGCCGGAAATGACATCGTGAATGGCGGCCGTGGCAACGATGTCGCCAGTCTCGGCGCCGGCGATGACACCTTCGTCTGGAATCCCGGCGACGGCAGCGATACTGTCGAAGGCGGCCAGGGCACCGATACGCTGCTGTTCAATGGTGCCAACATCAGCGAGAACATCAACATCTCGGCCAACGGCGGCCGGGTGCTGTTCACGCGCGATGTCGCCAGCATCGCGATGGACCTGAACGGGGTCGAACATGTCGACTTCAACGCCCTCGGCGGCGCCGACAACATCACGGTCAATGATCTCTCCGGCACCGGCGTGAACCAGGTCAATCTCGACCTCGGTGCGAATGACGGCGCCGCCGACACCGTGACCATCAACGGAACTGCCGGCAACGACGTCATCACGGTGACCGAGCACGACGGCATCATCACGGTGTCGGGACTTGGCCAGGACATCAACATCGCCGCTGCCGGCGCGGGCGACAGGCTCGTCATCAACGGCCTCGATGGCGACGACGTCATCACCGCCTCGGGCCTGAACAACGGCATTCAGCTCGTTGCCGCGGGCGGCAATGGTGACGACGTCCTCATCGGCGGCTCCGGCAACGACACGCTGCTGGGTGGGGCGGGCGACGATGTTCTGATCGGCGGGCCCGGCCAGGACATCCTCGATGGCGGCACCGGCAACAATGTCCTCATCCAGGACGGCGGGGCGTTGGCGGCGGCGATGCTGCTGAACCAGGCAATGGCGGCGAGCTTCGTTCCGGCTGGCGACGGCCATGGTGCGATGCCGCTGGCCGATCCGCACATGGCGCAAACCCAGACGCTCGCTCCGCCGCAGCACGCCTGATCTGCGGCACCGCGGGGAGAACGACCATGACAGCGAATGCAGTGCCGACCGATACGGGGCTCGACGCGCTCTTGACCTTGCTTCACATGCAAGGCGTGGCGGCGGACCGTGATCAGCTCCGGCACCGGCTCGGTGCGGCGAGCTTCGGCGCAGCGGACATCATCCGCTGCGCCAGGTCTCTCGGACTGAAGGCGCGAACCTATCGTACGCAATGGAGCCGTCTGGCGGACAGTCCGCTGCCGGCGATCGCGATGCTGCGTGACGGCAGCTTCATGGTCATAGCCAAAGCCTCTGCCGACAAGGTGCTGGTGCAGTCGCCACTGGCTCAGCGGCCGGTGTTCATGGAACGCGACGAACTCGCCGCGATCTGGGACGGCGGATTGATCCTGATGGTCAGGCGCGCCGGGCTCTCAGATCTGGGCCGCCGGTTCGACATCACCTGGTTCATAGGCGCGATCGGCAAATACCGGCGGTTGCTCGGCGAGGTGGTGGCCGCCTCGTTCTTCCTCCAGCTCTTCGCGCTGGTGTCGCCGCTGTTCTTCCAGGTCGTGATCGACAAGGTGCTGGTACACCGCTCGCTGTCTACGCTCGACGTGCTGGTCATCGGGCTCGTCGTCGTCTCGCTGTTCGACACCGTGCTCGGAATCCTTCGGAATTATCTGTTCGCCCATACGACCAACCGCATCGACGTGGAGCTCGGTGCGCGCCTGTTCAATCATTTGCTGGCGCTGCCGATGGCCTGGTTTCAGGCCCGGCGCGTCGGCGATTCAGTGGCGCGGGTGCGCGAGCTCGAAAACATCCGCAACTTCATCACCTCCTCGTCACTGACGCTTCTCATCGACCTGGTCTTCACCTCGGTGTTTCTCGCGGTGATGTTTGTCTATTCGCCTGTCATGACGGGCATCGTGCTCGGCTCATTCCCGTTCTACGTCGCGATCTCGGCGGTGGCGACGCCGCTGTTCCGCCGCCGGCTGGAAGAGAAATTCCGCCGTGGCGCCGAGAACCAGGCCTTTCTGGTCGAGAGCGTCAGCGGCATCGAGACGCTGAAGGCAATGGCGGTCGAGCCGCAGATGCAGCGCCGCTGGGAGGAACAGCTTGCTGGCTACGTCTCCGCGAGCTTTGGCGTCACCAGTCTCGGCAATACGGCAAGCCAGCTGGTGCAGTTCGTCAGCAAGGTCGTCACGGCCGCGATCCTCTATGTCGGCGCGCGGCTCGTGATCGGCGACGCCTTGACCGTCGGCGAGCTCGTCGCGTTCAACATCTTTGCCGGAAGGGTTTCAGCGCCGGTGCTGCGGCTGGCGCAGGTCTGGCAGGATTTTCACCAGGCGCGGCTCTCGGTCGTCCGTCTCGGCGATATCCTCAACAGCGCCGCCGAGCCGGCTTATTCCGCCGGCCGCGCCGGGCTGCCGCCGCTCCGGGGCAACATCCGCTTCGAGCATGTCGGCTTCCGCTACAGGCTCGACGGGCCGGAAATCCTGCACGAGGTCTCGTTCGATATTCCGGCCGGTCAAACCGTCGGCATCGTCGGCTCGTCGGGCTCCGGCAAGAGCACCTTCGCAAAGCTGGTGCAGCGGCTCTATGTGCCACAAGGCGGCCGCGTGCTGATCGACGGCATGGATCTGGTGATGACCGATCCTGCCTGGCTGCGGCGGCAGATCGGCGTCGTGCTCCAGGAGAACATGCTCTTCAATCGCTCGGTGCGCGACAACATTGCGCTCGCCGATCCGACCCTGCCGATGGACCGCATCATGGAGGCGGCAAGGCTTGCAGGTGCGCATGACTTCATTCTGGAACTTCCGGAAGGTTACGACACTGTTGTCGGCGAGCGCGGCTCGACGCTTTCGGGCGGGCAACGCCAGCGCATCGCGATCGCCCGCGCGCTGGTGACAAATCCGCGCATCCTGATCTTCGACGAAGCCACCAGCGCGCTCGACTATGAAAGCGAGCGGATCATCCACGACAACATGAAGGACATCGCCAAGGGCCGCACCGTCCTGATCATCGCGCATCGTCTCTCCACCGTCCGCGGCGCCGACCGCATTTTCACGCTGGAGCGGGGACGTCTGGTCGAGGACGGCACGCATGATGCCTTGATCAGGAACGGCGGCCGCTACGCCTCGCTGCATCGGCTTCAGGGAGGCATCTATGAGGTCGGCTAACGCAATGCCGGCCTCGAGGCCGGAACCATCAGTCGTTCCCTTCCGGAGCGGGAAGAGCCGGCGCGTCGAGGAAACCGCCTTCCTGCCGGCAGCGCTTGAGATGACCGAGACGCCGCCGTCGCCGATCGGCCGGGGCATCGCGTTTGCGCTGATGGCTCTTGTGTGCGCGGCGCTCGCGTGGTCGGCCTGGGGCACGATCGATATCGTGGCGTCCGCAACCGGCAAGGTCGTGTCGAGCGGGCGCAGCAAGGTGGTGCAGCCATTCGAGACCGGCGTGGTACGCGCCATCCACGTGCAGGACGGGCAGGCGGTCAAGTCAGGCGATGTGCTGATCGAGCTTGATCCCACTGTGAATGCGGCTGAGCGCGATCACCTGCATGACGATCTCATGGCAGAACGGCTCAACAGCGCGCGTCTCCGCGCTGCGCTCGCGGCCGGCGAAACCGACGCCGCCAATCTCGTTCCGCCCGCCGACGCCGATCCGTTGCTCGTCGCGACGCAGCAGCAGCTTCTCACCAGCCAGGTCGGCGAGCATCGCGCCAAGCTCGCCTCCCTCGAGCGCCAGGAGGCGCAGAAGGAGGCCGAGCATCAGACCATCGCAGCGACGATCCACAAGCTGGACGCGTTGCTGCCGGTGACCGAGCAGCGCGTCGATATCCGCAGGACATTGATGGAGAAGGAGATCGGCTCGAAGCTGACTTATTACGAAACGCTTCAGCTCCAGATCGAGCAGCAGGAGGAGCTCGGGGTCCAGCGCAGCCATCTGAAGGAGGCCGAGGCCGCCGTCTCCGCGATCCGGGAGACCCGCATCCAGGCCGTGGCGGAGTATCGCAAGAGCCTGTCCGATGAGCTCGCCAAGAGCGAGCAGAAGGCCAATGGCCTCGCGCGCGACCTGGTCAAGGCCCAGCAGCGGACTAACCTCCAGCTGCTGACGTCACCGGTCGACGGCGTCGTGCAGCAGCTTGCGGTTCACACTGTCGGCGGTGTGGTCACGCCGGCGCAATCGCTGCTCGTGATCGTGCCGTCAGACACGCGGCTCGAGATCGAAGCGATGATCTCCAACCGCGACATCGGCTTTGTCGAGGCCGGGCAGGGCGCCGCGATCAAGATCGACACTTTCAACTTCACCCGCTACGGCCTGCTGCAGGGCCGGGTCGTGAGCGTCTCGCAGGATGCCATCATTCGCGATCGTCCGCCGGAGCGCGGCGACAGCGCGCCGGGCGCGCAGCGCGGCAGCAGCGAACCCAGCGGGCAGGAGCTCAGCTACAGCGCCCGCATTTCGCTCGATCGTACGCAAATGCAGGTGGACGACCGCCTCGTCAGCCTGGCTCCGGGAATGGCGGTCACTGTGGAGATCAGGACCGGCTCGCGCACCATCCTGAGCTACCTGCTTTCGCCGCTGCAGCGCTACCGGCACGAGATCATGCGGGAACGCTAGTTTCGGGGAATTGTCTTCGCTATTTCAATCGGTTGCGTCGCGTCATGGCGGTTTTTCCGGCAGCGGCCCGGCTACTGTGCATGGGGTTGTTTTTCAGTTTTCGATCTAGCCGGCGGCTTCGTCGAACTGCGCGCTCGCCTCCAGCCATTGCTCTTCCGCGCGCGCCAGCGCGTCGGCCGCATTCGCACGCGCCTTCGACAGTTGCGCGGCCTGCTTTGGATCGCGCGTAAAGATGTCGGGCAGCGCCAGCGCGGTGTCGATCTTGGCGATGATGTCGGTGACCCGCGCGATCTCGCTTTCAGCTTCCGCGATGCGTTTCTTCAGCGAGCCGCGATTGTCCGACTTCGGACGCTGCGGCTTCTCGCTGGGAATGCTGCGCTCGCGCGGCGCGGGCTCGCCATTGCGCGAAGACAGCACCAGGCGGCGGTACTCGTCGAGGTCGCCGTCGTAATTGGTCACGGTGCGGTCGGCGACGATCCAGAGCTGGTCGGCGCAGGCCTCGATCAGATAGCGGTCGTGCGAGACCATGATGATCGCGCCGGGAAATTCGTTGATGGCTTCGGCAAGCGCCGCGCGGCTGTCGATGTCGAGATGGTTGGTCGGTTCGTCCAGGATGATCATGTTGGGGCCGAAGAAGGTGGCGAGTCCCAGCAGCAACCGCGCCTTCTCGCCGCCCGAGAGTTTGCCGGCCTTGGTGTCGGCCGCCTTGCCGGAGAAGCCGATCGCGCCGGCGCGGGCCCGCACCTTGGCCTCGGGCGCATCGCTCCCCATCAGCTTGCGGACATGGTCGTAGGTCGAGGCGTCCTCGTTCAGCTCGTCGAGCTGATGCTGCGCGAAATAGGCGATCGACAGCTTGTCGGCGCGCGTCACCTTGCCGGAGAAGGGGGCGAGACGCGCGGCGAGCAGCTTGACGAGCGTCGACTTGCCGTTGCCGTTGGCACCCAGCAACGCGATGCGGTCGTCATTGTCGATGCGCAGCGTGACGCGGCTGAGCACTGGCGTCGCCGGATCGTAGCCGACCGACGCATTGTCGACGGCGATGATCGGCGGCGACAATAGTTTCTCGGGCGCGGGGAAGGTGATCTCGCGCACGTCCTCCGTCACCAACGCCGTGATCGGCTTCAGCCGCTCCAGCATCTTGACGCGAGACTGCGCCTGCCGGGCCTTCGAGGCTTTGGCCTTGAAGCGGTCGACGAAGGCTTGCAGGCGGGCGCGCTCGGCCTCCTGGCGCTTGACCGCCTTGGCATCGAGCAGCTCGCGCGCGGCGCGCTGCTCCTCGAACGAGGAATAGCTGCCCTTGTAGAGCGTGAGCTTGCCGCGCTCCAGATGCAGGATCTGGTCGACGGAGCTCTCCAGCAGATCGCGATCATGGCTGATCACGATCACCGTGCGCGGATAATGCGCGAGGTGATCCTCCAGCCACAGCGTGCCTTCGAGGTCGAGATAGTTGGTGGGCTCGTCGAGCAGCAGCAGATCGGGCGCCGCGAACAGCGTCGCGGCCAGCGCGACACGCATGCGCCAGCCGCCGGAGAATTCGGCGCAGGGCCGCAGTTGGTCGGCGGCGGAGAAGCCGAGACCGGACAGGATCGCGGCGGCGCGACTCGGCGCCGAATGCGCGTCGATGTCGACGAGGCGGGTCTGGATCTCGGCGATCCGGTGCGGGTCGGTCGCGCTCTCCGCTTCGTTGAGCAACGCCTCGCGCTCGAGGTCGGCCTTGAGCACGACCGAGATCAGGCTCTCCGGGCCGTTCGGCGCTTCCTGCGCCAGGCTGCCGACCCGCCAGCGCGGCGGCAGGGTCACCGAGCCGTGCTCGGCCGCGAGTTCGCCACGGATCACCTTGAACAGCGTCGATTTGCCGGTGCCGTTGCGTCCGACCATGCCGACGCGCGAGCCGGGCGCAATCTGCACGGAGCTATTGTCGATCAGAAGGCGTCCGGCGAGGCGGATGGAGAGGTCGGTGATGGAGAGCATGCGGCCTTGTCACCGCAAGGCGCGGCGAACGCAACCCGTTTTTCTGTGAGCACTTAACTAGTGCGGATCGCGGTCGCGCTTCTTCAGCTCGTTCAGGAGCTGCTCGAGATGTGTCGGGAGCCGGGGCTCGGGGCGAATGCTCTGCTGCAGACGCTCGCCCACGGCATCACAAATCGAGCGGCTGGTACGCCGGTCGATCTGCTCGCTGTCATTGGCAAAATGGCCGGGCATCGCAGGGTTCCGTGTGTTCAAAGTAACGACACGGTACCAAGTCATTGGCCCCCAAAATGGTTTCGCCGGTTGTTGGGGACGCCAGGCATTCTAGTAAAAATTGTATGAATTCGTCGTATCTGCCCAAATACAAGGCCCCGGCGGGGGGAACGCCGGGGCCTCTCTTGGAAGGTACCGCAGGGGGGAACGATACCTCAGGAAGGCATTTCGGGCTCAGTAGCAGCGGTTGACCAGCCGCCAGCGGGGGCCCCAGGGGGTCGGGACCAACTGGCGGACATAGCAGCCGCCGTAACCGTAGGAGACGGGCGCGGCGTAGAAGCGCGGACTGCCCCAGCCCCAGCCGCCGTGATGCCAGCCGCCACCGCCGTGCCAGCCAAAGCCGCCGCCATGCCAGTGAGCGGAGGCGGAGGTGGGGGCCAGCGCGGCACCCAGCGCGACCGCGGCGACTGCAGCGAGCGAAAGTTTCCTCAACATGGTGATCTCCTCAGAACTGCCGGCGCGGGGCAATCGCGTCGATGGAAAGGCCGCCGAAACGATCCGCCTCAGGGGTAGGCTTTGGTTTCGATGGGACTGACGTTACGCCAGTGAGGCTGAACCAAACCCTGACAGGGCCTTCAGATTGGGTTCATCTGAGTGAAATCGTTGTAATCCATGTTGGAATCCGGCTCCCAGCCTGCGGCGAAGCGCCCGTCGGGCCGTTCGGGCACTCGCTTGCCGGATCGCCAAGGCGCCGATATAAGCCCCGCAACTCCGAACCACCCTTTTTCTCTTCAAGGACAAGATCATGGCCATCGAACGCACTTTCTCGATCATCAAGCCCGACGCGACCGCGCGTAACCTGACCGGCGCAGTGAACGCCGTGATCGAGAAGGCGGGGCTGCGCATCGTCGCGCAGAAGCGCATCCGCATGACCAAGGAACAGGCCGAAACCTTCTACGCCGTCCACAAGGCCCGTCCGTTCTTCGGCGAGCTGGTCGAGTTCATGACCTCGGGCCCGGTCGTGGTGCAGGTGCTGGAAGCCGAGGGCGCGATCGCCAAGTACCGCGACGCCATGGGCGCGACCGATCCGTCCAAGGCGGCCGACGGCACCATCCGCAAGCTCTACGCCAAATCGATCGGCGAAAACTCCGCTCACGGCTCGGACGCTCCGGAAACCGCCGCGATCGAGATCGCGCAGTTCTTCTCGGGCAACGAGATCGTCGGCTGATCCTTCAGCCGACAGGTTAAGTCGACGGGGCGAAAGGACTTGTTGTGAACTGGCTCTGGCAGATCTTCGATCCCGCCACGATCGGGGCATTCTTCACCCAGTTCCGCAATGAGATGGCTGAACCGACCTTCTGGATCGCGGTCGGCAAGATCATCTGGATCAACGTCCTTTTGTCCGGCGACAACGCGCTGGTGATTGCGCTTGCCTGCCGCGGCCTCAAGCCCCGGCATCGCCTGTGGGGCATGGTGCTCGGTGCGGGCGCCGCGGTGCTGCTGCGGATCATCTTCACCGGCATCGTCGCGAGCCTGATGGAGCTGCCGTACCTCAAGCTGGTCGGCGGCCTCGCGCTGATCGTCATCGCGGCCAAACTGCTGGTGCCCGAAAACGAGGAAGAGGACGTCGAGTCCGCTTCGCATCTGTGGCAGGCGGTGCAGATCGTTGTCGTGGCCGACATCGTGATGAGCCTCGACAACGTCATTGCGGTGGCTGCCGCCGCCAATGGCAGCGTGCCGTTGCTGGTCCTCGGCCTTGCCATCAGCGTGCCGCTGATCGTCGCTGGTGCCGCGCTGATCATGGCGCTGCTTGCGAAGCTGCCGATCCTGGTCTGGGCCGGTGCGGCGCTGCTCGGCTGGATCGCAGGCGAGGTGATCGCGACCGATCCAGGTATCGCGCCGAAGCTGCATTCGCTATCCGAAGGTCCGTTCGGCGCCTCGCTCGACAAGATGCTCGGCGGCCTGCACATCCCGCCGCAATTCGCTCATGGCGGCGCAGGCGCCGAATATTTCTGCGCCGCGCTCGGTATCGTCGTCGTACTGCTGGTCGGATCGATCTGGCGACGGCGCAGCCTGAACCAGGCTGCACTCGAACATGCAAAAGCTGCTGAATAAGCCCTAGCGTCTGACGATCGAGCCGGATCGCCCGATCAGGCGGGCGAGCTGCTTGAAGCGGCTGCCGACGCGGTCGGCGACGAGATCGCCGAGCCTGTGCTCGAACACCAGCATCAGATTGCGGCCCTGGCTGCGGAAATGCGTGGCCGGCAGCACGCCCGGACGCGCAGCCGAGATCAGATGCGCGACGCGGAACGCCGCGCCGAGCAGACGGGCACGTTCGAGCTGCGCCGGCGTCAGCAGTTCCTGCATGGTCAGCGGCGGCTGGTTCTCTTCGCTGAGGCCTGCATAGCGATAGAACACCGACAGGCCGACAAAGGCGCGCTCGCGGTGGTCGATCGCGCCGAAATTCGCGTTGACCACGAGGCTCAACGTCTGCTCCCCGCGATGATCAGGGTGGACGCGCCAGCCTATGTCGGAAAGAAGACATGCGGTGTGGCGCAGGCGGCGATCCTCCTCGGTCTCGCGCAGTTTCACCACGCGCGCCAGACGATCGGTCCAGGCCATCAGCTCGCGGGCATGCTTTGCCGAGCGTGACAGCAACTGGTTCAGTTCCTCGGCGGCGCAGATCAGGCCGTCCTTGTTGCGCTCGGACTCCGGCAGCTTTTCATGCAGCAGGCCCTCGCGCACGCCGAACGTCGAGAACACGATGGTCTTCGGTTTGGCGACGCGGATGATGTGCTCGAGCACCAGCGCTGCATAGGTGAGGAGAGGGCGCCGCGCATCCGCGACGACCTCGATGTCGGCGAGCATGTCGACGGCGGCGAGGCGCCGCAGGCGACGAGCAAAATCAAGCGCCTCGGTCGCGGGAATCGAATAGCCGTGCATCACCTGGAGCGGATAGCCGCTCTGGATGATGTGGATGCGCGCGAGCGCGCGCCATGTGCCGCCGACGGCGTAAAAGGCGCGGCCGCGTCCGGCGGTGAGCTGCGGCACATCATCGATCGCCTCGCGCACGATGCGGTCGGCGCGCTTGAGCGATTTGTGCGCGAGGTCCTGCAGCGCGAGGCCACCGAGCGGCAGCGTCACGCCGCTGCGCACGCTGTTTCCGCGCACGTCGATCAGTTCCAGCGAGCCGCCGCCGAGATCGCCGACGATGCCGTCGGGACGATGGATGCCCGAGATCACGCCGAGCGCCGACAGTTTCGCTTCGCGCGGTCCCGACAGGATCTCGATCTTCACGGCGCAGATGCGCTCGGCCTTCGCGATGAAGTCAGGGCCGTTGGAGGCGTCGCGGCACGCCGCCGTCGCAATCGCGAACACGCGGCCGACCTGCATCACGCGGCACAACGCGCGGAAGCGCCTCAGCGAGGTCAGTGCCTTGTCGACGGCATCAGGCGCGAGCAGACCCGTGCTCTGCACCTCCCGTCCGAGGCCGCACAGGGTCTTCTCGTTGAAGATCGGAATCAGGCTCCGTGTCAGCGCCTCGTAGACGACGAGACGAACCGAGTTGGAGCCGATATCGATGACCGCGACGCTAGCGCCACGCTTGCGCGGCCGTTTCACGGCAAAAATCTCCGGTCAGGACTGATGGCGTTCGTTTCGGCGCGTGAGACGGCGCGGCGAGGATTCCTTGAGCGACTTTCCACGGCCAGACAGACTCGGATTTGTCATGAAGTAGTTGTGCACGTTGAAAGGCTCTTCGCCCTTCGCGGCCTTCATACGCGTTGACGACCCATCCGGCAACAATTGCCAGCTCTGCTCATTGTCCTTCAGGTTCGCGACCATGATCTGTTCGAGAACCTGCTGATGCACCGTGGGATTTTGCAGCGGACACAGCACTTCGACGCGACGGTCGAGGTTGCGCGGCATCATATCGGCCGACGAGATATACACAGCCGCCTTGGCGCTCGGCAGGCCTTGACCCATGCCGAAGCAGTAGATCCGGCCATGTTCCAGGAAGCGTCCGATGATCGACTTGACGCGGATGTTCTCCGACAGACCGGGAATGCCGGGGCGGAGGCAACAGATGCCGCGCACCACGAGCTCGACCTGCACGCCGGCCTGTGAGGCCTCGTAGAGCGCATCGATGATATCGGGGTCGACAAGCGCATTCATCTTCATCCAGACGGCACCGGGCTTGCCGTGACGCGCGTGCTCGGTCTCGCCCTGGATGTGCTCGATGATGCGCTTGCGCAGAGTCAGCGGCGACACCGCCATCTTTTCCAGATCGCTCGGCGCGGCGTAGCCGGTGATGAAATTGAACACGCGCGCGGCGTCGCGGCCGATGGTCGGTTCGGAGGTGAAGTAGGAAAGGTCTGTATAAATGCGCGCGGTAACCGGGTGATAGTTGCCGGTCCCGGTATGGACGTAAGTGGTCAGGCTGCCGCCCTCGCGGCGCACCACCATCGAGAGCTTTGCGTGCGTCTTCAACTCGAGGAAGCCATAGACGACCTGCACGCCGGCGCGCTCCAAGTCGCGGGCCCAGCGGATGTTGGCCTCTTCGTCGAAGCGCGCCTTCAGTTCGATCAGCGCGGTGACGGACTTGCCGGCTTCGGCAGCTTCGGCGAGCGCGCGCACGATCGGAGAGTTGTTCGAGGTGCGATAGAGCGTCTGCTTGATCGCGACGACGTCAGGATCGCGGGTGGCTTGCTGCAGAAACTGCACCACGACGTCGAAGGATTCGTAGGGATGATGGACGATCAGGTCCTTCTGCCTGATAGCAGCGAAGATGTCGCCGCCGTGTTCGCGCACGCGCTCGGGATGCCGCGGGACGTAAGGGGTGAATTCGAGGTCGGGCCGGTCGAGCCGCGTGAGCTGCGACAGTTCGTTCATGGCGAGCACGCCATCGACCAGGAACACCTCGTCGTCGGCCGCCGACAGCGCGTGCTGCACGAAGTTGCGCAACTCCTCAGGCATCTTGGCATCGATTTCGAGCCGGATCACCGATCCGCGGCGGCGGCGCTTCAGCGCGGTCTCGAACAGGCGGACGAGGTCTTCGGCCTCTTCCTCGATTTCGAGTTCGGAGTCGCGGATGATACGGAAGGCGCCCTGGCCGTGGAGGCTATAGCCCGGGAACAGGCGGTTGATGAACAGGCCGGTCGCCTGTTCCAGCGAGATCAAACGGACCTTGCCCTCGGCCGGCAGACGGATGAAGCGGTCGATCTTGCCGGGCATGCGGATCAGAGCGTTCATCGGCTTGCCGTCAGCCTCGCGCGTCAGCTGGAGCGCGATGGTGAAGCCCAGGCTCGGGATGAACGGGAAGGGGTGGGCCGGGTCGATCGCCAGCGGCGTCAGCAGTGGAAACACGTTGTTGAGGAAATAGTCCTCGAGCCAGGTCCGCTCTGCCTTGGTGACCTCCTTGCCGTCGACCAGCACGATGCCGACGTCGGCGAGTGTGCCGCGCAGGTCGCGCCAGATCGCCTGCTGATCGCTGGCAAGCTGCGAGACCGTGCGGTTGATCAGCGCGAGCTGCTCGGACGGGGTCAGGCCATCCGGGGCACGTTCGGCAATGCCCTCTCGGACCTGCGCCTTGATGCCGGCGACGCGGACCATGAAGAACTCATCGAGGTTATTTGCCGAAATCGACAGGAATCGCACCCGCTCCAGCACGGGGTGGCTGGGATTGACCGATTCCTCCAGGACGCGGCGGTTGAAATGCAGCCAGGACAGCTCGCGATTGATAAATCGCTCGGGGCTCGACGCAATTGCCGGCAGGCCCTCGGCCTCCGTGGCTTTCTCTTTCGTTTCAACAGCTTGCGCGGAGTCCATGCGAAGTCGGTCCATCCAATTTGCCCCAATTTGCGACTTGTGCGCAAAACCGGCCGGAGCATGTGTTAGTGCGATGACGTTTCGATGACATTGATGTTCCGCGGCCGAGCCGCGTCAAGCGGGGCCTGGGGGCGTTGGCGGTCAGGCGTCCCGAAGCAGCTCGGCGGCGAGCGCCCGGGTGACGGGGCGGCCAAGCCGCAGGGCCTCGCTGTCGAGCAGCTCCACGGCATGCCGAGCGGCGGCCGAAGACCGCTCCAGCCGGGTCGCGAGGTAGCTCACCACGCTTTCGTCCACGGTGAGCTGGCGATCGGCGCAAAACTTGACGATCAGTCCGCGAAGCAGCTGGTCGTCCGGCGGCGCGAGCGAAATCACCGGAATCGTTCGAAGCCGGGACCTGAGGTCGCGGAGCTCCACCTCAAGCGCTGCCGGAATCTCTCGGCCCGTGAACAGGACGTAGGCGCCGTCCTCGCGGGCGAGGTTCATCAGATGGAAGAGCGCGCGCTCGTCGAAATCCCCGGCCTTGAGATCCTCGATCACCAGGGCTCCGGTCGCGAGCGCGCCGGGGACGGCGGCGGCGCTGAGCGCATTGGCGGTCGTGGAGCGGGCGCCGGCGTCCTCGGCCCAGATCGCAGCGAGGTGGCTCTTGCCTGAGCCTTCGGGTCCGGCGAGCCACATGATCCGGTTCGGCCATTCCGGCCAGCCGTCGATCAGGGCAAGTCCGGCGGCGTTGGCTGGGCCCTCGAGAAAATTGTCCCGGCTGAGGCTTTCCGCATGCGGAAGCGAAAACGCCAATTGTCGGGGATGAACGCGGCCTGCCACGCTTGCTTTGCTCCGTGCCGGCGCGCCGGCAATATCTGAAAGAGATTCGATTTATTCGATCGGGAGTTGGCCTTTTACGGGGCCGCCTCCTCGCTCATTTGGCCTCGATCGTGCTCATGTGCCGCAGCCACTCGACGAGATAGAGCGACACGGAGGAGAGCGTGAACAGGGTGACGAAGCCCATCAGGATGACATCATAGGGCGCCGGCCTGAAGCCGAAGGCAAGCGCGGCCAGCACCAAGGCCGCGTAGGCGACCTGTGCGGCTGTGTTTAGCTTGGATACTTTGGAGGGCCGCATCTCGACCGGCTTGTCGAACAGCCAGGATACGATCACCGCCGTGACGATCATGATGTCGCGGGAGACCACCAGGATCACGATCCAGCGCGGAATGTCGCCCCAGATCCCAAGCGACAGGTAGATCGACACCAGCAGCGCCTTGTCGGCCAGCGGGTCGAGCAGGGCGCCGAGCTCGCTCGTCATGTTGAAGCGTTTGGCGAGGAAACCGTCCACGGCGTCGCTGATGCCCGCGATCAGGAAGACGGCGAACGCCACCTCCATTTGGCTCGACACGATGGCCCAGACGATGATCGGGACCAGCATGATGCGGCCCAAGGTAATAATGTTCGGAATACTCACGCGGCGCTTCCCGGCACCCTGTCTGACCTCGAAACCGGCCCATTAGAGGCTGAACCGGTTGATATCTACATAGTATAGGCCGGGGCGCCACGCTTGCCATTGCGTGTCCCCGGAATTCGACGTAACCAGCCGCAAACCCACTGGAAATCCGGCATGACCGACCGCAAAAACGGCCTCACTTACGCCGATTCAGGCGTCGATATCGACGCGGGCAACCGCTTGGTCGACCTGATCAAGCCGATGGTGCGCGCCACCGCACGGCCCGGCGCCGACGCTGAGATCGGCGGATTCGGCGGTTTGTTCGATCTCAAGGCGGCCGGCTTCAAGGACCCCGTCCTGGTTGCGGCCACCGACGGTGTTGGCACCAAGGTCAAGATCGCGATCGAGACCGGCCTGCATGGCGGGATCGGCATCGACCTCGTTGCCATGAGCGTCAACGACCTCGTGGTGCAGGGCGCCGAACCGCTGTTCTTCCTTGACTATTTCGCGTGCGGCAAGCTCGACCCGGAGGCAACGGCCTCGATCGTCGCGGGCGTCGCGGAAGGTTGCCGCGAGTCCGGCTGCGCCCTGATCGGCGGTGAGACCGCCGAAATGCCCGGCCTCTACAAGGACGGCGACTACGATCTCGGCGGGTTTGCCGTCGGCGCCGCCGAGCGTGGCACGCTTTTGCCACGCAAGGACATCGCCGCGGGCGACGCGGTGATCGGTCTCGCCTCGTCGGGCGTGCATTCCAATGGATTCTCGCTGGTGCGCAAGATCGTGGAACAGTCCGGTCTCGGCTTCGAGGCACAGGCGCCGTTCGCACCTGTCATGACGCTCGGCGGCGCGCTGCTGACGCCGACGCGGCTCTACGTCAAATCCTGCCTGCGCGCGATTCGCGAGACGGCTGCGGTGAAGGGCCTTGCGCACATCACCGGCGGCGGTTTCACCGACAACATTCCGCGCGTGCTGCCGAGCCACCTCGGCGTGGGCATCGATCTGGCGCGCCTGCCGGTGCTGCCGGTGTTCAAATGGCTGGCGGCCCAGGCCGGCATCGCCGAACTCGAAATGCTGCGCACCTTCAACTGCGGCATCGGCATGATCGCGATCGTCGAGCCTGACAAGGTCGACGAGGTCATGCGGGTCTTCATCGATGCCGGCGAGACTGTGGCACAGCTCGGCACCGTGATCCCGGCCGAGGGCGAGCATCGCGTCGTCTATAACGGCCATCTCGATCTGGCGCTGTGATGAAGCGCCGCGTCGCCATCCTGATTTCCGGTCGCGGTTCCAACATGTCCGCGCTGATCAAGGCAGCAAGCGCCGCGGATTTTCCGGCGGAGATCTCGCTCGTCATCTCGAACAAGGCTGACGCGCTCGGGCTCGAAAGGGCCAACGCGGCGGGCGTGAAGACGCAGGTTATCGAGAGCAAGCCGTTCGGCAAGGACCGCGCCGGCTTCGAGGCGGTGTTGCAGGCAGCGCTGGACCAGCACGGCATCGAGTTGATTTGCCTGGGCGGCTTCATGCGCCTGTTCACGGCCGAGTTCACAAATGCCTGGTACGGGCGGATGCTCAACATCCATCCCTCGCTGTTGCCGTCTTTCCCCGGCCTCGATCCGCACGGCCAGGCCTTGCGAGCCGGCGTCAAACTGTCCGGCGCGACAGTGCACTTCGTCATCCCCGAGACCGATGCCGGCCCGATCGTGATGCAAGGTGCGGTGCCTGTCGGCGATCACGACACGGCAGAGACTCTGTCGGAGCGCATCCTCGAAGTCGAGCATCGCATCTATCCCGCAGCGCTGAGGTTGCTCGCGACCGGCAAGGTCAAGATAGAGGGGGATGTCTGCAAGACAGCGGGCAGTTCGGCGTCTGAGAATTTTCTGGTTGCGCCGGTGGTGAACTGAAGCGCGGTCGCAATTCATCGTTCCAAACAAAATCCCCCGGCAGAGCCGGGGGCAACGTCATGATGATCTCTCGCGCGCAGCTTTGAGAGAAATCAGGAGACCTTGAGGTTTTCCGCGGACGCTTTGCCGCGGTTCTCCACGAGGTCGTATTCAACCACCTGGTTCTCATTCAGGGTCGAGAGTCCGGCACGCTCGACAGCCGAGATGTGGACGAACACGTCCTTATCGCTGCCGTTCGGCTTGATGAACCCATACCCCTTGGTCGGGTTGAACCATTTGACGGTGCCCTTTTGTGGCATCGTTAGTCTCCTCCGCTAGATACTAAAAAGACGCGGCCGCTTTTCGCGTGCCACGTCACAAACGGGCTTCCGGAAGTCTGTTCGAGTCTCATTGTCGCGAAACGCACAGCCGAGCGGCCAATTCCGATTGTGTGCAGTATTCCAACACGAAAACCGCGCGCTAGCAAGCCGCGTGCGAATTTCAAGATCAGTCCGGAGATATCCCGCCGCAATTTGCGACCTGTGGCAACGGAACCACAGCCCGGCGCAATCGCCCCAGCGATAGCATGCCAAACGGTTGACCCTTCGTGGCAGTTCGGCACAAATCGCCGCACCTGCTCGCCGTTCGTGTTGTATTTTTGCGGGCCGTCTTTTTGCTTCGGGAATAGTCGTCATGTGCTGCACTCCGCAGCCCCAGGGGATACGGCAGACGATCGGGCTGGACCGTGTGCGCCGGATCGTGACGGCGATCGCCGTGGCCCTTGTGGTCGTCGTGATCATGCCGGCGACATCAGGTTTCGCGCAGGCGCTCGCGCCGGCAGCGCCGACGCCGAGCCCGACATCGACCAATTACAACCAGTCGGCCGGCAGCAGCACGCTCAATCTCGGCTCGAACTTCCTGGAGCGCCTCGGCAACCAGGCCTCCGGCGGCATCAACCGGATGTCACGCACCAATCCCGGCGGCGGCGGCGCTTCCGATAGCGCGGAGGATCCGCGCTATCGGACCTGGTACGAAGGTTACGGCATTTCGGTCCGGACCGACCCGCAGGGCGATTTCGTCGGCGACAAGCGCAAGACGTTCGGCGGCGTCGCCGGCTTCGGTGCGCGGATCGCGCCTGGCGTCAATCTCGGCTTCTCCGTCGATCAGAGCCATACCGACATCGACGTGCCGCTCGCGCTCCAGTCGGCGACGCTTGACCTCACGCAGATCGGCTTCAACGGCTCCGTCGACAAGGGGCCCTGGACCTGGGCGTTTGCGGTGGTGCACGGTTTCGGCAAGGTCCATTCCAGCCGGGACACCGGCTTTGGCCTTGCGACGGCGGGCTATCGCGCCGCAGTCGACGGTGCGCTGACCGAGATCAGCTACTACTGGACCAAGGACCAGATGCGCGTCGTGCCCAAGGGCGGGCTCGAATATGTTCGGGCCACCGGGGCTGCCTTCCAGGAGGCGGGTGGACTCGATCCGCTCAACGTCGGCTCGAGCGCGATCGCGCGAGCACGCCTCTTGGTCGGCGCCGAGATCGGGCGCTACTTCATCTTCGATCGGAAGATCCTGGACCTATCGGCCTACGGCAAGTTCGTCGACAATTTTTATCAGGATCTGGGCTCGGTGCAGGTGAGCCTCGGCACCCAGAACATCATCGTCCCCGGCATCGGCGAGAGCCGTTACGGCATGGACGCCGGCGCCTCGGCGTCGCTCAGCCTGACCAACACCGCACGGCTCTACGTCAATTACGACGGCAAGTTCCGCAACGAGCTGACGTCGCACCAGGGCACGATCGGCTTCGAATATCGGTGGTGAGGCGCCGTTCGTTCGTGTCTACGTCGGCGTCGCGGCGACATAGCCCGTCAACCCAAGGCCTTCTCGCGCGGCCGTCATCATCGGCACCAACGCGTTCGGATGGATGAATTCGTCGCGGAAGCAGGGATAGGTCTTGGGATCGAATATCTTCTTCAGCCAGTCGACCACGATCTTATGCCGCTCGGAGGAACGGAACTCCTTGTGATAGGTCAGCCACAGGTCGGCGTGGTGGCTGACGCCGAGGTCGACGGCTATGAGCGGCGCACCGAGTGCGATCGAGACCGACGGCAGGAAGCCGATGCCGGCGCCGCGCTCGACCGCGTAGAGCACGCCGACCGAAGAGTTGGTCTTGATGCCGACAATGCCCTCCAGCGATTTCAGCCCGAGCACGCGGGCGTAGGCGCCGTCGTCGACCTGCGGCGCGCTCTGCTTGATGATGCGGTGGCTTGGCAGCTCAGCGAGCGTCGCCGGCACGCCGTAGAGATCCGCGTAGTCCTTCGAGACGAAGGGATAGATGTGCAGCCGGCCGAGCTTGGCGACGATGAGGTCGGGATTGGTCGGTGGCTCGAGCTGGATCGCAATGTCCGACTCCAGCCGCGCCACATCCGCTTGCTCCATCGCGCAACGCAGGTCGACCGTGATCTTGCGATAGGTCTTCTGAAAATCGATCAGCCGCGGCAGGATCCAGAAATTTCCGGGGCCTTCCGTCACCGCAACGCGCACCGTGCCCGCCGTGTCGTTGGACGAGCGCGAGGCGCGCCGGAAGACGTTGAAGGCGTGACGCTCCATATGCGCGACGTCGGCGATCATCGCGGTGCCTTCGTCGCTGAGCGTGAGCCCGCTCTGGTCGCGCAGGAAAAGCTTGCAACCAATGCTCTCTTCGAGCCGGTCGATCCTGCGCATCAAGGTCGTGGAGGTGAGCCCGAGCTCTTCGGCGGCGTTCCGGAAACTTTTAAATTTTGCGCAGGCTAAAAATAATTTCAAATCGTCCCAGGACGCATTTAGCGCTTCTTCATGGTGCTGCATCATTGCAGCACCCCGGTGCAATACTTGCTGCATACTCCTGATCTCCTGCCGCTAAGCTTTTCCCGATAGCGGCGCGTAAAACCCCTGAACGATAGAGGCACGGCATGAGTATGGAAAGGGGCTCGTTTGCCGCAAGGCATGATTTCGATGCCTTGCCGCTGAGCCCCGAGGTCGATGTCCGCTGCGCGCAATTTTCCGAAATCGCAGCGCTCTCCGAGATGGCGCGCCGGCTCGTGCCGGGCGTTCAGATCGGGGCAGCGGAGCTTGCGAAGTACTTTGCCTTCGATCCTCACAGCATCCTGACCTTTACCCGGAACGGCCATCTGCTCGGCGGAATGGCCTTCCTGTTTCTGAGCGATCGCGGTCATGATGCGTTGTTGCTCGACGATATCTGTCTGACCGCGCCTGAGACGCGCTATCTCGCTTCCGCGAATGAAGAAGTTTCTGCGATCTACATCTGGGCGATTGCGGCGACCGGCCGGGGCATCGCCGGTCTCGGCAAGGCCGCGGCTCATCTGCGCCAGATAAGGTTTCGCGGCGCGGACTGCTATGCGCAGCCGTCAACCGAGGCCGGACGCGAGATCATGAGGGCGACCGGATTCAAGCCTGTTTCGAGCTTCCAACCCGACCTTTGGTGTTACGAGCGCCCCTGGCGTCGACAGGCGATGCTCATGCCAAGCGCGATCATCCAAGCAAGGAGCTTTTCAGATGCACGGCACTAGGATCCCTCTCGCCAAGCCCGACTCCCGCGCCATCACCATCCGCCTTGCGCGTGATCCGAGTGACCTCATGCTGGTCACGGCCATCCGCTCCGCGGTCTATCTTGCCGAGCAGGATTGTCCGTTTGACGAGGAGTTCGACGGCAACGACATGGTGGCCGCGCACTTCATCGGCTACATCGGCAACGAGCCGGCGGGCTGCCTGCGCGTGCGCTTCTTCGGCGACTTCGCCAAGGTGGAGCGCTTGGCGGTGCGGCACCAATATCGCCGCTCGCGCATCTCGTTCAAGCTGGTGCAGGCCAGCGTCGACTATGTGAAGCGCAAGGGGTTCCGCAAGATCTACGGCCAGGCGCAGGACCGGCTGGTGGATTTCTGGGCTCATTTCGGCGCGAAGCCGATGGGCCACAATCGCAAGATCACCTTCTCGGACTTTTCCTATACGGAAATGCTGCTGGAGATCGAGCCGGGGCCGGACGCTATCACGCTGGATAGCGATCCCTACGTGATCATCCGTCCCGAGGGCGACTGGGATCGTCCCGGCGTGCTCGATGCCTCGGCGGGGCGGGCGGTGACCTCGCCGCTGCGGGATCTCGCGCTGGCCGACAGCTGAAACGGGTGCAGCTCTGCGCAAGATAATGCCGATCTCCCACGACGATCCGCTGGTTCTGGTCTGCGCGGACCTCCAGGTGGAATATCTGATCCCAGGGCGCCGCCACGTCGTTCTCGACGGCGACGCCGCAATCAAGCGCTGCCTGGAACTGCTCGCGTTGTGGCGGAGCAATGGCTGGCCGGTAATGCATTTGAAACGCATCGCGGAGGCGGCGTGGTTCAATCCGTCACCCAGGCTGACCGATTGGATTGCCGAGGCCAAGCCCCGGCCGGGCGAGATGATGTTCGAGCACGCGTTGCCATCGGCCTACAGTTCCTCCCGGTTCGCCGACCACATGTCCAGTATCCGCAATGTGCGCTGCGTGCTGACCGGCTTTTCCCTCGACGAGACTATCCTGGCTACCGTCGTCGAGGGATTTCATCGAAGCCACCGCTATCAGGTGGTCACCAATGCCGTGGCCTGCCGGCAGCCGGACACAAGCGAGGCGGCCGTCTACAAGCAGTCGGTGGTGAATGTCATCGCCAATTTTGCTACACTCCAGTCCAGCGCTGAACTGATCAGAACCAGCGGCGCCGTCGCGGTCTAGGCCGACGCGATCGGCGGATGGATGGGGGGACATTGTCGCGGGAGGACGAGCTCAAGGAGCTGGCGAGCGACCTGTCGCGTGCCGTCGAGGCGGCGCGCCGGGCCGGTCTGCCCACGACCGCCTATCTGTTGTCGATGGCTCTGGTCGAGGTGAGGGAGGCCGCAGCCGACGACGACGGGAATGATGACGGCGCGGCCTGAGCGCTGCGCCGTGTGCGGCTTTGTGCAACGCTGCTGAGCGCTTGCTGCCGACGAATTGGCGTTGCAAGTTCTGCCCTGTCGCAATAGCCAAGTGACGTAAGGGATTCCGCAAATGTCCATGCTGCCCAATTCGCAAGAAGCCCGGGATGTGGCCTACCAGCTCCACGCTTACACCAATGCGCGCGCCCATCAGCAGGCTGGTCCGCTGGTGATCGAGCGCGGCGAGGGGCCGTACGTGTTCGATGCGGCGGGCAAACGCTATTTCGAGGCGATGGCGGGCCTGTGGAGCGTCGGGCTCGGGTTCAACGAGAAGCGGCTGGTCGAGGCCGCGCACAAGCAGATGCAGGCGCTGCCATTCTATCACACGTTCTCGGCCAAATCGCACGGACCCTCGATCGATCTCGCCGAGAAGCTGGTCGCGCTCGCGCCTGTCACCATGAGCAAGGTGTTCTTCACCAATTCCGGCTCGGAGGCGAACGACACCGTCCTCAAGCTGATCGCCTATCGTTCGAACGCGCTCGGCCAGCCCCAGCGCAAGAAGATCATCAGCCGAATGCGCGCCTATCACGGCGTCACCATTGCATCTGCGAGCCTCACCGGCCTGCCCAATAATCACCGTTCGTTCGATTTGCCGCTGCCGTACATCCTGCACACGGGCTCACCGCATTTTTACAAGGACGGCGCGCCGGGCGAGAGCGAGGAAGCGTTTGCGACGCGTCGGGCCGAGGAGCTCGATGCGTTGATCCAGAAGGAGGGCCCGGACACGATTGCGGCCTTCTTCGGTGAGCCGGTGATGGGAGCGGGCGGCGTTGTCGTGCCGCCGGCCACCTATTGGGACAAGATCCAGAAGGTCCTGAAGAAGTACGACATCCTGCTGGTCGCCGACGAGGTGATCTGCGGCTTCGGTCGCACTGGGAAGATGTTTGGCTGCGAGACCTATGGCATCAAGCCCGACGCGATGGTGGTCTCCAAGCAGATCACCTCGAGCTATTTCCCGCTGTCGGCCATCATCATGAACGAGCGCATGTTCGAGCCGATCGCGGACGAGAGCAACAAGATTGGCGTGCTCGGGCATGGCTTCACCGCAGGCGGCCATCCGGTCGGCTCGGCGATTGCACTGGAAAACCTCAAGATCATCGAGGAGCGCGGTCTGGTCGCGCATGCCGCCGAACTCGGCGGCTACATGCAGGGCAAGCTGCGCGAGCTCACCAGCCATCCGCTGGTCGGCGAGGTTCGCGGCGTCGGCATGATCGCCGCGCTCGAGCTGGTGCTCGACAAGGGCCGCAAGACTGCAGCCGCGACGCCCGGCGCCGTCGGCGGCATGGCGAGCCGCATGCTCCAGGAACGCGGCGTGATCTCGCGCAACATGCTCGATGCCATCGCCATCTGCCCGCCGCTGATCGTCACCAAGGCTCAGATCGACGAACTGATTGCCGCGATATCAGGCGTGCTTGATGACATGAAGCCGGAAGTGGCGAAGCTGCCGCAGGCGTAAGCGCTCTCCTCGTCATTGCGAGGAGCGAAGCGACGAAGCAATCCAGACTGTCTCCGCGAAAACGGACTGGATTGCTTCGCTACGCTCGCAATGGGGGTAGGGCAGGCAGCGAGTCCTACGCCCGCTGAACCCCGACCACGCGCCCCTTCTCGATCGCAAGCGCGAGTTCGCCGCGTTTCAGCTTCAGCGCGGCATCGCCGAACAGCTCGCGGCGCCAGCCGCGGAGCGCCGGCACGTCGGCCTCGTCGTCGGCTGCGATCTCCTCGAGATCGTCGACGGTTGCGATCACCTTGCTCGCCACGGCATGACGCTCGGCGGTCATGCGCAGCAGCACCTTCAGCAGTTCGACGGTCGCGGCGCCATTGTTGTTGTTGCGCGGCTTCTCCAGCTTCGGCAGCGTGGCGAAATCCCGCGCCAGCCCGCGCTCGACGGCGGCGACGATGTCCGAGCCCCATTTGGACTTCTCAAAGCCCTTCGGTACCGAGCGCAGATGGGCAAGCTTCTCGATCGTGTTGGGGGCGTGGGTCGCGATGTCGCTCACGGCCTCATCGCGCAGCACGCGCCCCCGCGGGACGTCACGACTCTGCGCTTCCTGCTCGCGCCAGGCCGCGACCTCCATGAGCACCGCGAGGTCCTTCGGCTTGCGCACCCGTGTCTTCAGCCGCTCCCAGGCGCGCTCGGGGTGGAAGTCGTAGGTCTTGGGCGAAGTCAGGACCTCCATCTCGATCGAGACCCATTCGCTGCGGCGGCGCTTCTTCAGGTCGGCGTCGAGCGCGGCGAAGACGTCGCGCAGATGCGTCACGTCGGAGACCGCGTAATGCATCTGCTCTTTCGTCAGCGGCCGGCGCGACCAGTCGGTGAAGCGGTGGGTCTTGTCCGGCCGGTGGCCGGTGACTTTCTCGACCAGCGCGTCATAGGCGATGCTGTCGCCATAGCCGAGCACCATGGCGGCGACCTGGGTGTCGAACACCGGATGCGGGATGATATTGGCCTGATGCCAGATGATCTCGATGTCCTGGCGCGCGGCGTGGAACACCTTCAGCACGCTCTCGTTGGCCATCAATTCGAAGAAAGGCTTGAGGTCGATGCCCTCGGCCAGGGTGTCGATGACGATCGCTTCCTCGGGGCTGGCCATCTGCACCACGCACAACAGCGGGTAATAGGTGGTCTCGCGCAGGAACTCGGTATCGACGGTAATGACGGGATGCTTGGCCAGCCGGCTGCAGGCAGCCGCGAGGTCAGCGGTGGTGGTAATCAAATCCATGAACGGCCCATGACACTTGCTATCAGCCGTTCTGCCGAAAGCGCTGTGATGTCAAGGGGCTCTTAACGAATTCGAGCCTTGCATTGGGACTAGAATCGCCTGAAGCGGCCAGAATTCCTATTCGTAGCGGATCCGGTGCGAGGATTTGCGGGCGCAGGGGACTGCCACCACGACCAGGCACATGCCAACCAGCGCCAATCCCAGGAACTCGAAAACCAACAGATCCACGGCGGAAATCTCCAGAAACACCGTTAGATTTGTCGGCTGTGCGTTGAGGGTCTGTTAATTCAAATGGTTACCGGCGGCGGGCCGGGCCGGATGGTGGACGGGGGGTTAATGGTCGGAGGGCCCCCCATCACGTGATGAACTTCGGTAGCCTGCCGCCAAGGTCTCCACGGCGGCGAGGACCCTTCGACGTCCGGGGTGAGCGCGTGGTGTTTGACGCGGACGCTGGACCCGCATTCGAGCCGCTGATAGCGGCGATATCAGCCTCCCTCGAAGATTCTCTTTCGTGCGTTGTCGACATGCGTGCGCATCGCGCGACGGGCGCCTTCTTCGTCCTGGGCCTCGACGGCTTCGAAAACGCGGCGGTGCTCCTGCTGGCCTCGCAGGATTCGGCCGCGCGGTTGAATGAGCGACAGGTTGCGGTTCAGATTGACGCCGATGGCGATCTGTTCCCTCAGCGACATCAGCGTTTCGACGAAGAAGCGGTTGCCGCTCGCCTCTGCGATCGTGCGATGGAAGAGCAGATCCTCCTCGACGCCGAGGCCGCCCTCGCGCCCCTGCGCAACCATGGCATCGAGCTTCGTCAGGACCTGCTGGATACGACGGAGACTTTGCTTGTCGCGGTTTCGCGCGGCCAACGCGGCGGCATCGCCCTCGACGGCCATCCGGAACACAAAGCAGCGCTGGATGTCGGGGATGCTGCTGACCGGCGCGAAGTCGAAGGCATTGGCGGCCGGGCGCCGCGTGACGAACCAGCCCGCTCCCTGGCGCGATGCGATCAGCCCGTCATCGCGCAATCGCATCAGCGCTTCGCGAACGACGGGGCGCGAGACGTCGAGCAGTTCGGCAAGGCCGTTCTCGGGCGGCAGCCGGCAGTCGACAGGAAGGATGCCCATCGCGATATGACCGAGCACGTGGTCATAGACGCGATCGCTCAACCGTCCCGTCGAGGAGGAGAGCTGCAATTCCGCGGATTTCATCGCAGGCTTTTTCAAGTCCAGCTCCGCCCGGTTTTGCGTGGGGCATACAAACAAGTTTTTAACATCTCAATCCGTGCGCCGAGGCGCTTGGCCGCAGCTCGAAGCGGCTGAAGAACAGACCGCTTGACAAGCGGCAAGAACTTCGTTGATGCTCGCCTTACAAATAAATAACAAGTTGCGCCAAAAATAAAGCGCGTGGGAGGTGAGAATGAGGATCAGGTCTGCGACCTTGACGGCCGCCGCCTTGATGGGAGCGGCGTTTTGTGGCGGAGCCCTTGCTGCTCCGATCAGTCTTTCTATCATCGATACCGGCGGCGACCTCGCCTCCACGCAAATCATCATTGAGAACTACAAGAAGGCCAATCCGGACAAGGTCGGTGAGATCAAGATCCAGCGCGCGCCAGCGCCGGAGCTTCCGGCCAAGATCAAGGCGCAGCAGGACGCCGGACGACTCGATATCAATCTGGTGCTGACCGGGCAGGATGGCGGCGCGCTGTTGGCCCAGAACGGCCAGCTTATCGCGATCCCCGACTATCAGAAAAGTTTTCCGCGTGACGCTCTCACCGACGCGGGCAAGGCGCTTTACGACGAGGGCAAAGGCGTCCTCATTCCGTCCGTCGGCAATGCCGGAGGGCCGGTGCTGATCTACAATCCGGCGAAGGTGCCGAACCCGCCCAAGACCGCGCAGGAGTTGCAGGCGTGGGTGAAGGCGAACCCGGGCAAGTTCATGTACGCGCGCCCGGCGAACAGCGGACCGGGCCGGGCGATCCTGCAGGGCTTTGCCTTCATGCTCGGGGATTCCAAGCCGCTCGACCCGGAAAAGGGCTGGGACAAGAGCTGGGACTACCTCAAGGAGCTCGGCAAGTCGGTGGAGTACTATCCGACCGGCACTGCGATCACGCTGAAGGAGTTCGCGCAGGGGCAGCGTTGGATGATCGCGGGGATCATGGAGTGGGACATGAAGCCCCGCGCGCAGAGCGTGATTCCGCCGGAGTCCAAGATCGCCATTCTGGAGAACACCACGTTCGTGGTCGATGGCCACTATTGGTGCATCCCGAAGGGAGTGCCTCAGGAGCAGGTCGACGTCATCGTCGACCTCATGAAGTTCATGTGGAAGCCGGACCAGCAGGCGCTGACCTGGAAGGCCTTCATCGGCCCGGTCGTGAAGGCCGCGTCGCTGGCATCGGCGCCCAAGGAGATCCAGGACGAGGTGAAGGAGTTCTGGCGTCCTGAATACGATCAGATCGGGACCAAGTGGAAGGTATCCCCTCCGTTGGGCGTGACCGAGCTGAGCTACGCGATGGAACGGTGGGACCGTGAGATCGGCGCCGACCAGGTCAAGAAGCAATAACAACAAAGATCAGGACGCGAGGGCTCGCTGAAGCGGCCCTCGCGCGCGCGTGCGGGGCGGAAGCATGGCCGATTCCATTGACAATCTGCAGATGTCGATCACGAAGCGCTACGGCGGCAAGGTCGTGCTCGACCATTTTCCGCTCGAGATCGTCGGCGGTGAATTCGTCACCTTCCTGGGGCCGAGCGGGTGCGGGAAGTCTACGGCGCTCGGCATCATCGCGGGTCTTGTGCCGCCGAGCGACGGCGAGATTCACCTGAACGGGCGGCGAATTGACGACGTGCCGGCGGAGAGGCGGGGCTTCGGCATGGTGTTCCAGAACTATGCGCTGTTCCCGCATTTGACCGTCTTCGGCAATGTCGCCTTCGGCCTCTCGCTGCAGAAGCGCCCGTCCGCGGAAATCGCGCAGCGTGTCCAGGAAATGCTCGGCCTGGTGCGCCTTGCCGGCTATGAAGACCGCTATCCCGGCCAGCTCTCCGGAGGACAGCAGCAACGCGTCGCCATCGCGCGCGCTCTCGTGCTGCATCCCCGCTTGATGCTGTTCGACGAGCCGCTGTCCAATCTCGACGCCAAGCTGCGCGTCGAGATGCGCGCCGAGATCAAGCAGCTCCACGCGCGGCTCGGCTTGACGTCCATCTACGTCACCCACGATCAGGCCGAGGCGCTGTCGCTCTCCGACCGCATCGTCGTGCTGCGTGAGGGCGTGCTGATGCAGGTCGGCACGCCGCAACAGATCCATGACACGCCCAACAACGTCTTCGTCGCCGATTTCATGGGCGTTCGAAATTTCCTCGATGTCACGCTCGGCATCGAAGCGGGCGGCACGATCGAGGCTGGTTTCAGGGGACAGATCCTGAGTGCCAGGGCGAGGGACGGCTTTCGCCCGGGCGAGCAGGCTGTCCTCGCAATCCGCCCTGAGGATGTGCGTCTCGGCAAGGCCGCCGATGGCGCCAATGCGATGCGCGGCAAGGTCGAACTGGTCGAATATCTTGGGCGCGAGCAGGAGGCCGAGATCTCGCTCGAGGGTGGTGCGCGGCTCTGGATCCGCTCGCTTGAGAAGCTCACATTGGGCGAGACGCTGGATCTGACCCTGCCGGCGGACAAGTTCGTCCTGTTGCGGCGCGAGTGAGAGGGCAGATCGTGGCTCGCATCCGCTCCGACTCTCGCAGCGAACTCGACCTCGTCGCGATCCTGTGTCTCGCGCCGTCGCTGCTTTATGTGCTCGCGATGTTCGTCTACCCGTTCCTGTACGGTATCTACATCAGCTTGCAGCCGAAGAAGCCAGGAGCGGGGATATTCGCGAACTATGTCGCCTTCTTCAGCGACGCCTATCAATATAGCACGATCAAGACCACCTTCATGCTGGCCTTGCCGACGACGGTTGCGGTGGTGCTGGTGGCGCTGTTTCTCGCCTACGGCATGCGGCGCGGCATCTGGTTCGAGCGCACGATCACGACGATCCTGGTGCTGCCGATCTCGCTCGGCGTCGTTTTCCTGTCGGAAGGAATTCTGGGCTTCTATGGCCATAACGGTTGGCTCAACCAGTTGCTGATCGCCGCCGGGCTGATTGAGAACCCGCTCGAGCTGACGCATAATTCCATCGGCGTCACCTTCTCGCTGTTCATGCAGAACTTTCCGTTCTGCTTCCTGATGTTGCTCGGCTACATCTCCGGCATCGACCCGAGCCTGGAAAGCTCCGCCCGCATGCTGGGGGCGGGCCCCTGGACGATCTTCCGGCGCGTCATGTTTCCATTGATCGCGCCCGGCCTGATCATCGCGTTCGCACTGGTCTTCGTGATGAGCTTCGCCGTGTTTCCGTCCGCGGTGATGGTGGGCCAGCCGGCCGGCTCGACGCGGACGATTTCGATCGCGGCCTATCAGCAGGCATTCGAGCAATACGACATGTCCTATGCATCCGCGATCGCGGTCATCATGGGGCTTTGCCAGCTCGCGGCGCTGGTGCTGATCGTGCTGGTGCGTCGCCGCATGACCATCGCCACGACCATGGGCGTCGGCAAACGCTGAGGGGAAGCCAATGCGCGGACGGATGTGGAGACTGGCAATCTATCTGTTCCTGCTCGGGTTCATCCTCAACCTGCTCGGGATCGTGACGCATGTCGTGGTGAGCTCGTTCGCCAAGCGCTGGTTCGGCAAGCCGTTGCCGCCGGCCTTCACGACGGACTGGTTCGCTTATGCCTGGCGAGAGTTCGAGCTGCCTCACGTCCTCTTCATCACCTTGTTCATCGCGATGGCGGTGGTACTCATCGCGCTCGCGATCGGCTTTCCGGCGGCCTATGTGCTGGCGCGGCGGAATTTCAACGCCAAGCCGGTCCTGCTGCTGCTGTACTTCCTGCCGCTGCTCATCCCCCAGATGACCTATGGCATTCCGCTTGCCACAACCCTCTATGGTTTCGGGGTCGGCGGGACAGTGCTCGGTGTCGTTCTCGCCGTGCTCGTCCCCATGGTGCCGCTGGCTGTGTTCATCCTGCTGCCGTTCTTCGAGCAGATCAGCCTCAATCTGGAATGGTCGGCGCAGATGCTTGGCGCCAGCCGCCTGCAGATATTTCGCCGTATCCTGTTGCCGCTGATGCTGCCGGGCATTCTCACGGCAGGCTTGCTGGTTCTCGTGAACACGATCTCGAATTTCGAGCTGGCGTTCCTGCTTGCCGGGGGCGGCTCGCAGACCCTCGTCGTTGCGCTGTACTACAACGTCTTCGCCGGCGGCGTCCGCCCGGTCTATTCGATCGACGCCATGGCGGTGATCTACATGTGCACCGTGCTGTCAGTACTCCTGGTCGCGCTGCGCTTCGTGCGCCCGACCCAGATGGTGTTCAGGCTCGACGGCAAGCGTGACTAGACGAGTTCGTCCGGCCTGTGCCGGCGAGGCTTGAATGCATGCCGCTGTCCGTGTTACTTTTCACGCTTTGATTGAGAGAATAGCTTTGCGCACTTTTTGATTCAGGGGGTAGCAATGAAGAGGTTGATTTCGATCGCATTGATTTCGGCTGCAGTCGGCTGCATCGGCTCGTCAGCACTTGCGGCGGGTAAAGGCTATGCGAATGCCCGGGCTACCTGCCTCGCCGAGGCGGGAACGACAGAGGCAATCTTTTCGGCGCGCAAGGCAACTTACGCGCAGGGGGCCGTCTACAAGCAATGCATGACCGCCAAGGGACATGATGTGACGGTTGTGAAGAGCAACGGTACCAAGCTCTATTGATCCGGGGCGACACTGGCCACCGAAACGACTTCGGCGTCCCGCATGACGGGACGCCGAAGCTTTCTCATGTGGTTCGCTCGCCTTACGGCAGCTTCAGCGACGTCTCGGCGTTGTACGGCTTAAGCGTCTCCTCCGCTGCCTTCTGGGCGGCGACAAGAGCTTCCTTCGGCTGCTTCTTGCCGTTGAGCACCAGCATCACCTCGTCCTCCAGGTTCTTGCGCACCGGCACGGTCTTGTAGGTCGCGAACCACGGTTTGGCGACGTCGAGCTGCTCCACGGCGGTCTTGGCGTCCGGGTTCTTGTTGAGGAAGTCGACCATGTCAGGCGTCTTGTAGGCGGCCATGTTGGGCGCGAAGTAGCCGGTCGCGCGGCTCCACCAGGCGCTCTTCTCGGGCGACGTCATCCACTTGATCAGCGTCCAGGCGGCCTTCTGCTTGTCGGCTTCCACGCCCGCCGGAATGATCAGCGAGGCGCCGCCGATCGGCACGGCGTTACGGACGTTGCGCGGGATGAAGGCGACCTTGTAGTTGAACTTGGCATTCTCGCGCACATAGGTCAGCGATCCCGTCGACAGCATCATCATCGCGGCGTTGCCGGAGATGAAGGAGGTGCTGACGGCCGGACCAGGCGTGGCGCCGGGCGGGTGGACCTTGTACTTGCTCACGAGGTCGTTCCACCAGGTCAGCGCGCCCAGCATCGAGGGCGTGTCGTAATAGACCTCGCCGCCGAACTCTTCGTTGTAGTAACGCCCGCCATTGGTCATGGTGAGCGTTTCCATCATCCATCCGCAATAGTCATAAGCGCAGGGGATCGCGATGCCCCATTGGGTCACCTTGTCGCCCTCACGCTTGGTGAGCTTCTTGGCCCAGTCGGTAAGCTCGGCCCAGGTCTGCGGCGGCTTGTTCGGGTCGAGGCCTGCTTCCTTGGCCTTGTCGGCGTTGATGTAGAGCAGCGGCGTCGAATTGTGGAACGGCACGCCGTAAACCGACCGGTTGATCACCGCATTGCCCTGGAGAGCGGGGAAGAACTGGCCGAGGAATTGGTCCTTGGTGCTGCCGTCGGCTGCGATCAGGCTGTCGAGATTGGTGAGCTCGTTCTCGATCTGCATGTCGAGCAGGAAGTTGGCCGACATGATCACGGCAGCTGGCGGCTTGCCGGCCTTGATCGAGGCGCGCGTCTTGATCAGCGTGTCGTCATAGGAGCCGGTGTAAACCGCGGTCGCCTTGATGTCGGGGTGACCCTCGTTGAACTCCTTGATCAGTGTGCCCATGTCGCGGGCGAGCTTGCCGTCGACGGGCACGGGGAAGAACAAATCGATCTCGGTCGGACCTTCACCGGCGAGCGCCGGGAAGGCGAAAGCACCGGCCATGGCGAGGCCGAGCATGAGCCTGCGGGAGAACAGCATCCAAGAATCTCCTATTTGATGCCTGAGGTGACGAAAGAACTGATGAAGCGTTTCTGAAAGATCAGGAACGTGATGAGCAGCGGTGCAATCACCATCAGCGTGCCGGCGGCGATGGTGCCCCAGGCCTGCGTGCCTTCCGCGGTCTTGGTGAAGACCGAGAGCCCGACCGTGAGCGGTCGCTTGTCCGGCGAATTGATCACCATCAGCGGCCACAGGAAGTCGTTCCAGTGGCTGGTGACGGAGATGATGGCGAAGGCGGAAAAGCTCGGCAGCGACAGCGGCACGTAGATGTGGCGCATGCGCTGGATCAGGCTGGCGCCGTCGATCAGCGCGGCGTCTTCCAGCTCGGTTGGAATGGCCTCGAAGGCCTGGCGCATCAGGAAGGTGCCGAAGGCGGAAGCGAAGAACGGCATCATCACGCCGGCGAGCGTGTCATAGAGGCCGAGCTGCACCACCAGGCTCAGGTTCGGCACGATCAGCAGAACCGGCACCAGCATCAGCTGCATCAGGAACAGATAGAAGATCGGCGTCTTGCCGGCGAAGTCGAGCCGCGCAAAGGCGAAGCCAGCCAGCGTGATCGTGACGAACTGCACGAGAAGGATGCCGGTGCAGATGATCGTGGTGTTGAGGAAGTAGCGCGGAAAATCGCCGATCTCCCAGGCGTCCCTGATATTGTCGAGCGTCGGCTTCAGGCTCGGCATCAGCTCCGCCATCAGATTGATGCCGTCGGAGGCCGGGCGCAGTGTGGCGACGCCCATCCACAGGAACGGGATCAGCCAGGCGAGCGCGAGCAGGATCGTCAGCAGGAAGCCGAGCTTCGGCGTAATCTCGTTGCGCGTCGCGAGCGGGCCGTCCTTGTAGAGCTTGTCGATCAGCGTCATGGCCCGCTCTCACGGTTCGCCATGGTGCGGAACGACAGTGCGGTCAGGGCCATCAAGGCGGCGAGCGTCAGCAGCGTCGCGGCTGAGGCTCTCCCGATGTCGAAATGCTCGACCGCCTGCTGATAGATGTAGAACAGCACCAGATTGGTGGCGTTCGACGGGCCGCCCTGGGTCAAGACGAAGACGTGGTCGACCTGCGTCACCGCGTTCAGCGTTGCGATCACGATGACGAACAGGAACGTGGGTTTGAGCTCCGGCAGGATGATGTAGCGCAGCCTCTGATACGGCCCTGCGCCATCGAGATGCGCGGCTTCCATCACGTCCTCGGGCACGGCCTGGAGGCCGGCGAGGAAGAACAGCATGTAGTAGCCGGCGTTCTTCCAGATCGTGATGATCATGATCGCGTAGAGCGCGATGTCGGGATCGCCGAGCCAGTTCGGCAGCACCGGCAGGAAGCGGCCGATGTAGTAGTCGAGCAGGCCGACATTGGGCAGGAAGATGAACAGGAATAGCGCGGAGGCCGCGACCATCGGGATCAGCACCGGCAAGAACAGCGCGGCGCGCAGCGCGCTGGTCACGGCATTGGTACGTGCAAGTGCCAGTGCAAACAACAGGGCAAGGCCGATGCTCGGGATCGCGGTGCCGATGGCGTAGATGAGGTTGTTGATGACGGCGCCGGTGAAGGCAGGGTCGGCCAGCACGGCGCTGATATTGTCGAGACCGACGAAGCGAAGCGGCGCCCGCGGCGTGGCGCGCTGATAGAGTGCATCGATCAGCACGCGTCCCATCGCGCCATAGGTGAACAGCGCGAGGAAGACCAGCGAGGGCAGCAGCAGCAGATAGGCCGGGAGCGAGGCTTTGAAGCGGGTGGTGAACCGCGTCATGAGGTTCAGGCGCGGCGGCGCCGATACCGCGACCGGGAGAGCCGCGGGTTCTGCGAGGCTCATCTCACCGCGCCGGGAAGTTGAGCGCATAGTCGCGGCCGTCCACGTCCGCAGGCGGCTCGAATGGGAAGCGCAGACTGGTGTCGAGGAAGTCGTGGCTGTGCACGACGAGGTTTTCGTCATCGATCAGCACCACGCCATAGGCCGGCGGCTCGTGGCTCGCCAGATGCGGCGCGCCCGCATCGAGCTCGAACCAGACCTGATGATTGGTGCCGCGCAGCGTCGAGAACGGGATCTTGCCGTAGCTGCCGAAGATCGGCCGGTGCACATGGCCGAAGAAGAGGTGGCGGATGCGCGAGCGGTAGGGCGCGATCACCTCGGCAAACTCCGCGCTTTGCTTCAGCCCGATCTCGTCCATTGCGTGCACGCCGACCGGGAAGGGCGGGTGATGCATGAACACGACGAAAGGCTGATCGGCGGGCGCTGCGGCGAGCGTCTTTGCCAGCCACGCGAAGCGCTTGGCGCACATCTCGCCGGCGTGGCTGGTCTCGTCCAGCGTGTCGAGGAAGATGAACAGGCCGTGCTCGGTGGTGCGGGTGCCCTGCACGAAACCATTGGGATCGCGCGGCGCGGCCTTCAGGCCGTCGAGGCAGGCAACGCGCTTGTCGTGATTGCCGACCATGGCGATGTAGGGAATCTTCAGCGCCGACATCGCCTCGGCGAAATTGGCATAGGACTCCGGCTCGCCCCAATGGGTGAGGTCGCCGGTCACGACCGCGAAGGCGGCGTCGGACTGGTGCGTGTTGATGTCGGCGATCGCCGCGTCGAGCCGGGCGCGCGGATCTAGCCCATAGAGCTTCATCCCGGGGTTCGCGAGATGCGTGTCGGTGATGTGGACGAATTTGAACGGCATGGTGCGCTGTCAGGATCGTTGGAGGATGGGCGCCTCCGGCAAGACGGCCCTGACAGGCCGTTAGAGCGCGTGTGTTTCAGTTTGATGACAGCGGTTCCGCGCGCCCGGAATTCCACAGAATGTGTGGGCGAAGAAAAATCTCGAAAACAACCCCATGCACAGTAGCCGGTGGTTGCCGCGATGATGAGTTACGCGTGTTTCAGCATCCGTTGACACGTCGGGCAAAACAGGGGCATGATGCGATTATCGGAAAATCCGCAGAGCGCGCGGACGGCGGCGATCGATGGCAGGGCTGCATACGAAGCCCCGCTTGCCTCACGTCCCGCAGAACGTCTGCAGCACCCGCTGGTCCGGCAACGGCGGGTCGGCGTAGGCGGCGTAATCCGGCTGGTCCTCGAACGGTTTCGCCAGCACCTTCACCAATTCCTCGAACGGTGCGTAGTTGTCATCGTTCACCGCGGCCTGGATCACGGCCTCGACGCGGTGGTTGCGCGGGATGAAGATCGGATTGACGGCATGCATCGCGGCTTGCCGCTCGGCCGCGCTTTGCGGCTCCAGCGCGATGCGCGCGCGCCAGAGTCCGGCCCACTCGTCGAAGGCTGCGGGCTCCGTGAACTGCGCGCGGACGTCGGCGCTGTCATCGCCGGCGGCCTCGCCGAGCTTGCGGAACGTCAGCGTGAAGTCGGCCTGGTTCTTGGCCATGGCGTCGAGCAGGTCCTGGATCAGGGCCTCGTCGCCATCGCGCTCTGTGAACAGGCCCACCTTCTTGCGCAGGCCTGCCTGATAGGCGGCGCTGAACGTCTCGGAGAAAGCGCCGAGAATGTCCTGGGCTTCCGCGACGGCCTTCTCCTGGTCGTCGGAGAACAACGGCAGCAGGCATTCGGCCAGTCGCGTCAGGTTCCACAACGCAATGCGGGGCTGGTTCGCGTAGGCGTAGCGGCCCATCTCGTCGATCGACGAAAACACCTGCGAAGGGTTGTAGGCGTCCATGAAAGCGCAGGGGCCGTAGTCAATGGTCTCGCCTGAGATGGAGGAGTTGTCGGTGTTCATCACGCCATGGATGAAGCCGACCAGCAGCCACCGCGCGATCAGTTCGGCCTGGCGCGCGACGACGCCCGCGAGCAGCGCGTGATAGGGCCGCTCGGCATGAAGCAGATCCGGATAGTGCCTGGTGATGACGTGATCGGCGAGCCGGCGGATCGCGTCGGTGTCGCGGCGCACCGCGAAGAACTGGAAGGTACCGACCCGGATGTGGCTGGAGGCGATGCGGGTCAGCACGGCGCCGGGCAGCGCGGTCTCGCGGATGACGTGATCGCCGGTGATGACGGCGGCCAGCGAACGTGTGGTCGGGATGCCCAACGCAAACATGGCTTCGCTGACGATGTATTCGCGCAGCACCGGCCCAAGCGCTGCGCGGCCGTCGCCGCGGCGGGAGAACGGGGTGGGACCCGAGCCCTTGAGCTGGATGTCGCGGCGGACGCCGTCTCGGTCGATAACCTCGCCGAGCAGGATCGCGCGGCCGTCGCCGAGCTGGGGCACGAAATGCCCGAACTGGTGTCCGGCATAAGCCATGGCGATGGGGTCGGCTCCATCAGGAACCGTCTTTCCGGCCAGGATCTCGGCGCCCTCAGGGCTTTCAAGCAGATCAGGATCGAGCCCGAGCTGGATTGCCAGGGGCCGGTTCAGCTTGATCAGCCGGGGCGCGGATACGGGGGTCGGCGCGACGCGGGCAAAGAAGCTGTCCGGCAAGGCCGAATATGAGTTCTGGAAGGGGAAATGCACGGTCATACCGTCAAGATAGGGCTGGAACGCCCGATGGCAAAGGGACGGGTCCGGATTGGGCAAAAATGGCGGCCGTCAGGCCCAAAACAGGCCGTTCCCTTGGTTACCGCCTTGAGGTTGCCGCTTTGGGCCTCGTCGGGTAAACCCTGCCGCAACGTCGGACCGGTCGTTTCAGGCCGTCCGATTCGTATCCTCCGACATTGATTTTGGGACGACCATGCATCGCTACCGGTCACATACATGCGGCGCGCTCCGCGAGAGCAACATCGGCGAAACGGTTCGCCTCTCGGGCTGGGTCCATCGCGTCCGCGACCATGGCGGCGTGCTCTTCGTCGACCTGCGCGACCATTACGGCCTGACCCAGTGCGTGGTCGATCCGGACTCGCCGGCGTTCGCACAAGCGGAAAAGCTGCGTTCCGAATTCGTGGTCAAGTTGGACGGCAAGGTGCGCCGCCGCCCGGCCGGCGCGGATAACAAGAGCACCGACAATGACGATCTGCCGACCGGCAAGATCGAGATCTACGTCACCGAGATCGAGGTGCTGGGTCCGGCCGGCGATCTGCCGCTGCCTGTCTTCGGCGACCAGGAATATCCCGAGGACATCCGTCTGAAGTACCGCTTCCTCGATCTGCGTCGCGAGAAGCTGCATCAGAACATCATGACCCGCGTCGAGATCATCAAGTCGATGCGCCGGCGCATGGAGGGGCAGGGCTTCTTCGAGTTCAACACGCCGATCCTGACCGCGTCGTCGCCGGAAGGCGCGCGCGACTTCCTGGTGCCGTCGCGCATCCATCCCGGCAAGTTCTACGCACTGCCGCAGGCGCCACAGCAGTACAAGCAGCTGCTGATGATGTCGGGCTTCGATCGCTACTTCCAGATCGCGCCGTGCTTCCGCGACGAGGACCCGCGCGCTGACCGTCTGCCCGGCGAGTTCTACCAGCTCGACGTCGAGATGAGCTTCGTCACGCAGGAAGACGTCTTCGCGGCGATGGAGCCCGTCATCACCGGCGTGTTCGAGGAGTTCGCCAAGGGCAAGCCGGTGAGCAAGAACTGGCGCCGGATTCCGTTCGCCGAGGCGCTGCGCAAATACGGCAGCGACAAGCCTGATTTGCGCAACCCGATCGAGATGCAGGACGTCTCCGAGCACTTCCGCGGCTCCGGCTTCAAGGTCTTTGCGCGCATGCTCGAAGACCCCAAGAACCAGGTCTGGGCGATCCCGGCGACCGGTGGAGGCAGCCGTGCATTCTGCGACCGCATGAACTCGTGGGCGCAGGGCGAAGGCCAGCCCGGCCTCGGCTACATCATGTGGCGCGAGGGCGGCGAGGGCGCAGGTCCGCTTGCGAACAACATCGGACCGGAGCGGACCGCCGCGATCCGTGCGCAGATCGGCACCAAGGAAGGCGATGCCGCCTTCTTCGTCGCCGGCGATCCCGACAAGTTCTGGAAGTTTTCAGGGCTCGCCCGTAACAAGGTAGGCGAGGAACTGAACCTCACCGACAGGGAGCGGTTCGAGCTCGCCTGGATCGTCGACTTCCCGATGTACGAGTACAATGAGGACGACAAGAAGGTCGACTTCTCGCACAACCCGTTCTCGATGCCGCAGGGCGGCCTCGAGGCGCTGAAGGGCCAGGATCCGCTGACCATCAAGGCGTTCCAGTACGACATCACCTGCAACGGTTACGAGATCGCCTCGGGCGGCATCCGCAACCACGTGCCGGAAGCGATGGTGAAGGCGTTCGAGATCGCAGGCTACGGCGAGCAGGAAGTGGTCGACCGCTTCGGCGGCATGTACCGCGCCTTCCAGTACGGCGCGCCGCCACATGGCGGCATGGCCGCGGGTGTCGACCGCATCGTGATGCTGCTCTGTGGCACCAACAATCTGCGCGAGATCTCGCTGTTCCCGATGAACCAGCAGGCCATGGACCTGCTGATGGGCGCGCCGTCGGATGCGACGACGAAGCAGCTCCGCGAGCTGCATGTGAAGGTGAACCTGCCGCAGAAATGAGGGTCTTTGCCCCTTCGTGTGCGGGGAGGTAGCAAGAATCCGTCATGCCCGGGCTTGTCCCGGGCATCCACGTTTTTGGGCAGGCGCGGAAGAGCGTGGATGGCCGGGACGAGCCCGGCCATGACGGTGGTGAGAGCGCGCGCCCGCTCTACAGTCCCGTCGACGCCTCGATCCTGAACTGCGCCAACGCGCTCTGCGGGTCGGTTTGCAAGAGCTGCATGATCTGCATCAGCGGCGCCTTGGCGCGCGGGGAGAGCTTGATGGACAACGTCTGGCCCGGCGTCTCGACGAAACGGGCGACCGCATCCACGGCGGCGTCCGCATCCGGATTGGCGGATGCAATCTGCTCGCGTTTTGCCTTGATGCTTTCGACGATCGCCTGACGCGCGGCGTCGCGGCTGACATTCTGCATGCGCGCGAACTGCGCGACGACGAGGTCGACGCCACCGTTGTCGTGCAGTGAGAACTCGAGCGCGCCGGCCTCGATCCGGGCAGCTTGTCCCATGAGCTGAGCGGGCTCAGTCGAAAACGTCTCGCGCGGCACATTGCCGAGTGCGACGCGCAATTGCGCCTTGGCGATCCCTCCGATGTCCAGGGTCGCCGGGGTCAGAGCGAAGCTGTTGGTGGACTCGGTCCAGGCCGCGCCGAGATCGAGGTCGATCGCGAGCTTGTCGATGCCGGCGGCGAGCAACGGAAGCTGCTTCGGATCAGATGGATCGGTGGGCGTGACAAATTTGGCAACCATGTGCGTCTTGCTCGGGATCGAACCGATCAACTGCCCCCAATCCAGGCTCACCGTGTCGATCGTGACCAGCTTCTTGGTGGTCTTGAACGGCGCCACCACGCCCTTGATCTCCGCGCCTGCCAGCACGCCGAACAGCCCGAGCATCTGATCGGGCGAGGGCGCTCTTCCGGGAGTGGTGAGGTTTGCCGCCCAACGCAACAGGTTCGCGACGCTGAACGACTTCAGCGCGAAGCGCTCCATCTTGATCCGGCCCTGCGGGGTTGGCGCATCGAAACCCTCCAGCGCGAACTCGCCCTCGGAATATCTGATGGCGTTGAGTTTGCCGGTCCCTTGCGGTGTCTCCATCGACAGATCGGCAATTGTCGCTTTGCCGATCCGTGCGCCCTCATAGAGGTTTCCGACCTTCTCCATCAATTCCCGCATCTGCGCGGGGTTTTGATGGGCAGACGGATCTTTTGGCATCACCGCCAGCAGTTCTCCTGGACGAAACTTCGACGGCTGATACGCGATGTCCTCGACCAGGATGCGGCCGATTTTCGCGGCAATGCCGGACGTCGAAGTCAGCGCGTAAGCAGTTGATATCTGCCGGTAGACACGGTGATAGCTATCGTCATTTGCCTTGTCGGGATTGAGCGCGGCGATCACGACGTTCGCGTCGAAATCTTCGATTGTCGCGTCGGAGAATCCGGAGGTGATTTTATCCGGACGTGGCTGTTGCACATCGATGGCAACAACGGCGCGATCAACCTTGGCAGTACCGATCTTGCCGCGATCGATGTTGTGGATTGTCAGCCCCGAATAGGTGATCTCGCCGGATCCTCCTCCGGTGATTCCACTCATTGCGGCGGTTATGGTCGGCACGTTGAGCGAACCGGCTGAAATTCTCACAAATTGCTCGAGCCCGAAACGATAGGCGTCGAGAATGGAATCGGAGGCCGGCGCGCCTTGCATCCGTGCGGGCCCGGAATAGTTGGCCAAGGCGATATGCGGGATCTTGTACGTGGCCTTCATGTTCGCCGCGCCGGCAGCGCCTTCGATCGCCAACTCCACGCCATCGATTTCGATATTGTCGGCCGCAATGCGGGTCTCGTCGACTTGGTGAACGCCGACCGCCTTGAAGCTCGCAGCCTTGACGCCGGCTAAAGGGGGGCGTCCCGGCTCGACATTGAGCTCATCGATCGTAAGCGTGCGCGTCGACAGGTCGAAACCGACCTTGCCGTGGCTCGCCTTGCCGCCATTGCTGCGGATCTGCTGGAAGGCGTCCTCGATCTCGGCGGTGACGCGATGTTTGGCGTAGAGGTTGAAGCCGAGCCATCCGCCCGCGGCGAGCACGGCTGCCACGATCAGGCCGATCAGGATGCGCTTCATTCCCAGCTCCAGTTGTTGGTTGTGCGCTGCGCAACCTGCCATATTCGGGAAACGTTGCGCGGTCCAGGGAAAGCTAGCGCTGTCAAATATTTGACCACGCGATCTGTTAATTGGATTGCAATCGGATGTTGCCACCGAGGCGTTGGCCGTGCTTCATCCCGGTTTCCATAGGCCGGAATACCGTGTGCACTGCGGTAAACTGGTCGATGACAACGCATCTTTGAGGCCGGTAACGCGAGGCGAGACACTGCATGTCGTCTTTTTCTGATGATCTTCACCAGGCGGCGCTGGCCTATCACCGTCTGCCGCGGCCGGGAAAACTCGAAATCCAGGCGAGCAAGCCGCTCGCCAACCAGCGCGACCTCGCGCTTGCCTATTCTCCGGGCGTTGCCGCCGCCTGTACCGAGATCGCCAAGAATCCGGCGGAAGCCGCCACGCTGACGACCCGTGCCAATCTGGTCGCCGTGGTCTCGAACGGCACCGCGGTGCTCGGCCTCGGCAATATCGGCCCGCTGGCCTCCAAGCCGGTGATGGAAGGCAAGGCCGTCCTGTTCAAGAAATTCGCCGGCATCGATGTGTTTGACATCGAGATCGCCGCCGACACCATCGAGCGCGTGGTCGAGACCGTGGCGGCGCTGGAGCCGACCTTCGGCGGCATCAATCTGGAGGACATCCGCGGGCCGGAATGTTTCGAGATCGAGGCGCAGCTCAAGGAGCGCATGAAGATCCCGGTCTTCCATGACGATCAGCATGGCACCGCGATCATCGTCGCCGCGGCCATCACCAATGGCCTCCGGCTGAACGGCAAGAAGCTGTCGGACGTCAAGATCGTCACATCGGGGGCAGGGGCTGCGGCCATCGCGACGCTCAATCTGCTGGTATCGATGGGCGCGCAGCGCAAGAACATCTGGGTTTGCGACATCGACGGTCTCGTGCATGAGGGCCGCAACACCACGATGGACCGCTGGAAAGCGGTTTATGCGCAGAAGACCGACAAGCGCACGCTTGGTGATGTCATCGGCGGCGCCGACATCTTCATAGGCCTGTCAGCGCCGGGCGTGCTCAAGCCCGAGATGGCCAAGGCGATGGGCGACCAGCCCTTGATCATGGCGCTCGCCAACCCGACCCCGGAGATCATGCCGGAGGAGGCGCGCAAGGTGCGTCCCGACGCGATGATCTGCACCGGTCGCTCCGACTATCCGAACCAGGTCAACAACGTTCTCTGTTTCCCCTTCATCTTCCGCGGCGCGCTCGATGTCGGCGCCAGCGCCATCAACGAGGAGATGAAGCACGCCGCCGTCGAGGCCATCGCGCAGCTTGCGCGCGAGGCGCCGTCGGATGCGGTCGCGCAAGGTTTTGACACCGGCGAGACGCAAGGCTTTGGTCCGGGCTCGCTGATCCCGAGTCCCTTCGATCCCAGGTTGATCCTGCGTATCGCGCCGGCCGTCGCCAAGGCGGCAATGGAGTCAGGCGTCGCGACGCGGCCGATCACCAATTTCGACGAATACACCGCGCTGCTCGAACGCTTTGCCTTCCGCTCCGGCCTCGTCATGAAGCCGATGTTCGCCAAGGCCAAGACCCAGCCGGTGCGCGTGATCTACGCCGAAGGCGAGGACGAGCGCGTGCTGCGCGCCACGCAGGTGGTGCTGGAGGAGAAGCTGGCGACGCCGATCCTGGTCGGCCGGCCCTCGGTGGTCGAGGCGCGCATCAAGCGCTTCGGCCTGTCGATCAAGGCGGGCAAGGATTTTGATCTCGTCAATCCCGAAGACGATCCGCGTTACCGCTCCTATGTGCAGTCCTATGTCGAGGTCGCAGGCCGACGCGGGGTGACGCCGGATGCGGCCCGCACCGTGGTGCGCACCAACAACACGGTGATCGCGGCTCTCGCGGTGACGCGCGGGGAGGCGGATGCGATGCTCTGCGGCGTCGAGGGCCGCTACATGAGCCATCTGCGCCATGTCCGCGAGATCGTCGGCTTCTCGCCTGGGATCAGCGACTACGCGGCGCTGGCGCTGCTGATCACCAGCAAGGGCGCATTTTTCATCGCCGACACGCAAGTGAGGCCCAATCCGAGCGCGGAAGAGCTTGCCGAGATTGCCTCACTAGCGGCGGTTCACGTCCAGCGCTTCAACATCAAGCCGAAGATCGCCTTCGTCTCGCATTCCGATTTCGGCAGCTACGACACGGACTCCTCGCGCAAGATGCGCCGGGCGACCCAGTTGCTGAAGGAGAAGCATCCGGAGATCGAGGCCGACGGCGAGATGCAAGGCGACACCGCGCTCTCCGCCGCGGCGCGCCGCATGGTTCTGCCGCACTCCAATCTCGAGGGTGAGGCCAACATCATGATCATGCCGAACCTCGACACTGCCAACGTCGCCTATCAGATGATCAAGTCGCTGGCGGACGCGCTCCCTGTCGGTCCGATCCTGATCGGCCCGGCACGGACCGCTCACATCCTCACCCCCTCGGTGACCGCGCGCGGCATCCTCAACATGACCGCGGTGGCGGTGGTGGAAGCGCAGGAGCGTGCAGCGCGGCAGCAGCCGACGTTGTTTACGTAAGGCAACAGTCCGCGGTCTCGTCATGCCCGGGCTTGTCCCGGGCATCCACGGTCTTTGCGGCGTAGGGCACGTCGTGGATGGCCGGGTCAAGCCCGGCCATGACGCGGAGAGTGCGGTGGCCACATCTCGGCCCCCTTGGTTCGATTCCGCTAGGGAGCGCCACCGCACGTCGCACGCCTCCATTCTTGAATAACTCGCAGTTTTCCATTTCCGCGTTTGAAAACCGCTGTCGGACTCTTCATAATCCGCAGGCGTCCCGCGATTAGCGTTTTGCCAAGAGGCCGACCATGCCAGCGTTCGTGACTTTCGGGCGGATCCTGTTCGCCGTGCTGTTCGTCTACACGGGCGCGCTCAAGTTCTTCCCCCTGCAGGCGACGGCTGATTTCATCGCCGGCAAGATCGTGGTGCCCGATGCGATCGCGCCTTACGCCAAGCAGGTCGAGACGGCGACCGCGATGACGACGCCGCAACTCCTGGCTATCGCAGTCGGCGGGCTCGAGATCATTGCGGGGCTGATGATCGCTCTGAACTTCGGCGCGCGCTTCTTCGCGTTGCTGATGATCATCTACATCGCGGCCTCGACCGTCCTGTTCTCCGATTTCTGGAATCAAGCAGCACCTGACAATGCGGCGGTGGTGGTCGACGCGCTGAAGAATCTCTCGATCATCGGCGCGCTGTTCATGATCATGGGCTTTGGCCGCGAGACTCGCACGGCCGAGACGGCCTACGGAGACGTCTAGCCGGGCCGGCATCTCCGCCCGCTTCATGCGCGCGGCGTGAACCTTCATTCACATGTTATGGCTTTGAGATCACAGCGGTTCTGCAAAATCGCAACCGCTGTGGCGCACACACGTTTCCAGTCTTGTCGGACTCTGCTGGAACCGAATACGACCGTTCGACCGATTGCCATCAATCGGTAAGGCGTATTGGGGGCGGACTTGGTTCATTCGAAGCGACTGTTGGCGCGTGCGGTGGTTTTTCTGGGAGCCGCGCATGCCGCAGCCCTTGCCGTCACGACGGCTGATGCGGCCGATTTGCCCGTGAAGGCGCCGCCGCGGTTTGCGCCTGTAGCGAACTGGACGCAGTTCTATGTCGGCGCGGGCCTTGGCTTCGACTTCGCATCGGGACGCTCGAACCTCGCGCCGGTCGGCGGCGGCCCTTCGCTGTTCAGCCTCGACGGTCTTCAGGGCGCCGATCTCGGATTGTCCGCGTTCGCCGGCTTCGACGTCCAGGTTGCGCCGCGCTTCGTGGTCGGTGGCTTCGTCGACTACGACTGGTCGCGCCAGCGCACGACTGTGAGCGTGGGCGGGAATGCGTTCGGGCAGATCGTCACGGCAACCATGCCGTCGCTCGACCAGGGCTGGACCATCGGCGGCCGTGCCGGATTTCTGGCGACGCCGGATATCCTGCTGTACGGCCTCGCCGGCTACAGCCAGATGCGCATCAACAATTGGAACGTCACTTACACGATCATCGGCGGTCCCTCGTTCACGGCGCAGGAATCCGCTCAGACCTCGCATGGCTATACGGTGGGTGCCGGTGTGGAATATCGTCTCGCCAACAATTGGTCGCTGCGTGGCGAGTATCGCTATGTCGACCTTGGCCACAACACGACCGTCGATCCGCTCGGTGCAGTCTGGACCACCGATTTGTCGGAGCACGTGATCCGGATCGGCGCAGCCTACCGGTTTGGACAGTTCGGCGGTCCCGCGGCGACCGCAGCGGCCGCGCCCGCGCTCAATCCGGCGTGGACGGGTGTCCATGTCGGCGTGGGCATCGGTGGCGACGCCCTCACGCCGCATGTGGCGGCCTCGATTCCCGGCGCGCTCGATTTCAACGCGGCGGGCCTTGGTGGCGCGGATGTCGGCGGCACTTTCACCATCGGCTACGATCGTCAGATCGCACCGAAATGGGTGGTCGGCGCCTTCGGCCTGATCGATGTGGCGACGAATGGCGGGGCCAGCGTCACGGCAACGGGGCCTGGCGCGGGGGGGACGGGGACAGTCACGTCGGATCTGGCGTCGGTGAAGTGGGCCTGGACCGTCGGCGGCCGCGTTGGCTATCTCGTCTCGCCGGAAACGATGCTCTATGTGCTCGGCGGCTACACCGGCTCGACCGCGCGGTCCATCACGTACAACCTCTTGGGACTCCAGAGCACCAGTCCGCAGCGAGAGTATCATGGCGCCACCTTTGGCGGCGGCTTCGAGCGGTTCTTCAGCGACAGGATCTCGGCCCGCGCCGAATATCGCATGACGCATGTCGAGACGCGCGACGATCTCACGGACAGCATCTTCACCAATGTCAGCGCCGGCGGCACGATCCATACGCTGCGCGGCTCGCTGGTCTATCACCTGCCGACGCCGTGAGTTCAGCGCGGCGGGCTAGCCCCGTCGCCATGGCGTGACGGTGACGTCGTGCACGGCGTCGAGCATGTAAGGCGTGCCCGGTGCCATCCCGTGCGACCTCAGCACCTCGTGCGGCGTCCGCCGGGGCACCTCGACAAAGCAGCCTTCGCCGCCGGGCAGCCGCACATGCGGAGCCTCCGACAGCCAGAACGCGTCGTAGCGGTCCATGAACATGTCGAACACGACGGGGCCGCCGATCACAGCGACACGTCCCGAAGAAACGTCGGCAAAGGCGCAGGCCTGCTCGAAGCTCGCATGCTCCGGATTCCACAGCGTCGCGTTCGGCATCTCCGGATCGACGGTGAGGGCCTTGATCTTGCGGGTCAGGATCAGCCGCTTGCGCTTGGGCGAGTTCGTCTGCTGCTCATACGAGTTGCGGCCGTGCACGATCAGCGCGGCACCATCGAGCGCCTGCTCGAAGAACAGCTTGTCGCCTTTGAACTTCAGACTGTCGGGCATGACATGGCTGGCGTCGGCAAGCATGCCGTCCGCCGAGACGATGACGTAGCCTTCGAAATGGAACGACAAGCGACGACTATTCGGAAACGGTCGTCACCACGGAATTGACCGGACGCGTGCTCACTGTCGGCAGCTTGACGTCCTTCATCAGTTCCTGGTCGTATTCGGGAAGCGAGGCAACCGGCGCCTTGGCGCGCATCGCCACGATCTTGTAGCCGCCGGCCTTGAGGCGGTTCAGCAGCTCGGGCAGGGCTTCCGCCGTGTGCTTCTGGAAGTCGTGCATCAGGATGATGCCTTTGCCCTTCTTCTCGAGCCCCTTCATCACGGTGTCGATCACCTTCTCCGGCTTCGAGGCCTTGAAGTCGAAGGAGTCGATGTCGCAGGAGAAGATCGCGACATTGCGGTTGCCGAGATAGGTGACCATCTCCGGCGGATGCTGCAGTGCCGGGAAGCGGAAGAACGCTGCCGGCGAGATGCCGCCGAGCGCCCATTTGACGGCGCTGATGCCCTTCTCGATCTCGTCCTTGCGCTGCGCTTCGCTCAGCTTCTTGTCGTTGAGGTTGGCGTGCGACCAGGTGTGGGTGCCGATGGTGTGGCCGGCCGCGTAGACCTGCTTCAGGAGTTCCGGTTCGTAGGTGGCGTGCTTGCCGATCGAGAAGAAGATGCCCGTGGTGCACTGGTCGGCGAGCGCCTTCAGCACGGCGGGCGTGTTGCGCGGCCAGGGACCGTCGTCGAAGGTCAGGACGACCTCCTTCTCGCGCAGGAAGTCGAGCTCCTTGAAGTGCTCGAAGCCGAAGCCGGGACCGCCTGTCGTATCGATCTCGACGGTGCGGGCAACGCCCAGCGCGTTCGGATTGTTGCAGGCCGCGCGTGCCGGCTGCGGCGCCTGTTGCGGCGGGGGCGGAAAGGCCGCGGCTTGCGACGCGGGCGCTGCAGCTGCGGGGGCCGCAGCCGCCGGAACCGGAGCGGCAGCAGCCGGTGCTGCCGCAGGGGCCGCCTGTGTGACAGCCGCAGGTTTTGCGGCCGGGGTTTGCGACCATGCCGCGCCTGTCAGCGCAACAGACATCGCGCTTGCCAAAATCAGTCCTGCCGCCACACGCATGGTGTTGTCCTCGAGATTGATCCCGTTGTTCCACCGCGGCTTTTCGCCTCCGGCAAAACCTTTCCTGTCCCAGATGATCCTAGCCTAGATGGTGCTCCCTCGCCATTGCAACGGCTGTTTGGCGCTTCGTCACAATTGTGCCCAAGCCTGTTTCAGCCAGGCGGTTCAACTGTCGGCCAAGGCACGGGCAACCGCAGTCTTGATGCGGGTGTCGGCAGGCTCCACGGCGGACGGAAATACATCGGCGATGTAGCCGTCGCGGCCGAGGAGGTACTTGTGGAAGTTCCACCTTGGAACCTCCCTTGGCCGAGCCTCGGCGGCCCATCTGTAAAATGGATGCGCCTTCGCCCCGACCACGATGGCCTTGGCAGCGATGGGGAAGGTAACGCCGTATTGGTGGTGCGCAGTCTCCGAGATCTCGCTGGTGCCGCCGGGCTCCTGACCGCCGAAATCGTTGGAGGGCACGCCGATCACGGTGAGGCCGCGTTCGCGAAACTCGCTCCAGAGCTCTTGCAGCCCTGCATATTGCGGGGTGTAGCCGCATAGCGAGGCCGTGTTTACGACCAGCACCGGCTTGCCGGTAAAGGCGGCGAGCCTGATGTCGTCGCCAGACAGGGCTGGGAACGAGAACGCGTATGCGGACATCCGGCTCATGCCGACATCGGCCTGCGCGCGTGTCGCCGAGGCGGCGGCCGTGAGGAGCGCGGCGGTGAGTATGGTTCTGCGGTTCAACATGGCGGCGTCCCCCGGATGTGACCCGGCGCGCAGTTTACTCCAGCGAGACGACCGGCCTGCTCAACACCGCGTTATCGCGGGCCAGGCTCAGTAGAGGCGGACGATGAAGTCGGTGCCTTCGCCGGTCTCACCCTGGTTGATGCCCTGGTCGGACACGATGACCGAGCCGCCGGTGGTGAGCATCTCGTTGATCTTCGCCATGGTGTCGGCGGGAATCGTGATGCGATCCAGTGCCTCGGCCGGGCTGTCAGGCGCAATCACCGGCTTGGCGGCGACGGGGATCACCGCGGCGCCGCGATGGCGGCGCATCAAATGACCGTCATCGTCGCGCACGGCGGCGCGGACCGCGACCGGGAGCGACACCACCGACCAATGCAGCGCGTTGGTATCCGTCTTGTCGACTTCGGCGGTGAAGACGTGGGTGCCGAGCGGCCGGTCGCTCGCTGCGATCGTCACGGGCACATCGAACAGCGGCGCAAAATTCTGCCGCACATAGAGCTTGGAATCCTTGCGGCTGATGAACACCGCGATCTGACCAGTCCGCTTCGGCACGTCGGGCTTTACGGACGGCGCGGGATCAGCGACGCGAGTCTGGTCCTTCTTGGCGTCAGGCAAATCAGAAGGCGCCGCTGCCGTCGCTGCCGCGTCGGGCTTCGTCTGGGTCGGCGCAGCATCGGCCTTGACCGGCTCCGCAGCCGCTTCCGCCTTCGGCGCGTCGGCCTTCAGAGCATCGGAAGATTCCGACTTCGCCGCTTCAACCTTGCCGGCCGGCTTGTCGTCTGAAGCCGCCTTGGGCGCCTCCGCAGCCTCGGCAGGCTTCGCTTCGGCGCCCGCGCCATCGGCGGGCTTCGCAGCCGCCTCGGGCTGCTTGGCCGGCTCGGAAGCCTCGGCAGACCTGGTGTCGGTCTTAGCCTCGCTGTTGGCGGCTTCCTCGCGGATCGGAGCATTGCCCGTGGTCACATCCGACATCACGGGATGGCCGACCGTGGAACGAAGCTCGAGCACGCTCTCCGCGCTGGCGGTCTTCGTCTCAAACGATTTGGCTTCGGTCGGCTTGACCTCCGTGACCTTGGTGGTCTCGGGCGCGCCCTTGTCCGCCTTGTCGCCAACGCTGGTCGGCGGCTCGAGGCTTGCCGCGGGCTGCGGCGGCACGCGCAGCGAGGCCAGCATGGGGTGCGAGAAGTTTTGCGGGGTCATCTGGCCGGGCGTGACGATCACGCGCGCGCCCATCTTGGTCCAGTTCCACATCTTCACCGCGAACGCCATCGGCATGCGGATGCAGCCATGCGAGGCCGGATAGCCCGGCAACACGCCTGCATGCATGGCGATACCGGACCAGGTGATCCGCTGCATGTACGGCATCGGCGCGCCGCTATAGATGTTGGAATGGTGGAATTTGTGTTTCTGGATGACGCTGAACACGCCCATCGGCGTCGAGTGCCCTTTCATGCCGGTCGACACCGGCGACTCCGCGAACACGCCGTTGGAGTCGTAGATGGTCACTTTCTGCCGCTCGATGGAGACGACGATGACGAGCGGACCTTGCGGCTTCGCGCCGGTCTCCTTCTCGACGCGCGCCTCTTTTTTGTTTTTGACAGCGGAGCCGCGCTTCTGCGGCTTGAGTCGCGGCTCCTCGAGGTGACGCACCTGCCGTCCATAGGCTCCGTCGGGATAGTCCGAATAGTAGTAGAACGCGGCTTCCGCCTGGCTTGCCGTACCGATCGCACCTGCCGCCGTCAAAATCGCGACCTGCCACAGCCGCGTCGGCGCTGCAGAACACCGGGACCCGTTCACGCTATTCATTCCTCGAATCCACAATCCAAATCAGACGTTAGTGTCGCAGAGGGGATACGCGTTCACCAGCACGGCAGTTCTGCCATCAGCTACTTTTGTCCAAGACGTAGCAAAAAAGCCTCACGGAGCGGTAAACGACGGCTGCGGCCACCTGGCGTCACCTTCCTGACCGGACATCCCATGCCTACATGGCGGGGACTTGTTACCGGAGAACTTCATGTCATCTCGTTTCCCCGGTCTTTCCAGCATCCGCTTGAAAGGCCTTGTTTTATTCCTCCTGGCCTTGGCCGCGCCCCTGGCCTCCGCATCCGCCGCCGACGAGCCCGATCTCATCTTCCGCCGCTCAACGGTGTTCAAATGGATGAGCCCGAATGACAAGCTCGCGACCTATGGGCTCGATGACCCTGAAGTGGAGGGCGTGGCCTGTCATTTCACGGTGCCGGAGAAGGGGGGCTTCAAGGGCTGGCTCGGTCTTGCCGAGGAGGTTTCGGACGTGTCGCTCGCCTGCCGCCAGATCGGTCCAATCAAATTCAAGGACAAGATGGAGCAGGGCGACGACATGTTCCGCAAGCGCCGCTCGCTCTTCTTCAAGAAGATGCAGATCGTGCGCGGCTGCGACGCCAAGCGCAATGTCCTCGTCTACATGGTCTATTCGGACAGGCTGATCGAGGGATCGCCGAAGAACTCGACCTCGACGGTGCCGATCATGCCGTGGGGGCCGGCTGACGCGAACGTTCAGAAATGCGGCGACTTCTTCACTCAGTAATGTGATCGCGGCCCGTGCGCGGTTTTAGAAGGTGTGAGCCGCTCAGCCGCATGAAGGCCTGCGGCGCGGCTTCGTAGCCGCGTCCTGATTGCAGAGCCACCGCGCCGGACGAATGTCGCCGGTATGACCGCGCTGCTTCATCCCGGCTGAACGGTTGTTCCCAAACGCGTTCAAATCGTCAGGCGTCCCATCTGAAATGATTGATGTTTTCGCCGAATTGTTTCGTCCCGCCGTCGCCGACGAAACAATTCTCACCGGGAACGAAACCATTTTGGGCTTTGAGCGCATCACGGGAGAAACCGCGGATGGTTATCAGCGTCACAACGACGACGGCACACCGCCGGCCACGCGATTCGGGGACAAATCCATGCGCGCGCTCAGCTTCATCCTTGCTTTCGGTTTCGTCCTCGCTGGTTCCTCATTGGCCGGTGCGCCGGATGGTGATCTGCCCGGTATCGGCACCTTCCAGTACAGCGGTTCGCCGATCTCCAGCCCAGCGCCGCAGCCGATCGTCTTGGCGGCCCGTCTCTGATCACCAAACAAGAAAATCAGCTGGCAAATCCCATCATGTACCTTCGTCTCTGCGCCGCGGCGCTCCTGTCTCTCGTGACGATCAGCTCCGTTCAGGCGCAGGTTCGCTCACCGAGCCGATTGCCGGATCCGCGCACGGAGTTCGTGAGGCAATGCGCGCCGCGTATGCTCGGGCGCTGGGAGCATCCCGAAGAGGTCTGCGGCTGTCTGCATGATCATGCGGCCGCCGTCGTCGAGGATCGTGACCTGCGCGAGGCGCTGCTGCGCGGCATCAGCGAAACCGGGGTTCCCACGATCGAGACCGATTGGGTGCCGGCGGCAAAGCAAAACGAGATCGGCGCAACCTTCACCAAGATCGCCAAGCCGACCCTTCAATGCATGTTCGACCCGGCGAAGTCCTAAACCAGCTACCTTGACTTCGGCCCGAACCGCGCCACGCAACTGGCTGTTCGCACCACGCCCTTGTCGGTCATCTTCGAACCGCGCACTTCCTTGATTTGTCCAGCGGGGCAAGTTCCGTCGTCCACCTGCACGCGCTGGCCAAGCTTGAGATCGACGATGTCCTGCTCACGTCCGACTGTCGTTGCGCGGGCCGCCGCGACAACTGCGGAGGAGATCAGGAGCGCAAGGAAAGCTGCGCGGCCGAATGTCGTGACATTTGACATGACGAGAGATCCCGGAATCGATTGCTGCGAAGTTACGCAGCAGGCGGCGATTCTGATAGTCAACCTTCGTTGCGCCTGCGGGGCGATTTGCCTTTGCTGCGCGAGGCGCCCCGCGCTTCTCGTGCGAGCCGTTCGGCGGCGGCGACTAGGCGTGGAACCGCGTGCCCTGAAAATCCCAACACGAAACCGGGCAGAGGACGCGCCCGCGCATAGGTGTCGGCGAGCAACCAGCCTTCCACGCCAGCGGCCTGTTTCGCTTCAGCCGCCGCGTCAGGCGTAACGGATGGATCGAACTGCGCCACGAGGTGCAGGCCTTGCGATGGCACCGGGACCGAGAGCGCACCATCCGATGCCCCTTCGAGCGTTTCGGCCAGCGCATCGCGCGCCTCGCGATAGAGTTTTCGGACGCGCTTCAGGTTTGCAACGAACGCGCCGGAATTGAGCATGTCGGCGACCGCGCCTTCCATCAACGTTGCAGGGAAGCGGTCGAGCGCGGCGCGCGCCGCCGTGACGTCACCGATGAGGCGTTCAGGCAGGGCGCAATAACCGATGCGCAGGCCCGGGAACAGCGTCTTGGCGAAGGTGCCCATGTAGATCACGCGCTGAAGGTGATCAATGCCGGCGAGCGACATCAGCGGCGCGCCGTCGTAGCGGAACTCGCTGTCGTAATCGTCCTCGAAGACAAAGGCGCCGGCTTGCCTGGCCCAGTCGAGCAACTCGAGCCGGCGCGGCATCGACATCTGCACGCCCAACGGAAACTGATGCGATGGCGTCACGTAAGCCGCGCGGGCAGACGGCGCGACGGTCCGGCCTCTGGCGACTTGCAGGCCGTGCGCATCGACGGGAATGGGTACGCTGCGATAGCCGCATTGTGCGATGGTCCTGCGGGCAATGGGATAGCCGGGATCCTCGCACCAGACCTGATCGTTGGCCTTCAGGATCGCGCTGAGAACGATGCGCAGCGTGTGCAGCGTGCCTGACGTGAGCATGATCTGGTCGGCATCGCAGCGCAGCCCTCGTGCCGACAGCAGATGGTCGGCGATCGCGACGCGTAACTCGCGGCTGCCGCGCGGGTCGCCGTAATGCAGATGCTCGCTGCCGAAGGCGCGCATGCGCCGGCCGACGAACGCGCGAAAACGCTGCACCGCGCGCTCGTCGATATGGGTACAGCCGAGCGAAAGCGCGCCTTGCTTCGGCGCTTCGACGGTCACTTTTGACTTTTTGGTTGAAGCAGCGCGCGCCGGGATGCGTGCGGCGACGAAGGTGCCGGAGCCGACGGTGGCTTGGGCAAATCCGTCGGCGATCAGGCGCTCGTAAGCGGTGACGACGGCGTTGCGGCGAAAGCCGGTCTGCTTCGCCAAAGTCCGCGACGGCGGCAGCGGCTCGCCCGATTTGACGAGGCCGGAGACGATCATCTCGCACAACGCCTGGTACAGCCGGTGGGCCGAGGAGGCGCCGGCGGTGATGTGCGGTCCGGTCAGATCGAGCGGCAACTCGGCCTTTGCCGAGGCAAGAGAATTGGTCGGAATTTTTTGCATGGAATTGGCACTATCGCAGACCAAATGCGCGGCTACAACTGGTTCGGAATTGTTCCAGTCCCAACAGGAGCGGCCGTGAGCCAGACCGAGAGCCAGGATTCCTATCCGACGTCAGCGCGCAACCAGGTGAAGCGCCGGCACGACCGCGGCTTCTACGACCACGCGACGGTTCACCGCATCCTGGATTCCTCGATGCTGTGCCACGTCTCCTATGCCATCGACGGCCAGCCCTATTGCACGCCGACCTTCTTCTGGCGCGAGGGTACAAAGCTCTATTGGCACGGCTCGAGCGCGAGCCGGATGCTGCGCAACCAGACCAGAGGCGAGCGTGTGTGCCTGACGGTTGCCCATCTCGACAGCCTGGTGCTGGCGCGTTGCGGTTTCAATCACTCCGCCGACTATCGCGCGGTGATGGCATTCGGCACCGCCTACCTCGTCACCGATCCCGTGGAGAAGCAGCGCGCCGTGGTCGCGATGGTCGATCGCTTCTTCCCGGATCGTACTGCGAGCCTGCGGGCCAGCAACACGCAAGAGATCAAGGCGACCTCCTTCATCGCGATGGAGATCGAGGAAGCCTCCGCCAAAGTCCGCGCCAAGGGTGTCGCCGATGATGATGAGGACTACGAGTTGCCTGTCTATGCCGAGCGCATTCCGGTCCGCACCGTGCTCGGTGCGCCCGAGCCGTGCCCACGGTTGCTCGACGGCGTGAGCCGGCCCGCGACACTGAATGGTTATTCGGAAGGCCGACTGCTCGAAGATGCATTGCGGGATGCTTATTTTGTGGAGTACCCGAATGGCTGAAATCGGCTAGCTTGCGGGCGCCATGGATCAACTGGATGCCCGGAGTTGCCTGATGAATGCCGAAACGCAGCAAAGGATTCTTGACGCCGTCGACGCCGGCTTCGAAGCCCAGCTTGCGACAACACGCGATTTCGTCGCGATCCCCTCGACCCGCGGGGCGGAGGGGCCGTGCCAGGACATGATCGGCGACCTCCTGCGTGCGCGCGGCTACGAGGTCGACGACTGGCACATCAATGTCGACGATCTCAGGGATCTGCGCGGCTTCGGGCCGATCGAGCATGACTTCTCCAAGGCACGCTCGGTGGTGGGCACTTATCGCCCGGCCACCGAAGCCGGCAAATCGCTGATCCTGCAGGGCCACTGCGACGTGGTGCCGGCCGGGCCGCTGGAACTGTGGGACACACCGCCGTTCTCGCCCGCGATCAAGGACGGCAAGATGTTCGGCCGCGGCGCCTGCGACATGAAGTCGGGCACCATTGGCGCGCTCTATGCGCTGGACGCGATCAAGGCGGCCGGCTTCAAGCCGACGGCGCGAATTCATTTTCAGTCGGTGATCGAGGAGGAAAGCACGGGCGTCGGCGCGCTCTCGACGCTGCAGCGCGGCTACCGGGCCGATGCGTGCTTCATCCCCGAGCCGACCGCCGGCAAGATGGTGCGTTCGCAGGTCGGCGTGATCTGGTTTCGCCTGCGCGTGAAGGGCCATCCGACTCACGTCGCCTTCGCCGGCTCAGGCTCGAATGCGATCATGGCGGCGTATCACCTCGTTCACGCCTTGCAGAAACTCGAGATCGAGTGGAACGAGCGCGCCAAGGCCGACCGTCACTTTAGGACGCTCAACCATCCCATCAACTTCAACCCTGGCATCATCAAGGGTGGCGATTGGGCCTCCAGCGTGCCGGCCTGGTGCGATGTCGATTGCCGGATCGCCGTCCTGCCGGGCTGGTCGGTCGCCGATCACCAGAAGGAGATTTTGGCCTGCGTTGCGGCTGCCTCGCGCAACCACCGCTTCCTCGCCAACAATCCGCCTGAGGTCGAATGGTCGGGCTTCCTGTCGGAAGGCTATGAGTTGACCGATTCCGCGGCGCCGGAAGCCGCATTCGGCAAGGCCTTCAGCAAGGTCTATGGTGGCGAGGTCGAGGACCTCGTCTTCACCGCGCTCACCGACACTCGCTTCTATGGCCTCAATTATGGCATCCCGAGCCTGTGCTTCGGCGCCAGCGGAGGCGAGATGCATGGGTTCAACGAGTATGTCGATCTCGACTCGCTGAAGAAGACCACGAAGGCGATGGCGCTGTTCATCGCGGAGTGGTGCGGGGTGGAAAAGGCGTAGACCTCTCCGCCGTCATTGCGAGCATCGCGAAGCAATCCAGTGTTCCTCCGCGGGACATAGCCTGGATTGCTTCGTCGCTGCGCTCCTCGCAATGACGAGTCGGCAACATCCTGCCGGTTCGCCCGAAACAATGGCTTCGCCAAATCCTTTAAGCTTAAAAGAAAGACTATGATGCCGCCTCCAGCGGTGGCAGACTGACCCCCGTTCGTCGGACCGGTCCTCGGGAGCCACAATGCGCGATTGGGATGATGCCTATGCCAATTCGGCCCATATCCCGGGTTCGGACAAGATACCTGCGCAATGGGTAGAGCGGGCGGCGGCCTACCGCGCCGCTCTGAAGGGTTTTCGTCCCGATATCGGCTATGGCTCCGGTGAGCGCCAGCGCTTTGACTTGATCCTGCCTGACGGTGACAGCCAGGGTCTCGTCGTGTTCGTGCACGGCGGTTACTGGATGCGCTTCGACAAATCGGCCTGGACGGATCTCGCCGAAGGTGCGCGGCACCACGGCTGGACGGTTTGCCTGCCGAGCTACACGCTGACGCCGGCCGCGCGCATCTCCGACATCTCCGCGGAGATCACGGCCGCGATTGCGAAGGCGGCTTCGCTCGTCGCCGGCCCGATCCGCCTCGCCGGCCATTCCGCCGGGGGCCATCTCGTCACGCGCATGCTCTGTGATGACAGCCGGCTCGATCCCGCTGTGTTCAATCGCATCGCCGGCACGCTCTCGATCAGCGGCCTGCATGACCTGCGGCCGCTGCTCAAGACCAAAATGAACGAGACGCTGCGCATGACCATGGAGGAGGCGACGCTTGAGAGCGCGGCGCTGCATCTGCCGCGCGGGCATTCGCCTGTCACCGCCTGGGTCGGCGGCAGCGAGCGGCCGGAATTCATCCGCCAGTCCGATCTGCTGGCCAATGTCTGGACCGGGTTCGACGTGCCGACGCACCTCGTCGTCGATCCCGCGCTGAACCATTTTACCGTGATCGACGGCTTGAAGGATCCATCGTCGCCAATCACAGCGCGGTTGATCGGCCTCGACTGAACGAGAGCCGCGATGATCGATCGAAGGGGACTGTCATGACGTCCAGCGATTACGATCCCTCAAGCGAAGGCGCCGAGACCGATTTCACACGGCGCATGTCCTATGGCGCCTACTTGGCGCTGGATGCGATCCTCAATGCGCAGCATCCGCTCTCGGAGGCGCATGATGAGATGCTGTTCATCATCCAGCATCAGACCACCGAACTCTGGATGCGGCTTGCCATCCACGAGCTCAGTGCTGCGCGCCGCGCCATCGCCAGGGACGAGGTGGCGCCGGCCATGAAGATGCTGGCGCGAATGTCGCGCATCTTCGAGCAGCTCAACAATGCCTGGGACGTGCTGCGCACGATGACGCCCAGTGAATATACCCGCTTCCGCTCCCGGCTCGGCCAGTCCTCGGGCTTCCAGTCGCGGCAGTACCGGCTGATCGAATATCTGCTCGGCAATCGCAACCACGCCATGCTGAAGCCGCACGCCCACGATGTGGAAACGACGAAGCTGCTTGAAGCCGAACTGGCAACGCCAAGTCTCTATGACGAGGTGCTGCGGCTCGCCGACCGTCACGGGCTCACGATGCCCGCGTCCGTGCTGGCGCGCGACGTCCGCGAGACCCACAGTTTCAGCGAAGGCGTGCTGCAGGCATGGCGTATCGTCTACGAGGCGCCGGAGACGCACTGGATGCTGTACGAACTCGCCGAGAAGCTGGTTGACTTCGAGGATTATTTCCGGCGCTGGCGCTTCAACCACGTCACGACAGTCGAGCGCGTCATCGGCTTCAAGCGCGGCACCGGCGGTACCGGCGGCGTCAGCTATCTCAAGCGCATGCTGGAGGTCGAGCTGTTCCCCGAACTCTGGCGCGTCCGCACCATTTTGTAGAGACGGTCATGACCAGGCTTCGCGTCTACGAGGACACCAAAGCGCTGTTTCATCTGCCTGACGGATTGATCTATCTGGACGGCAATTCGCTCGGTGCATTGCCGCTTGGCGCCGCCGAGCGCGTCAATCGCGTCATCACGACCGAGTGGGGCAACGAGCTGATCCGCGCCTGGAACACCGCGGGCTGGTATGCCCAGCCGCGACATGTCGGCGATCGCATCGCCCGGCTGATCGGCGCTGAAGCCGGCTCGGTGATGGTCGGAGATACGCTGTCGCTCAAGGTCTATCAAGCGCTTGCGGCGGCCCTCGACATGAACGGATCGCGCAAGGTCGTCCTGTCGGACACCGGCAATTTTCCGACCGACCTCTACATGGCCGAAGGCCTGATCGCGACGCTCGGGCGCGGCCATCAATTGCGTCTGGTGGCCCCCGAGGAGATCGAGGCCGCACTGTCGAACGAAATTGCGGTGCTGTACGTCACCGAAGTCGACTACCGCACCGGCCGCCGCCACCACATGGCAAAGCTGACGGCGAAGGCGCGCGCGCTCGGGATCGTCACGGTCTGGGATCTCGCGCATTCGGCCGGCGCCCTGCCAGTCGATCTCGCCGATTGCGGCGTCGATTTCGCCGCGGGCTGCACCTACAAATACATCAATGCCGGCCCCGGCGCTCCCGCCTTCCTCTACGTCGCGCCGCGCCATGCCGATGGCGCACGCGCTGCGCTGTCGGGCTGGATGGGGCACGCAAAACCATTCGCATTCGAGCTTGGCTATGCGGCGGCTGGCGGGGTTGAGAGGATGCGCGTCGGCACGCCGCCGGTGTTGGCCATGGCGGCCCTGGAGGCCTCACTCGATATCTGGGACCGCGTTGACATCAAGGAGGTCCGTGCTCGCTCGCTGGCGCTCGGCGACCTCCTGATTTCGGAAGTCGAGCGTCGCTGTCCCTCTCTGAAGCTCGTGACGCCGCGTGCACCCGAGCACCGCGGCTCGCAAGTTTCGTTTGCCTTCGAGGGCGGTTATGCCGCGATGCAGGCCTTGATCGCCCGCAGCCTCATCGGCGATTTCCGTGCACCTGATATCATGAGGTTCGGGATTACGCCGCTATACATCGGCGAGAGCGAGATCATGCAAGCGGCCGAGATCATCGAGGAGGTGATCACCGGCGAGGTATGGCGTCAGCCGGAATATCAGGTCGTGAATGCTGTGACGTGAGAGCAGGGCGCCTACCCAGCCGTCGTTGCGAGCGAAGCGAAGCAATCCAGCATCCCTCCGCGGAAGCACTCCGGATTGCTTCGCTTCGCTCGCAACGACGCGGAGAGACGGGAGAGCGCTCTCTACGGCCGAGTGCCGATGTCACGGCAGCCATTACCTCCGACGTCATTGCTTTGCCGAGCGAAGCCATTCACGCTGAGACAACAAGGAATTGGGAGGAGATCCGATGACGCCGCTCGAAAAGCTTAAAGCGATGAAGATGCCGTTCGCCGAGCTCAAGGGCATCGAGTTCGTCGAAGCCGAGAAGGATCGCGTGGTGGCGCGGATGATCGTCCGGCCCGATCTCTGCACGCTGCATCACACGATCCATGGCGGCGCAGTGATGGCCTTCGCCGATTCCGTTGGTGCGGCCGCGACCGTGATCAACCTGCCGGAAGACGCCAAGGGTACGACAACGCTGGAGAGCAAGACCAACTTCATCGGCGGGGCCAAGGAGGGAACCACGGTGATTGCCATTGCCACGCCGGTCCATCGGGGCCGCCGGACCCAGGTCTGGACCACCCGGCTGGAGACGGAGGACGGCAAGCTGGTTGCTGTCGTGACCCAGACGCAGCTGGTCCTGTAAGACTACGGAGCTTTGATTTTGTTAACGAATTCGTCGTTCCCGTTGCCTCAAACTTGGGCAGGTTCTCGCCTTGAAAATTCTATTGCGACGCACAATATTGGGGACCTAGGGATTCGAACGCCTCCTCGAGGGACACCAAGAGGAGTTTTGACGTGGTACTTGAAGACGCCGTCCGCACCGCTCCAGGCTATGTGCGGACCTTGATCCAGCAGGAAGAATTGCCGCTGTTGCGCGATCACCTGCTCAGGCTCGATGCCCAAAGCCGGCATGACCGTTTCAACGGTTTTCTCGACGACAGCTTCATCGAGCGTTACGCGGCCCGCTGCGCCGAGGATGGCACCGTGATCGTCGCCTATATCGTCGACGGCATGGTCCGCGGAGCGGCCGAACTGCATCCGCCGGAGGGCGATTCGTTTCCTGAAGTCGCCTTCAGCGTGGAGGCCTCCGCCCGGCGCCAGAACGTCGGCACCGTGCTGTTCAGCCGGCTGATCGCGGAAGCGCGCTGGAAGGGCTACAAGAGCCTGCGCATCACCACCGGCGCAGAGAACCAGGCCATGCGGGCGCTGGCCAAGAAGTTCGGCGCGCATCTGCAATTCCGCCATGGTGAATCCACGGGCACGATCGATCTGGCCAAGACGCCAGAGGACGAGTTTGCCGATCTCGCAGCCGCGCCGTTCAAGGCCGGCCGCGCGCTCCTCAACTTCAATTCGACCTGCTGGAAGCTGATTTCCAGCATGTACGGCAATCGTGCAGCCTGAAATCAGAAGGCCTGAATCAAAAAGCGGACCGGCGAGGCCGGTCCGCTTTTTGTTGAAGCAGAGAAAATAAATGAGCGCTCAGGTGCCGGTGCGCTTGTCGTTGCCGAAGCGGCGGACGACGCGGCGTTCAACGACGACAGAGCGCTGCGCGCCCTGTTCGCCGGCGATCACGCGTGTGGCAGTGATGCGGCTGTTGGTGCGGGCCTGTTTCTTGACCTCGGCCTGAACGACGTCGATAGGCATCCCCATCAGAGCGGCAGCGATCTCGGCCTGCTGCTCCTGGTCGTCGGTGATGCCGACAGCGGCGAAGATCGCCTCGTCCAGGGTCGGCGGGTCGTGGCGGACGCGCCGCGTGCCATATTTGGTATTCCAGTCTGCGCTCATAACGGCCTCGTTTTGATGCCGGGATACCTAGTGCCGTAGATGTTGCATTGCAATATGAAATCCGTGTGGCATCTCAGCTATGCACCGGTCGGGTGTCATGGCGGTGACGCAACTCCGGCATCGGCTTCAACCCGCTGCTGCGGCCAGCGTTTCAACGCCGCATGCCCTGCGGCGGTTAGCCCATAGATTCCCCGGCCGGTTCGCTCGAACCAGCCATACACATTGTTAAGCAAGATCTTGCCGGCATCGGGACAACGTTCGCGCAAATCGCGCACGGGCCGCGGGCCTGCGGCGAGTTCTGATGCGCAGGCCAGCGCCTGCTGCCGGTAGGCCGTCATGATCGGCGCGCGGGTGCTGCCGCCGAGCACGGGATCACCCTGGCGGCGCTGATGCTCGGCGACGAGGCGCGAGCGCGTCTTCGGCTCGCGGCGTGGGGCCGCCGTCGGCGGCTTCACCAGCACCTCGACCTGGCCGTTGTCGGTTACCCCGAGCATACCGAAGCCGAGACGCCGACACAGATTGCGATAGCGCGCGTCGCTCTCGCGGCCCTTGCCGCGCGCCGACATTTTTGCCGCGATCCAGATCTCGTCGCCTGCCGGTGCGCGATCGACCGCCTGCAGGATCAGCTCGAGATTGAAGGCGAGCTTGAGTTCGCCGATCACCACCACCGGCGGATCGCCCGCGCTCAGGCCCACGAGATCGCAGCCGCGGATCTCGCCCTTCACGTCGAAGCCGAGACCTTCGAGGAAGCGTTTGACGGGCAGATAGAGCGCAGTTTCCAAGGCGGGTTTCCGATCGGAGAATCAGTTGCCGGCAGTCTAGCCCGGATCGGACTCAGGAACTGACCGGCAATTGCCCGGACGCGGGTAAGCCAGCTATATCCACGCGCGGGGAACAGGGCGATCGCGAACATGACGATCAGGAACGGGCTTTACCACATCCGGATCGAGATGCTGGATGGCGTCCAGGGTGGCAATCAGGGCGTCATGGTTTTGCGCGACGGCACCATGCGCGGCGGGGATTCGTTTTTCTTCGCTTATGGCAGCTACATCTCCGCCGACGGCAAATGGAAGGGCGAGCTGACCAACGAGGAACATTCGCCCTCGTTCGACGAGCGGCCGGTGTGGGGTCGCAAGGTCGTGACCATCGGCTTCAGCGGAACCTACAGCGACCAGACCGCCTATGGTGAAGGCATGGCGCTTGCAGGCAAGCAGAGCATTCGTTTCAAGGGCAATCTGCGGCTGCTGGTGCCGGATTGATCACACCCGTCCGCTCACCGGAATGAGCGCGCCGGTGACGCCGCTCGCGGCATCGCTTGCGAGGAACAGGATCACCTCGGCAAGCTCCTGGGGCGTCACCCATTTGGTGAAGTCTGCATTCGGCATGTCGGCGCGATTGGTCTTGGTGTCGATCGTTGACGGCAGCACCGCGTTCACCGTGACCTTGCCCTTCCATTCGTTGGCGAGAGCCTCGGTCAGACGATGCACACCTGCCTTCGATGCCGCATAGGGGCCCATGCCGGAGCCGGCCTGGAGCGCGCCCATGGCGCCGATATTGACGATGCGACCAGCCTTCGCCGCGGCAAGATGCGGCAGCGCCGCGTGCGAGGTGTTGAGGGCGGTCAGCACGTTCAGCGCGTGCATGCGCTGCCAGGTCTTGATGTCGCCGCCGCCGACGGTCTCGTAAGCAAACCCGCCGGCAATGTTGACCAGGGCATCCAGCCTGCCGAAATGCTTCGCAGCAGCCTCAACGGCCGTCTTCGCCTGCGCTGTGTCGGACAGGTCGACACCGCCGATCTCGATGCGCTCGGCCGTCGCCGGTATTTGCGAGGGCGCGTAATCGATGCCGGCGACCCGCGCGCCGCGCGACAGCGCGACGTCGGCGACCACCTTGCCAAGCGCGCCCCTCGCGCCGGTCACGATCAGAACCTTGCCTTGCATCATCGATCTCCCGGCACCCGCCTATGACTGCAGATAGCGCGCCTTCAGCGCATCGCGCTCTGCTGTGCCGAGCTTGAGGCCGTCGCGCAAGTAGGTTTCGACATCGCCATAGTCGCTGATGACGGCGTCGAAGGCGGCGTCGAGATAGGAGGCGTTGACCGACCCGATCGCGTCGAGGGCGTCCGCAGGCAGATCGGAGACGCTCGACACATCGCGCTTATAGTGGCGATTGGTCAGCAGATAGTCCTCCGCGATGACGTCGTCGGGCACGCCGAGCGCATGCAGGATCAGGGCGCTGGCGAAACCGGTGCGGTCCTTGCCGGCGGTGCAATGGATCACGAGTGGGGCGCGGTCCTCGAGCAAATGCCCGAACAGCGTGCGGAAGCTGGGCGTGTTGTGGCGGACATAGTTGCGATAGGACTCGCGCATGAGCTCGAGCGCGACCGGCCCGGTCAGCGCGCCCCTGGCGAGTTCGGCGCGCAGTGACGCCACCACCGTCGGCTCGATCGGCAGCGAATGCACCGTGATCTCGTTGATGACGCAGACGCCGGCGGTGCGCTCCTCGACGCCGCGGAAGTCGAACGCGCTTCTGACGCCGAGCGCGCGGACGATCTCGATGTCGTCAGCGGTGAGCTGGCCGAGATGGTTGGAGCGGAAGATGTGGCGCCAGCGCGTGGTGCGGCCGTCACGCGTGGCATAGCCGCCGAGGTCGCGAAAATTGCTGGCGCCTTGCAAGGCGAGGTGACGGGCGGGGGAGTCCTTGAGGGAGGAGTCTTGCATGGGCTCAGCTTGGGTTATGGTTCCACCGGGCGCACTGAGGGCGTCCTTGATGTCTATTACAGGGGGCGATCATGGGCCGGCACAAGGCCATTCTTTGGGGGATTGTCATGCTGGCGGCTGGAATTTCCGGCGGGCGGCAGGCCGACGCGCAGACATTCCGGTCCTATCGCTGCGCCGATGGTACGCAGTTCATCATGGCCTTTTATGACGACGACAAGCGCGCGTTTCTCCAGATCGATGGTGAGCCGGTGACGCTTGCCAAGCGATTGGCCGTTTCGGGCGCGCGCTATTCGGGGGCGGGGATCACGCTGCGGGTGGACAAGGCTGGGGTCACCACGGTCAAGCATCTAAAGCGGCCGGTGACGGCCTGCGAGGCCATTTGACGACGCCATCAGGTCCGGAATCAAAAAGGGTCGAAACGTCGCTGTTTCGACCCTCTTTTAAACGTCCGCTGAGCGGCTGATCGCGCGCGGCGGTCTCAAACCAGACACCGGCACTAGCGTTCCCATGTGGGCTTTGCTTCGTCGACCGCCTCCTGGTGATACCAGCTATCGCAGCAGATCGAGGTGTTCGCGGGAAGCGAAGGCTGATCGGCAGGAAGGCGGGCCTCGCCATCGCGGCGTCCTGCGAGAGCCGCGCGACCCCCGACAGGGAATTGGTAGATCTTCGCAGATCCGTGACTCAGACCATTGTTCATCATTGCGATTGCTCCTTGGTCGAGGCGCCTTGGCCTCCATGGTGCGCCCGACTCGTTCTGATGTGGTTACTGGAGTCCACATATCGGCCGCGCATCCCGGATTGGAAAGTGCTGAAAAGGAAATCAGTTGTCGCCTAATTTGTAGGCAGGCTGCTGTCTGCATCCCCCAAGGCACCGTGTTCGTGACCAACGCCGGGGCCATTCCAAAGGTTGCGGGGCAGGGCCGCGCGGCTTTGCGAAAATTGCCGGACGTTGATGCGCGTTTGATCGGCAACCTTTGGCGGAGTCCCGCCTGCTCCAGAATCAGGCGTTTTCTGCGGGATTTTTGCAGTGCAGCTTCACGCGAAGGTGCGCGGCTATGACGCAGTTCGCTAAGGGCGTTCTGCCCTCGGCAGGCCGGTTCCACCGGCGGTGGATAACCTCCCGCGCTGCGGCCTTTTGGCACGCAAAATGCTTGTAAAGGGCCGGCCGATGATGGCCGGGTACAAACGTGCGGGGGCTCTCAACCCCACCTTTCGCATCATCTACAGAGAGGCTCAATGACCAAGTATAAGCTCGAGTACATCTGGCTCGACGGATATACGCCGACTCCGAACTTGCGCGGCAAAACTCAGATCAAGGAATTCGCGTCGTTCCCGACGCTCGAGCAGCTTCCGCTCTGGGGCTTCGATGGCTCCTCCACCCAGCAGGCCGAAGGCCACAGCTCCGATTGCGTGCTGAAGCCAGTCGCCGTCTTCCCGGACGCAGCCCGCACCAACGGCGTGCTGGTGATGTGCGAAGTGATGATGCCCGATGGCAAGACCCCGCACGCCTCAAACAAGCGCGCCACCGTTCTTGACGATGCCGGCGCCTGGTTCGGCTTCGAGCAGGAATACTTCTTCTACAAGGACGGCCGTCCGCTCGGCTTCCCGACCGCCGGTTATCCGGCGCCGCAGGGCCCTTACTACACCGGCGTCGGCTACTCGAACGTCGGCGACGTCGCCCGCAAGATCGTCGAAGAGCATCTCGACCTCTGCCTCGCGGCCGGCATCAACCATGAAGGCATCAACGCGGAAGTCGCCAAGGGCCAATGGGAATTCCAGATCTTCGGCAAGGGCTCCAAGACCGCTGCCGACCAGATGTGGATGGCCCGCTATTTGATGCTGCGCCTGACTGAAAAGTACGGGATCGACATCGAATTCCACTGCAAGCCGCTCGGCGACACCGACTGGAACGGCTCCGGCATGCACGCCAACTTCTCCACCGACTACATGCGTACTGTCGGCGGCAAGGAGTACTTCGAGGCGCTGATGGCCGCCTTCGACAAGAACCTGATGGACCACATCGCCGTCTACGGCCCCGACAACGACAAGCGTCTCACCGGCAAGCACGAGACCGCGCCGTGGAACAAGTTCAGCTACGGCGTGGCTGATCGCGGCGCGTCGATCCGCGTTCCGCACTCCTTCGTCAACAACGGCTACAAGGGCTATCTGGAAGACCGCCGTCCGAACTCGCAGGGCGACCCATACCAGATCGCTTCGCAGATCCTGAAGACGATCGCGTCCGTGCCTGCTGACAAGAAGGCTGCGGCCTAAAGATCCTCCCGTCCCGGGGCGCCCGGGCTGCTTTCAATCCGCCGGAGCCGAATGGCTCCGGCGGATTCTTGCGTTCTGATGACAACGACCGTTGTGGGTCTGCCGGCTAAGCTGGCCTGGAGCCTGTCCATCACGGCCCAAACCGGGATACAGTGCCAGCAGGATGCGCGGGGCCGGGGACACGGCTGGTGTTTGAGGGCTTCTACAAGGTGCGATTTCAGCTCGGCGACGGGGTCGGCCGGAGCGTGATGCATGCCGGCAATGGCAAGATGCTCGGCGGCAATTCGGCATTCGCCCATATCGGAACTTACGAGAAGAGCGCGGACGGGGTCGACACGATCATCAAGACCGTCCGCCACAACCCCGATTTGAACTACCGCGCCATGGCCGGCACCGACGATGCGACGCTGATCGCGAAGGGCTTTGCGGACGGCGCTCTCTACCGCTTCAAGGGCGAGCTCAAGGAACTGCCCGGCGTGCCCTTCCAGTCGCTGATGACACCGATCACCGATGACGAGGTGCCGATCGCCGGTGGCGTCGGCGAGGGCGGCATCACCGACGGTCTTTACTCGGTTCACCTGCGCATGCTCGACGGCGTCGATGGCGGGCTCACCGGCGTGATGTTGCTCAACAAGGGCCGCATCCTCGGTGGCGATGCCTCGTTCTACTATCTCGGCAGCTACACCGCTGCGAATGGCCGCTGGAAAGGGCAGATCCTCAACCAGGAGCACACCTCCGCCAAGGACGATCCGATCTTTGGCGGCCACGAGGTCGGCATCGGATTCTCCGGCAAATATGACGGCGAGGGCGCGGTGCTGGAAGCCACTGCACTGGCCGGCAAGCGCAGCCTGCGCCTGACCGCGGCGCTCAAGCTGATGCATCGCGCCTAATCACTCCAGGAAACCGCCTATGGAAAAAGTTCGCATGCTCTCGACGCTCGGCCTGATGGGCGCGATGCGCAGCCTGTCCTCGGCCTTCGAAGCGGCCAGCGGCATTCATGTCGATGCCGACTTCGCGCCGACGCTCGCGTTGCTCAAGCGCTTGCGCGGCGGCGAGGCCGCCGATCTCGTGATCCTCACGCGCGAAGGGCTCGACGAGATGATCGGCGAGGGCCGCGTGGTCGCAGACAGCGCGGCGGACCTCGCGCGCTCGTATGTCGGGCTCGCCGTGCGGGAAGGCGCGGCGCATCCTGACATCGCCAGCGAAGCCGCGTTGCGCCAGGCGCTGCTGGCGGCGCGGTCCGTCGCCTATTCGCGGCTGGGTGCGAGCGGCGTCTACTTCGCCCAGCTGATCGTGCGCATGGGCATCGCGGCCGAGATCAATGCCAGGGCCACCATCGTCGAGCAGGGCTTTACCGCGGAACGGCTCATCGGCGGCGAGGCCGACCTCGCTGTGCAGCAGATCAGCGAGCTGAAGCAGGTCAGGGGCATCGAGGTGATCGGCCCGGTCCCGCATGAATTGCAAACGCCTGCCGTATTCTCCGCCGGCCGCATGGTGGACGCACAACAGGCCGAGGCTGCCGACAAGCTGCTGAGCTATCTGGCATTGCCGGAGGTCGTGCCTGTGCTGCGGCAATCCGGGCTCGAGCCTTAGCTCACTTCATGTAGTAGGCGAGATTGTTGCGGGCGTCGCGATAGGTCGTCTCGAGAAAACCGGGGTATTGCGCGGCGGCCTGCGCCACGGCGCGCACGATGCATTGCCAGAAATCGCCATCCCACTTGAAGCACGCCTCGGCAGTGCCCTCGAACTTGACTGACGTGATGATGGCCTGCCTGATCGCATCGTCGTTCGCCTGCGGATGGGCGCGCTTGAGATAGCCGAACATCGGCCCTTCGTGGGCGTGGTCGCGGTCGTGGCGATATTTCGCACCGATCTGCTCCGGCGTCAGCGTGCGGTTGATGCGCACCTGTTCCGCGGTCGGGCGGCCCTCGATCGAGTCCAGCCGGTAGCGCCAGCGCCAGAGTTCGAACGCTGCATCGAGCAGCGGCTGCTTCGCCGCACTGGCGATGTAGGTTGCGATCTGCTCGTCGGCTGAAGGTTCGATCTGGTCCATGTCGCTTGGTCGCATCCAGGCACCTGCGGGTTCGAACAGGAACTTGCCCGGGCAGGGGCCGTTGACATCGCGACATCAGGAGACGCAACCATGATCCGAAAGCTCGCGTCCGGCGAATATCGGCTCTATTCGCGCAAGGTGAATCCCAAGACCGGCAAGCGCCGCAACCTCGGCACATTCAAGAGCCGCGCCGCGGCCGAGAAGCACGAGCGCGACGTGCAATATTTCAAGCGGCACTGACGGTGTGACGATCGCCTCCGGGAGGGCGCGTCAAAAAGTCGAAAACAACCCCATGCACAGTAGCCCAGTCGCGGACGAAGCGGTCGAATGGCGAAAGACATGTGGTTATGCGGATTTTACGAAATTTGCTTGACCCGTCGGGCAACACAGGTGCATGCTGGCACCGTTGCACAATCCGCCCCTGCGCGGATAAGCCGGATGGCATCGGCACGGCGACAGTGCTAGGTAGCCCGCGATTCTTTTAGATTTTGCGGGTTCAGGACATTGCTCGACGGACTCTACAAGGTTGAATACGGCATCAACGGCGCCTTCGGTCGCAGCATCATGTGCCTGCATGACGGCAAGATGCTGGGCGGCAATTCCGCCTTCGCGCATCTCGGCAGCTACGATGTCAAGGACGGCGTGATCGAAGCCGAGGTCATCACCGAACGCCATAATGACGATCCCAACTTCAAGCCGTTGATGGGCGCCGACGTCACCGCGATCAAGGTGCGCGGGCGGACGGAGGGGTCGACGATCCTGCTGGAGGGCAAGGCGGATGCGATGCCGAACGGCGTGTTCTGGGCCAATCTTGCGCCGCTCGACGACGAGGCGTTGTCGCCGCGCGGCGCGATCGGCCAGGGCAGCATCGCCAACGGGCTCTATGCGATGCAGCTGCGCGCACTCGACGGCGTCGATGCCACCCTCTCCGGTGTGATGCTGCTGCGCGACGGCCGCATCCTCGGCGGCGACGCGTTCTTCTACTATCTCGGCTCCTATTCCTCGATGGACGGCCGCTGGAAGGGCGAGATGCTCAACCAGGAACACACGCCGGCGAAGGGCGACAATCCCGTGTTCGGCGGCTACGAGGTCGGGATCGGCTTTTCCGGGACCTGCACTGAAGACAGCGGCGAGCTCGAAGGCATCGCGCTCGCCGGCAAGCGCAGCCTGCGGCTGGCGGCCTCGCTCAAGCTGATGCGACGGGCGTAGGGCGTCTGGTCACCGGTTTGTCGTGTCCGCCTGGCGTTGGATACGGGCGCGCCGTCCAATTCGCCCCGCCTTCGCATTTGCCAGGTGAGCGTGCTCGTCGATGGCGTCGATGATTTCGGGCCATAGGAGCACGGGCATCGCGTGGCCCATGCCCGGAACAAGCATCAACTGAGCGCCTGGAATAGAAGCGGCCGTGTCTCTGCCGGCGTTCGGATGAACAAGCGGATCGGCGGTGCCGTGTATGACGAGCGTAGGCGCCCTGACGTAACGCAGCCGTTCCTTGCGGCTTCCCGATGCGAGGACAGCCCGCATCTGCCTCGCGACGCCCGCCCGGCTCAGTCCGCGATCAAAGACGCGTTCGGCGCGACGGCGATCGAGCGCTTCGTCCTTTGGAAACCGGCCGGCTCGAAGCACCTTCGAATTTCGTTCGAAGCGAGCCACGTAGCCCTCACGGCTTCTCGGTAGCGGCTCAGATAGGATCGAAACGGCTTGGCGCGACGGTTCCGGCAAGTTTGGATTACCCGTGGTCGACATGATCGAGATCAACGAGCGGACCCGCTTGGGGAAGCCGATCGCCATTTCCTGCGCGATCATTCCGCCCATGGAGGCGCCGACGATATGCGCCGACCTGATACCGAGGACGTCCATCAGCCCAATTGTATCCTCGGCCATGTCGCGCAGCTTGTATGGCGCTTCCACCGGGATCTTCAGGAACCGCATTCTCAGCAATTCGAGTTGCGTCAGGGGCTTGCCCCTGGTGCACTTGGAAGAGTGGCCAATGTCGCGGTTGTCGAAACGAATGACGCAAAATCCGCGCGACGCAATCTGGACGCAGAAGGCGTCGTCCCAGAGTACCATTTGACAGCCCAAACCCATGATCAGCAGCAATGGCTCGGCAGTGAACTCGCCAAAAATTTCGTAACAGATGTTAATGCCGTCTGCGCGGGCGATCCGCGGCGGCTGGTGGTCGACTGGCAAGAGCTGTGTCCTTCGAGTTGGCCCGCACTCAATGCCATGTCTCCAGCGCTTGCATTGTTCCTATTGTCGTCCGAGTTCGAAGGTGCTCGGGCACGGAGCATAGCCTTCCTGCACACGGCCTGCATTCATTGTGGAGGTCTCGACCGTTCGCCAAACGTTGGGATGTCCGTCCGATCGATCAGAGCTTCAGGTCCTTCGTGCGGCCGCAATTCAGCAAAGTTCAGCGCGGCGTCGATATCGCCCTCCCAGACCTCGCGCGGCAGTTCGTAGACCAGCTCCACGCCATAACCGTTCGGATCGTGCAGATAGAGGCTGTGGGTCATACCATGGTCGATGCGCCGATCGAACTTGATGCCCTTCTCCTGGAGATAGGCGAGCTGGCTCAACCAGTCTGCGCGGCTGGGATAGGCAATCGCAACGTGATTGATCGCCATGGGCATATCCCACATCCCCCATTGAGCGGGGGGCGGCGGCAGGTTCGGGTTCTCCACGAGCGCAAGGTCGTGGTGATGCAGACCGTCGGGGCCGATGCCGCTGTAGAACCACATCTTTCGATCCGGCAGTTGCCGGAATTTGCCGACCAGATGCAGGCCGGCGACCTCGGTCCAGAATCGGTGACTCTCTTCCATGTCGCGGACGTTGAGGACAACGTGGTTTACGCCAATTGGTGCGATTGGTCCGCGTGCCTTCGACTCGCCCTTTGCGCCTGGCTTCGCAACGTCATGAGCTGCAACCATCTTCGTATCCCTTCTGTCCCGCCATTCCGGCTTGCTTCACAAATTGGAACGGGGCGCAATTTGTCGTAAGATCGGGTGCCTGGTCCTGAGAGAACCATCTCGCTTTCCTCAAATTACCTCTGACTTTCCTGAATTGTCGTAGCCATCGGGGCGCGCCCCATGTTCCAGTTCAACGGCTATGTGCTTGACGTCGCTCGCGGATGCCTGCGCATCGAGGATCGCGAGATCGAGCTGCGGCCGAAGAGCTTCGAGGTATTGCGTTGCCTGGTCGAGAATGCGGGCCGGCTGGTCACCAAGGATGAGCTTTTCAAAGCTGTCTGGCACGACGTGATTGTCTCCGATGAAGCACTGACGCAGTGTATCAGCGAAGTCCGCGAGGCGATCAACGATCGCGCGCAGACCACTATCAAGACCATGCCTCGCCGCGGCTATCGTTTTGCCGCGCCAGTCTCGAAGCCTGGGCCCGAGGGAGAACGTCAGCGCCCGGCGCCTGCCGTCTCATCCGATGCCGCAATCGCTGCTGGCCATGCAGAGAAGCCGTCGATCGCAGTGCTGCCGTTTGTGAATCTCAACGATGACCCACAGCTGAACTATCTCAGCGATGGAATCACAGGGGACATCATCACCGAGCTTTCCAGATTCTCCGATCTTGCCGTGATCGCCCGAAGCTCGGCCTTTCAGTACAAGAGCAAGTCGGTCGATGTGCGGCAGGTCGGACGCGAGCTGGGCGTGCGCTACGTTCTCGAAGGCAGCGTCCGCCACGACGAAAAACGCATTCGTATCACCGCTCAACTCGTCGATGCCGTCACCGGCGTACACCGCTGGGCAGAGCGATACGACCGCGAACTCCGGGATGCCTTCGATGTTCAGGACGAGGTGGTGCGAACCATCGTCACCATCCTTCAGGTGCGCGTGATCGAGGCGGAAGTGGAGCGCATCCTGTCAAAGCCGCCGGCGACCTGGGAAGCCTATGACTACTACCTGCGCGGCTACCACGCCTTTGCGACCGGATTCTCTCAGTATCCACTCGCGTCGTTCTACGAGGCGCGCAGGTGTCTCGAACGATCGGTATCCATCGATCCAGATTATGCTCGGGCCCATGTGATCCTGGCCCGGACCCATACATACACCTATGTCGAGCCGCGCGATGAAAGCTATCTGGACCCGGCCGAGCTGGAGCGAGCCGGTGAATTGGCCAGGACCGCCGTCCGACTTGATTCGACGTTGCCCCAGGCACGCACCCTTCTTGGGTCATTCCTGATGTTCAAGCGCCGGCACGAAGAGGCCATTGCCGAGTTTGAGCAGGCCTTCGCGCTGAACCCGAATTACTCAGATCACAGCTTTGGGCTTTCCCTGGTGTTTGCTGGTCAGCCGGCCCGGGCCATCGACGTGATGCAGGCCAGCATGCGTCTCGAACCGTTTCGGAACGCAACCCGGCTCGCTTATTCGGGCAATGCCCATTACATGCTGGGCCGTTACGAGGAGGCCGTCGTGCCGCTGCGCGAGAGCGCACGGCTAATGCCCAATTTGCGGATTACGCCGCTTTGGCTCGCGGCCGCCTATGCCCAGCTGGGCCGGCTCGATGACGCTCGCGCAGCCGCTGACGAAGTGCGTCGGATCGAGCCTGGCTTCACGATAGAGCGATGGAAGGTTACCGCCGCCTACAAGAGAGCTGAAGATTCAGAGCGGCTTTTCGACGGCATCCGAAAGGCCGGCTTGCCAGACCGTTGAACGCACGGTCACGACTGCCGCCGGTTCCTTTAATTCCGTGCGAGCGTGGCCGGGCGGACCGCGAAGGTTTGGTTAACGCTCTCTTAACGCGAATCGTCGCCTGCTGGCCGCCGATCAGCGGGCCCTTCGACCGACCTCGTTCCGCTTGTACCTGCGTCTGTGGCCCCAGCATGCATGCCATCGGCAACCAAGGGTGCAATTTGAGCAAGAACGCAAAGCCCGCCGCTCCCAGCAAGTTCGAGGTATTGACCGGCCAGCTCCGGGACCTCGGCAACAAATACATCGAGGACAAGGACTACATCAGCGCGCAGCTGACGTTCAGGAAGCTGCTTCAGCTCGACAGCAAGGATGTCAATGCGCGCTTCATCTACGCTCATCTGATCGAGGACGGCACCCACAAGAAGCACGCCGAAGCGCGCGATCTGCTGTTGTCGATCCTGGATGACCACCCCGAGATCCTCAACAACCCGACCGAGGACAATCTGAACCTGGTCAGAGGCGCGGCGCTGAGGTGCAGCAATATCGGGCCGAATGACCGGGCCATTGATCTGCTTCGCAAGCTCGCCCGCGCGTCAAATCGTGCCGATGATCATTTCCATCTCAGCGAGGTGCTGACGCGGTGCAACGCCTTCGAGGAGTCGGTTGCCAGTCTTGAAAGGGCGATACGGCTTGATCCCAACAGTTTCGACACCGAGACGAACAGGGAGACGCTGAAATTCGCCAGGTCGCAGCTGAACAAGGCGGCTTCCGGCGCGGCGAAAGACAGCAAGAGGGTCGGCCGCTATCCGGAGACGCACGATTTCACCGGAGATCTTCGCAAGCTGATCCGCAACCACATCGCCGTCAATCTCAACAGCGCGCCGAAGTTCATCGAAAAGAGCACGCGCTTCTTCACGATGGGGTCGTGCTTCGCCAGGAATCTGTCCAAGAACCTGATCGAGAACGGCTACACCAGCCATCACATGGAAATCTCGGAGTATATCAACACGACGTTCGCCAACAGGGTGTTCGTCGACTGGCTTCGCGACGCTGATATCGATGAGGCCATCAAGGGCAGGCTTGTCGAATTGCTGCCTCCAGGCTGGAGCAAGGACAATACGCTCCAGGCCATCAGGAGCAGCGACGTGTTCATCCTGACCCTCGGTGTCGCCCCGGCCTTCTTCGACAGGGACACCGGCAGCTTCGTCCTGCCGCGGCCGACCGCGCTGAACTCGCGGGCTCTTGCCGAGAAATATCTGTACCGGACCACGAGCGTCAAAGAGAACGTCGACAACGTCCTCTACCTGCTCGACTTCATCAGGAGCGTCGCGCCGGAGATCAAGATCGTCGTGACGGTCTCGCCGGTGCCGTTGCAGGCTTCCTTCGAGTTCGAGTCAGCGGTGCAGGCCGACTGCCTGTCGAAGAGCACCATGCGCTTGACCGCCCACGAGGTGGTCAACAACTCCGATATCCCCGACATCTTCTACTGGCCGTCGTTCGAAATCTTCCGATGGGCCGGCTCGAATGCCGGCGATTTCTACGCGGCAGACGATGGCGCGGCCTGGCACGTGTCCGAGGACAAGGTGTCGAGCACCATCAGGGCGTTCGTCGAGATGTTTTCTCCGACGTGATGGCGGGGACGTCGCAGGGACAATTGCAGGCTACGGTCGCGAACCAACAAAGAGGCCGCCACCCAGGGTCAGCCAACATGGGAGCAAGAAGCCGTGATTTCTTTGGAACGCTGCTTTGTGGCAATAATTGATAGTCGAGACGAATTCCCTGGAGGATAAGGCAATGCGTTCGATTCTGGCCTTGAGCATTCTGATCGGCCTGTGCGGGGTCGCGAACGCGGCAACTGCGCATCATGGGCACCACCGGCACACGGTGCTTCGTTCCCATCATCACATGTACCCATCAGGCCGAGCCTTGGGCTATGCCTATGCGCCGCGTCATTACTACCGGTCCGCACCATATTACCAAGGCTACGGCGAACCATATTATGGGGCTTCGCAGGGCTACGCGCCCGGCGAGAAGGAGCGATTTCTCGAGAGTGTGCTCAGCCCTTATTAGTTGAGAACGCTCAACCAGGAGCTTGTGGTCCTGCAGGTCAGTCAGCGTTGATGTGAAGGAAAGAGGCCGCCGACTGAGGCGGCCTCTTTCGTTTTAATCCACAGTAATCGTCAGGATACTTCCGCCGGCTTCCTTCCATCCCTTGTCAAACCCCTTCATGAACGCTTGCCATGCCTGGGTTTCATTGTTCCTCATCCCGCCGGTCACGCTCTCCAGTTCGCCAGTCGTCAATTCAGTCTCGCTGACTTCGCATTGCTGTTGCTTGTCCATGTCAGTTTCTCCAATTGAGGTTTGGAATGGTTCATCCCAGACCACGAGTGGCCGCAGTGTGTGCCGGGGAGGTTGGCCGGCACCGTGATGCTGGTCACTGCAACACTCTCGAAATTCGAAACAGGCCGCTGCGAAAAATTGCGAACGCCCGGCCGGGCCGTTGAGGATCATAAGCTGCCGATGACCATCAGACGTCGCGACTGCCGGTCTAACCACGGAAGCCGACGTTTATGAGCGCTCTCCACCGCGTCTTCAGGGCGCAGGGCAGGCTGCTCCCGTCTTCACCCAGGCTTCCACCAATGCGCCGGCCTGCGCTTGCGTGCCCGGTGCGGGTGAACGGCCGAAGCCAGGCTTCCAGGCCCAGCCGACCAGCGTGTCCTTGCCGATGTGGTCGATCAGATCTTCGACCTTGCGGCCGCCGTTGCGCGCGGGATCCCTGATCTGCTCGCAGATTTCGCCGATGGTCTTGCCCTCCCAGGCCATCTCGCGCGGGGCGAGGTGCCATTCGGGATGACCGGGAATGCGGCCGGGCTCGAAATTCGCCTTCTGGTGACAGGTGTTGCAACGCATCGACGGCGAGCCGTGGCCGTCGGCACCGCGCGTCACCGGCGGCTGATGCAGGTGCGGATTGTCGCCCTGGCGCGGGCTGTCGCCGGCCGGATGGCAGTTGGTGCAGCGCGGATGCGTCAGCACCTTGCCGAGCTCGGTGAAGATCGCGGCCGAGCGCTTCTCGGTGTCGGCGATGCCGGCAAAACTTTCGGGCGAGGCGAGGCCGTGGCTCGTCGTGTCCGACGCCGCGTAGCCAGCGCAGAGGCTGCTCGTCAGCGCCGCCACCGCAACCATGATCCTGACGCGCGCGGTCATCATCGCTGGCGCACTCATTTGGTGGCGACGAGGTAACGGCTGGAATCGGCGAGGATCACGTCGCGCACCGCCTCGTGATATTTGATGTAGCCGGTGCAGCGGCACAGATGCCCGTCGAGCGCATCCGCAATGGTCTGCTCCAGCGCCTCGCGGGCGACAGGCGTGCGCGCGAGACGTTCGAGCAGCACCTGGCCCTCATTGAGAAAGCCTGATGTGCAATAGCCGCACTGGAAGGCGAAGTGATCGATGAAGGCCTGTTGCAGGGCCGAGAGCTGGCCGTCCCTGGCGTGACTCTCGACGGTGCGGATCGACTTGCCGTCGAAATTGACGGCCGGTGCGATGCAGGTCGGGCTGGTGTAGCTCGAGCCATCGGGCTCGTCGACGATGATGGCGCAGCTCAGGCACTGCGCCGCGCCGCAGCCGAACTTGGTGCCGGTCATGCCGAGCATCTCGCGCAGGAGATCGTTCATCGAGAGATCGTCGCGGACGTCCATCGGGCCGTGCTTCCGGCCATTGATGGTGAGGCTGAGGGTCGTCACGCCAAAACTCCCTTCAAGAGACTCGCCGTCACCGGCAGTGCGCGGAAGCGGTGGCCGGTGGCGTCATGGATGGCGTTGATCAGCGCCGGCACGATCGGGATCATCACGACCTCCGCCATGCCCTTGGGCGCTTCGTCCGGGGTGAGCGGTTTCAGCATCTCGATCTCGAGATCGCGCAACGGCAGGTCGGAGCCGCGCGCGACCAAATAGCGGCCGAGATTCCATTCGCCGTTGCCCGGGCCGCCTTCGAACGGCGGCAGCGTTTCCAGCAGCGCGTAGCCGACGCCCATGGCGAAGCCGCCGTGGGACTGGCCCATCACCACTTCAGGCACGAGCGCGGTGCCGCATTCGAACACGCTGTAGGCCTTGGCGATGCGAAGCGCGCCCGTGGCGCGTTCGATCTCGACGCGGACGAGCGTGCCGCACATCGAGGTGTAGGCGGTGCCGATGCGGTTGTTGTCGGTTGGCGGAAACTTGACGCTGCTACGATTGATGCGTTCGAATTTGTTGTTGCCGCGGCGGATTGCGAGCGCGTCGATTTCGGCGCGGTATTGCTCGCCGAACAGCGGAAAGCGCGCTCGCGACCAGGCCCAGCGCGAAAAGCTGTGCGCGACCGCGCCGGTGACGAAGCCGCTTGCGTGGGCGGTTGCTGCGAGTCTTGCCAGCGGCAGCGGCGCGAGGCCGGGCATCGTAAGCTCGCCGTTCTGCCAGCTCGCATTCGCCGATTGTTTGGCACGCGGGTCGGTCTTGGGAATGCGCCACAACTCAAGCGCGGCGGGCCACAGGCCGAAGCGGAAGATCACGCGGGCCGCTTCCGATGACGAATGCGTGCCGACATGGGCGCCGATCGACGCCGAGGTCGCCGAGGAGATCGCGGGCACCCAGCGCGGATTCCGCTCCGCGGCATCCTGGGTCTTCTGGTCCATCGTGTAGGGATCGCCCGAGGTGACGAGGCCGAGCATGTCGTAGCTGTCGACACGCGCGACCGAGACCTCGTCGGCGATCGCGCCGAGATGGAAGGCGACGCGGTTGGCCAGTGCGGTGCCGATGCCGTTGCCCATCTCGACGTGGTCGCAGTAGATCGCGATTTTGCCGTCGGCGCCGAGCTCGACGCGGCCGAGCGAGCAGTCCGCGCCGGAGCCGTAGTCCTTGGTGACGCAGGCCACACCGGTGCCGACCAGCCGGTCGCCAGAGGTTTGCCCGAGCTGCGCGCGCTGCCGCCAGATCGGGTGCTTTTCCAGCTTGTCCAGGATCTCGGGCGTGCGCACCGAGACGATGTAGGGATTGCCGGACATGGTCCGGCCGTTTGGCTTCAGCGCATTGCGGCGGCGGAATTCGATCGGATCTATCTTGAGCTCGGAGGCGGCTTCATCGATCAGCGCTTCGAGCGCGGTCATGGTCTGCAGCGTGCCGTAGCCGCGCATCGAGCCGGCGGTGACGCCGCGCGAATGCAGCGCGATGGTGGTGACGTCGACCTTGGGGATGTCGTAGATTCCGATCGCACCTGTGGCTGCGACCACCGCGACGTTGGCCGAGAAGTTCTGCAGCCCGCCGCCGTCGAGCACGTGATCGGCGGCGAAGGCCTTGATCAGGCCGGTCGCGCGATCGATGCCGATGCGCGAGCGCATCTTGATCGGGTGGCGCTTGATGCCGGCCTGGAATTGCTGGTAGCGGTCATGCGCCAGCCGCACCGGCTTGCCGGGGAAGCAGATCGCGGCGAGCGCGACGTAAAGGATGAACGGCGTGTGGTCGCGTCCGCCGAAGCCGCCGCCGACATGAGCAAACTGCGCATTGATGTGTGAGGGCTTGTAGGGCGCGTGGGCCTTGGCCAACAGATGCGCGAGCGACTCCGCGGCCTCATAGGGCGACTGCACGCCGAGCACCAGCTCGAGATTTCCGCCCTTGCCGGCATACCAGGCCAGTCCGCATTCCGGCTCAAGGAACATCGGGTCAACCGATTGCGTCTCGAACTCGCGGTCGAGCACGAGCAGGGAGGCGTTGTCGGCAGCAAGCTCGTCGCGGATCTGGTCGCCAAGCTTGGCGGCCTTGACGTAGTCGGCCGGCATGTCCCTGGCGAGCGGCGACCACACCGGCAGTGCGGCATTTTGCACTTTCTTCGGCGAGACCCAGCCGGCCTGGATCGGCGAATAGACATCGGGCTTGTCGGGCGAGGGACCTGCGAGGCGGGTGAAGCGGTAGGAGCCGTAATCGGGCGCGATCACCGGGCCGGTTTCCTCGCCGAACCTAACGAAGGTGCCGTCGCGCAGCACGAGCCGGGCCTGATCGAAGGCGTCGAATCTTTCGAAGATCAGCAGCGCGACCGGCTGGCCCAGATAGAGCGGCGTCTTGCCGAGCGGGCAGAACAGATCGCCGGCATAGAACTCCGGCACCTGCGTGCCGATGCGGTCGAGATCCCCAGCGGTGACGATGACCGACGGCTTCAGCGCGCCGTTGAGGCGGGCGAGGTCCATGCCGGTGTAGACATGCGTGGCGTCGTTGGCGCGCACCAAAATCGCGTGCGAGGTGGATTGCGGCCAGCCCGGCATGTCGTTGGCGCGGAAATCGGAGGCGTAGAGTTTCGCGCCGGTCACCTTGGCGACGCCGTCGACGCGGCCGGCGCCCTTGGTCGCGGGATTGAAATTGCCGCGGCCGGGCAGCGTCTCATGGGTCGCGAAGGGCGCGCTCGCCGCCGCCGCAAGTTGCGACAGGCTGACCGAAATGCCGCCCGCCGATATCAACTTCACGAACTCGCGTCGCGAAGGCCGCATGATCTCATCCTTGTACAGGGTCGTTAGTGGCTCACGATGCTGACGGCATCGCGACCGTGGGGACGCACCGACGCTGGCCCGAAGCTGTCATGATTCGTCATTCAGGAATAGAAACGGGCAGGGCTTACCATCCAATGAAGACGCCGTGCGTTCGGCGCGTGCCCGGTTTGAGAAGCGTGGTTTTCTCAGCTGATTTGCAGTCGAATCGAATAAGACGGTTCGCAACTCAAGGGGCGGGAACTCATGCAGCACGATCCGAACGACGGCTCACCTGACGGCACCGCAGTGGGCGCAGCGAGGCTGTCGCGGCGGCAGTTGCTCGGTGCGGCGGGCGCGCTGTCTCTGATCGCTGGCTCCGCGAGGGCCCAGCATGCGATGCACGACCATGCGGCCGTGTCCCACGCCGCCGACATGTCGCCGACGATGGGCATGGTGCCGGAAGCGGCGGTTCAGGCCATGGACCAGCCGCTGGTCGAGCCCGAGGTGCGCAGGTCGGTGGGCGGCGTGCTAAGCACGAATTTGCGCTGCGCCTACGCTTATCGCCAGATCGGCGGCGTCAGGCTCTATGTCAGGTCCTATGAGGGCGGCAGTCCCGGCCCGACCCTGCGGATGAAGCCCGGCGAGACGCTGCGGATCAAGCTGATCAACGACCTGCCGCCCAACCGCGACGGCTTGCCCGCGGATATCAGCCATCCGCACCAGTTCAACAACACCAATTTCCATTTCCACGGCGCGCATGCGAGCCCGAGCGGGATCGCCGACAACGTCATGCGCTCGATGGCGCCGGGCCACAGCTACAACATCGAGATCGCGCTGCCGGCCGACCACACCAGCGGCACCTATTGGTATCACCCGCATCACCACGGCAGCGCCGACATCCAGATGTCGAGCGGCATGGTTGGCGCGCTCATCGTCGAGGGCGATTTCGCCGGCGTGCCGGAGATCACCTCCGCGCGCGAGCGGCTGCTGGTGCTGACCCAGGTCGTCTTCGACGCCAACGGCATGGTGGAGAATTTCGAGACGCTGTTTCCGGAGACGGCGACGCGCTTCCTCGCGATCAACGGCCAGCGCCGCCCGGTCATCGAGATGCGGCCCGGCGAGGTGCAGCGCTGGCGCATCCTCAATGCGGCCTATCAGGACGACATGCTGCTCGATCTCGAGAAACACGATTTGCATGCGATTGCCTATGACGGCATCCAGCTCGGCGCGGTGCAGAAGCTGAAGCAGCTCCTGATCGCACCGGGCCAGCGCGCGGACATTCTGGTGAAGGCGGGCGGTCCGGGCACCTACGCCTTCAACGCCGCGCCTTATGACCAGGGCCATCCGTCACCGGTCGGGCCGCTGGCGCAGATCCTTGTGTCGGGGGCCCCGATGGAAATGAGGCTGCCGGCCGCCCTGCCGGCGCCGCCGCTGGCGAGCGTCAAGGACGGCGAGATCACCAATCGCCGCAAGGTGGTGCTGTCGGCGACCGCGCCGGAAGCCGATGCCGCCGGCCATTGGCAGGAGTTCGGCTTCTTTATTGACGGCAAGAAGTTCGATCCCGGCAGGATCGATCATCGGGTCAAGCTGGGGGCCGTCGAGGAATGGACCATCGTCAACACGCATGAGCATGACGACCACGTCTTCCATATCCATACCAACCCGTTCCAGGTGGTCTCGGTCAACGGCAAGGCGCTGGCGACGCCGGAATGGCGGGATTCCGTCATCGTCGAACGCAAGGGCGGCGAGGTCGTGTTCCGCTCGCGCTTTCTCGATTTCACCGGCGTTTTCATGCTCCACTGCCACATGATGAACCATGAGGAGATGGGCATGATGCAGACGGTGGAGGTCTACAAGGCCTGAGCTGCGGGCCGGATTGCAGGCATTTGGCGCCTTTCTGCGGGGAATCCGTACCCCGCCGGGCTTCCCTTGAGCCGGGGCATGGCCTATTACGCTGCAACGCAAAATTCCCCCAAAAGACAGCCATGATCCGCCTCGACAACGTCAGCAAGCAAGCCGGCCACCAGATCCTGTTCATCGAAGCCTCCGCCGCCCTCAACAAGGGCGAAAAGATTGGCCTCGTCGGCCCGAACGGGGCCGGAAAGACCACCCTGTTCCGGATGATCGCCGGCGAGGAACTGCCCGACGAAGGGCAGGTCTCGACCGATCGCGGCATCACCATCGGCTATTTCAACCAGGACGTCGGCGAGATGAGTGGCCGCAGCGCCGTCGCCGAAGTGATGAACGGCGCAGGTCCCGTCAGCGAGGTCGCTGCCGAGTTGCACGCGCTCGAGGTCGCGATGGCGGACCCCGACAAGGCCGACCAGATGGACGAGATCATCGCGCGCTATGGCGAGGTGCAGCACGCCTTCGAGGAACTCGACGGCTACGCGCTCGATGGTCGCGCGCGCGAGGCGCTGTCCGGCCTTGGCTTCAGCCAGGAGATGATGGACGGCGACGTCGGCAAGCTTTCGGGCGGCTGGAAGATGCGCGTGGCGCTGGCGCGCATCCTGCTAATGCGCCCCGACGTCATGCTGCTCGACGAGCCGAGCAACCATCTCGATCTCGAAAGCCTGATCTGGCTGGAGAAGTTCCTGCACGATTACGAAGGCACGCTGCTGATGACCTCGCATGACCGCGAGTTCATCAATCGCGTGATCTCCAAGGTGATTGAGATCGATTCCGGTTCGCTCACGACCTATACCGGCGACTACGAATTCTACGAGCAGCAGCGTGCGCAGAACGAAAAGCAGCAGCAGGCGCAGTTCGAGCGCCAGCAGGCGATGCTGGCGAAAGAGATCAAGTTCATCGAGCGCTTCAAGGCACGCGCCTCGCATGCCGCCCAGGTGCAGAGCCGGGTGAAGAAGCTCGACAAGATCGAGCGCGTCGAGCCGCCGCGCCGCCGCCAGACGGTGGCCTTCGACTTCCTGCCGGCGCCACGCTCGGGCGAGGACGTCGTCGCCCTGAAGAATGTGTTCAAGGGCTATGGCACCAAGCGGATCTATGACGGGCTGGATTTCATGATCCGCCGCAAGGAGCGCTGGTGCGTGATGGGCGTCAACGGCGCCGGCAAGTCGACCCTGCTCAAGCTCATCGCCGGCGCGAGCGAGCCGGACGAGGGGACGGTGGCAGTCGGCGGCAGCGTCAAGATGGGCTATTTCGCCCAGCACGCGATGGACCTGCTCGACGGCGAGCGCACCGTGTTCCAGTCGCTGGAAGACCAGTTTCCGACCGCGGGGCAGGGAAGCCTGCGCGCGCTCGCCGGCTGCTTCGGCTTCTCCGGCGACGACGTCGAGAAGCGCTGCCGGGTGCTGTCAGGCGGCGAGAAGGCGCGGCTGGTGATGGCAAAAATGCTGTTCGATCCGCCGAACTTTCTGGTGCTGGACGAGCCGACCAACCATCTCGACCTCGCCACCAAGGAAATGCTGATCAATGCGCTCTCGGATTTCGAGGGCACCATGCTGTTCGTCTCGCATGACCGCCATTTCCTCGCGACCCTGTCGAACCGTGTGCTCGAGCTGACGCCTGAAGGCATCCATCAGTATGGCGGCGGCTACACGGAATATGTCGCGCGCACCGGGCAGGAAGCGCCGGGGCTGCGGAGCTAGCATTCCGCCGCACGTCTTGACGCGTTGATGGCTCGCGTTACGCTCTCGCCAAAAAGTGGGAGCGAAACGACGATGAAGCAGCTTCGGATCGGCGACATCACCATCGATTCGGTGATCGAGCGGGAAGGGCCGTGGCGGCGCCCGCAGGATTTTTTCCCTGGATATGACGACGCCGTGTTCAGGCAGCATCTGCCGACGATGGAGCCGGAGGTGTTCGACGCTTCGCGCGGGCTGATGGTCATCACCTATCAGACGTTTGTCGTGCGTACGCCGCGCTACACGATCCTGGTCGACACCTGCACCGGCGAAGACAAGGGCCATCCGCCGCCGTTCGACTTTCCCGGCAAGGAGCGCTGGCGTAATGAATTGTTCGCGCTCGGCATCAGCTTCGAGCAGATCGATTACGTCTTCTGCACGCATCTGCACATCGATCACACCGGCTGGAACACGACGCTGCGCGACGGCCGCTGGGTGCCGACATTCCCGAACGCGAAATACGTCTTTCACATAGGCGAGTACGCGGCCTGGGAAGCCGAAAACGCCAAGGGCAACAACCCGCCCGGCACGGTGTTTCGCGACAATTGCCTGCCGATCGTCGAGGCAGGGCAGGCGCTGCTGGTCGACGACGACTACGCGCTGGACGATACCGTGACGCTGACGCCGACGCCGGGGCATTCGCCCTGCCATTGCTGCGTGAACATTTTCTCGAAAGGTCAGCGCGCAGTGGTCGCCGGCGATCTCATGCATCACCAGATCCAGTGCCGCGAGCCGGACTGGTCGGCGAAGCCTGATTGGGATGCAAAGCAGTCGGCGGTGTCGCGGCGGAAGTTCTTCGCGTCCGTCGCCGACACCGACACGCTGATCCTGCCGATCCATTTTCCGGCACCGACCGTCGGACTGATCAAGCCGCTCGGCGCCGCCTTTGACTACCGCTACAAGCGCGAGTAGGAGCCGGCCGCCTCGCCGGGATCGCGACTAATCCGTGCCGCGGCGCGATACGTCGCGATAGGCGATAAAGTGGACGTACCGTTTGTCACTTTCGTTTTGCCGTCGGCTTTGCGAGTTCGCGTGCGCTGTCGATGACGAGCTGTATCACCGGGCTGACGGCGCGATCCTTAACGGTGATGATCCCGTTTGGTCGACGTGCCGCCGGCAGCTCGACGGGCAGGATTTTTAGTGAAGTTCCCCTGTTGAGAAATTTCAACGCGGAAGCGGGGAAAACCGTGATGAACCGCCCTGTCTCCAGCAGGCTGACCCGCATGTGGGGCGAGTCAGTGACCACCGTCGCGCGTGGATATTCAAATCCGCAGGCGCGAAAGGCTTGCAGGATGATTGATCCGATCACGCTCTCCCGCGGTGGCAGGATCCAACGCTCCTCCGCCAGATCGGAGAGCCGGATGTTGCGCCGCCGGGACCATGGATTGTCTCTGCCCGCGGCGACGACGTAGCGATCTTCAAAAAGAAACTCGAAACGCAGCCGCTCGTCGGCAACCGGGCCGCCGCTCCGCACGATCAATAGATCGACTTTGCGCTCGTTCAGGTCGCGGTGCAGTGTCTCCTGGTAGCCGGTCACAAGCTGAAATCTGATCCGCGGATGACGCCGGGAGAGCCGGTCTATGAGAGCCGAGACAAAGCTCGCAGCCAGAAAGGCCGTGCTTCCGATCCGCACTTCTCCGGCCGTGGGGTCGGCCAGAAGCTCGATGCTCTTCACGCCCTGGCGCAGTTCGTCGAAAACGGCTGTGCCGCAATCGAGCAGGGCGCGACCGGACTCGGTCGGCTCAATTCCGCGTCGGTGCCGATCCAACATGCGAACGCCGAACGCGTGCTCGAGGTCCGCAATCGATCTCGAAATATTGGGCTGGGTCGTATTGAGCATGAGCGCTGCCTTGCCCATGCTGCCGGCCTGCACCACTGCCATCAGCACATGCAGATCCTGCAGCCTCATTCGTTTTCCGATGCGATCGCTCATCTGCATGAAAGCACCCATTTCGTTTCTGAGATGGTACCATCAGACAATAGCCTTATGCGCTTATGACGGCATCAACTATCCTCGGCCTTGAGGAGAGCCCGCGCGGACGCAGGTTCGACGGAGCAAAATCCATGACGCCTTCCCGTCGTCAATTCATGCAACTTGCGGCGTTGGCTGCCGCGCCACCTCTGCTGTCGGTCCGGGCTGGTGCGGACGCGTACCCCTCGCGTCCGGTTCGGATCATGGTTGGCTTTGCCGCGGGCGGTCCAAATGACATCCTTGCGCGCCTCATCGCGCAATGGTTTTCGGAGCGGCTCGGCCAGCCATTCATCGTCGAGAACCGGCCCGGAGCAGGAAGCAATATCGCCACGGATGCGGTCGTGCATGCGCGTCCCGACGGCTACACCCTCCTGCTGGTAGGGTCCCCCAACGCAATCAATGCGACGCTCTACGAAAATCTTGATTTCAATTTCCTGAGGGATATTGCGCCGGTCGCCAGTCTGATCCGTGGCGCCCTGGTGATGGTGATCCATCCATCGGTCCCCGCCGTCAGCATTCCAGAGTTCGTCGCCTATGCCAAAGCCAATCCCGGGAAACTCGCCTATGGTTCGGGCGGAGTGGGAGGGATCACACATATCGCCGCGGAACTGTTCAAGCAGGAGGCCGGCGGCCTCGATCTTCAACATGTGCCCTATCGGGGTGTGTCGCCCGCGATCACAGGTCTGCTCGGCGGTCAGGTCCAGGTCGTCTTTGCAAACCTGGGAACGTCCATCGGGCACATCGGCAGCGGCAAGCTGCGGGCGCTCGGAATAACGACGGCAGCGCGATCGGATTCAATGCCGGAGGTGCCGGCCATCGGCGAATTCGTGCCCGGTTATGAGGCGAGCTCGTTGTTCGGCATCGGCGCGCCGAGAGCGATGCCTGCCGAGATTATCGACAGGCTCAACATGGAAGCCAACGCTGCGCTGGCCGATCCCGCCTTCAGGATGCGCCTTCGTAGTCTTGATGCTACGGGATTGGGTGGCTCGCCCGCCGACTTCGGCAAGGTCATGGCCGGTGAAACCGAGAAGTGGGCCAAGGTGATGAGCCTCGCGAAGATCAGGCTGGAGTAGCGCGGCGAAGGTTCAGATGACCGCAGCTTCCACACTCCGCATCCCGATCAGGTCGAATGATAGCCACGGCGCGTCAAACAGGGTGTCGGATCCGATATGCGAGGAAAGTTCAGCAAGGTTCGCGCAAAAGGCGGCGGCGTGTTCGATTGCTATCTGGTCGCGCCGGAATCCGACAAGCCGGCTGCTGCCGTTGTGCTTGCGTCCGCCATTCATGGCGTGGATACCGACATGCTCGCCATCGCCGACGAATTCGCGGGATACGGCTTGATTGTCGCTGCGCCGGATCTGTTCTGGCGCTCGATTGCGGGTCCGCTTTCTCGGAACGACTCGCGCGCGACCGAGCGCGCGCAGCCGCGTCTCGAGAAAATCAAAGCCGGCGAAGACGATATGATTGATACCTTGAGGCATCTCGACACACTGCCGCAGTTCAACGGCCAGGCCGCGGTCATGGGATTTTGCTACGGCGGGCCATACGCGATTCTCGGGCCGAAGCGACTTGGCTATGCTGCGGGCATCTGCTGCCACGGATCCCAGATGGATGACTATCTTCCCGAGCTTGTCGGAGTTCGTCAGCGGGTCTGCCTCGTTTGGGGTGACAAGGACCATCGCGCACCGGCCGAAGTACTGCAGGGTTATTGCGATTTGGCGGAGCGCATGGAAAACGTCGAGGTGCACATCTTTCCCGGGGTGCTCCACGGCTACATGATGCGGCGAGGCCCGTCCTTCGATCGGGCGTCGCACGATTTCTCAATGAGGCGCGCCCGAGAAATTCTTGAAGATCTCGGGTCGGCCATTCGTTGAAGCCCAGTCCATTTGGTCCAGGGCTCGCGTCGATCAGGCTGTGGCTGCGCCTTAGTGGGCCGCATCCTAATAGGTGTAGAACATCCGCTGGATTTCCTTGCTGTCGGTTGTCCTGGTCAGCGCCAGCATCAGCAGGATGCGCGCCTTCTGCGGATTGAGCGTGTCCGAGACGATGAAGTCGTGCTCGTCGTCCTTGGCTTCTCCGTTGCGCGCGACGATGCCGTTGCCGACGCGGCTGCTGCGAACGATCGCCACACCCTTCTTGTGGGCCTCGTCGAGCGCCGGCTCGACCGCGGGCCGGGCAAGGCTGCCGTCGCCCACACCGGCATGCACGATCCCCTTGGCTCCTGCGGCGACAAAAGCGTCGACCGCGACCCGGTTCATGTTGGCATAGCCGTAGACGATATCGACTTGCGGCAGTGTATCGAGGTTGGACACGTCGAATTCGGAGTCCGCCGTGTGACGGCGGGTCGATTGACGATAGAAATACGGCTTGTTGCCCTGCATGTAGCCGAGAAAGCCGAGTTCCGGCGTGCGGAAGGTGTCTGCCGTCGAGGTGTTGTTCTTGGTGACCTCGCGCGCCGCGTTGATCTGATCATTGAGAGCGACAAGCACGCCCTTGCCGACAGCCTCTTCGCTGCCTGCGAGGATCACCGCATTGAACAGGTTGATCGGCCCATCCGCGCTGATCGCTGTCGACGGCCGCATCGCGCCGACGATGACGACGGGTTTCTTGCTCTTGACCACGAGATTCAGGAAATAGCTGGTTTCCTCGATGGTATCTGTCCCGTGCGTGATCACGATACCGTCCACGTCGTCCTGCGCGAGAAGCGTGTTGACGCGCTTCGCAAGCTTCAGCCAGTAGTCATTGTTCATGTTCTCGCTGGCGATCTGAAAAACCTGCTCGCCCTTGACGTTGGCGACGGTTTTCAGTTCGGGGACTGCGTTCAGGAGGGTGTCAACGCCGACCGTGGCTGCGGTGTAGCCGACCACGGTGGTGCTGCTCGCCCCGGTGCCGGCGATCGTGCCGCCGGTCGCCAGGACCATGACGTTGGGCAGGCCGACGCCTCTTGCATTCGCGACTTCAACACCGATGAGCAGTGCGAAGAGCAAGCTCATTGCCGCCATGACGTGATCACGCGTTCGAAGTTGCCACATCTCGACCTCCCTTTCCCAGAAGCCTCGTCGATGTGCCCCCAATCCGCCCAGCACTGCATGATCCGCCAGGCCAGGTGTTCTGTCTAGGGTTGTAATGTTCGGGGATGATCTGGAGTAGCTGCTCGGCGCGCGAGGGGAGGCGGCGAAGCTCTCTCTTCATTCGGAGACGAGAACGTGAATGCCCGGGACATCCAGCGCGAAGACGCGCTTCTGCCCGGGCATGACGAGATTGTAGGGCGATTGCTCGCTAAAAGTTGCGAATTCGGAGCGCTTTAGGCGCCCATCTCGCACTTCTTCATGAAACTGTTCTTGGCGGCACCGGCGAGCGGCTTACCGTCGGAGCCGACCGCCTTGGGCATGCAGGCGTCTTCCTTGCATTTCTTCATGAACGAGGTCTTGGCGGCGCCGGCGAGCGCCTTGCCGTCCTTGCCGACGGCCTTGCTCTCGCAGGTGTCGTCCGCAAGGGCCGAGCCCGCTGCAAAGGTGGCAACGATCGCAGCCAGGAAAATCCGCTTCATCATGGGTGTCTCCCTAAACCAAAAAAATTGGCATGCAGATTGGAGCCCGGAATCGCGGCGCAATCAAGCAGCGCATCCGCACGCGGCTCAATTTTTCCAGCGGTCGAGCCGGGCTGCCGCCTTGACGAGGGCATCATTCATGGCGGCCTGATTCCCCGGCGTGGCTTGCCGGCTCGCCGATGGCTCGTCGAAATCATGGGTTGCGCCGGGATAGACCGTGACGTCGATCGGACTGCCCGCCTGCCGCGAGCGATCGGCGACGCGCTGACAGAGCGCCGGCGAAACCTCCTCGTCATCAGCGCCGAGGAACATCGCGATCGGCGTCGTTGTCGAAATGGTCGATGCCAGCAGCGCGGTCTGTCCGCAGCCCGGATAGAACGCGAGAGCGCCGCGATAGCCCGCCTGGTTGCCTTGCTGGCTGCCTTGCCGGATCATCACGTTCAGCGCGGTACTGCCGCCGTTGGACCAGCCTTGCAGATATATCTGGCCGGCGACGACGTCGCGGCGGCCGCGCAAGAAGGCAAGCGCGCCTTCGGCGTCGAGCGGGCGCACATCGGTCTCGTTGACGTCGGCGCGGTCAGGGTCGCCATGGGTGAAGCGGCCAAAGCCATAGGCCTTGCCGCGCGGGCCAAAGCTGTCCGGTAACAGGGCGAGATAGCCACGCGCCGACCAGTACTCGCCCCACATCGCGTGGCGCTTCGACAAGGTGTTCGCGTTGCAGGGCGAGGCGGTGCCGGCGCCGACGAAGGTGCAATCTTCATTGACATTGCTGGAGTAGGGGCCGCCGCGCCCGTGCAGCATGACGATGGCGGGCCAGGGGCCGGCTTTGCTTGGCTGGAACAGATAGCCCGTGAGTGCTGTGCGGCCGTCGCCACTGCGGAAATAGACGGTCTGTGGCGCGGCGAGGGCAGCCGCGACCGACGGCAGCGCGGCCGCCAAGCCGATGAGAATACTGACGAGACAACGCGACACTTCAATCCCGCCCGGTTGCAATGCGATCAGGCCCCGCGGGTCAGCAGGGCCTTGAAATCGGCGCGCGCACGCTTGGCCTCGGCACGAGCGACCTCGGAGGCGTCGCCGAGGCCAAAATAGCCGTGGATCAGGCCGGCGCCCTCATGATGCTTCACGCGTACGCCGGCGGCCTCCAGCGCCTTGGCGTAGGCCGCGCCTTCGTCGCGCAGCGGATCAAACCAGGCGGTGGTCACGATCGCCGGCGCGAGGCCTGCGAGCGAGGTGGCGCGCAGTGGCGAGACCCGCCAGTCGGCAGCGTAATTGACGTCGGCGAGATAATGGCCGGCGAACCATTCCATCACGGCACGGGAGAGGAAGTAACCTTCCGCATTCTCGGCGCGAGACGGAAAGCGCGCATTCTCGCGTGCGTCTGCGTAAGAGCCCACGACGTCGGTGACAGGATAGACCAGCAATTGGGCGGCGAGCTTGATGCCGGCATCGCGGCAGGCGATCGCGGTGGCGGCGGCGAGATTGCCGCCGGCGCTGTCTCCGGCAACACCGAGGCGTTTCGCATCGCCGCCAAATTCCGCGACGCGGTTGAAGATATCGCTGGCGGCGGCGAAAGCGTCCTCGAAGGCGCCGGGAAACCTTGTCTCCGGGGGCCGGCGGTAATCGACGGAGACCACGACCGCGCCGGTCTCTATCGCCAGGTTGCGCGCCTGCCGGTCGTGAGTCTCGACGTCACCTGCGACCCAGCCACCGCCGTGGAAGAACACAACGGTCGGTGCAGGCGCGTTGCCGACCCGGTAAACCCGGGCATTAAGCGGGCCGGCGCCGCCTTTCACCTTGATATCCATTACGGCATCCACGGGCGGCGGCGGCACGGCCGCGCGCGAGTCAGCCAGTGCGCGCAAGGCATCGCGGGCGCTCTGTGGCGTCATCGTTGCGGGATCGCGCAACGGCAGCAGCGGAATGATCTGGGCGATGACGGGATCGAGCGGCGCGGGCATTGGCTGGGTCCTCACAGGGTTCTTGGTCTTGCTTGTCGGCTAGCATAGATTTGGTGCGCCGCATCGGCAACCGCTCGCGCATTGCAATTGCCAGGCGGCGGATGAACGGGCAGGGAGGTCTTTGAGGTGGAATTCGAAACGCTGGTCCAGTCGCGCCGCAGCGTGCGCGGTTTCAAGAACGAGCAGGTGCCGCGCGCGGTGGTCGAGGCGATCATCGACAGCGCCAAGCGCGCACCGTCGTCGATGAACACCCAGCCCTGGCACGTCCATGTGCTCACAGGCCGCCCGCTCGAAGAGCTTCGTCGCCGCAATATGGAAGAGATGGTAGGCGGCGCCAAGGTCAAGCGCGACATCGTCAGCCATGGTGAGTACCAGGGCGTGCATCGAACCCGTCAGGTCGATATCGCCAAGAAGCTGTTCGGCGCAATGGGGATTGCACGCGACGACAAGCCGATGCGGCAGGACTGGGTGCTGCGCGGCTTTCGCCAGTTCGACGCGCCGGTTTCGCTGGTGCTGACCTATGACCGCGTGCTCGATCCCGGTGCGGTCTGTCATTTCGATCTCGGCGCACTCTGTTACGGCATCGTGCTGGCTGCCTGGGACCGCGGGCTCGGCTCTGTGATCAACGGGCAGGGCATCATGCGCTCGGACATCGTACGTGAGGTTGCGAAAATTCCCGAAGACGAGGTCATCATGACCTGCGTCGCGATGGGTTATCCCGACGACAACTTTGCCGCGAATGCCGTTCGTTCGGATCGCGAGGGCAACGACGAATTCGTGCGCTACGTCGGTTTCGCCGAGTGAATGGGAAAGGCCAGAGGAGATTATTCCCTCACGAAATTTTTCGTGCGGACTCCTTGGCGCCTCTTGCAATCTCCACCGTGCAGGAGGAACAATACGCGGACTGAAGGGTTTGTTGCTGGCGCGAGGGAATTGACATGCGGCGGCTGGCTAGCCTGGTTCGACGGTTCTTCGGTCCGCGGATGCGGCGTCCGATCGATGATGATCCCACCCTTCCTTTTGCCCCTGAAGAGTTCAGCAGGCTGATCCGCAGCGGCAAGCACGAGGATATGAAGCTGCTGGCCGAGGGGCTGGCCTGCCGTTCGATCCCGCGCCGCATCAAATACCGGGCGACGCACTAGACGTACCCGTGGCGTCATGATCCGCTCGCTGATCTTGCGCGCGCTCAGCGCGAGAGTGCGACCTCCTTGAAGGCCGTCACCAGCGCCTTCTCCAGCTTTCCCGTCATCCCGCAGAGAATATTATAGGCGTCCGGTCGGGGCATCGTCGGCTTGTAATGCCGATGCTCGATCAGCGCAGCGAAAATGTCCGAGATCGTGAGAATGCGGACGAGATCCTTGATGCTCTCTCCGCAGAACGCATCCGGATAACCGCTCCCGTCGAGATATTCATGATGATGCCGGACGGCATCGAGGATCTCCGGAGACATATTGTCGTGAGATTTCAGAAAATCGTAGCCAGCCGCCGGATGCGTCTCGATCATGGCGCGCTCATCGGGATCGAGGCGGGCCGGCTTGTCCAGGATGGCGAGCGGAATCTGGGCCTTGCCGATGTCATGGAACATCGCTGCCGAATACAGCCGCTCCAGATCGGCGCGCCTGACGCCAAGGCTCAGTCCGAAGTCGATCGCCACCCCGGTGACGAGCAGGCAATGTTGATACGTGCCTTCGTGATGCCGCCGCACGGTGGTGAGCCATTCGGACAGGCCATGCTGGGTGATGCGGTCGGCAATCTTGCGGCCCGCCTCCTTGGTGGCGTCGACGTCGAGCGGCTGGCCGAGGGTGACGGAGGAGAACATCGATGCGATCGCCGTTGCAGCGGTTTCGACGGCGTCGTCCGGTTGCGCTGAGCCCGGAGCGGAATCCGACGACGGCTCGGCTGGATCAGCCAGAGCCGCCAGCAGCTTGACCTTGTTGAGCAGCCCGGGAAGGACAAGCGTCGCGCCGAGTGCATAAGCTTGCGAGATGCAGGCGTGGGAGGAATGATCGACGAGGAAGATCCGCTTCGTCGCCTTGGCCAGCCGCGCGGAGCGCCTCTTGATAGCCGCGATGTTGTCGACGTCGCGCAGCTCGGCGCGGATGACAATGGCAAAAGGCAGTTCCGACAGCTTGGCATCCGCATCGAGCCGTTCGCCCGCGACGGCGAATTGCGGCTCGAGCGCGGCGCAGATGCTCGACAATTTGTGGGAGGAGTCGGCTAGCACATGCACGAAGGGGCGCACCGATTGCGCCGCTCGGGGGCTGCTATCGTTGTTTACAGGGCGGATGATGGTTCGCGCGTTCTGCACGGTGGGCCTGGACTTTATGAGAATTGAACGAGCGTAATGATGCCTTCTGAATTGCCTACTTGGTCTCCGCTGCAGCCGGCTTCGCGTTCGCCGACTTCCTCTTGCCGTCCGCTGTGATGAAGTGAACGCCGGCCATGGTGCCGTCGATCCAGACCAGTTCGCAGCGCCGATAGGCCAGCCCCGTCGACGACAGCACCAGGAAGAACTCCTTGGCTTGCAGCACGTCGAGTGTGCCCTCGACCTCGATCTTGGCACCGGTGTTCGACACGTCGAGCAGCACGCAACTGCGGCGCCAGGTGCCGTCCGAGCCCATCAGATTGACGGGTTGCCGGTGGTCCATTTTGACGCGAGAGTCCTTGCGGCCATCGAATTTCATCGGCTATTCCCCATGCCCGTGCCGCGATGTCCCGGATCGCGCGTGTTTGCGCCTGCTGCGATTTCCCCCCAGCGCACCGTCCACTGGCTGGTCGACAGGAGAACCGTTTCGAAAATATGCTGCGCGCGTTCGCGCTGGGCGAATGAGAGCCGCGCGCCGCCGCGGTTGCTCAGGATCGCCAGCGTGGTCGCCCAGTTCAGGCGCGAGGCCCGGCAGGCCATCACCAGGCCCTCGCAATCCTCGTCGGTCACGACATGCTCGACGATCTCGATCGGAGTTCCTGACAGCACCGACAAGGCGGTGAGCAGATTGGCGGTCTCGCCGCGGATCGCGAAGCGATTCACCGTGGAATCGTTGAGCTTGCCGACGCGGTTGAGCGCAACGATCTCGGGTCTTGCGCCCGCATAGTCCTCCGGGGAGGGCAGCGGCTTCGGCGCAACAGGCGCCGGGCCGGTTGCGGCGCCCTGAGCCGGAGGCAGGACGGAGGCGTTGGGCTTGGCCGCGGGCTTGGGAGCAACCTTGGGCGCAGACGAAGCGGAGAGCAGCTTGCGCAGAACGATGTCCGGGGTGCCCGGCCGGAGCGCGAGCGTCTTCGTGATCTCGTCGTCCGCCGCCCATGTCTCGATGAGCAAGGCGAAAGCCGCGTCGGAGAACTGGGTTCCGCTATTCCTGATCAGGGCGAGGTGGACCGCGCGCGCGCCATGGGCGAGCAGCGAGTCAGCCACGGCTCCTTCGACCCGGTCACGGGCCGAGATCGCGAGCTGATGCGTTTCGCCGCAGGAGGTCGCGACCGCTACGAGGTCGACAGTCGAGAGGGCCTGCGATCTGAGCAGGACTGGGCGCGCGATGGCCGGATCCTCATGGGATGCCAGGTGGCGCAACGTATCTTGCGGTGCAACATTCAATCCCGCGAGCGCCTCGCTCAATTCGATCAGTGCGGCGGGCGCGACCCGTTCCGTCAACCGAAGCAGCACGCGATCGGCGACATTGACCAGCAATTCCTGCGACTTGTCGCTGCCGGATGCGATCAGGCGAACAATGCCCGAGAGGATGCGAGCGCATCGCTCCGGCGAGCAGGTTGCGACCGCTTCTTCCAACTCGACAAGCATATCGGCAGGCGAATTTGCCATCATGGCAGGTGCCTGAAATCCAGAAAAATGAACTAACGAACAGCGTCTATTGCGCGCTAAAGGCGTTAATTTGGATTATACACCTGACGGCTCAGGTATGGCTGCACCGCCAAAGGCGCGGGAAACGATATCGAAATTTGGCGAGCCTTGACGCGCCGGCTTGTCCTTTGGGCGGGACCCTCGCCAACTGTCGGGACAGGTCAGGATGATTCTTTCGGTCTAGCGGGACAGCCGAAAGGGGGGAATCGAAACCGGCACCGTCGCCGGACGCGCATCGATCGATTGCGACGCGCCGTTTCATATTGCCATGAACAGTATTGATGATGCGCCTGGGTGGGCGCCCAAGACATTTCGCTTCTCCGACGCCGATGAATTTCGGAATGCCATACGAGGCCTGAATTTCGAATTCACGCCGCTTGTACGGAGAATTTCGTCCGAGCAGACCATCCTGTCGTTGCCCGGCTGCGACGTGAATTTGACGCGCGCGTTTCCTCGCGTGGTGGACGCACAGCTCGTCGAGAATTGCACGGCGATCGGCTTCACGATGGACGACCTCAACGTGCCCATCCGCTTCAATGGCTCGCAGCGCGCCCGTCCCGTCATCGTCGTTGGCAGCGGCGGAGCCGCTTACACCACGATCGAGGAGGTGCAGCGACAAATTGCCTCGGTGGTGTTCAGGCCGGAGGTGACGGATCGCGGCTGGCCGGGAGCCGCCTCGACCTTCAAGATATTCGAAACGACCGCGGCCGGTTTGAACCGGCTGCGAAGTGTGGTCCGGGAGGTGATGGCTGCCGCCTCGGAACCGGCCGACACGGCATCGATGAGCCTGAAGGCTGCGGCCATGAAGGAATCTCTGCTCGGGGCCGTCGACCAGGCGTTCGACAACGTGGTCCCCGCGCGCTGGACCTTGCGTCCCAACGACGAGCGCAATTTCAGGATTTTCCAGGACATTCGCGCGCTGCTGTCCGACGATCTCGCCCAGCCGATCTACAGCGAGGAGGTCGCGCGCAAGCTCGGCCTGTCCGTCCGAACCTTGCACGACGTCGTTCGCCGCTATCGCGGCATGAGCCTGCATCGTTACCTGCGCCTGCACCGGCTCTGGCTGGTGCGCCAGCGGCTGCTCGCCGGCGCCGAGAGCGTCAAGGCCGTCGCGCTCGCCTTCGGTTTCTGGCATCTGTCCGACTTCTCGCGAAGCTATCGCGACCAGTTCGGCGAGACGCCCTCGCAGACGCTGGAATTCGGGCGAAATCGATAGCGCGGCAGATCGGCTGGGGCCCCGGCGCGCCGTTTCGTGCTAGCCTGCCGCCATGAGCAACCGCATCCTCGTCCTCTACGGTTCCTATCGTTCCGACCGCATGGGCATTCGTCTTGCGAATTTCGTCATCGATCGCCTGCGCGGCCGCGGCGAGGAGGTCGAGTTCATCGACGCCAAGGCGATCGGCCTGCCGATGCTCGACCGCATGTACAAGGAGTATCCCAAGGGTACGGCGCCCGAGGCGCTGGAGAAGCTCGCCGGCCAGATCCGCGGCGCCGACGGTTTTGTCTTCGTCACAGGCGAATATAATTGGGGCATTCAGCCGGGCTTGAAGAACCTTACCGACCATTTCCTCGAGGAGTGGTTCTGGCGACCGGCCGCGATCGTGAGCTATTCCGCCGGCCGCCTGTCCGGCGCGCGCGCCTCGACCGCCTGGCACGGCACACTGTCGGAAGTGGGCATGGTGGTGATCTCGAGCACGATCGGTGTCGGCCCGATCGCGCAGACGCTGTCGGCCGAAAGCCAGCCGATCGGCGAGGGCGGCAAGGCGCTGGAACGGTCGTTCCCGCGCTTCGCCGATGATCTCCTCTGGTGGATCGAGGCGGCGAAGGCGCAACGCGCCCGCAAGGCGCCACCTTACTGAGCGCGTGGCGGGGCCGGCCGCGGTTGCCGGGAATGATCGGCTGGGCTAATCGTTCAGCCTGATGGAATTGTATCGAAATTCGGCATTTCTGCCGCGACTTGAGGCGATGCGTGGATATGCGGCCCTGTCAGTGGTCGCGTTCCATGCCTGCGCGATGTCGTGGGAGACCATTGCTACCGGAATGGCGCCGGTCGTCGTCTTCTTCGTGCTCAGCGGATTCCTGCTCGCCCGGTCGCTCGATCGGGATCCTGATACTTTCACCTTCGTTCGTCACCGGCTGTTCAGGCTGCTGCCGGCCGCAATCGCGACGGTGCTGCTGTTGACGTTGGCTCATCAGAGCTTCGGCTTCTACATGGGCCTAGGGCCGCCTTCGTTCGATCCGCTCAACGTCATCCTCAATGCGCTTCTCATCAAGAGCGACATCAACGGGGTCATGTGGTCGCTGACCGTGGAGTGCGTCGCGGTTCCGGTGATCCTGATGTCCCATGCGCTGCTGAGGCGTCACGGACCGATGCCGGTATGGATCCTGGTCGCCGTTCTCGTCGGGCTCTCGTTCTGGGGCCCCTATGTGCACTTGCTGGACGGCGCCACCAATCTTGCGCCGCTCTACGCCTTCGTCGTCGGCCTGCTGATGCAATCGGGCGGGACCGTGCTCAGCGATGCATCGCAATCGAATTTGCAGCCGTCCCGGGCGACGTTCGTTGCCTCTGCTGCGTTTGCCGTCATGTTCATCGTCGCGATCCGGAAGCAGACCGCGGTCACGATCGCGTTCGAAACGCTTTGCGCGTCTGTGCTGATCTGCCTTGCTGCCTTCGGTCCGCGCACGCTTGCCGTACTGCGGCCGTTCGATCTCGATGTGATCAGGTACTACGGACGTATATCGTACAGCTTCTATCTTCTGCACATGATCGGGCTTGCCATTGCGGCCCGTCTGCTGCCGTTCGACCAGCAGCCGGTTGCGCGCGCGGCGATCCTGTTCCTGGCGGGGGTGTTGATCACGACGCCGGCGGCCTGGCTGATGTGGCGCTTCGTCGAAGTGCCTTTCATCGAGGTTGGTCGCAGGCGGATGGTGACAAAGCCCGCCTGACGCCGCTGATCGCCCTAAGCCGCCCTGACTTCGCCGAGGAAGCGGTCGAACTGGCCGGCGAGGTCACGCGACTGGGTCGAGAGCTGCTCGGCGGCGCCGAGAACCTCCTGCGCGGCGGTCCCGGTGTCGTCGGCGGCGCGCTGCACGCCTGAAATGTTGGTGTTGACTTCCTGGGTGCCGCGGGCGGCTTCCTGGACGCTGCGGGCGATTTCCTTGGTCGCCGAGCCCTGTTCTTCGATCGCGGCCGCAATCGCGGTGCCGATCTGGTCGATCTCGGCGATGACATCGGCGACGTTGCGGATCGCGTTCACGGTCTCGTCGCTCGCGGCCTGGATCGCCGTGATCTGCTCGGAGATCTCGGTGGTGGCCTTGGCGGTCTGGCCGGCCAGCGATTTCACCTCGGACGCAACCACCGCAAAGCCACGGCCGGCGTCGCCGGCACGGGCGGCCTCGATGGTGGCGTTGAGCGCCAGGAGATTGGTCTGCTCGGCAATGCTCTGGATCAGCGTGACGACGTCGCCGATCTTCTGCGCGCCCTCGGCGAGCGCACGCGCGGTGTCGCCAGTGCGGCGGGCGTTGTCGACGGCGCGGGCCGCGATCTCGGTCGATTGCGCGACCTGACGGCCGATCTCGGCGATCGACGAGGTCAGCTCTTCCGTCGCGCTGGCGACCGTCTGCACGTTGCTCGAGGTCTGCTCGGAGGCGGCCGCGACGACTGCGGCCTGGCTGTTGGTCTGGGCTGCGGTCGAGGTCATCGACTGCGCGGTGCTCTCCATGGTGGAGGATGCCTGCGACAGGCCGCCGACGAGCTCGGTGACCTTGGCCTCGAAGGAGCGGGTCAATTCGTCGAGCGCCTGGGCGCGCCGCATCTTGCCGTCGTTCTCGGCCTGCTTTTCGGCCGCCAGCTTGTCGGCGCGGATCATGTTGTCCTTGAAGACCTGGACGGCTGCAGCCATCGCCCCGATTTCGTCGGAGCGCGCGGCGCCGGGGATATCACCGGCCACGTCGCCATCGGCGAGCCGCGACATCCGGCTCGTCAGGCTGACGATGGGGGCGCAGACACGACGGCGGACCATCACGATGAGGCCGGCGCTGGCGATCAGCACGGCGAGCAGGCCGATCAGGGCGATCGTGAAGCTGGTGCGTGCGGCGGCGGACGCGCCGGCGAGGATCTGCTCGGCGTTGTCATAAAATGCGTCGCGGACGCCGATGACCGTGCCCAAGCCGCGCTGCGAGGCCGCGTAATAGGTTTCGACGTCGTGCTCATACTTGCCGCTGGCGGCGCCGTCCTTGACCAGCTTGAGCTCGTGGCCGAATTCCTCGACATAGCCGGACTTCAGCGCCTCGAGCGCGGCACCGACATTGGCCGGGGTCGCGGGATTGCCGCGCAATTCCATCAGCGACATCACGATCTGATCGTTACGTCCCTGCATGCGGGCGATATCGGCCTTCTCGGCGTCGTTCGCGACTTTCTTGCTGCCGACGAGGTTCTTGTGCACGCTGGCATTGAGGCCGCCGATGTCGCGCAGCGTCATGGCGATATTGGCGTTGTTGGCCTGGCGGTAGGCATCGCCGTTCAGGATCGCCATGCGGCGCACCTGCTCGTTGAGCAGCGCGGTGATGCCGGCGTTGAGCACGGCATTGTCGGCGACGACCTTCCTTGCGGCATCCTTGCGCGCTTCCGCGGGGCCTGCGATCGCCTTGTCGATGGCTTCGCGCAGCGCGGTGAATTTCGAATTGATGGCGTCGATGTTGCTGCCGATGGTGTTGCCGTCGTCGAACGAGCCCGGCAGCTCCTTGCGCAGGGCGTTCATCTTGTCGCGGGCGCCGTCGGTGTGCTTGCGCAGCTTGTCGTGCTGGGCGAGCTGTGCCGGGTCGACGGTCGCGGGCCCGTAGAGGATGTTGGTGGCGAAGCCGCGCTCGGGGTTGAGGTAGCGCGGGATGTCGCTGGCGGCGCGGACGATCGCGAGCCGGCCCTGCGCCTCGGTGATCCGTTCGATCGTCTGGTATTTCGTCACGGCAACGTAGACGGCGAGGCCGCCGCCGACGGTCGAGAGCGAGACGATGGCGGTGGTCAGCAGCGTACCGATTTTCATGATTCTTCCGGCAATTGGCGCAGGGGAGAGAAAGATATTCTCCGAAAAATAAGGGGAGCGTATTAATCGCGGGTTTACGCTGGGGCGGCCGTTGTCGCGGTCAGCTGGTCGTTCGATCGAGAGACGCGAGGATATCCAGCGTCGCATCATCGCGCTCGCCGGCGAAATACTTGGCGAGCGCTTCGTTGAAAGCGGGCTCGTCGGCGACCTCGCCGAACAGCGTCATCGACGAGCGGAATTTGGCATCGTCGGGTGCGCCGAGGATCGAATTGATGGTCTGTCCTTCAACGGCGAGGACGAGGCGGGTGCATTCGATCAGTCGCGGGCCGAGGACGGGGTGGGCGAGATAGGCTATGGCCTCCGCCCGCGAGCCGATGGCGTAGCGTTGGGACATGGCGCTGAAGCCGAGGCCGGTGATTTGCGGGAAGACGAACCACATCCAGTGGCTCTGCTTCCGGCCTCGGGCCAGCTCGGCCAAAACGGCGCGAAAAACCGGCTCCTGGGCTCTCAGGAAGCGCTCTAGATCGAAAGGATCGGTCATTGGATACCTCCCGAAGGCTTGCCGGCCGCGATTATGCCTAACTTTTGGCTCCCAATGTGGTAGCTGGTATAGAGAGTCTCCGGGTGGGGGTTGGGTCCCCCGGGGTCGATTTGGGGATCTAATGGTTTCCGACCGCGCAAGCGCCGAGAGGCTGTTGTCGCGCCGCCGTATTGGGCGAGCCGAGACGATACTGCTGTCTATGGCCGCCATCGCGCTGGCGCTTGGCGCCGCTGCGTGGGTCGCTGATATCGGCGACTCGACGCCGCTGGTCACCGCCGCACTTCCGCCGGCCAACTCTCCCTCGTTCGACGATCGCTTCGCTTCGCTGTCGGGCAATCCGCCAGCGCGAGAGCTTGGCCTGCGGACGATGGAGCGCTCCGCCCTGAATGCGGTCCAGCTCAAGCTGCGCGATGCCAAGGCGATGCTCGCCCAAAAGCTCCAAGGCGACGACTGGCGTTCGACCCTGACCGAAAACGATCAGGCCCCGACCGACGAGACTGCGAAATCCTCGCAGCGCGCCGACGCTGTCCCGATGCCGCGCTCGCGGCCCGTGCAGGCGGATCTCAGCGCCCAGATCGCCTCCAGCCAGGCCTTTGCCGAGAGCAATCCCCGCGTCGACAATCGCAATTTCTTCGAGAAATTCACCGACAAGATCAGGCTGGCTTCGCTGACACCTGACAGCGGCCTGTTCGGCAAGGCGCCGGATCTCGCCGCGCTCGGTTACGATTCGCGCACGGCGGTCTATGACATCAAGGCCAAGGCGCTTTACCTGCCGAGCGGCGTCGCGCTCGAGGCCCATTCCGGAATGGGCGCGCTGATGGACGACCCTGACCATGTCGACCAGCGCATGGTCGGCGCGACCCCGCCTGCGACCTACGATTTGAAGCCGCGCGAAAAGCTGTTCCACGGCGTGCGGGCGCTGCGTTTGACTCCGACGGACGGCACGAGCGCGCTCGGCCGCGTCGGCCTGCTCACCCACACCTACATGCTCGGACCGCGCGGCGATTCCAACGGTTGCGTTTCGATCAAGGACTATGATCGCTTCATGAAGGCCTACGACAATGGCGAGTTCAACCGCCTGGTCGTGGTGCCAAGCCTGAGCGGTGCGACGACCGCCTCGCAGCGCGGCAGCACCGATTCCTGATCGTCGATGTCTGACGTTTGCCTGCGGCGGGGCTGCCGTTTTCCCTTCGTTAAGCCGTTGTCGTTCAGAAGCAGCCCATGAGTGATCCAGCAAGCTCCGAGACCCCGCTGCGCACGACGTTCAAGATCAAGCTGAACGGTGACACGCTGGCGATCGCGACTGTCGGCCAGGCCTATCAATTCCTCACCAATTTCAAATCGGTCGAGTGGATGGAATTCCGCTCGCTGCATGACGACGCCGTCCATGCACTTGAAGGCGCGGCCGACAACGCCATGCTCGCGGTCCAGGCGACCAACGCGGTGCGCGCGCTGTTCGTGAGCGCGAAGCTGCTCTAGGCAAAGTTCTCTCCTCCTCGAACCGGCTTCCCTGCGGCCGCGACGAAGCCATGGCGCCTGGACGCGCCGTGGAGAGAATGCATGCACATCGCCAAATTCATCGCCGGAGTCGATAGCGCCGCCGGTGAGCCGCCGACCGAAGCTGCGCTCGCGTCGTTCGAGAAAACGCACGGGTGCCGCTTGCCGGATGACTATCGTCAATTCGTGCTGGCCAGCGCCGGCGGCTATTTCCAGGGTTCGGCCGAGTTCAACTGGCCGCAAGGGCATTGGGCCGGTGCGGTCCAGGAGGTGCTCGGACTGCGAAGCGACGAATGCTCGCTGGTGCGGACGCGTGAGACTCCGCAATGGCCTACCGTCGACGAACTGCTATGGATCATGAGCGATCACGGCGGCAATCCGATCTGCATGACGATCGACAAGGCGCATTTCGGCCAGATCTGGTTCATCGATCACGAGGTCGCTGAATACGACAGGCCGTGGACGCTTGCAGAAGCGATGTCTGACAAATGGGGCTATGTCCTGGCGCTCACGCCGACGTTCGGCGACTTTATCGCGGGCCTGTACGAGGAGGCTGCGTAAGCCGATCCAGCGCTCATACTCCGTCATGGCGAGCGCAGCGAAGCAATCCAGAGTCTTTCCGCGGAGGCGGTCTGGATTGCTTCGCTGCGCTCGCCATGACGGATAGGGCTGCGTCGCACCGGCGATTTGGCAGGGCGCTCCTCCCTCATCATGGCTTGAACTGCATGGCTGGAACGGGCAAATGGTCCGCGAAGACCGTGGCTTACGCCATCCATTTCAAGCCCGATTTCAAGGGAGAGAGCTCATTATGAAACGCCGTACATTCCTCAAAGGCGGCGCAGTCGCCAGCGCGACGACGCTGGTTGCGGCACCTGCGATCGCGCAGAGCGCGCCCGAGATCAAATGGCGCCTGACCTCGAGCTTCCCGAAATCGCTGGAAACCATCTACGGCACGGCGCAGACCTTTGCGAAATACGTCGCTGACGCCACCGACAACAAATTCCAGATCCAGACCTTCGCCGCCGGCGAGCTCGTCCCCGGCCTGCAGGCGCTCGATGCCGTCAGCGTCGCCTCGGTCGAAATGGCGCAGACGCCGCTCTATTTCTACATCGGCAAGGAGCCGGCGCTGGCCTATTCCACCGGCGTGCCGTTCGGCATGAACCATCGGCATCAGGAATCCTGGTGGGCGTTCGGCGGCGGCGCCGACCTCACCAACGAGGCGCTCAAGCCGTTCAAGGCGCACGCCATTCTCTGCGGCAATTCCGGCACCCAGATGGGCGGCTGGTTTCGCAAGGAGATCAAGACGGTCGACGACCTCAAGGGCCTCAAATTCCGCATCGCCGGCATGGGCGGCCATGTGCTGGCGCGGCTCGGCATCGTGCCGCAGCAGCTCGCGGGCGGCGACGTCTACGCGGCGCTGGAGAAGGGCTCGATCGATGCCGCTGAATTCGTCGGTCCCTATGACGACGAGAAGCTCGGCTTCCAGAAGGTCGCGAAGTACTATTACTTCCCGGGCTGGTGGGAAGGCGGCGCCATGCTGCACATGATCGTCAATGACGAGAAATGGGCGAGCCTGCCGAAGCAGTACCAGGCGATCGTCAACCAGGCGGCCTCGGCGGCCGGCGCCTGGATGCTCGAGAAATACGACAGCGTGAATCCGGCGGCGCTGAAACGACTGATCGCCAACGGCGCTGAGCTGAAGGCATTCCCGCAGCCGGTGATGGAAGCCTGCTACAACGCGACCCAGGAGCATCTGAACGAGCTCGCCGCCAAGAGCGATCTGTTCAAGCGCACCAAGGACAGCCACGACGCGTATATGAAGGAGCTGCTGTTCTACACGCAGATCGCCGAGAATTATTACGACAACTATCTGCTCAGCAAGATGCGCAACAAGAGCTGACGGACGTCATCATTCCGGGGCGCGCCTCTTGGCGCGAACCCGGAGTCCGTTTTCCGCGTGTCTTGCTGCCTGATGGATTCCGGGCCCGCGACTTCGTCGCGCCCGGGAATGACAAGCGGGAGAGCGCCTTACGCCGCACCCAACCCCAGCTTCGCATAGATCCGCCGTGCATAGACGCCGAATGCGTCCGTGGTCTTGAGCGGCAGGTCGCGCGGGAAGGGGAGATCGATCGGGAAATAGTCGGCCATCTTCGCCGGCCCTGCCGTCAGCACGGCACAGTGTGAAGACAAGAACACGGCTTCCTGGATCGAGTGCGTGACGAAGATGATGGTCTTGCCGCTCTCGCGCCAGATCCTCAGCATCTCCAGATTCATCTGCTCGCGCGTCAGCGCATCCAGCGCGCCGAACGGCTCGTCCATCAGGATCAGCTTGGGATCGTGAATAAAGGCGCGCGCGATGGCGGTGCGCTGCTGCATGCCGCCGGAAAGCTGTTGCGGATATTTCTGCTCGTAGCCGGCGAGGCCGACGAGATTGAGCAGGTCATGGGCTCGCTCGCGCGCGGCTTTCATCGGCAGTCCCACGATCTCGGCCGGCAGCAGCACATTGTCCAGGATGGTGCGCCACTTCAACAGCAGGGCCTGCTGGAATACCATGCCGATGTCGCGGCTCGGATCGAACGGGCTTTCGGCGTTGCCGATCTTCACAGTGCCGCCATCGGCACCGTGCAGGCCGGCCAGAATCTTCATCACCGTGGTCTTGCCGCAGCCGGACGGGCCGACCAGCGAGACCAGCTCACCTTCCTGCACGTCCATCGTGACGTCGGACACCGCCAGAAACTCTGCGCCGCCGCTACGATAGACTTTCCGGACGCCTTGCAGGCTGATGAAGGGTTTTGAGCTCATGCCAGCCATTTATCCAGATTGGCCACCACGAATGTATCGTCGCTGAGGTCGGCGTGCTCGCGCGTGACGCGGTCGATTTCGTCCTTCTGGCCGGGGCTGAGACCTTCGTTCGGATCGAGGCACCACAGGCCTTTCATCAGGCCCTGGCGCCGCAGGATCTCGTGGCAGCCGGCGATGCAGCCGTGGAAATTGTTGGCGACGTCGAAGAAGGCGCTGTTGCAGTCGGTGACGCGGGCATCGAGCGCGAGCAGATCGGCCGGCACGCTGTCCTTGTGCCGCGCCGCCTTGCAACGCTCGAACTGCTTGATGGCGCTTGCGGTCCAGACCGACCAGTGGCCGAGCAGGCCGCCCTTGAAATAGGTGCGCGTGGTGACACCCTTGTCGCGCAGGTCGAACGGCAGCATCAGGTCGAGCAGGATGTGGTCGTCATTGCCGGTGTAGAGCGCGACGCGGTCGAGCGCGCCGGCGGCGGTGACACCGCGCAGCACGTCGAGCGTGCGATAGCGGTTGAATGGCGCGATCTTGATCGCGATCACATTGTCGATCGAGGCAAAGCGCTGCCAGAAGCGGCTGGACAGGATCACGCCGCCGACGGCCGGCTGAAGGTAGAAACCGACCAGCGGAATTTCGGCCGCGACCGCCGAGCAATGCACGATGATCTCGTCCTCGGAGGCGCTCTTCATCGCGGCGAGGCTGAGCAGGCCGGCGTGATAGCCGATGTCGCGCGCGGTGCGGGCCTCGGCGACTGCCTGCTTCGTCGGGCCGGCAAGGCCGGCAACCATCGCCAGCGGCCGCCTGGTCCAGTTCGCTGCGGTCTCGGCGGCGAGCTCGAGCACGGGGCGATACAGGCCGACGTCGCGGATCGCGAACTGCGTGGTGTGGACGCCGACGGCGAGGCCGCCAGAGCCGGCGTCGATGTAATAGCGCGTCAGCGCGCGCTGGTGCTGCTTGTCGAGCTGGCGCTCGGCGGTGAGCGCGAGGGGATGCGCCGGCATCACGGTGCCCTCGGCGATCAGCTTGCGGATGTCGGCGTTGATCTGGCTGTGGTGCATGATGTCCTATCCGAATTCAGGGCCGGCGACGGCAAATGGCACTTCCTCGCCCGTGGCGGTGGCGGAGCCGAACCGCATGCGCTGGAACGGCCGTTCGATGGTCCAGCCCGAGGCGGTCAATCCTTCCAGGAACGCAGTTTGCGAGGCAACGGCGTCGAGCAGGAGCGGGCTGCCTTCCGATTGCGCGATCGCGTTGACCAGGGCGAGCGCGGCGGCAGCGTTATCTGCAAGCAGCGGGCCGATGTGGCGGGCGGTTCGACCCTCACGGACCAGCGCGATGGCACCGTTCGCGGAGACGATGCGCGAGCCGGAGCGCTGCGCGAATTTTGAGAGCAGGGTCGTACGGTCGAAGCCGTTGGCGCGACGGTCCCGCGTACAAAGGGAATCGAGCGTCGCGGCCGCCGGCGCCTGCGCCGACGCGCGGTCTGAATTCACCAGCCTGAGCCGGCGCAATTGCAGCACCGGCGCAAAGCCGAGCGGACCATAGACGGCGGCGCCATCGGGCGTGGCATCGAGCCAGCTCGTCAAGCCGTTCGTGCGTGCCGTCTCCAGACAGGCATCGACGAGGCGTGTGGCCAGGCCGCGGCGGCGGTGGGTGCCTGAGACCAGCACCATGCTGATCCAGGCGTTGTTGCCGGAATAGGGCAGCAGCGCCGCGGTGGCGACCAGCCGCATGCCGTCGCGGATCCCGAACACGATTCCGTCGTGCAGGAAAACGCGCCAGTCGTCCTCGGTCTGGTTCCAGCGCGCCTCCGTCGAGAGCACGAGCCCGGCCATCGCGTCCTCGACGCCGAGCTTGATGACGGCCGGCCCGTCAGTAGCGTCCATCGCGCACCTCGTATTTGGTGGGCTTGCCGAGGCTCGGCATGGAGCGGGAAACCCAGTCTGCAGTCCAGGCGATCAGCTGTTCGGTATCGACGACCGGCTGGCCGAACAGCTCGACGGACTTCGACGTGTCGGTCAGCCACGCCGTCGGCTCTTCCTTGCCTGATAGCACCGGCGCGCGACCGAAGCGGGCGCCGAATTTCGCGGCGAGATCGCGCACTGCAAGAATCTCGTGGCCGCTGACATTGATCGGCGAGGTCGGCGCGGTGCAATGCGCCAGGCATCGCAGCGCCTGCGCGGAGGCATCGCCCTGCCAGATGAAATTGACGTGCCCAAGGCTGACGTCGATCGGTGTGCCCGTCAGCACTTTCGTCGCGATGTCGTGCAGCACGCCATAGCGCATGTCGATGGCGTAGTTGAGGCGGAACAGTCGCCCCGGTGTCGAGAACCTGCGCGAAAAGTGCTCGAACATGCGCTCGCGGCCGACGCAGGACTGGGCGTACTCGCCCGGCGGGTTCGGTGCCATGTCCTCGGTCGAGCCTTTGCCGTCGACGGGCACGAATGGATAGATGCAGCCGGTCGAAAACGCGACGATGCGCGACGACGGGAAGGCTTGCGCGACCAGCGCCGGGACATGCGCGTTCATCGCCCAGGTCAGCGACAGGTCACCCTCGGCGCCGAACTTGCGGCCGGCCATGAAGATGATGTTGGGTGCTTTCGGCAGCGCCTGGATGGCTTTCTCGTCCATCAAATCGCAATTGATGGTCTCGACGCCGCGCGCATGCAGCCACTCCTTCACGCCGGCTTCGCTGAAGCGCGCCACGCCGACGACGCGGCGATCCGGCGCGGCGGCCTTCGCCAGCCCTGCCAGCGTCGGGCCCATCTTGCCGCCGACACCCAAGATCATGATGTCGCCCTCGACCTTGGCGAGATCGTCGATCAGCGCCTGGGTCGGCCGGCACAGCAGATCGTCAAGCGCCGCGATATCGGGGATGGTCTTCGGCAGTGTCTGGCGGGTGAGCAGCATGGGGCGGTCCTTCGTTAGTTCTGCCGTTCTAGTTCTGTCTGGCGTCGCCGACCACGAACATGCGTTCGAGGACGAGCACCAGGCCGTAGAGCGCGACGCCGAGCAATGTCAGCAAGACCACCGCCATCACCATCGCGGGCGTGTCGAGCGAGGATTGCACCTGGATCATGAGGTAGCCGAGCCCGCGCTCGGAGGCGATGAACTCGCCGACGATGGCGCCGGCGACCGCGAGGATGGCGCCGACCTTCATGCCGGAGAACACGTAAGGCAGCGATCCCGGCAACTGGATCTTGCGGAACAGCGTCCAGCGCGAGCCGCGCAGCGATTTGACGAGGTCGAGCAGATCGGGCTCGACCTCGCGCAAGCCGCGCGCGGTGGTGAGCAGGATCGGGAAGAAGCAGATGCTGAAGGCGATCAGGATGTTCGGCACGATGCCGTAGGAGAACCAGACGATGAAGAGCGGGCCGAGTGCGACCTTCGGGATCATGTTCATCGTCACGAACAGCGGCAGCAGCACGAGGCTCACGAGCGGCGCCCAGCTGAAGATCACGGCGAGCGCGACGCCGACGACCGCGCCGAGCGCGAAGCCGCCAAGGATCTCGACGGCGGTGACCAGCGTGTTGGCGCCCCAGGAATAGCTTGCGGTTCCCAGCGTCTGAATGGTCGCCAGCGGGGAGGGCAGGATGAATTTCGGCACATGGAAGGCGTCGACCGCGACCTGCCACAGCACGAGCACGGCGAGGTGCGCAATCAGGATGATCGCAAAGTTGCGCGAGGTGCGGGCTGCGTCTCCCGTCACGGGTTGCTCCCTGTTGCCGGCAGCCACCCTGCTGCCGGTCGTCAGCCTAACCGGCCTTGCGGGGGGTTTCAACCAGTTGGTTGATTAAGGCCGGAGCGAATGCAGCACGAGATCGGCGACGTGCCGTCGGCGGGAGCGCCTTGCGGCCCGGCTCGACAGGTCCTTGCCGAAGATCGCCGACAGCGTCGGCGTGTTGGACAGGTAGAAATAGCTGAGGCCGGCGATGGAGATATAGAGTTGAATCGGATCGATCCCTTTCCGGAACACACCGGCGCGGACGCCCTCGTGCAGGATGTGGGACACGCTCCGGATCAGCGGCGAGTGCATCGCCTCGAGCCGCGTCGAGCCGCGGACGTGGCGGGCGCCGCCGCGGTTCTCGTCGTTCAGGAGGACGATGAAATCAGGGTTGGTGGCGAGGTAATCGAATGAGGCCTCGATCAGCTTCCGGATCGCCTTTTCCGGCGGCAGGCCTTCGAGATTGAGCTGGCGCTCCTGCTCGCGGATGTCGGCATAAACCCATTCGAGCACGGCAAGATACAGCGCGTCCTTGTCGCCGAAGTAATGATAGACGAGCTGCTTGTTGACGCCGGCCCGCTCCGCAATCTCGTCGACGCGGCCGCCGGCGAAACCGTGCTTGGCGAATTCCAGGCGCGCCGCGGTGAGCAGCTTGTTGCGGGTGGCGACGGGGTCGCGGCGCTGCGGCACGGTGTCACCTGAACGTTTTGCGGGCATTTCCAACCAAACAGTTGACAAGTTGAGGGCGGCCTTGTTGCATTGGTATCCTCACACGGCGAGAGCGACAAGCCGGGGGCTGGCACAGGGAGAGATGCGATGAAGCGTTTACAGGCGGCTGTTGTGGCGCTGGTGCTCGGTCTGCCGGCGGTGCCGGCCAGCGCGGGCGAGGCGGTCAATCTGATCCTGAACTGGACGCCGACCGCCGACCATTCGCCGTTCTATTACGCCAAGGCGCAGGGCTGGTACGAGAAGGCCGGCATCGACCTCACCATCGAGGTCGGCAAGGGCTCCGGCGTCTCCGCGGCCAAGGTCGGCTCCGGCGGCTCCCCCTTCGGCATCGCCGATCTCGCCACCATGCTGGTCGCCAAGAGCAAGGGCGCCGACGACGTCGCGCTCATGAGCATCTACGCCAATACCGGCCAGACGTTCTATTGGCTGAAAAGCTACGGCGTGAACGGCGTGAAGGACTTCCCGAACCACAAGATCGGCAATCCGCCGGGCGATGCCTCGCGCGTGATGTGGCCGGCCTTCGCCAAGGCCGCGGGGATTGCGCCCGACTCGGTCAGCTTCGTCAATATCGGCCCGACCGCGAAGATCGCAGGCCTCAAGAGCCACACCGTCGACATCATCAGCGACTTCTACAACGAGCACGATCTCAAGGTGATCGAGTTCGGGCAGGACCTCGGCTACGTCAACTGGAAGGACATCGGCCTCAATCCCTACGGCAATTCGCTGATCGTCAACGGCGCCTATCTGCAGAAGAATCCGAAGATCGCCGAAGAGTTCGTGCGCATTTCGCAGAAGGCCTTTGCGGCCTGCGTCGCCGATGTCGAGCCGTGCCTGAAGGCGCTGCTCGACCAGGTCTCCGGCCTCGACAAGGCGAACCAGGAGCGCCAGTGGGAGCGCATCAAATACCTGATGACCGACGAGTTCACGACGACCAAGGGTCTCGGCTGGATCGATGGCGAGCGGATGAAGAAGGACTACGAGCTGGTCCAGACGTACCTCGGCATGGAGAAGCCGTTCGACGTGACCACCGCGTTCACGACCAAGATGCTCGATCCCAACATCAAGATGGATGCGAGCAAGGTGAAGAAGTAGGGGGGGCTGCTCCTCTCTCTCCCGTCATTGCGAGCGTAGCGAAGCAATCCGGAATCGTCCCGCCGCGGCAGTCTGGATCGCTTCGCTGCGCTCGCAAGGACGATGGGGAAATGGCGGCGCCCCCACATCGCCAGGGCCGGGCACGAGAGCGGCCCCGCCGGCGAACTCCCCGCGTACCCCACGGAGAAATTAACCGGCCATTAACCATATCGGCGGCATCGTTAACCATTCAATAACAGGGAACGAGTCGGCCGCCATGGAGGCCCTAGCAAAACCTCAACGCCAGATGGTGCGCTTGCGCGGGCGCTCCTATGTGGCCTTCGTCTTTGTGCCGACGGTTCCGATCCAGGACTGGCTCCAGGAGATCGACACCACCATCGCGCGCTCGCCGGGCTTCTTTGCTGGCCGGCCCGTGGTGGTCGATCTGTCCTCGGTCGATCTCAGCCAGTCCGGTATCGGCCATCTCCTTACCAGCCTCCAGGACCGCAACATCCGCGTGCTCGGCATCGAGGGCGTGGAGGAGGCGCGGCTGACGCCGTCGATGCCGCCACTGCTCTCGGGCGGGCGCAGCTGCGTGATCGAACCGACCGCACCCAAGAAGCCCGAGGCCAAGGTCGAGGCCAAGCCGACCTCCCTGCTGCTCGACAGCCCCGTGCGCTCCGGCCAGACCGTGATCTTCCCCGAAGGCGATGTCACCATTCTGGGCTCGGTCGGCTCAGGCGCGGAAGTCGTCGCCGGCGGGTCCATTCACATCTACGGCGCGCTCCGCGGCCGCGCCATGGCGGGCGTGAACGGTCACACGAGCGCGCGCATTTATTGCCAGAAGATCGAGGCCGAACTGCTTGCAATCGATGGATTTTATCAGACTGCCGACGACATCGACGAGGCCCTGCGCGGCAAGCCGGCCCAGGCCTGGCTGCAGGGCAATACCATGCGAATTACTGCGCTGAACTGACCAGAAGGAGATATTTGAGATGGCCAAGGTACTGGTCGTGACATCAGGCAAGGGCGGTGTCGGCAAGACGACCACGACCGCCGCGCTGGGAGCTGCGCTCGCGCAGCGCGGCGACAAGGTCGTTGTCGTCGATTTCGACGTCGGTTTGCGCAACCTCGACCTCGTGATGGGCGCCGAACGCCGCGTCGTGTTCGACCTCATCAACGTGGTGCAGGGGGTCGCGAAACTCCCGCAGGCGCTGATCAAGGACAAGCGTCTGGAGAATCTCTGGCTGTTGCCGGCCTCGCAAACCCGCGACAAGGACGCGCTGACCGAAGAGGGCGTCGGCAAGGTCATCGACGACCTGCGCAGCCGCTTCGACTGGGTGATCTGCGACAGCCCGGCCGGCATCGAGCGCGGCGCCTCCATGGCGATGCGCTTTGCGGACGAGGCCGTGATCGTCACCAATCCGGAAGTCTCTTCGGTGCGCGATTCCGACCGCATCATCGGCATGCTCGATTCCAAGACCGTTCGGGCCGAAAAGGGCGAGCGCGTCGAGAAGCACATTCTCATCACCCGCTACGATCCGTCGCGCGCCGCGCGGGGCGAAATGCTGACCATCGACGACATCCTCGAAATCCTCGCAACGCCCTTGCTCGGCATCATCCCCGAGAGCCAGGACGTGCTGAAGGCCTCCAATGTCGGCACGCCGGTGACGTTGTCGAACGCCGAAGGCGCCCCGGCGCGGGCTTATATCGACGCGGCGCGGCGGCTCTGCGGCGACACTGTGCCGATGCAGGTGCCGACGGAACGCAAGGGCTTCATGGATCGTCTGCTGCGACGGAGGGCTGCATGAGCATGGGTCTGCTCCGGCTTCTCCGCGGCAACAAGGCGTCCGCACCCGTCGCTCGCGAACGGTTGCAGATCCTGCTGGCCCATGAACGCGGAATGCGCGGCCAGCCCGACCTGCTCGGTGTGCTGCGTGAGGAAATTCTCGCCGTGGTCTCCAAGCACGTCATGCTGGATCCGACCAAGGTGATCGTGCGGCTCGAGCGCGGCGACGAGGTATCGACGCTGGAGGTCGATATCGAGGTGCCCAACGACTTCGAGCGCAAGAAGGCGGCGGTCGCGTAGGGGACGCGGCCGCAGACTTTGGGGTGGATGAAGGCGGTCCGCTGGGCATAGCGGGCCGCCTTTGTTTTGTGCGTATGCGGAACGGGGCGCGTGGTGTGATCGTTGTCAGAGACCCGCCTAGCGCGCGAACGATGCGCCGCGGGATCGTCAAATCAGGGAGAAGCGCCCATGATGTCCGAGGTCCAGGTTCATACCGTCGCCCGGCAGATGCTGGAACAGCATGGTTTCGCGGCGATCGCCAAGGCCGCGGAGCAGGCCCAGGCCTGCGAGGGGCGCGGCGATGCCGAAGAGGCCAAGGAGTGGCGTCACATCGCCGATGCCATGAAGATCATGCGCGGACCGGCCCTTAGCTGACGCGCTGGAACCGGATCCGTCAGCCCGGTCCGGTTCCATCCTTGATCATATCGAGCACGCGGCTTGCCAGCGCCTCGACGACGAACGGCTTGGTCAGCACCTGCGTATCAGGCGCGAGCTGGCCGTTGCCGATGATCGCATTCTCGGCATAGCCGGTAATGAACAGCACTTTCAGCGCCGGCTTGGTCGCGCGCGCGGCGTCCGCGAGCTGGCGGCCATTCATGCCGCCGGGCAGACCGACATCGGTGACGAGCAGGTCGATGCTGGCGTCCGATTGCAGGATCTTGAGCCCGGTCGGACCGTCATGCGCCTCGATGACGTCGAAGCCGATCTCTTCCAGCGCGTCCGTCAGCAGCATCCGGATCGACGGCTCGTCGTCGACGATCAGGATGGTGTGGCTCGCCTGCGAGCGCATCGTGGTCTTGCTGGCGAGCGCCGAGGGCTTCTCGGCTTCCTTGCCGTAATGGCGCGGCAGATAGAGGCACATGGTGGTGCCCTGGCCCACCTCCGAATAGATGCGCACCTGTCCGCCGGACTGGCGTACGAAGCCATAGACCATCGACAGGCCAAGGCCGGTGCCCTGACCCATGGGCTTGGTGGTGAAGAACGGATCGAAGGCGCGCTCGATCACGTCGGCCGTCATGCCGATGCCGGTGTCGGTGACGCAAAGCGAGACATACTGACCGGGTTCGAGATCGCGTTCGCCGGCGCCATGCTCATCGAGCCAGCGGTTGGCAGTCTCGATGGTGATGCGGCCGCCCGCAGGCATGGCGTCACGGGCATTGATGCAGAGATTGAGCAGCGCGTTTTCGAGCTGCGAGGCATCGATAAGCGTTGCCCACAATCCGCCTGAGGTGACGACCTCCAGCGCGATCTCCGGGCCGACGGTGCGGCGGATCAATTCCTCCATGCCCATCACCAGCCGGTTGAGATCAGTGGGCCGCGGATCGAGCGTCTGCCGTCGCGAGAAGGCGAGCAGGCGATGGGTGAGGGCCGCGGCACGCCGGGCCGCGCCTTGCGCCGCGTTCACATAGCGGTCGATCTCCTTGACGCGGCCCTGGCCGAGCCGGGTCTGCAACAGCTCCAGCGAGCCGGTGATGCCGGTCAGCAGATTGTTGAAGTCGTGCGCGATGCCGCCGGTGAGCTGGCCGACTGCTTCCATCTTCTGCGATTGCCGCAACGCCTCCTCGGCCTGGCGCAGGCGCTCCTGCTCCTTCAGGCGTTCGGTCACGTCGTAGGAATATTGGTAGGCGCCGAGCAGCTGGCCATTGCCGTCACGGAGGCAGTTGAACCGCATCTCGTAGAAGCGGCGGGCGCGCCCGGGCTCGCCAAACTCGGCGATCTCGACGAAGGCTTCGCCGGCAAGCGCCCGCGACCACACGGTGCGGATGGCATCGAGATGCTCCGGCTGGTCCTTCAGCACCTCCAGCATATTGTCGCCAACCTTCGGCATGACGCCGAAGATGCGGTGGAATTCCCGTGCCGACGCGCCGTTGATGGCAAGCCAGCGGAAGTTCGGATCGACGACCTGCACGAAAGCGTCGGTGCCTTCGACGAGGTCGGCGAATACGTTGCGCTCGGCCATTGCCGTGACCACGCGCGCTTCCAGCGTCTCGTTCAGGCGTTGTAGCTCCTGCTCGGCGCGCTTGCGCGGCGTGATGTCCTGGAACAGCACGGCGACCTGCTTGCGGTTTGCCGGCTCGACCCGGAAGGCGGCGAGCTCGAGGTGGCGGCCGGTCGCAACCAGCTCGCGCTCGAACCGGATCGGAACGCCGGTACGCAGGACGCCGCCATAGAGCTCCACCCAGCCGTCGGCCTCGGCCGGCACCATCTCGCGGACCTTCTGGCCGACCACATTGGGAATGCCGGCATGCTGGGTGTAGGCGGGATTGGCCTCGACATGAACGTAGTCGCTGAGCGGGCCGTGCGGGCCGTCGAAAAACTCGATGATGCAAAAGCCTTCGTCGATCGAGTTGAACAGCGTCCGGTAACGCTGCTCGCTTTCGGCAAGCGCGGACTCCGCCTTTTGCCGCTCGCTGACGACAGAGATTCCCTGCGCCTTAAGGCGTGCGTTTTCCTCCTCAAGCGCCTTCAGGCGGCATTGCAGGTCCTCAAACTCGGTCGAATCCACAAGCGCTCGCGGGGTTGGCGTTTCCAGAGGGCTGCTCATCAGCCCTGCCCACGGCATTCTAACCGGCCTCTGCACCGCGGCAAGCTGCCGGGCTCAACCCAGCGGGCGCCGGCCGGTTCCCGCCCAGTTCTGATCAGCGCTCGCCGTGATCGGCGCCTTGCGTCACCGGCTTGTGCTGGGTCTGCGGCTGCGCACGCTCGCCGGTCTCCTTGCAGGAGAGCTGCTCCCACGATCCGTCCGGCGCCTGCTGATAGGCACTGCAAGATGACGAGGTCGCCTTGTCCTCGCCCTTCTGGGTATCGGCATTCTTCGCCAGCACTGACGCGGTCAGCGCGGTACTCGCCACGAGCGCTCCGGCGAAGACGAGATGAGTGATCCGCATGGGATTCTCCGGATTGAAGACGCCCCGCATGCTCGCCAGGAATGTGACGATTATGGGCCGGGGCGTCGGTTCCGTCATAGCGTCCTTAACGGCGAGAAAGGTCTAGCCACCCTTGCTGCGGATCAGACCGGCGAGGCTGGTCTTCTGCTTCTCGCACCAATTGGTCATGCCGAGCCGGCGCTGGTCGAGATCTGTCGCCTGGGTCGCGACCGCGACCTCCGCCATGATGTCGTCGGCCTGCTTCTCTCCCATCTTGCCGCCGGTGTGCATCCAGGCAATCGCCTTGCGCACCTGCTCGGTGGTGCCGTCGGGAAGCTGCATCTGCTGCGCCTTCTGCACCAGATCCTGATAGGCGACATCCGTGTTCGGGCATTCGACCTTGGCGGCAAAAGCCTGCAAGACCATCGTCACGTAAGTCGAGCGCGTGTGGTCGTCAGCCGCCTGGGCGGGGGCTGCGATCAGCAACAGGCCTGCCATCAGCAAGGGGTAGCGCATCCTTGGGTCCTCCTCGTTTTTGGGGAGGCTAGCGCCCGGCGGGCCGCTCCGCAATGGTTGCCGGCCCGATTGTCGCGTGTTGGCGCGACGCGCTAGATTGAGCCATTCGTAGGTCCCGGAGAACGTCATGAGCCTGTTCAGCACGCCGTTCGATCCCGCACGCGACAGGGCGCTCGTCACCGGTGCCGGCAACGGCATCGGCCGCGCGGTCGCGCTGGGTCTGGTCGGCGAGGGCGTTCGGACGCTGTTTGCCGATGTGGGTGCCGAGCGGGTGAAGGCCGCCATCGGCGCGAGCGAGACGCCAGACCTCGCGCTGCCCTGGGTCGGCGATCTCGCCAAACCGGAGGCGTGCGACGAGCTGCTTGCAGCCGCCGACGCAGCGCTGGGCGAGGTCACGCATTTCGTGCACAGCGCCTCTCCGCCGCGGCGCGAGGGCGATCACGCACTCGCGGTCGATCGCAAGACCTGGCGGGAGATGCACGCCGTCAATCTCGAGGCCGGCTTTCATCTGGCGCGGGAGATCGCAAAACGGTTGATCGCGGCGAAACGATCGGGCTCGTTCCTGTTTCTTACTTCGTTGCATGCGGGCACGCCGCGCAACCTGCCGCATTATTCGACGGCGAAGGCGGGGATGACGATGCTGGTGAAGGAGCTTGCGAAGAGCTTTGGCCGTCACGGCATCCGCGTCAACGCGCTGGTCCCGGGTGCGATCGCGGCCGGCGGCTTTGTCGCGCATGCCTCGCTGGCGAAACACATTCCGCTCGGGCGTCTCGGCGAGGCCAACGACCTCGTGCCAGTCGCGCTCACCGTGCTGTCGAACAAGCTCTCAGGTTACGTGACCGGCGCGGCGTTCGTCGTTGATGGTGGATTGTCGCTGACGAACTGGTTCGAGGCGCCGGTGCTGGACGATTAGTTATCGCCGCCAGGCCGGCACGGGATCGAGTGGCGTGCGATAGACCTCGTTGTGATCGCGATCGGTGACGCGCACCGCGCAACCCGTTCGCTGCAATTCGGGCTTCACCTGCGACAGCTCGCTGGCCAGTTGAACGGCGCGATCGGAGGCGACCTCGATATCTTCGAGGATGATTCCACCCTGGTTCTTGAACTCTTCACCGACCACGAGATCGAAGGAGTAGTATGGCATCCGAATTCCCCGGTGTGACGATCCAAATCTCTAAACGAAGCCTTCGACGGAAGTCTTCAAAACATGATGGATCTTACCACTGAGTCGATATCTATCCGATGAACGGAGCGCGCAATCTCTGCGCTTATGGCGCAGAAATGATGTGCAACGTTCGCGTTCATTAAGGTTTTATTAAATATGTCGGCCTGATCATGAGGCATGGAATTGCAGCAGAACCGGGCTCCGCGAACCGGCAGCTGCAAGAGAAGGCCGGCGGCATAGATCCCGACGGCCTTTTCTCTTGGGCGAATAGCGGCGCATCACCGTAGTCGCACGGACTCACATCATCGCATCGAGTCGGACAGCATTCGCTTGATGCAATCCTAGCGCAGCGGCATCGGCGGACGCACGACAGGTCCGTCATCATCGGCGACGGCTTGTGTCGTTGCGACCGGTGGTGGCGGCGGCGGGAGCGCGGCAGCCTGTGACGGCGGCGGCGGAGGCGTATAGGCCGGCATGTAAGTATGCGACACGACCGGTTTGGGTTTGCGAACCGGTGCCGGAGCGCGCTGCGGCAGCGCCGACGCGCGCGCGGGCGGATTGACCGGTCGCGCCTCGGCAACCGGCTTTGGCGCCGGCAGCTTCGCCATCTCGCGCACCATCTGTTCCTGACCAGTCTTCAACTCGGCGATGTTGGCCTTGAGCTGCTCGATCTGCTGCGCCATCGCGGCCATGTCACGCGTCATCGATTCCACCGACGGCGCCGCCTCGGCCTGTGTCGCGGCAGGTGCAGGTGCATCAGCGGGAGTGGCAACCGGTGCTGCGGGCGGTGTTGCAGTTTGGTCGGCGGTTTGATCCTGGGCGACGGGCGACGCCGCCTGCGCGGCTGCGACCGGTGCGGTCTGCGACGCCGAAGGCAGCAGCGACGCCAGCGCCGGTGTCCATTCGGCAAGCATCCTGGTCGCGGTATCTCCGTGCTTCTCCCAGGCGACGGTGGCAGCGGCGCTGCCGCCCGCAAACAGGAAGGTCAGGAACGCACCGCGCAGCCATTTGCCGGCGGCCGATCTCTTCGGCCGGTTGAGACCGTCGCTCGCAGTCACGCGTACCGCGGTGTCGACCGGGGGCGCAGCTGCTTGCGGCTCCGACACGAGGCTGAACTTCGGCTCCATCGTCACTTTGCGCTCCGGCGCGAATTTCGGCTCCGGGCGGGCCGTGAACTCCGGTGCCAACGTTGGCGCCTCGCTGCCGGCGCGCGAGACCCTGATCTCGTCGGGCGAAATCTGCACCGCGTCATGCGGATCGTTGTCCTTGACCGTATCCTTCACGATCTCATCCACGATCTGCCGGCTGTTCAACGTCGCGAGCATCGCAGCTCCTTTGACCCCTTGGCGCCCGCATTGGCGCGAGCCGATCTGTTGGTGTGAACCCATCCCGATCCGATCAGGCTGGCCCGATGGCGCACGAGTCCAGCCGGGTTTGACCAAAGCAAGGCGAGGCGATGGAGACACTGCGACCGTCTTCCGCCAGATGTGGTGATGGAACCGGGCTGGCCGAACACGGGCACGTGTTCCATATTGCCTTGTTTTCAGCACGATTTGGGCAGCATCTCAGCCTGCTGGGGGCGCTGCTATCCGCTATCGGGGGGCCGGCGGTGCCAAGATCATCAATCGCACTTTTCGTTGCCGCCTTTCTGCCGCTCGGCGGCTGCATGCAGGCGACACTGTCGCCGTCGACCGACGCGAGCATGACGCCGCGCGACCGGCAGTTGCTGGCGCATCCACCTTACGCCCAGGCGAGCGTGCCCGAGCAATATCTCCGTCACGTCGTCGATTATCCGCGCAAGGAACAGCCGGGCACGATCCTGGTCGATACCGACGCGCGTTATCTCTATTACGTGCTGCCCGACGGCAAGGCGATCCGCTATGGCGTTGCGGTCGGCGAGGAGGCGATGGCCTTCTCGGGCGTTGCGCGCGTCGGCCGTCTGGCGGAATGGCCGGACTGGGTGCCGACGGCGGAAATCCAGGCGCGGCTCGGGCCCTATCCGGCGCGCGTGGCGGGCGGTCCCGCCAATCCGCTGGGTGCACGCGGAATTTATCTGTATGTCGGCAACAAGGACACGCTCTACCGCATTCACGGCACCAACCAGCCTGAGTATATCGGGCAGGCGATCTCGTCGGGCTGCATCCGGATGCGCAACGAGGACGTGATTGATCTGTTCGACCGGGTGAAGCTCAACGCGACCGTCGTGGTGCTTCCGCCGGGACAGAGCGCGCAGATCGAGTCGGCCCCGAGCTGGCGCGGGTGAGACAGTCGATCTGACCTGTTGCATCAAGCGCATCACTGAACCTTGAATGTCTGCCGCGCCGATCGACGGCGCGGCGACAGCAATGGTGAATTGCTTCACAGGCGCCGTGAGTCGGTTGCGTTATGCCTCGATGGCTCGTTGCCATTGGAGGCATCATGCAAAATTTCATTCGTCAATTTGACAAGAACGACAGTCGCGTCGTGCGCAAGTGGCGTTTGGCCATGCTCGGATTCTACGGATCGATCCTGGCCGGCGTGGTGCTGTACGCGGCGCTGCACTGGCCGCCGGAGGTGAATTACGCTGCGGTCGATTCCGCGGCCCAGGCCAAGCTCGCCGGTGCGTCGAGCGGCGGCGGACACGCGCCGTTCGCACCCTAATTGTCGGGGCGGGCGACGCGCCATTGCAGCGTCGTGGCGTTGCCGTTGGCATCGCCCGGCGCCTTGTCGGCCGGTGAGGTGTAGAGCGGGCGATAGCGGTATGCCCACATCTTGCTGCCGTCTTCACGATTGATCACGGTGAAGTCGCCGATGGGCTTGGCTTCGGCTGTTGCGGCGAGCGGCACCCAGCTTTCAGTGCACTTGCCGTTGCAGCTCGACGTCTTGCCGCTGGTGTCGCGCTCGTAAATGTAGAGCGTCATCCCCTTGAGATCGACGAGCTTGGGACCCTGTTTGGTCAGGATGACCTTCGCGGGCGCGGTCGTCGCCTCGGGCTTCGGCGGAGGGGCTTCGCCGCCGCCGTGTCCGTTGGCGAGCGCGTGGCCGGCGGACAGTGCCATGACTGCGGTCGCAATGACGAACCTGAACATCCGAAACTCCAAACCGGCAAAGTTAATCGCGCGTTAAGCGCCGAATTGGGGGGGACGGTAGCAGCCGAAGGTTAGTTCCTGGTTTCTGGATACTGCGACAAGTACGTACAAAACTACGGGGTGATGGCCTTTTGCCAGCCGGGTTTTCCTCACCCGCATCGGCCGCTTTGCTCGAAACGCGTCAAGCCTCGCGCAGCGGGGCGCGGCTGAGTTCGTTGCCGGCGGCGATGGCCTTGCGCAGCAGACGCATCAGGTCCTCGCCTTCCCTGGTGCTGAGGCCGCGCAGCATGATCTGCTGGGCGGATTCGACCGCCGGCGTGATCTTGCGGAGTGTGCGGCGGCCCTCATCGGTGATCTCGAGCTCGCGGGCGCGGCGGTCGCGGGGATTGGCGCGACGCTCGGCAAGGCCCTTCTGCACGAGGCGATCGACCACCCCGGTGATGGTGGTACGGTCATAGGCGATCAGGCCTGCCAGCGTGACCTGGTCGAGGCCCGGATTGGCCTTGATGGTCGCAAGCGCCGCGTATTGCACCGGGGTGAGGTCGAAGCCGGCTTCGCCGACCTCGGCCAGGAACACGGCGACCGCGATCTGCTGAAATCGCCGAGCCAGATGGCCGGGCATGTCGTTGTTGTCTTTCACCGAATTCTCCATCAGGGCGGGGACGGTGGACGATTATTGACAAGTATACTGATAGTCAGCATACTGAGCAATATCGAACAAGTCGTCAACGGGAGAGTGCTCATGCAATTCCATCTCAATGGATTCCAGCCGGGCGATCCTGAAATCGCCGATGCCGCCGAGCGCGTGCAGGCCGGGGGTGCCGTCGGCGCCGTGCCCGGCGAGGTCGATGTCCTCATCGTCGGCTGCGGGCCTGCCGGTTTGACGCTGGCCGCGCAGCTCGCGCAATTCCCTGAGATCAAGACCTGCATCGTCGAGCAGAAGCCGGGCCGGCTCGCGGTCGGCCAGGCCGACGGCATCGCCTGCCGCACCATGGAGATGTTCCACGCCTATGGCTTCAGCGAGCGGGTGCTGAAGGAGGCCTATTGGGTCAATGAGACCACGTTCTGGAAGCCGGACGAGCGGGCGCCGGAGAAGATCGTCCGCAGCGGCCGGGTGCAGGACGTCGAGGACGGGCTGTCGGAATTCCCGCACGTCATCCTCAACCAGGCGCGCATCCATGACGGCTTTCTCGACGTCATGCGCAAGTCGTCCGCAAAGCTCGAGCCCCATTACGGCAGACGCTTGCTCGATTTCCAGGTCGATCCGGCCGCGGGCCCCGCTGATCATGCCGTGACCGTGCGCCTCGAACGCGTCGATAGCGCTGATGAAGGCAAGGTCGAGACCATCAAGGCGCGCTACGTCGTTGGTTGCGACGGCGCGCGCAGCACCGTGCGCAAATCGATCGGCCGCGAGCTGCACGGTGATTCCGCCAATCATGCCTGGGGCGTGATGGACGTGCTGGCCGTGACCGATTTTCCCGATATCCGCTTCAAGGCCCTGATCCAGTCGGCGAAGGACGGCAGCCTGCTGATCATTCCGCGCGAAGGCGGCTACATGGTGCGCCTCTATGTCGAACTGGCAAAGCTCGACGTCGGCGAGCGCGTCGCCAACCGTAACATCACGGCCGACGACGTGATCGCGAAAGCGCAGCGGATCCTGACGCCGCATACGCTCGAGGTGAAGGAGATCGCCTGGTGGTCGGTCTACGAGATCGGCCAGCGTCTGACCGACAAGTTCGATGACGTGCCGGAAGCCGAGATCGCTTCGCGCCTGCCGCGCATCTTCATCGCCGGCGATGCCTGCCATACCCACAGCCCGAAGGCCGGGCAGGGCATGAACGTCTCGATGCAGGACGCTTTCAATCTGGGCTGGAAGCTCGCGGCAGTTCTCCGCGGGCAATGTGCCCCACACCTGCTGCACTCCTATTCGGCCGAGCGGCAGGCAGTGGCGAAGGAGCTGATCGATTTCGATCGCGAGTGGGCGGGGATCCTGGCCTCCGCGGCCAAGGCTGGCGGTGCCGATGCGGCGAAGACGCAGGACTATTTTGTCAGGCATGGTCGCTACACCGCGGGTACGGCGACGCATTACACGCCGTCGATCCTCACCGGCGCATCCTCGCATCAGCATCTCGCGCCAGGCTTCGTCATCGGCAAGCGCTTCCACTCGGCACCGGTCATTCGGCTCGGCGATGCCAAGCCGGTCCATCTCGGTCACGCGGCGCAAGCTGACGGTCGCTTCCGCATCTATGCGTTTTCTCCCGCCGAGAATCCCGCAGCGTCGGGCTCGGCCATTCGTGCCTTGTGCAATTTCCTCACGGAGTCCCGGCAATCGCCGATCCGGCGATACACGCCCGTGGGAGCCGATATCGACGCCATGATCGATTTGCGTGCGGTGTTTCAGCAGGATCATCGCGAGCTCGCGATCGAGGCAATGCCGCCTATGTTGCTCCCGAGCAAGGGCCGTTACGGCTTGTACGACTACGAGAAGATGTTCTGTCCGGACCTCAAGAGCGGCCAGGACGTTTTCACCATGCGCGGCATCGATCGCACGTCCGGCTGCATGGTCGTGGTGCGGCCGGATCAGTATGTCGCGCAGGTGCTGCCGCTCAACGACTTTGCTGCACTTGCGGCATATTTCGATGGCTTCATGCTACAGGTGAACTGACACGTGCCGCGCCGATGAATGGCGGATGAATATTGAACCCGGCGCGCCGCGCGTCTCTCAATCTTTTGGATGATGCGATGGTCGTGAGCGGAACGCTTTATTCCGCTCGCGCGTTCCGCCTCTCAGAGGAGGATTTCATCATGAGACTGAGAACCGCTTTAGTTGCCGCATTGCTGCTCGCGCCGACGGCCGCATTGGCCGCGCCTGGTGTCGTTACCGTCTCGACCGGCCTGCGCGCCGGCCCGGGTGCGGGATTTCCGATGGTCGATCGCATCCCCGAGGGTGCCCGCGTCAACATCCATGGTTGCCTGCGCGGCAATGCCTGGTGTGACGTGAGCTTCTCCGACGACCGCGGCTGGGTATCGTCGCAATATCTCGAATATCTCTACCGCAATCACTACGTCTATCTGCCCGACTATGCGGACGAGATCGACGTGCCCGTCGTTCCCTTCGTGCTGAGCTCGTACTGGTCGAGCTATTACGAGGGACGTCCCTGGTATCGCCGCCACGCCTATTGGAATAATTACTGGAGCTCGCACGAGCGTTCGGCGACGCGGATGACGATCAATCCGCACGCGGCCCGTATCGGCCGCGCGGCGACGCGTGACGCTGCAGTCGCACTGGGACGCGAAGGCATCCACGGCAAGGGCAATGTCAACGGCGCCGCCGCGATCTCCGGGCGTGATGCTGCGACGGCGCGGCGTGACGCAGCCATCACGAAGCGCGACGCTGCAGTGACGGCCGATCGGACCGGTGCCGGACGAAGCGAACGCATCGCGCATGGAAGTGAGCGCATCGCGCATGAGCGAGCCGCCGTGCGGCAGGGACGCAATCCCCGTGATGCGCAGGCACGCATGATGCACGAGCCGGCCTCTGCCCGGGCTGCGGTGCGTGCGCAGCCGATGGCGCGTGTGCATGAAGCGCCGCGTGTGTCTGCTGCGCCTCGGTCTGCCATGCCGCACATGGCTCAGCCGAATGTCAGCCATGGTGCGCCGATGAACGCGCATGCGCAGATGCCGGCACCGCGTGCGGCTGCGCCTGCGATGCCGCATCCGGGTGGCGGAGGCGGCGCTCCGCACGCCAATGCCGCTCCGCACGGCGGCGGCCCCGGCGGCGGTCCGCACAAGCACTAGCGTTTCCCAACGAAAGCCCGGCCGTCGCGCCGGGCTTTCTGCTGGCCGCGTGCAGGTTCCGTGCGCGTAAAATTTGAGAAAGTTCTTCGCGGGCAGATTTCATCGATCGTAATATGTCTACTCAAAGCTGTAAGCCTCCACTCGGGGCAGCGGGGCTACGGGAGGATGACGATGAGACAGAACCAGGCGGAGTCGCGCCGCCAAAATGTCGCGAAGCGGTCGATGACCAAAGAGGCCAAGCAACTGGCCGGCCTGATTGCCGGCTTGCGCAAATCCCTCGACGGCATCCACAAGGAACGGGCGAGCACAAAGCTCAGCGGCGCCGACATGGGTATGCTCGACGAGCGCCGCAACAATCTGTTGCTCACCATTGCTGCCCTGGACGACCGCCTGTCGGCCGTGCAGGGTCTGATAGATCTGGGCCGGCCACATGTGATCCGCGTCCACTAAGCGGATTTCGGGCGCTATCGGTTCTGTCGCGGCGGCGATAGGCCGGAGCCCGGCTGGCGGCTCTGCCCCTGCGCGTCCGCAGGCGAGGCGACGAACAACTCACGGCAAGCAGAATCGCGTTCAGGTGCGGCACATCAGGAGGCGCCGACGGCTCGGAAGGAACCGGGTTCGGCGCACAATGCTGCCGCGGAGGGCACCAAATTGCCACGCTCCCGGCGAATTGCCGCCAAAGCCCGCTGCCACGACGAGAGCGGGTGCAGGGCGACGCAGGGGATGCGAATTGGCCTACAAAATGATCGCAGAACGCGACAATGAGAAGTACAGTTTTGCCCGCGAGAGCAGGTTGCTCATCGTGGCCAAGGCAAAGGTTTGGGCAAGTGAAGGGTGGCGGGTCGTCATCACCGATCATGACGGCAAGGCCTACGCGCCGCCGGAGTTCGATCAGTTGCTGGCGGCGTGATTGCAGGACGGGCCAGGGGACGACATTGAGATCGCTCATTCGACGGGGGTGCGAAGTTATCGCGCCTCTGGTGACCTTGGGGACCATTGCCGCGGTGCTGGTACCGCCGCTTGCCTCCGCGCAAAATCTCGACGCCGGCAAATCGCCCGAAAAGCTCTTCGCTGACGGTTGCACGACCTGCCATCGCAGCCCGAGGGGGCTCGCGAAAGGGCGCTACAGCCTGACGCTGTCCTGGTTCCTCCAGGACCATTATTCGGCCGGCCCCGACACCGCCAAGGCACTCGCAGCCTATCTGGTGTCGGTCGATACGCCGCCTGCCGCTGCTGCGGCGAAGCCAAAGCCATCCCGATCCAAGCCGCGTCCGCCGAAGCCTGCGCAGGGCCAGTAGTCGGCCGGTTACGCGCGCCGGTAGGTCTGCTCGATCAGGCGTTCATGCACGGCGCGCAAATCGGCATTCATACGGGTCTGTCCCGTCGTGACGAAGGACAGCCAGGCACCGTCGGCGGCGAGACGCAGGATCTGAAGCTCCGGCGCCGCATCGGTGCTGCGGTGGCGTTTCAGACGCGCCTTCATCCAGTCGTTCCACAATCTGCGCAGCGACGGATCGGTGACGACCACCATGCTCAGCGCCGCCCATGGCGTGGCAAAGCCGAAGGCTTTTCCAGTGAATACCGCACTCACATAGGCGCGCGTAAAGCTGCCGCGCGGCTTCGGATCCGCTTCGACGGCGGCGTCAATCTCGGCATCGACGCGGGCGAGCAGGTCAGCGAACAGGCCTTCGATCAGGGCCTGCTTGCTCCCGAAATGATGAAACAGCCCGCCCTTGGTGACGCCCGCTGCCGCCGCCACGGCTTGCACCGTGATGCCGGAGACACCGTGGTCCATGGCGATGGCTTCCGCGCAGTCGAGCAAGGCGCGCCGCACCTGCTCGGGTTGCTTGGCGCGGGTGTAGGCGCTCGCCGGCATCAGTGCGCCGTCGTCTGCGAGAACAGGTTGATGACCACGACGCCCGACACGATCCGGCCGATGCCGACGAAGGCCGCAGCGTCGAGCATCTGGCGGAACAGCACGAAGGAGACGGTGGCGGTCAGGATGATGCCGACCCCACCCCAGATCGCGTAGGCGATGCTCAAGGGAATGACCCGGATCGCGACCGACAGCGCGTAGAACGAGGCGACGTAGAACAGCACCATCGCCAGCGTCGGCCACGGCCGCGTGAATTGCGCGGATTGCTGCAAAAAGGCGGACGCCGTCACCTCGAGCACGATGGCGAGGGCAAGCGCTGCATAGGAGGTAAAGGCGGACGTCATGGGATGCTCGGGATATAACGAGAAAAGATACCGCGCGGTTGGTATGTTTAGCACGCGCAACATGGCTTTTGTCGGGAGCAGATATCACGTATCGGTGACGAGCCTGCGACAGCGCGGAACCTGTCGGCCGACAACATAAAGCCGCCGCACGGCGAAGCGTGCGGCGGCCCCGGGATAGCGCGATATGTTCGATGCGGTCCTAACTGATCCGCACCGAGAATTCGACATCGCCTGCGAAAGGCGTGGACATATAGCCGCTACCGGGCGCGCGCACGCGCGCCAAATAGTCGGGACTATCGTCGGCATTGTCGGCCACGATGATCGCGCCCGGAGGCAGACGCTCTTCGACCAGATCGAGGATTTCGGGATAGAGCGCCTTGGCGCCATCGAGCAGCACCAGATCGATCTGATCGGGCAGATCGACGCTGAGTGTCTTCAGCGCATCCCCTTCGCGGATTTCGACGAGATCGATCAGTCCGCCGGCCGAGAGGTTTTCGCGCGCCCGCGCCGCCTTGGTCGGCTCGAACTCGCTGGTGATGAGGCGGCCGCCACCATTGTCGCGCAAACCTGCGGCAAGGTGCAGGGTCGAGATTCCGAATGAGGTGCCGAACTCGACGATCGCCTTGGCGCGCGAGCTCCGCGTCAGCATGTAGAGCAGGTGACCGGTCTCGCGCGAGACCGCGAGCGGTGCGTCCTTCAGGCGGTGGTAGAGGTCGCGGTAATCGGTCTTGCTTTGCATCATCTTCGTGCGATCGGCGTCGGACAGGTCAGCCACGGCGGCACGAATGACGTCTCTTGCAGCTTCGTCCTCGCCGAACAGGCGATCCAGCAGCGGCGCAAGCGAGGTGATGGTCGGGATGGTCATGAGAGGTCTCCAGAGGTGCGGGCAAAACGCGTGCTTGCGTCGGAATTGAAATACGACTAATTCGTCGCATTTCCTATTCGCATTCCCTCAGGCGAGCCATGGCCGAACGTCGAAGCCGTTCAGTTTCCTCACGAAAACTGCCGCAGCAGGCTCGATCCAACGAGTTGGTGACGGCTATCCTGGGTGCGGCTGTTCAGGTTCTGGCGAAGGAAGGGGCGCAGCGTTTTACCACCGCGCGGGTTGCGGAGCGGGCCGGGGTGAGCGTCGGTTCGCTCTACCAATACTTTCCGAACAAGGCGGCGATCCTGTTTCGCCTGCAAAGCGACGAGTGGCGAAGCACGAGCGAGCTTCTGCGGGGCATTCTTGCAGACCGGACGAAGCCGCCGGCCGTACGGCTGCGGGCACTGGTCCACGCCTTCATCCGATCCGAATGCGAGGAAGCTGCGGTCCGAGGCGCGCTCAGCGATGCCGCACCGCTCTATCGCGATGCGCCCGAGGCGCAGGAGGCGCGGGCAGCGGGCGAGGGCATCGTTGCGGGCTTCATGCGCGAGGCGCTGCCGGAAGCCTCGGAGGCGACACGTGAGCTCGCCGGGGAGCTGATCAAGACGACGCTCGCCGAAGTCGGCAAGCGCTTCTCGGAGACGCCGCGCAGCGGAGCGGCGATCGTGCGTCATGCCGACGGGCTGGCCGACATGTTCTGCGCCTATCTTGATGAGCTTGCGCGACGCGGACGTCATTCCTGACATCTGCATTTGCGGCCCAATATCGTTTCGGAATCCGGAGTTTGATGGGGTAGCCTTGGATCGTCTTTCCTTCGGATCGAGCGCCGCGCCATGCATGTCCTTCGGCCCCAATTCCACATCGAGGAGCAGCGCGCGCTGGAGTTCGCACGCCGGCGCGGCTTCGGGGTGATCGTGGCGGCGGATGCAAACGGTCCGCGGGCCTCGCATGTGCCGTTCCTGCTAGCCGAGCGCGACGGGCGCACGATCGTGCAGGTGCATTTCACGGCAAGGAATCCGCTGGTCGAGCTTGCCGACGGCGCCAGGCGCTTCCTGCTGATCGTCTCGGGCGACGATGCGTACATCTCCAACGACTGGTACGCCTCGCGCGATAACGTCTCGACCTGGCTCTACGAGGCGGTGCACCTGTCGGGCGTAGCGCATCTGCGCGGGCACGATGAGAACCGGGGCCATGGCGATACGCTGCTCGCGGTTGCCGAGGCGCGGCTGCCCAAACAGCCCTGGGATCTCGCGCAGATGGAGCCGGGCAAACGCGAAAGCATGCTGGCGGCGATCCGCGTCGTCGATCTCGTGGTCGATCAGGTCGAGGGGCAGGCCAAGCTCAATCAGCACAAGAGCGACGCCGACCATGTCGCGGTCGCCGACCAACTGGCGCGGTCGGAGGAGAGCGGGCACCGTCGGCTGGCGCGGAAGATGCAGGCGTTGAGGCCGGGACTCGGCTACGACGTTTCGTGATCCGGGCCATGCTTGCCTTGCGCCACGTTTGAACCCACGGACCTCCGCATGCTCGTCATCTCCATTCAAAGCCAGGTGGTCCACGGCCATGTCGGCAACAGCGCGGCGGTCCACGCCATGCAGGCCGAGGGCGTGAACGTCGCCGCTGTGCCGACGACGCTGCTGTCGAACCATCCGCGCTACCCGACCTTGCGCGGGCGGGTGCTCGATGCCGAGCTGGTTGCCGATCTGCTGAGAGGCGTCGAGGAGCGGGACCTCGTCGATGAGGCCGCCGTGCTTGTCACCGGTTATCTCGGATCGCCCGACAACGCGGCCGTCATCGCCGATTTCGTCGAGCGTGCCCTGTCGCGCAATTCGAAGCTCGTCTATCTCTGCGACCCCGTGATCGGGGACGACGGCCGCGTCTATGTCGCAGACGGCATTTTAGACGTGCTCCGGCACCGGCTGCTGCCCGCCGCGCATCTGATCACGCCGAACCAGTTCGAGCTAGAGCTTCTCTCAGGCGTCAAGGTTGCGGACACGGACGGTCTGCGATCCGCCGCGGCTGCGATTGCGGAACAACGCCGGATCGATGTTGTCGCCACCGGCTGCACACTCGCCGACACGCCACCGGAACAGGTGGAAACGATTTTGTGTGCCAGCGGGCACTTGTCGCGCTTTGCGACCCCGCGCTTGCCGATCCGCCCCTATGGCACCGGCGATCTCCTGACCGGCCTGATCGCTGCGCATCTTGCCAAGGGTGCGGCAATCGAGGCGGCGGTGCGGCTCGCGGTCGAGACCATCTTTGCGGTGCTCGTTCGCACCGAGCAGGCGGGATCATCCGAGATGCGTCTCGTCCCGTTGCCCGCGTCAGGTACGTAAGACCTGAATCAGGTCGTTCGCTTCGTGGCTGACTGTGCAGACTTTTGCGGCTTTGCCGGGCTCTTCTGCTCACGCGCGGCCTGGGCCTTCGGTCGCTTGGCGCTGGCAACCGCGCGCGCCTTCTTCGATTTGGCGTTGGCGGCTTCCTTGCGGTCGGTGGCGACGCCGCGCTTCGAAATGTATTCCGCGCCGTCGACCGGGCCGACGTGCGGCGGATCGCGGCCGAGATAGGGCCGGCCGATGCCGAGCGCCTTGCCATTGGCATCGACCCATTTCCACAGCACTTCCGTCGAGGCCCAGCGTTGTGCGCGATTGTTACCCTGGGTGCTGACGATGTCGGCCGCCATGCCGTGACCATAACCGCCGCGAAGGCTGCCGCCGTGATAGGAGCGGTTGGAGGCTGCCTTCAGGCCGCTCGCAATCTCCTGGCGGTAGTCGTCGCGGAACGCGCTGGTGATTCCCGGTGACAGACCAGCGGCTTCCGCAGCGAGGAGCATGCGAAACAGCTTCCGCTTGAAGCTCTTGTCCATCCCGCCGATGACGTAGTCCATCAGCGGCATGTTGGCGTGCTCGGCCGCCTTCGGATCCTTCCAGGCAAAATCCTCATCGACGAGCTTCGTAAAGCTGCGCATCACCGTGACCTTCTTGCCCTTGCGCTTGACGGTGACGGCACGGCGGTCCTCGACCTTGATCGAGTCTTCCTTCGGCGTGCGCTGATAGAGCGCCCAGAGATAGCGGTCGATGCAGGCGTCCATCGCGAAGCATTCGTCGAGCACGGCCACGGTGTCGGCGGGCGGCGAGGCCTTGCTCTCGGCCACAGGCCCGCTCGCGATCGCGGCGGGCGACAGCGTCTCCGACGGCACGAAATCGCCGGGATCGGCGGAGGCAAGCCTGATGGTGGGCGCCTGCGTTGGCTCAGACTCGGCTGCGGGCTCAGTCTTGATGTCAGCCTTTGCCTCATCAGACTTGGCCTCAGCAGACTTGGTCTCATCAGCCTTGATCTCATCAGCCTTGGCTTCGCTTTCGACGGGCGCGGATTCAGCGGCCTCGCGCGCAACAGGCGCTGGTTCAGGCGCGATTTGCGGAGCGGGTGCGGCCGCGGGCACGATGTCGGTCGGATCGGCCGAGGCGATCTGGACAGTGGGAGCGGGTGCTTCGGGCGGCGAGGTTTCGATGATCGCCACGCTCGGCGTCGCGGCTGCAATATCGGCGGTCAAGGCGATGCCATCATCAATCGTCGCGGCGCGCGGGATGTCGGCAAGCTCGAGGCGGGTAAGATCTTTGGCGCGGGAGACGGCAGCAGCGTTGGCGCCGCTGTTCTCGATCAAAGCAGGGGCATAGGCGGAGAGGGAGAGCGCCAGCCAGCCGGCCATCACGGCCGAGGGGCACGAGACCGCCACAAGAAGAGACCGCCGATCATTCATGATCCCTGCCTCCAAGGTTCGTCAACGAACCAGATTGCACAGCCAAGCACGCGGCGCGTCAATTGTTCGGAGGACGATGTGGCGGTGCAATGGCACAAATCTCCCAAGATCGGCTTTTCGGGAGGGTGTTGCCGGAATGCAACTGCGGTTCTCGAACGGGAACATCGGGCAGAATCGGTCCTATTTGCTCATAAAATTGAACGAGTCGGATTTACTCAATCTTGGATTGCGGTGATGCATTACTTCCGTACCGGCAACGTCCGGTAGATTCTGGGAAGGACATGCTTGTGAAATTGAAATGCCTGTTGATTGAATTTGCGGCCGATGAATCCGGAGCCACCGCGATCGAATATGGCCTGATCGCGGCGGGAATCGCGCTCGCGATCATCGAAGTCATCTATGCCCTCGGCACCAACCTTGTCGCGAAGCTGCAATCGCTGGCGACTGCGTTGAAGTAAAGCAGCCACCGTCCCGTCATCGTGAGTGAACCAGCGGTTCTCCGCGCAGGCGGCGACCGCCGGTGCGGGCTTCGTCGGGGACAGGGAGCTCCAACAATCGCCATGCAAGGCGCGCGATATTGCGTTGCAGCAGCGCATGTCGCATTGCAACAAATCAGGCTTACATGGGCTCCGAACTACTCTTTGGAGCATCACCATGAACAAGAAGACTTTGTCGATCGCAGCCGCCGTCCTCGCTTTTGCGGGCTCGACTGCCACCTTCGCCGCCGAGCTGCCGGCCTATGAGGCCAACGGCATTCCGGCGTCGCCCATGCAGATCCGCGTGCTGGGCGCCGCCCATGTCGAGCAGCAGATCGATGCGCCCGCCACCAGTGTGACCGCGCTCCAGGCCAGCGTGCTGACGCCGCGCAAGGTGAAGACTGCGACCGTGGGCTCCGCCCGTTAAGACGGACGTCGAACGACGCCGGTGGCTCCGTGCCAGGCTGTTCACGACATCATGGCCGGGCTTGTCCCGGCCATTTTTTTGCGCGGTCGGTGCGTGTATCAGCCCCCGCGTCTTCTGAGCGACGACACGCGCCGGACTGCCCGCAGGCTCGATGGCGAACGGCCATAGAGCTCGGCGAAGGCGGCGTTGAAGCGGCGCAGGCTGCCGAAGCCCGACTGGAACGCGATGTCGGTCATGGTGTGTTCGCCGGCATCGAGCAGGCGCTTGGCGCGCTGGACACGAAGCGTCTTGGCAAGCTGTTGTGGTGTCGCGCCGACATGGCGCTCGAACAGCCGCGCCAGATGACGCGATGAGATGCCGAGCCGCGCTGCGAGCGTCACCACCGTATCCTCGTCGAGCGCACCCGCATTGATGAGCTTCACGGCGCGGGCAACGGTCGAGCGGGTGCCGTTCCAGGCCGGGCAGAACGGCGCGGTCTCGGGCCGGCAACGCAGGCACGGCCGAAATCCGGCCGCCTCGGCCGCGGCTGCGGTGGCGTAATAGGCGACGTTGCGCGTCAGCGGATGCTTGGCCGGGCAGACCGGACGGCAATAGATCCCCGTCGTTTTCACGGCGGTAAAGAAGCGGCCATCATAGCGGGGATCGCGGCGCAGCCGCGCGGCATTGCAGGTCTCGAAGCTCAGCATGGACGGATGATAGCGCATGCCGGCGCGGACGGAAGAGCCGCGGGATGACCGAGTCCGATTGTGGCGAGCCGCAGCGCGCATCGCGGCCTAGAACGCGGCCCTCACAGCAACGCAAGTCGAGGGAGCGCATCGTGACCGGTCCGAAGGACATCGTAATCAACGCCTGGAAAACCTTCTCGTCGCGCGATGCGGATCGCATCGCGGCGCTGTTCACTGACGATGCCGAGTGGATCGCGCCGAAAGGCAATGCCACGGCGGTCGCGCTCGATCACACCGACCACATGGTCGGGGGAAAGCAGATCGCGCGCTTCATCGCGCAGGAAATGCACAAGATGTTTTCCGGGATCGATATCGCCTTTCGCGGGATCCATGCCGACGGCGACACCGTGATCGTGGAAGAGCGGATGCGCGCCACGCTTCCGAGCGGCAAGCCTTATGAGAACGACTATTGCTTCGTGTTCACGCTGGCCGGCGATCGCATCCGCGAGGTGCGGGAATATATGGATACGCGCAAGGGATGGCGCATGGTGTTCGGCGAGGAAGTGTGATGCGCGGACCCCGCGTTGTCAGCTGCGTGCCAGCCCTGCAGCAGCGTGGGTTGAGCCGATCTGCACGCCGACATAAGGCTGGCTGATGGATCAGCGGACGAGCGGCGCTGACGCTCTCACTCACAGGAACGACAATACGCAGGCGCTGCTCGGCGTCGTCTGCGGGCTGTCGGCTGCGCTGTTCTGGGCGCTCGGCTTTGCCGGCACGCGGCATGGCCTGAAGGTCGGCTTCACGCCGGTCGATCTGCTGGTGCATCGCTACGTCTGGTCGGGCATCGCCTTCCTGCCGCTGGTGTTCCGCGCCGGCATCTCCGATCTGTGCGGCATCGGCTGGGCGAGGGGCCTTGCGCTGATGGTGCTCGGCGGACCTGTGATGTCGCTGATCTCCTACACCGGGTTCCTGTTCGTGCCGCTCGCCCATGGCAGCGTGATCCAGCCGTCCTGTGCGACGCTCGGCGGGCTGTTGCTGGCCGCACTGTTCCTGAAAGAGAAGGTCTCCGCCTCGCGACTCGCGGGCGCGATCGTCATCGTCGGCGGCCTCGGCGTGATCGGCGCGGAATCGATCGGCCATATCGGCATCGACGGCGTGCAGGGCGATCTGATCTTCGTGCTGACCGGCCTGATGTTCGCGGGCTTCGGTGCGCTGCTGCGCCACTGGCGGGTCTCGGCGGTGTCGGCTGCGCTCGTCATCAACGTGCTGTCGCTGCTGCTGCTGCCGATCTACGTCGCGACGGTCGGTCTCGCCCACATCGCGGCGATCGGCCTCACCGAGAACGCGATCCAGGCGCTGGCGCAGGGCGTGCTCGCAGGCCCCGCCGCGCTCTATCTGTTCGCGGTCTCGGTGCAGCGCCTCGGCGTCGCGCGCGCGGCGGTGTTTCCGGCCTGCGTGCCGGCGCTGACGCTGCTGACCGGATGGCTGCTGCTCGGCGAGCCGCCGACGTCGTTGCAGGCGGCAGGCCTCGTGACGGTGCTGTGCGGATTTTACCTGGCGCAGAGGCAGCGCTAGCGACAGCGCTCGCAGTCGCCCTCAGCGCTGCGTCAGATCCAGTCCTTCACCCGCGGGAAGCAGGCTTGCTTGCGCTGGCTCCAGACATAGTCCGGGCCGCCGCAGGGCGGGCGTGGACGGGTCGTCGCCGGGCATTCATTGCGGATACGCGCGCCGGTGCCCCAGCCGTCGACCACGCAGGCGCCCATGATGGTGGGATGGCAGCCGGGACCGCAGATGATATCGGCGTTGGCGGCCGACACCGCGCCGAGCAGAAGCGCCGGCGCCGCAAGGGCCAGCAGATATCGCGGAAGGTGCCTCATCACGCGCTCCTCCATCAGCCGAGCCTTGAGCCTCGCACGCCGTTGTGACGCGAGGTGGACGGCCGCTCCGCGACAGCCTAGCACCAAATCCCGCGGCCGAGAACGGTGGCGGGAGCAGGGCGCGGCCAGTGCTACGATCCGCCGCTCCGGACATCGCGACGGCGACGCTGGCGAGGTGGTAGATGAGGCCGAGCGCGACCAGGGAGCCGATGACGCCATGACCCTCCTGATCAACATCGACGTCCCCGATGTCGAGGCCGCCACCGCGTTCTACACCGCCGCGTTCGCCCTCACGGTCGGTCGCCGCTTCGGCCGTGATGTCGTCGAGCTGCTGGGCTGGCCGGCGCCGGTCTATCTGCTGACCAAGCAGGCCGGCACCGTGGGCGCCGGCCAGGACAGCCGCCGCTATGTCAGGCACTGGACGCCGGTGCATCTGGATGTCGTGGTCGACGATGTCGATGCCGCCGTCACGCGCGCGCTCGCCGCCGGCGCGGTGCTGGAGGCGCCGGCGCGCGATGCGCCCTATGGACGGATCGCGATGCTGGCCGATCCGTTCGGCCACGGCTTCTGCCTGCTGGCGTTCAGCGCGAAAGGATATGACGCGCTGCTGGACTCAAATACGTGAAAACAACCCCATGCACAGTAGAAGCGCCTGCGGAATTCAAAATTTCGGCGATCCCGAATATTTGTTGACCCGTCGGGCAAAACAGGCGCATGATGTCACAGTGGTCAGGTACGATGCTCACGCCCCGTCCATGAAGCGCGCCGTCCCGGACACCCGGATCGAGCTGCCTTTGGCCGCGCCGATCTCGGCACGGATCAGCGAGCGTGCGCCCATGTCCTCGCCCTGGACGATGTCGATGGCGCCGCCATGCGGCCAGCCGATGTCGCGCAAATAGCCTGCGAATGCTGCGGCCGCCGCGCCCGTGGCGGGATCCTCGACCACGCCGCCGGCGGCAAAGGCATTGCGCACATGAAACAGCCGCGGCGTCTCCGCTGCCACCAGCGCGATGGTGACGAGGCCTTCGCGCGCCATCAAGGCGCGGCCGCGCTCGAAATCGTAGGCCATGCGCGCGAGCGCCGCGCGCGACGTCAACGCCAGCAGGCCATGATCGGCGCCGCCATGAATTTTCGCCGGCGGCAGCTTTGGATCGAGATCGGAACTTGTGTAGCCGAACAGGTCGAGCAGCGCATCGCGCAAGCGACCATCGAGCGGCGCGCTGCGCGTCGGCGGCGACTGCAGCGCGGCGGCGATGGTGTTGCCGTCGCGCCGCCCGGAGACGGAAATGACGGACGCATTCAGATGCAGCTCAAAACTGCGATCGCCGAAGCGGTGCGCGAGCGCAGCGCCGAGCGCAATGGTGGCGTGGCCGCAGAACGGCACCTCCATCGCCGGCGAAAAATAGCGCACGCGCCAGGCCCCGCCTGCGGGCGCGGCAAAGGCGGTCTCGGAGAAGCCGACCTCAGCCGCGATCGCCTGCATCGTCGCGGCATCGGGAAGGGCATCGCCGATCCAGACCCCGGCGGGATTGCCGCCGGTGTTGCCGTCGGAGAAGGCTGCGATGCGGAGGACTGTCATGGGTGATCCTGGCGTGACGAGGGCTTCGCAAAGTTGGCCGGGCGGCGAGACCGCGGTTCCATACCTATATGGGAAAAGTCCCCCGACATAGGTGTGCAATGCCCGAAAAGCCTTCGAAATCCGCTGCTCCCATGGTCGTGCGCCCGCGCCGTGCGGCGCCCGTGCTGGTGTGCCGCAAGTGTCTCAAGCGCAGCGACGAGGGCCGCGCTGTCAGGCGTGCGCTGAAATCGGAACTGAAGGCGCACAAGCGCGACGGCACCAAGCCGGCAAAGCTGGTGATGACCGCATGCTTCGGCCTGTGCCCGAAAAAATCGATCGTGGTTGCGAGCGGCACGAGTCTGACGCGGCAGGAATATGTGCTGGTCGCCGAGAGCGATCAGGTGCCGCGCGCGCTCGCGCTGCTGAACGACGAGCGTGACGCGTGAATGGCGTCCCGCGCGCGGCCAAAGCCTATTTCTGCACCATGGTCTGTGCGCGGGATGAAGCCGGGGCGGGCTCCCAGGGCGCCGGAAGGATCACGCGGATCGGATGGGCCTGGCCGGCATGATCGGCCGTCGCGGCGGCGGGCCTCGCAGGCTGGTCTTGTGCGCCCTCGGCGGCGGCCACCGCGATGGACGCCAGGATCAAACTTGTCGCGATCACCAAAGCCCTCAAATCAAACACCGTCGTCTCCGTTCTCCACTGGAAGAGAGAACGGCCGAGTGGCCAAAAAGTTCAGGGCCATGCGATCGCGACCGATCTCCGGCTCGCGCGGCGGACCATCGTTCAAGAAGCGGTCATTGGGCCGCGATGCGGGCGAATTTCCTTGCCTTGCATTGCGACCTTGCGCACTCTTTGCGGAATGGAGGCCAACACATGAAAATCAAGACTGTCGCCTGTGCACTCGGAACGGCCCTGGTGCTGGCCGGCATCGGAATGTCAGGCGCCGAAGCGCGGACGCGAAAGGTCGTCGTCGTTCGCGCGCCGCAGGAGAGACTGATCGTCACGGCGCCCGTGCTCAGGCCGACGCCATGGGATTACAACGTCGTTCCGCGCTATCGCTATCGCCCCGAGGATGATCGCGTCGATCTCAACGGCCCGCCGTTCGTGCCCTCCTATGTGCGTTACGAGGGATGGCGCTGGCCGTATTGGTGGTAGCGATCGGCGTAGGATGGGTTTCGCTTCGCTTGACCCATCCTACGGCACCACCACACCAACCACGGTCAAGCCCCGCGCGCCAGGCGGGCTCACCAATCCGGATCGCCGTAATAAGGGCCGTCCATGTAGGGCGGAGGCATCCAGCGTTCTCGCGGCGGTCGGGGTCGCCGGGGCGGTGGGGCGTCCGGCACGTGCGGTCGCGCCCGCGCCGCTGCATCGTTGCTCACACTGCGCATAGCGGGCTTCGCGACTGCGGATGCCGAAGACGCCGGTGAAGCCGTCAGTTGCGTCTGCAGCGCCTGGACCTGCGCGGCGAGGCGCGCATTGTCCGCCGCATCCTTCTGCTGCGCCGCCTTGAGCTGTTGAATGGTGTCGGCCTGCTCACGCAGGGCCTGCGCGTTGCTGCTTTTCAACTGCTCGAGCTTGCCGTTGATGCTCGCAAGCTCGCTGGTGATGGACTTGAGCGATTGCGCGAGATCGGACGAGGACGGGTCGGGCGTCGTGGCGCCAGGCTTTGGGGCGCTTTCCGTGTCCTTGGCGACTTCCTTGACGACCGGCGCGGGCGGTGGGCTCGGCTCGCCCGCAGCAGCCAGCAGCACGGCCGGCGGTTGCGCCCGACTTTCCGTCGTGGACGCCGGCTGGGGTGTGCTCGCGGCCGGCGGCGCCAACCGCGCCATGATGGACTTGCTGAACGACTTGCCGATTGACTTGGCCTCATCGCGATATTGCGCAGCGAGGGCGCCACCGAGAACGCCGATCGCCAGCACGAGGCCGACCAGGACGCGCACCATGGTCCGATGTCCCTTCACGCCCTGATCGCGAACCCCGGCATTCAAAACCTCGGTAGCGGGCGGCGGCGCCTCGTTTCCGGATGTCACGGCTGTCGGGGCACCAGGCTCTGCGTGCGAGGCCGGCCGGGCCTCGCTGGCATGTTCCATTCCGGAAACCAGCCGGTCCAGCCGCGCCAGGTCTTGCTCCGCGCTCTTGATCCGGTCGTAGGCCCGCGCCAACCCGCCCTCGGCGCGCGCCTCGTCCGGCTTCGCATCAGGCTTGGCGACATCAGGCTTCGCGGCATCAGGGCTGGCGATATCAGGCTTGCCGATATCGGGCCTGGCCATCTCAGGGTTGGCGTCGTTCGTTTCAGGCACCGATGCGCTCTCCATCCGGACGGGCGTCAATGGGAGGCAGTCCGATCACGCGAAGGATAGGTCTCGCCGCTGCCCAACACAACGCGCGCGCGAAGGAAAAATTATGGCGGGCCGGGAACGGGTTGGAGCAGGGCGCTCGCCTCATCCCGAAGGTGAATGCCGAGCCGGCAAACATCGATCTCGACCGTGCCGCACGTCATCGGTTTCCGGACGGAGAGCGAGTTGCGGTCGATCGCAGATGCTGCCCGGGCCGATGGCCGCCCTCCGCCGCAAATCGCGATTGCCAAACACAGAGCGTTGGCGAACATTGACCTGATATCGACGGGGCATTCATTCGGCCCCGATCGACGCGATTTCAGAAGATAATGGAGCCGGTCATGACCCGTTCGAGCTTCCGGATTTTCTTGTCAGTTGTCGCAGTCATCGCCATTGCCTCGGTCAATCCCGCATCCGCGCAGATCGTGGCGCTCGGCCATAGCGCGGTGCACGGCAACGTCGCCGAGTCCGAGATGTGGCCGGCCGTGCTGGAGGGATTGCTGCGCGCCAGGGGGTCCCAGGTTCACGTCGCCAATGCCGGCGTCTGGGGCGAGACCACCGATGCGACACTGGCCCGGACGCCGAGCGCCGTCCCCAATGGGACCAGGCTCGTCATCCTCTGCGACAACCCGGGCAATGATGTCAGGCACAACATGAGCCCGGCCCAGGCCATGCAGAACATCGCGGCCATCAAGAGCCAGTTGAAGGCCCGCGGCATCCGCGTCGTCGACGTCTGGGGCACCTACATGTCGGTCTGGCGGCAGCCGGGCAGCGTCGGTCCCGACGGACGTCATCTCAGCGTCGAGGGCAACAGGAAGATGGCGGCGGCGGTGGTGGGGATGGTGAGGTAGGGCGGCTTTTGAATGCGGAAATGGTGGCGGATTGCGGTGAGGGTGCGCATGGTTGGCGCGGTCCGCTAAGCGTCGGAACTGTGGATCATCGGGCACGACGACGATAGCGTATCAATTTCATGCGTTGTCATCGTAATTCCCGAGCCCCATCAACTCAAAGATCGCAGTTTGCGATCGCTCCCAAGCTCGAGTGCTCCATCCCAGGTCTCTTGTGCAATCAGCGCGGGATCGCAATTCTCACGGCAGTCGAGCTTGGTAACGAAGATGTCCGTGGCGAGAAAGATGGATTGCCCTCCGTTAAGCTGCATCGGTATCGCCGCGCTGACCCCAAGAGGGCTAGCCTTGGGCGTGGCGCGTAGTTCGATCGATGTGCCGTCAGTCATCGTGATTGCGCAGCCGTGGATATTCGCAATCGCAAAGAGTTGCACTACTGCGTTCAGGGCAACCGCCGCTTCCATTTCCGATTTTCTGATCAGCCCGTTGCTTTTCAAAGTCTCCCAATAGTCGTCGCATAACCGCTCGCCGTCGAACGCGGCTTTGGCGACCCATCTGCTAACTAGCACATCGAAAAGTGTGACCTCCTCACGCGAAAGAGTAGTGGGTACAGAGTAGGTGCTATCAGCGTTTTTCACGAGCTTGCTCGCAAGCGCGGACGTTGCCTTGATCGCGGACGCTTTGCCCAACCCAGCCTCTCGCAAATACTTCTGTTCCAATCGCTGGACATTCGCTCGCAGGAATTCGGGCATGACGGAAGGAAGGTGTTTAGAATCCAACGGGCCTTGAGCCGCGGCCGCTGCGAAACGCGCGGTTGCGAACCAATCCCTGGTGGAGCGGGCTATGATCCCCTTTGTTCGCTCCGAGTGATGAGCCACGAAATCACCAATCTCTTGAACTGCCTCTCGACCATCGCATCGATCCCTTGCGTAGAGGAAAAGGCGTGACAGGTCATCAGCGCGAACATCGCCACTCAAGAGCCTGATGACACGCGCGCGCATCGCTAAATCCGCCAATCTTTTCCCCCTATCGTCGCTGCAAAGTCGGCGATTACGGTGACAGTGCACCAAATGGCGCCGTTCACAATCGCAAAACGAAGCCGCAGATCGGAGCTAGTGCCTTTAGTGCACTGCCACTGCAACCCGATCTACGCTACGCGCTGATCCGTCATTTTTCGGCAAAGAGGATGCTTCGGTAGATTTCGATGCATGTTTTCTCATGAGGGCCCCGCGCCAAGCCAGCGCGTAGGATGGGTTGAGCTTTCTGCGAAACCCATCATCGTCTTGGTTGCGGTCGATGGGTTTCGCTTCGCTCTACCCATCCTACGAGTTACTGCTCACGATCGATTATACGACGAACCAAATATTCGATGTATCCTTCGTCCGACGATTCATCGTAGCGAAGATATCGATCCGGAATCGATGGATTGTCTACCGGCTTTTTGGAGAACTCAGAAACGAGAGTGCTGTCGAGAAACGATACTTTGTCCGGCAAAAGAGATTCTATGCCCTCTCTATAATTGTATCCAATGTCGTCGGTTTTGAACCAGCTTCGTTGAGTGCCTTCGTGAACTAGCATCCAATTCGTTGATGCCTTTGCGTCCCGGATCTGCGGGACGAAGATGTTGTTCAGGTTCGCGGCTAGTAGCTTGCTGTCTGCCAACAGATAGCAAAGGCAGATAGAAAGCGGATTTTTGACCTCTTCCAACCAGGAAAATGAAGTTATCTTGAGATTGGCAACGTACATTGCACAGAGCATCCAGCAGACTTCGTGATCGTGACCTGCTGAGGCGTGCCGAGCGAGTTCATCATTCAGTGCTGCCTGCCACTCGGCTCTACTAAAGTCGCCCTTGGTAGATTGAACCATGAGTAGCGTTAGTGCGTAGTCTACGCAGTGAGGGAAATTGACTACAGAGCGCATTAAGTCGTGTTCAATGTCGGAAAATTTGATCAGCCCGGCCGCAATCTCTTTGTCGATGAGCCGAATGAGGAATTTCACCGCGCTGTCGGACCTGTTTTTCGAGGCGTAATGGAAGGTCCGATCGAACGCGCGGGCAATGACCTTCGCTCGGTTACCCGCGTTTGCCGCTAGGTACCCGTCTAGCTCGGAGGCCCAGTCATCATCATAAAACTCGCTGGCGTCGATGATTTCGGTCTTCTCGTCGTTTAGCGAGAGTTCAAATTCACGAAGTGCGGATGAGAGGCTAGCTAAGATGGTCTCAGCATCTGAAAGACTGGTGCATCCAATGTAGAAGTCGTCAATATTTCGGACATAGCCGACAGTTCTAGCCCCCGAAGTTTCGAGTACAATCGCATCAATGGCGGAGCCAATTATCTCTGCCGTCACCCTTGAAATGTCAGTTCCAATCGGAACTCCTATGGTTTGGCTGGACTGTCCCAGTCGCAGAGCCCAGTCCATATAGTTTCCGTAGAGTGTTGCATCGTTTGGGTCCGTGTTGGCCTTGGCAGCTTGCTTGCCATGCAAGGCCCATGGGATCGAGTGCGTATAGATTGATGGATAGAACTTTGCGATATCCGCCCGCACGATGTGTCGTGCTCGTGCAGATCTCCTCTTTGCTTCTCGCTGCACGGCCTCGAAAGACGCTGTTTGGATTGCTCGGCCGTTGTCGGAATCGCTCGATAGTGTGAGTTGTGTGGCTGTCGAATTTCGTTCGTTGCAGAACATAGCTATTTGACTCCAATGCGACGAGAGCCATCCGGATGCAAATGCTACTGAGATCGGGTGCATCAAATTGAAGATGCGTCTCGAATAGCCGCGCTTTGTGCAGCTGTAAGAGGTTCTATCGAATGATTGGGCCTTTTGGTCGACCTCGACACCGAGTTGGCAGCTACTTGCGAAGCCAACCGAAGTAAAGATTGGTGGAAGAACCTCGGGAAGGAAGCCGTAGCCGGCGAACTTCCAGAATGTTGGATAGTCGCCGATGCTCACTTTGACGGGCATGCGCCGCTCCACTGATTGCTCGCGTAGGTTGCCACATGATATTCTTCGATTAAAGAGACCGTGCGTGAAACATAAAAAGGGGGCGGCCCTTCGGACGCCCCCTGTCTTGAGTTCAGGTGAGGGATGATCCTTGCGCTCTACCGCCTCACGAACACCCCGTCGTGCTGCCGCAAGTATCGCACTTCATGCACGTCCCATTCCGCACCAGCGTGAAGTTGCCGCACTCGCTGCACATCTCGCCTTCATAGCCCTTGGCCTTGGCTTCCGCGCGGCGCTCGGCCTTGCTGGGAGCCGCAACCGTTGCGGCGCTGCCGGCCTTGCTCCACTGCAGTGCCTCGAGCTTCTCCGTGGGGGAGAGGTCGTGGCTGGCTTCCTGCTTCAGGGCGACGGCGCCTTCGATGGCGTCGCCGACGCGGGCCGAAGCACCATGCGCCAAGGCAGTGACCTTGCTGCCGCCTGACGGTGCGCTGTCATTGCCCTGGGCGATCGCGGCGCTGCCGCCGCGCATCACCACGAGGTTGTCGGTGCGGGAGCGGGTGAGGCCGCGCGAGACCAGCTTGGTCGCGTGATGGGTCTCGTCCGGCTCCTTGCCTTCCTCGACGCCCTTGCCGAGCGCGTCGAAATTCGACTCGGTCGGGTCGACATGGGCGAGATCGAAGCGCGACATGTAGCTCACCGCGAGCTCGCGGAAGACGTAGTCGAGGATCGAGGTCGCGTACTTGATGCTGTCGTTGCCCTGCACGGGGCCCGCCGGCTCGAAGCGGGTGAAGGTGAAGGCGTCGACATATTCGTCGAGCGGCACGCCGTATTGCAGACCGAGGGAGACCGCGATCGCAAAATTGTTGATGAAGGAGCGGAGCGCAGCACCTTCCTTGTGCATGTCGATGAAGATCTCGCCGAGACGGCCGTCGTCATATTCGCCGGTCCGGAGATAGACCTTGTGGCCGCCGACGACCGCCTTCTGGGTGTAGCCCTTGCGGCGATCCGGCATCTTCTCGCGCTCGCGCATCACGATGATGCGCTCGACCAGCTTCTCGACGATCTTTTCCGAGACCTGGGCGGCGCGCGCCGCCATCGGCTTCTCGTAGAGAGCCTCGACCGCATCATCCTCGTCCTCGTCATCGCTGATGAGCTGCGAGTTGAGCGGCTGCGAGAGCTTCGAGCCGTCGCGATAGAGCGCGTTGGCCTTCAGCGCCAGCTTCCACGACAGCATGTAGGCGGACTTGCAGTCCTCCACGGTGGCGTCGTTCGGCATGTTGATGGTCTTGGAGATCGCACCCGAGATGAAGGGCTGGGCTGCCGCCATCATGCGGATGTGGCTCTCGACCGACAGATAACGCTTGCCGATCTTGCCGCAGGGGTTGGCACAATCGAACACGGAGTAGTGCTCGGCCTTCAGGTGCGGGGCACCTTCCACCGTCATCGCGCCGCAGATGTGGACGTTGGCCGCCTCGATCTCGCGCTTGGTGAAGCCGACGGCCTGGAGCAGGTCGAAGCCGGGAGCAGCAATGGCTTCAGCGCCAATGCCGAGCTGGTCGCGAATGAAATCTTCGCCAAAGGTCCACTTGTTGAAGGCGAACTTGATGTCGAAGGCCGTCGGCAGCGCCTTTTCGACCTTGGCGATGGCTTCGTCCGTAAAGCCCTTGGCCTTCAGCGTCGAGGCGTTGATGCCGGGGGCGTTGGAGAGCGAGCCGTGGCCGACGGCGTAGGCCTCGATCTCCGCGATCTCGCTCTCGCGATAGCCGAGCGCGCGCAGCGCTGCGGGGACCGCGCGGTTGATGATCTTGAAGTAGCCGCCGCCGGCGAGCTTCTTGAACTTCACCAGCGCGAAATCAGGCTCGATGCCGGTGGTGTCGCAATCCATGACCAGGCCGATCGTGCCGGTCGGCGCGATGACGGTGGTCTGGGCGTTGCGATAGCCATGCTGTTCGCCCAATTCGAGCGCCGCATCCCAGGCCGCCTTGGCATGGGTGACGATGTCCTGCTGCGGGCACGAGGCGTGGTCGAGCGGCACCGGGTTGACGGAGAGCGCCTCGTAGCCGGAGGCCTCACCATGCGCGGCGCGGCGGTGGTTGCGGATGACGCGCAGCATGTGCGCGGCGTTCTTCTTATAGCCGGGGAAGGTGCCGAGCTCGGCCGCCATTTCCGCCGACGTCTTGTAGGTGATGCCGGTCATCACAGCGGTCAGCGCGCCGCAGAGCGCACGGCCTTCCTTCGAGTCGTAGGACAGGCCCATGGTCATCAGCAGGCCGCCGATATTGGCATAGCCGAGGCCGAGCGTGCGGAACTCGTAGGAGAGCTCGGCGATCGCGCGCGACGGGAACTGCGCCATCATCACGGAGATTTCGAGCACGATGGTCCAGAGCTGGCAGAGGTGCTCATAGCCCTTGACGTCGAACTGCTTGGTCTCGTTGTTGTAGAAGGTCAGCAGGTTGGCGGAGGCGAGGTTGCACGCCGTGTCGTCCAAGAACATGTATTCCGAGCACGGATTGGACGCGCGGATGTCGCCTGAGGACTTGCAGGTGTGCCAGTCGTTCATGGTGGTGTTGAAGTGCAGGCCCGGGTCGGCGGACGCCCAGGCGGCGTAGCCGATCTTTTCCCAGAGGTCGCGCGCCCTCAGCGTCTTCGTCACCTTTTTGGTGGTGCGGCCGACGAGATTCCAGTCGCCATCGGTCTCGACAGCGCGGAGGAAATCGTCCTTCAGCGAGACCGAGTTGTTGGAGTTCTGGCCGGAGACGGTGAGGTAGGCTTCGCTATCCCAGTCGGTGTCGTAGACGTCGAACTGGATGTCCTTGTAGCCCTGCTTGGCAAACTGGATGACGCGCTTGATGTAATTGTCAGGCACGAGGCTGCGGCGCGCGAGCTTGATCTCGCGGCGGAGGGCAGGGTTCTTCTCGGGATCGAAGCAATCGTCGCCCGAGCCTTCGCAGTTCACGCAGGCCTTCAGCACCAGCTTGAGGTGCTTCTGGTTGATCTTGGATCCGGTGACGAGAGCGGCGACCTTCTGCTCCTCCTTCACCTTCCAGTCGATATAGGTCTCGATGTCGGGGTGATCGACGTCGACGACGACCATCTTGGCGGCGCGGCGCGTGGTGCCGCCCGACTTGATCGCGCCGGCCGCGCGGTCGCCGATCTTGAGGAAGCTCATCAGGCCGGACGAGCGGCCGCCGCCGGAGAGGCGCTCGCCTTCGCCGCGCAGGCGCGAGAAGTTGGAGCCGGTGCCGGAGCCGTACTTGAACAGGCGGGCTTCGCGGACCCAGAGGTCCATGATGCCGCCCTCGTTGACGAGGTCGTCACCGACGCCCTGGATGAAGCAGGCGTGCGGCTGCGGGTGCTCGTAGGAGGACTTCGAGCGGGTCAGCTTGCCGGTGAAGGGGTCGACATAATAATGGCCCTGGCCGGGGCCGTCGATGCCGTAGGCCCAGTGCAGGCCGGTATTGAACCATTGCGGCGAGTTCGGCGCGACCATCTGCATGGCCAGCATGTAGCGGAGCTCGTCGTAGAAGGCCTGGGCGTCCTCGTCGGAGGAGAAGTACTTGCCCTTCCAGCCCCAATAGGTCCAGCAGCCGGCGAGGCGGTCGAACACCTGCTTGGCGCTGAGCTCGCTGACGAAGCGCTCTTTCTCGGGGAGCAGGCTGAGCGCCTCGGTGTCGGGCACGGAGCGCCACAGGAAGGAGGGGACGGATTCCTCCTCGACCTTTTTCAGGCGCGCGGCGACGCCCGCTTTACGGAAATATTTCTGGGCGAGCACGTCGGAGGCGACCTGCGACCATTCGGTCGGGACCTCGACGCCGTCCATCTTGAACACGACCGAGCCGTCGGGATTCCGGATCTCCGACGTGGTCAGGCGGAAATCGATTCCCGCGTAAGGTGACTGTCCTACCGTGGTGTGGCGCCGCTCAATCCGCATGGTCTTGCCCCGTCCTTATCTTTGACCCGACAGCCTCCGTTCAGGCGTCCGGTCGACATTTCATTTCGCGAGGGCTTGAAGGGCCTTCGCAGTTCAGCCGGTGGTCTCCGGCCCTGTTTTTCCCGGCGCTGGCGAGGTGCGAGCACCCCTCATCCGCCGGCATGTCCAGACACATCCGCCCCCAAGGGGATGAGCCCGACATGCGTTCAAACGCCCCACACCGTCACAACGTCTACCGATGCCGTCCGAGCCTGTGACCGGCCCGTTCTGGCGCCCCGAAAAGTCCGCGTCCCGCGGGCAGACAAGCCCTCATCCCGCGGCCTTCGTCTGGCTTGGCGGAGTGCAGTTTTGCGAGACCCTTTGGGGGAGTGCCGGCGGGACGCAAACTCACTCGCGCCGAACGGATCGAAAGCTAGGACTCTCCAAAGCGCCCGTCAAGAACTAGTGCGGGTTCCTGAATCAAATACTAAATATGGTGGATTGCGGGGGATAACAGGGGGCAAGCCCACACCTGTTGGTGAGCCAAGTATCGGTGAGTCCTCAGGGATTCCCAACCGAAAAAATTTGTATGTTGTGATGGTCCCGGCGCTTCATCCCGCTGTTCACAGGGCAGGTATATTTTTGCCCCGTGGGATTGCGTCAGCGGGACTCACGTAGTGGTACGGAAGAAGAGGGCAGGCATGCCCGCCGGGGCGGTGGTCGGCGCGCCGAATCCGGGCGAAGGTGACCTCTGACTTGCCGGACTGCCCACATGCTTGATTCGACCAAACCGGTGCTGCGGCCACGCATCGCCCCGGCCGGCCTGATGTTCCTCGCGATCACCTCGATCGGCTGGGGATTCAACTGGCCGGTGACCAAATTCCTGCTTTCCGAGCTGCCGCCGCTCACCCTGCGCGGCGTCACCGGCGTGCTCGGCGCCGTGCTGCTGGCTGCGCTCGCGATCCTCCGCCGGCAGAGCCTGAAGGTCGCGCCCGGGATCTGGCCGCGGCTGGTCACGGCCGCGATCCTCAACGTCACCGGCTGGATGGTGCTGATGGGGCTGGCGCTGCTCTGGCTGCCGGCGAGCGAGGCGGCGCTGATCGCCTACACCATGCCGGTCTGGGCCTCGCTGATCGCCTGGCCCGTGCTCGGCGAGCGGCCGACGCTGCTGCGCACGCTCGGCCTGCTGATGGCCTTTGCCGGGCTCGCCTCGATCATGGGCGGCAACGGCATTGCCGCGAGCGCCGAGAAGGCGCCGGGCATCATCATGGCGCTGTGTGGCGCGATCGGCTTTGCCGTCGGCACCGTGTTCTCGAAGAAATACCCGATCCATCTGCCGCCGATCACGGCCGCCGCCTGGCAGATCGGCATCGGCTGCCTGCCGATCTCGATCATCGGCCTGCTGATCGAGACCTCGCATCTGGACAGGGTGACGCCAACAGGCTGGTGGCTGCTGGTCTATTCGACCGTGGTGCAGTTCTGCATCGCCTATGTCAGCTGGTTTGCCGCGCTGGCGCGCCTGCCGGCCTCCGTGGCCGCGATCGGGACCATGGCCGTGCCCGTCATCGGCGTCGTCGCGTCTGCGCTCGCGCTGGGCGAGCCGCTGGGGCCGGGGCAGATCGCCTCGCTGATCTTCACGCTCGCAGCCGTGGTGCTGGCGACGCGCTAGCCGCCACCATTCAGCGCCCGCCGGATCATCTCGGCGAGCTGGTTGCGGCGATAGGGTTTGGTCAGCAGCATCACGCCGTCGTCGAGCTTGCCGTGATGGACGATGGCGTTGTCGGTGTAGCCGGAGGTGTAGAGCACCTTCAGGCCCGGCCGGCGCTTCGCAATCTCGTCGGCGAGCTCGCGTCCGCTCATGCCGCCGGGGATGACGATGTCGGTGAACAGCAGGTCGAAGGCCTGGCCGGCCTCGATCATCTGCAGCGCGGCATGGCCGTCGCCGGCGGAGACCGTCTTGTAGCCAAGGCTCTCGAGCTGGGCGGTGACGAAGTTGCGCACCAGATTGTCGTCCTCGACCACGAAGATGGTCTCGGCGCCGCCTTCGGCCTGCGGCGCGATCGAATTGGCCGCTTCCGCCACGCCCTGGCCCGGCGGCAGATAGAGCTTGATCGTGGTGCCGTGGCCTTCCTCGCTGTAGATCTTGATGTGGCCGCCGGACTGCTTGACGAAGCCGTAGACCATGGAGAGGCCGAGGCCGGACCCCTTGCCGACCTCCTTGGTGGTGAAGAATGGCTCGAACGCCTTGTCCTGCACGCTCTGCGGCATGCCGGTGCCGGTGTCGCTGACGGCGAACATCACGTAGGCGCCAGGCCGCACGTCGGGATTGGCCTGCGCATAGGCCTCGTCCAGCACGACACGATGGGTCTCGAGCAGGAGCTTGCCGCCGTTCGGCATGGCGTCGCGGGCGTTGATCGCCATGTTGAGCACGGCATTGGTGAGCCGGGACGGATCGATATGCGAGGTCATCGGTCCCTGTTGCAGGGCCGTCTCGATCTGGATCTGCTCGCCGAGGGTGGGGCGCAGCAGCTTGGCGATGTCGGCGATGGCGGCGTTGATCTCGACGTCGCGCGGCTGCAGCGGCTGTTTTCGCGCGAACGCCAGCAGGTGCTGGATCAGTTCTGCGCAGCGCTCGGCAGCATCGTCGATCAGGCGCGCGGTGCGCTGCAGCTCGGGCTGCTCCTTCAGGCTCGCCACCAGCGTCTCGGTATTGCCCGAGATCACGGTCAGCATGTTGTTGAAGTCGTGCGCGACGCCGCCGGTCAATTTGCCGATCGCGTCGAGCTTTTGCGACTGGTGCAGCTGCCGCTCGGTTTCGCGCGAGGCGGTCGCGTCGTGATAGACCAGCACGGCGCCGGAGATGTTGCCTTGCCCGTCGCGCATCGGCCGGCCGCTGACCATCAGATGACGCACATTGTTGCCGCTGTGCGGGCGGACGATCATCTCGAGGTTTTCGAACTCGTCGCCGCGCAGCACGCGCACGGACGGCAGCTCGTCGGACCCGAGCGGCGTGACACCGTCGCCGTGGAAGACGTCGGACAGCGCCCGCAGATTGCGCAGGTTCATGCCGGCGCGGTGCAGCAGCATGCGCTCCGCAGCCGGATTGGACAGCAGGACGTTGCCGTCGCTGTCGATCACCAGCACCGCCTCCGCCATGCTGCGGAACGTGCTCTGGAGCACGTTGACCGACAGGCGCAGCTCGTCATGCGCGTCGACGAGATGCACGGTCCGCTCGGCAACGGCCGCCTCGAGCTGCTGGTTGGCCGCCGTGGTCTCCAGCAGCGTGCTCTTGAGCGCGACCTCGGTGCGCCGGCTTTCGCGCATCATCATCACGACCAGCAGCAGGATCACAAGCGCGCCGGCAAGGTCGATGCCGAGCAGCACGATGCCGGTGCGGCGCGAATCCTGCGATCGCGCGTTGAGCAAGCGTTCTTCCCCCGAACTCAGGCGGTCGAGATTGCCCATCACCGTGTCCATCAGGCCGCGGCCTTCGGCCTTGCCATTGAGCGCGGCGATGCCGTCGCCGTCATTGGCGGTGCGCAGGCGCATCGCCTCTGCGGCAATGTCGATCCGGCGGAGCACCAGCGGCTCGGTGGCCTCGAGCAGGGTGACCTGATCGGGATTGTCGCGCATGCTGCGCTTGAGGTCGGCGAGGGCAGGCGCGATCTGGGCGTGCACCGACTGGAACTCGTCGTTGAAGCTCGCACTCCGGTAGATCTCGTAGCCGCGCGCGGCGCTTTCGGCCTGGCGGATCAGCACGCGCAGATCCGAGATCTTCTTCAGCACCTCGACGGTGTGGTTGAGCCAAGCGGTGTCCGACCGCGACTTGACGTCGAGACCGATCGAGGCGGCGGTGATGAGCAGGAGAACGGCAAGTCCAGCACCGAGAATGACGCGCTGCGAGGGGATCAAGGGGCCTCTTTCTGGTCCTTCGGCGGCGCGTGCTCGCCGAGGCATTCCCGGATCGTCGTCAGCAGCGTCTCTGGCGTGAACGGTTTGCGCAGGCAGCGCGCCGCACCGAGTTCCAGCGCCATGCGCAGGAAGTCCGGAGAGGGCGAAGCGGACGAGGCGAAGGCGTAGCCCGACATCGCGATCAGCGGGATCGTCGGTGCGCGCTCGTGAAAAATGCGGATGGATTCAAAGCCGCGCATATGCGGCATGAAGATATCGACCAGCATCACATCGAACGTCTGCGCTTCCAGCGCAGCAAGCCCGGTTTCGCCGCCGTCAGTCAACGTGACGTCGAAGCCCTGTCTCAGGAGGAGGACCTCGATAGTCGCGCCGACCATCGGATCGTCGTCTACCACGAGAATACGCGGCATGACTTTTCCCAGTAGATCGAAGTCCCCATACTGAGTGCTGATATAGGCGAATCGTGCGCTGGGTCAATTTGGGATTGGGTCGCGATAGATATGCACGGCGGAATGCATAGCGCCTCTGCGAGCCCTGCGCATCGACGTTCGCGAGCGAGCGTCGATCGAGGTGAATTTCCTCGGATTTCAATGACAGGTTGAGACAAATCCGCGCGACCTGCGAAAGCTGTTCGCGACAGGATTTGCAAGAGTGGAGCGCGCAAGATCGCGCGCGGTCCATGCGATCGTACGCGCGCGCGTTTGCGACACGACAAGACACGAGCGCCCAAACGAAAGGGCGGCGCCGATTGCCGGTGCCGCCCTTGAACGATGCACGTCAGACTGCTTTACGGGCAGGGATGGCGTTCGCCGTCATAGCCGAGATAGGTCCCTGACGCCGGATCGTATGACCGGTAGCGCTGGGCACAATAGGCAACCGAGTCGCCGCCGCCGTCGGGCACCACGGCGACGGTCGCGCCGTCGTCATAATAGCCGTCGTCATAATAGCCATCGCCGTAATAGGGGCCGCCGCCGTAATAGGCGTAGGACGAGCCGATCGCGCCGATCGCAGCACCGGCTGCGACGCCGGGCCAGAAGCCGCCACCGTGATGGTGGTGCCAGCCGCCGCCATGCCAGTTGCCGCCGCCGCCATTCCAATGGCCGCCGGCCGCTGCGAAGTTACGTGTGCCGCCGCTGAAGGTGGCTCCGCCGCTCGGGCGCACCGCCGCACTCGCTGCAACATTGGCGCCGCCTCCGCTGAATCGGGCGCCGCCGCCAAAGCTGCCGCCGCCCATGCGGGCACCGCCACCGCTGAAGTGGGCACCGCCGCCGCCACCAAAATGACCGCCGCCGCCGAAATGAGCTCCGCCGCCACCGCCGTGATGGCCCTGGGCGAAGCTCGGGGTTGCCATCGGAAGTACCAGTGCCAGCGCTGCGGCCGCACCCAAAACTCTTAGACTGTTCATGTTCAAACTCCTTTCCCGGAAGCAAATCCCCTGAAAGGGCGACAGTTCCAGGGATCACACCGGTTTGCGCATGAAGAGCAGATTTTCACGCCGCCGCTGTACCCGGCATGAACGGAACGCGTCCGATTTGCGGCGGCTGTCATGTGCTCCGGTCGTCGTATTCGGGGCGGAGCACGACCGCGCCGGCCGAACTGGACATTTGGCCGTCCGGATGGCATCAGGACCCCACGAAGCAGGGCCCTTGCCGCATGAAACAATTCTTCCTGAAGCTCTTCACCTGGTGGAACGGCCAGACTTTTGGCACCCAACTCTGGACCTCCAGGTTCGGGGAGCTGGTTGGTCAGGACGAGCAGGGCAACCGCTATTACCGCACGGCCGGCGGCAAGATCGATCCGACGCTCGGCTTCGAGCGGCGCTGGGTGATCTATAACGGCTATGCCGAGGCGAGCCGCATTCCGCCGGAATGGCACGGCTGGATCCATCACGTCGTTGACGTGCCGCCGACCGAGATCAACTACCAGCCGCGCGAATGGGAAAAGCCGCACCAGCCGAATCTCACGGGCACGGCCAAGGCCTACCGGCCCTCCGGCTCGACCCTGGCCAGCGGCAAGCGGCCGAAGGCGACTGGCGACTACCAGCCCTGGACGCCTGGTTAGCTTCTTCCTTCACTGGATTGGATGCACACGCATCCTGACGTCGTCGCTGTGGACAACGGGATCAGCGGGGATGCCGGCTGCCGGGCCGTTGCGCCCGCACGAGCGATGCGGCTCAATGAACCCATCTTACGGAGATGGGAAACCATCGCGTTCGGTTCGGGCAACAGTTCGCGACTGTCCCGAAATGCAGCGGCCGCCGAGGAAGGACTCGATCGGGAGATAGGCCCCCGGTCTGGAAGCTCCGACATCGCCCGATGAGAATGTGCGCCGCCGTGAGACAGGAAAGGCCGCTTGGGAAACCGAGCGGCCTTTTTCTGTTGGGAGCAGAGGTCTTGTGCGCCGGACGCAGCGCAGCGCTTCTACCGCGGTGTGCTGCAGAGCCGGGGCCCATCTCACCGCATGCCGCTTCTGGATCCCGGATCCGCGCAGCAACGCAAGAGCGCTGCAACGCGTCCGGGACGCGAGAGGCGGAAGCTACGTCAATCGTGCCGACGCGCGCGCGACGGCTTCGAGACGGCGAGCCTGCCTTGGCGCGCCACGCTCCCGGAGCAAGGCGAGCACCTCCGCAGGCGCGGTCTCCGGCGAGCCCGAGTTGAACGGCGGTGCCGGATTATATTCGAGCTGAAGCTGGATCGCTTCCGCCGTCGTGCGGTCGAGCAGGATCGAGACCAGCGTCAGCGCGAAATCGATCCCTGCGGTGACGCCGCCGCCGGTGATGCGGTTACGATCGACGCAGACGCGCGTCCTGGTTGGCGTCGCGCCGAACTGGCTGAGCATCTCCATCGCACTCCAATGGGTCGCGGCGCGATAGCCCTTCAACAGGCCCGCGGCACCGAGCGCCAGCGATCCCGTGCAAACCGAGGTGACGTACCTTGCACCCTCGGCCTGCCTGCGCAGGAAATCGAGCACCTCCTCGTCATTGAGCAGGTCATCGGTGCCGCCGCCGCCGGGCACGCAGATCACGTCGAGCTGCGGACAATCGGCGAATGTCGTGGTCGGCGTCAGCGTCAGCACGGAGTCGCTCGGCACCGGCTCGATGCGCTTCCAGATCAGATGCAGTTTTGCACCGGGAACATTGGCGAACACCTGCAGGGGACCGGTGAAGTCGAGCTGGGTGACGCGGGGAAACACCAAAAGTCCGATCTGGAGCGGTGCCGACATGAGAGCCTCCGATGAAGTGCTTGACGGGCGCAAAATGGCATGGTGCTCTCTTGTCCAAAATGGCATATTTCCCTCACTTTCGGACAAAACCATGATCGGCTTCCTGATCTTCCCGGATTTCCAGTTGCTCGATGCGGCGGGTCCGATCTCGGTGTTCGAGATCGCGGCACGCGCCGGCGACAAGCCCCTTGCGCTGCGGGTGCTGGCGCTGAACGCCGGTGCCGTGCGCTCGTCCTCCGGCGTTGAGATGATGGCGCGTGATTTCAAGTCGGCGAATGCGATCACGACGCTGGTCGTGGCGGGCGGCTCGGGCGTCGAGGCCGCGGCGCGCTGTCCGGAGACCCTCGCGTTCGTGCAGCGGTTGGCCAGGCGCGGCGTGCGGATAGCCAGCGTCTGCTCCGGCGCCTACTTACTCGCGGAAGCCGGTTTGCTCGATGGCCGCCGCGCCACCACGCATTGGGGCCGTACGCGCGATTTCGTCGCGCGCTATCCGAAGGTCAAGTTCGAGCCGGATCAGATTTTTACCCGCGACGGCAATGTATGGACCTCGGCGGGCATCACGGCCGGCATCGACCTCGCGCTCGCGATGGTCACCGAGGACCATGGCGAGGAGATCGCGCAGGCGACCGCGCGCCAGCTCGTGCTGTATCATCGCCGCAGCGGCGGCCAGTCGCAGTTTTCATCGCTGCTGGAATTGAAGACGCCGAACGGTCGCTTCGGCGCGCTGTTGTCCTGGGCGCGGGAAAATCTCGACGCGCCGCTCACGGTGGAAAACCTCGCCGATCGCGCCGGCATGAGCGCACGGCATTTTGCCCGCGCCTTTGCCGCCGAGACCGGCACGACGCCGTCGAAAGCGATCGAGCGGTTGCGGATCGAAGTTGCCCGCGAGCGCGTGCAGTCCTCGCGCGAAGCCATCGAGCTGGTCGCGGAGGCGACCGGCTTCCGCGATCCCGAGCGCATGCGCCGCGCCTTCATCCGCGCCTTCGGCCAGCCGCCGCAAGCGCTGCGGCGCGCGGCACGAGCGGGGTAGGGGCGGGGCGCGCGATCGTCAGCCCAGACCCTTGCCGACCTTGCCGACCTCGCGACCGACAGACGCGATCACATCATTTCGTCCGGTCGGGTCGAGCGATGCGCCGGTGAGGTAGACCGCGACAATGAGGGGCGAACGCTCAGGCGGCCATACGATGGCAACGTCGTTGGTGGTGCCATGTTCACCTGCTCCCGTCTTGTCGCCCACTCGCCAGGCTTGCGGCAGGCCCGCACGCAAGCGACTATCGCCGGTCTTGTTCGCGATGAGCCATTTGGCGAGTTGATCGCGCCCCTCCGGCCGGAGGACATCGCCGAGCAGCAAGCGCCTGAAATTTCCGGCCATTGCGTTCGGCGTTGTCGTGTCGCGGGGATCGCCCGGCGCGGCCTCGTTCAGTTCGGTTTCCGTCCGATCCAGTCTCGTCATGGTGTCGCCGAGGCTCCGCGCAAAGCTGGTCAAACCGGCGGGGCCGCCGATATGTTTCAGAAGCGCGTTTCCGGCGGTGTTGTCGCTTCTGGTGATGGCAGCATCGCAAAGTTCACGGAGCGACATTCCCTCTCCGCCGACATGCTCGCGGGTGACGGGCGAATTCTCGACGAGATCGGCCTGCTCGATACGAACGCGCCGTTCAAGGCGTTCCAGCTTGCCGCCCACGTCCTTGAGTATTGCAGCCGCCGCCAGGACCTTGAACGTGCTGCACATCGGAAAGCGTTCGTCTCCCTTGTGATGAAACGACACGCCAGTTGTCGTGTCGAGCACGGACACGCCGAGCCGACCACCGCTCTTGAGCTCCAGCTGTTTGACGGCTTCGATGAGCTGTGCAGTTCCATCCGACGCTGCAGCCGAAACGTTCGGCAGCAAGAGACCTCCGGCGACCGCAAATGCGGATGAGCTGAATTGACGTCGTGTTAGCATCGAGAACTCCCGTGAATGCGGGAAGGTTTTGCGTTGCGCTCCTGCGATTGACAAACGATGGTTCGTAAGGCCATCCATAAGCAAAACTTGGATCAGATGTGGCCCGCCGCCCAGCCAGCATTTCCAGCCTGCCACTGAACGCGCTCCGCTCATTCGAAGCGGCTGCGCGCCATCTCAGCTTCACCAAGGCCGGTCTCGAACTTCGCGTGTCGCAGGCCGCCGTGAGCCAGCAGGTGCGGATTCTGGAAGAGAGCCTGCGCGTGAAGCTTTTCCGCCGATTGACTCGCGGGCTCGCTCTCACGGAAGAGGGCGAGGCGTTGCTGCCGGCGATCTCGGATGCATTCAGCCAGATCAACCAGGTCCTGGACCGGTTCGAGAACGGTCGGATACGCGAGATTCTGACAATTGGCGTGGTTGGAACATTCGCGTCCGGCTGGCTGCTTCCGCGTCTCAGGAGCTTTACCGCCGCTCATCCGCACATCGATGTCAGGATCTTCGCGAATAACAATCGCGTGGACCTCGGCGGCGAAGGGCTGGATTACGCTATTCGATTTGGCGACGGTGCGTGGCACGGAACGAACGCCGAGCCTCTGGTCGACGCCCATTTCACGCCGATGTGCGCCCCAACAGTTGCAAAGCGACTGAAGAACCCCGTCGACCTCCATAAGGAGGTGCTGTTGCGGTCATATCGGTTGGGCGAGTGGGCTCAGTGGTTCGATGGCGTGAAATGCAGGCAACCCCGGATGACCGGCCCGACCTTCGATTCATCTGTCTCTTTGGCGCACGCGGCGGCTCAAGGCGCCGGGGTGGCACTATTGCCGGTCGTTCTGTTTTCGGACGATCTGTCGCGCAAGCGACTGGTCTGCCCCTATGACAGCCAAGTCTATCTCGGATCGTATTGGCTCTCATCCCTGAAATCAAAAAAGCACTCGCCTGCGATGAAGGCGTTTCGCGATTGGATCTTGGCGGAGTGCAAGAAAAAGAGAGCGCGCCATCCATGATGCTTGTCGGCCTTGCGACGCTGGTCTTAAGTTGAGCGGCCTGACGCTGCCGCACCACCGCCGGCACCGCGGGGCGGGTGCGATAGATTTATGACTTGCCACTCGAACGAGGAGGCGACGATGAGCGGGATGGAGTACAGCGACGAGAACGCGAAACGGCTCCAGCGGATTTATCTGACCAGCGATGTCAGGGCTCAGCGGGCGGAGACGATCCGGCAACTTGGATTATCGGCCGGCGAGCGCGTTCTCGATATCGGATGCGGTCCGGGATATCTCTGTGAAAGCATGGCGCAGCTTGTTGGGCCGGACGGCGCCGTCGTCGGTATCGATGTCTCGACCGACCTGATTGCCGTCTGCAACCGGCAGAAGGCTTCGGAATGGATTTCCTATGCCATCGGCAACGCGACGGAATTGGGCCAGCCCGATGCATCGTTTGATGCCGTCGTGTGTACACAGGTCGCCGAGTACGTCCCTGATGTCGACCGCGTTCTCAGGGAGGCCTTTCGCGTCCTGAGGCCAGGTGGGCGAACGATTATAGTCGCGACCGATTGGGATGCGGTGGTGTGGCATTCCGACGATCAGGCGCGCATGGCCTCGGTCATGAGATCATGGGAAGCGCATTGTGCCCATCCGCGTCTTCCCAGATCGATGGCGTCCAGACTGACCAAGTCAGGTTTTCATCTGGACGGAGCCTCCATCTTTCCAATCCTGAACTTGCGGTATGACGACGACAGCTACAGCAAGGGGCTGGCCCGGGGCATCAGGGATTTCGTCGGCCGCAAGAACGACGTTACGGCCGCTGATCTGAAGGCGTGGCACGACGAGTTCACGCGCCTGGCCGGCGCGGGACAGTATTTTTTCAGCACCAATCGCTATCTCTTCCGGGCGTCGAAACCTGCCGACGCCGATCTGAGATCGCCCTAGCTGGTGCGGCCTGCCGTCGCTGCGTCGCCGCATGGCGTCAGTCGCCGCACGATCGGCCCGAGCGTGTCGCTGGCTCGAGGCAACGAGCAATCCTGCAGCTTAGACGCCCTGATAGACCAGGCGCACGAAAAACTCTGGCGTAATGACGAACTGGCCCCATTTGGCATCGAAAGCGCCAGTCGGCTTGGCCGAGACGGCTTCCTCGATTGAACGTCCCTGCTGCTTGAGACGCGCGACGTTGTCGCGGATGGTGACCAGCATGTCGCGGTAGGACGACAGTTCGTCGCGGTTGCTGACCGGAGCGCCGTGACCCGGAATGACGATGGTCTGCTTCGTTGCGGCAGCCAGATTTGCTTCCGTCGCCTTGATCATGCCTCCGATGCTTCCACCGGTGGAATAGTCGATGAAGGGATAGATGCCGTTCCAGTAGGTGTCGCCGACATGAAGAATGTCAGCCTCGCTGAAGTTGACCGAAATGTCGCTGTCGGTGTGCGCCGGTCCGTAATATTTGAGCTGAAGCGTCGATCCGTTCAGCTTCAGGGTCTTCTCCGTATCGAAAGTATCGGTCGGAACGGCAGCCAGCGCTGCAGGTGTAAAATTGAAATCCCAGTCCTCGACCCTCTGCGCGGACATCAGGTGCTTGTGGGTATTTTCGTGCGCAGTGATCTCGGCACCCTCCGCGTTCAGCCATGCATTGCCGTCGGCGTGGTCGAAGTGCCAATGCGTGTTGATCAGGTGCGTGATCGGATCGCGGCTCAGGCTGTTGGCAGCCTCCAGGATTCGCGGCCGCGTGGCCGTGATTCCAGCGTCCACGAACACTTTACCGTCGCGTCCCGTCAGCACCGCGATGTTGCCGCCGGAGCCTTCGAGGATGCTGACATTGCCGCGAAGCTTGTGAACCTTGATGTGCGCCTTGGCAGCCTCGTCGCGGATCAGGTCGACGATGCTGCGCGCCTTGGCGTAGGCGGTCGCGGGGCTGAACCATCCGCCCGTTGCGGCGAAACCGGCGGCCGTCATACAGCACAGGCAGAAACCACGACGTGAGAGCGCGGGCAGATGGGAAACCTTGTCGCCGTCCTTGGTCATCGCGGGCATGACGTTCCTCCTCCTGATGTGGCGAGCCTTCGCGAGGCTCTCCTGCTGGAGGACGAGTATCCCGACGGCTTCCGCAGTGAATGCCCCCGCGGATCAGCTTCATGCCCGGGCGGATCACTTCGATTGCGGTCGCGGACTCAGGTCGTGCTGTTTGCGGCCGTCGCCGCGGCCGTACCGGCCCTTGCCGTCAGCCGCCGCGCGATCGGCGTCAGGATGTACGGCGAGAGGTGGATCGGAAACTGCGTCATCGCGAAATAGAGCCAGGTCGTTGCCGGCAGCGCGCCGGCAGTCGCCGCCAGCATCAGGCCGAGATTGCGCTGTGACACCATCAGCCCGAGCGCCAGCGCGCGCTCGTAGCCGATGCGGCGGAACAGCAAGGTCGTGACGGCGAGCAGCGTGAAATAGATCGCGAACGACAGAGCCGCGAGGCTGATGGTGAAGACCGGCTGCGCCACCAGATCGCTCACGACATCGCCCATGATCGCGGACGCGAAGATCAAGAGGATGATGATGTTGAAGCCGTCGATCGGCCGCTTGTGGCGCTGGATCGCGTCAGTGCCGAAGCCCCAGCGGATCAACGTCGCTGCCAGCAGCGACGTCGCGAGGATGCCGAGCAGTTTCAGGCCGAGCGTGAGCGGCGAGATGGCCAGCATGCCGCCGAGAAAGAGACTTGCAAACAGCGAGGCGGTGAAGGGCACGATCGCGGTTGCGGTCACCAGCGTGATCAGCACCAGCGTGGCGTCGAGCCCCATCAGGGCGGCGAGCGCCGGAGAGGCCATCATCGGCGAGGCCATGCTCTGGAGCATGAGCGCGAGAGACAGGCCGGGCGCCCGGTCGGTCAGGCCGCTCGCATGCGCGATCAGTCCGACGATCAGCGGTACACCGATCGTGGTCCAGGCCGTGGCTGACGCCACCAGCGCCGGTCGGCGCAGATGGCCGTACAGCGCCACCAGATCGACCCGCATGAAGGAGATGCAGAGCAGGACGAGGATCGCCTCGGTAATGTAGGGGCGCAGCAGCGCGCCGAGCGGCGGCACGGCCGCCGCGATGAACACGACGGCGGCGACCCCGCGCGTGCCCTGGCTGCCAAGCCAGGTCAGGCCGCGGAGGGGGAGGGCGAAGGCGGCTTGGAGAACAGACGGCATGGAGTGAGAGCATTGTCTGCCGGTGCCAGGGGCGGCCGGCGTTCTGGAGCGCCCCGGGGAGGAGCCTCGGGACCAAATCCCCTGGGACTATCCCATCCGTGACCCGGTCTGGCCAGTCGACGCCGGGCAGGGCAGGAATGCCGCCCTTTCCCCGCCGTATTCGGCGTGTTAACCGGAGGGCCTGCGAGCGGCGGTATCCCCTGTAGAATGTCCAACAAGCCCGATTCGCTGTTGAAGCCGCGCGAGATGTTCAAAACCTATACCCTGACAGGCCTTGCGGCGCTGCTGGCTGCCACCGCGCTGACGGTTGCAACGCCGGCCCATGCGCAGATCGGTACGATCTTCTCCGATCCGCCGCCGCTGCGGCCGCCGGGGAGCATTCCCCGTGGCGGGCAGCCGCAGCCACAGCCGACCCCTGATGACGACGAAGAGGTGCCCGAGCTGCCGCCGCAGGGTCGCGTGCTGCCGTCGCGCCCGATGCCGCGCCAGGGCAATGCCTTGCCGGGACCGGTCGAGACCCAGCCGCTGGCGCCGCCGCCGGGCAGCCCCGTCGCGCCACAGAACCAGCCGCCCGTCGTGGTTGCACCTCCCGGCGCAGCTCCTGGCCAGCGCCAGCCGCAGCAGAAGGGCGGGACCCAGCAAGGCGCCGTGCCTCAGGCCCCGGCGAGCCTGCAGCCGGGTGACGAGGTCGTGACCGAGCCGCCGGCCCAGAAGATCGTCAACAAGAAGGCGACCTTCTCCGGGCTCGACAAGATCACCGGCCGCATCATCAATTTCGACGAGGATATCGGCGAGACCGTGCAGTTCGGCGCGCTGCGCGTGAAGACCGATGCCTGCTACACCCGGCCCGCGACCGAAGCTGCCAACACCGACGCGTTCGTCGAGGTCGACGAGATCACCTTGCAGGGCGAGGTGAAGCGGATCTTCTCCGGCTGGATGTATGCCGCAAGCCCCGGCCTGCACGGCGTCGAGCATCCGATCTACGACATCTGGCTCACCGACTGCAAAGAGCCGCAGCAGACCATTGCGACCGCGGCTCCGGATCCCGCGACCAAGCCCGCGCCGCCACCGCCGCCTCCGGCCCAGAAAAAGGCCGCGCCCAAGCAGGCCGTGCAGCGTCCGCAGCAGCCTCTGCCGCCACCGCAGCCGGCCCCGCCGCCACCTCCGCCGCCGGAGCAGCGGCCGGGCCTGTTCGGTATCCCAGGGTTTGGCCGCTAGGCCAAATCCTCAGGGTTTCGTCGCCAGGCCAAATTCCCCCGGGTTTGGCCGCCAGGCCAAATCCCGCTGATAATGCAGCCGGTCATCCCGCTTCATTGCCGTGTGGCGATGATCTCAAGTGCGCGCGTGCCCGGGATCGCGTCGCCTGAGGACAATCGCAGGAAATCGCCGGGCTCGCCCGCGAGTGCCTTGTCCAGCAGCGCGGTGTAGCGCCGCCGCGAGATCTCGGCCGCGCCAAAGCTCTTCAGATGCTCGGTGACATATTGCGTGTCGAGCAACTCGAAGCCGCCATGGATGAGGCGCGCGACCAGATGCACCAGCGCGACCTTGGAGGCGTCGCGCGCGGTGTGAAACATGCTTTCGCCGAAGAAGGCACGCCCCAGGCTCACGCCGTAGAGGCCGCCGACGAGGTCGTCGCCCTGCCAGGCCTCGACGCTGTGGCAATGGCCGAGTTCGAAGAGGCCGCCATAGAGATCGCGGATGCGTTTGTTGATCCAGGTGTCCTCGCGCCCGGCTTGCGGCGCCGCGCAGCCGGCAATGGTCGCCTTGAACGCGGTGTTGACGGTGACGCGAAACGCATCCGTGCGCACGGTGCGCGCAAGCCGCGAGGCGACACGAAATCCATTGAGCGGAATCACGCCGCGCATTTCCGGCTCGACCCAGAACAGCGTCGGGTCGTCGGCGCTCTCGGCCATCGGAAAGATGCCGCAGGCATAGGCGCGCAGCAGCACGGCCGGCGTGATTTCAGACGAGGCGGAGTCGCGCGAAGTCATGATCACAACAATAGCAGGATCACGACGCGCGTGCGATGGGGGACGATCTCGGTGATCAGCCCGCCGCGGCGCTGTTCGCCTTGCCTGGAGCGGCGGGGATGCGGGGGAACCGCAGGATGATGCGGGTTCCGGAATGGCCGGGATCGCGCTCGACGGTGGCATCGAGCTTGGTTGCCATGGCCGCAACGATGCGCTGGCCCATGCCGGTGGAGCGGGGATCGGCCTTGGCGTTGTCGCCGACGCCGTCGTCGGTGATCGACAGCAGCAGATCCTCGCCCTGCGAGGTCAGCTCGACGTGAATGGGCCCGGCGCCATCGGGATAGGCGTATTTCACCGCGTTCATCACCAGCTCGTTGACGATGATGCCGACCGCGACCGCGCGGTCCGGGTCGATCTCGATCGGCTCGGCCTTCACCGTCAGGCGCGACATCCGGTTGCCTTCGGCGGAGCGGCGGAGATCCTCGAGCAGGGAATCCAGGTACTGGTTGAGCACGACGCTCTTCAGATCCTGAGATGTGTAGAGGCGGCGATGTACCTGGGCGACGGCGGCGACGCGGCCCATCGCGTTGGTGAGCGCGGCCTTGACCTCGTCCTGTCCGGCGGAGCTCGCCTGAAGATGCAGGAGTGAGGCGATGATCTGGAGTGAATTGCCGACGCGGTGGTTGACCTCGCGCAGCAGCAGCTCGCGTTCGGCGGCAAGCGCGGCGTAGCGGTCGCGCGAGGCATGGATCTCGGCCTCGGCTTCCTCGCGGGCCCGCTGCAACTCGGCCTGGCGCAGCGCGCCTTCGGCCGCGACATGCAGCAGCGGGATGAAGTCGCCCTTGACGTCCTTGACCAGATAGTCGGCCGCGCCTGCCTTCAGCGCGGTGACGGCGATGCTGGAATCCTGCGAGGCCGTGACGAACACCACTGGCGGGGCGCCTGATATCGCCATGATCTGCTCGAGCGTCTCGAGCCCGTCGAGACCCGGCATGTACTGGTCGAGCGCCACGACATCGATGCAGCCATCGCTACTGCCTCGGCTGCTGGCGCTGCGGATGCGCTCCAGGCCTTCCTCGCCGCTCGCGGCGTGGATGACCTTGTAGCCGCGCCGCGTCAGGCCGCGATCGACCAGGCGCGCCAGCGCCGCGTCGTCATCGATGTAGAGCAATGTTGGCGTGCGCTGCTGGTTCATGGGGCGGCGGGCGGGACCTGGATGACCGAGAAGAACAGGCCGAGTTGCCGGATGGCATTGGCGAAATTCTCGTAATTGACGGGCTTGGTGATATAGACGTTGCAGCCGAGCTCGTAGCAGCGCTTGATCTCCTGGCTGTCGTCGGTGGTGGTCAGCACCACCACGGGCGAGGCCTTGAGATATTTGTTCTCCTTGATCTGCTTCAGGATATCGATCCCGGTCATATCAGGCAGGTTGAGGTCGAGCAGGATCAGCAGCGCATTGCCCTTCTGCACGAGCCCGCTGCCATCGGGCCCGAACAAATGCTTCATCGCATCGGTGCCGTTGGCGAACGAGATGATCTCGTTGTTCACCCCCGAACGGCGGATGTTGCGCTCGATCAGGCGGGCGTGTCCCTCGTCGTCCTCGATCATGATGATGCTGACGGGCAGAGTCATTTGGCGGACTTCCGGTTGCTGGCGTTCCAGGCGATGGGCAGCGTGATCGTGAAGGTGCTGCCCGCGTTCAGTTCCGATGATACCGACATCGTGCCGCCGAGGCGACGCACAAGTGCACGTACATGGGCAAGACCGATCCCCTGGCCGGGCTTGTCCTGGGTTCCGGCACGGCGGAACAGGTCGAAAATCCGCTGATGGTCCTTGGAATCGATACCGCGGCCGTTGTCGCTGATTTCGAAGATGGCGTAGCCGAGCTTGGTGCGCCCGCGAATCCGGATCTCGCCCGGAACCCCGTTCTTCAGATATTTGATCGCATTATCGATCAGATTGGAGAAGATCTGCTCCAGCGCAAGGCGGTCGCTGATGATGGCAGGCAGCGGCTCGATGTGGATCTCGGCCTGGGCTTCGGCGGATTGGTGCGCCAGGGTCGAGACGATGGTCTCGACGAACTCGCGGGTGTCGATCTTCTCCGGCTGGAATTCGCGCCGGCCCTCGCGGGTGAGGTTGAGGATCGCCGAGATCAGCCGGTCCATCCGGGCGATCGAGGATTTGATGAAGCCGAGCGCTTCGGAAAAATCGGCCGACAGTTGCTTGTCGGGTTCGTCGAGCGGAATCTCCGCGACATCGAGCGCGGCGGTGCCTGCCGGCAAACCCGTGAGCCCCCCGATCCGCCGAAAAATGTCCTTGCCCAATTCTTCGAGCTCGCTGGTGAAGCCCATGATGTTGACCAGCGGCGAGCGCAGGTCGTGGCTGACGATATAGGCAAAGCGCTGGATCTCGTCGTTGGCTTCGCGCAGGTCTGCCGTGCGCTCGTCGACGGTGGCCTCGAGGTTGAGGTTGGCGTCGCGCAGGCGGCTCTCGGCGTCATCGCGGGCCTGCACCGAGTGCCGCACCAGCCAGATCGAGATCAGGGCGAGCAGCACGACGAGGCCGGAGCCGATACCGGTCATCGACGCGGCGATCGTCTGGCTATGGTCGGCATTCGCCGAGCGGAGGCGGAACAATCGCTCCTCCTCCTGGATCATTGCGCCCGCGGCGCTGCTGATGAGGGAGGTGGTGTTAGCGGCGGCCGCCTCCCGGACCAGTGCGCTGGCCTTGTCGATCTGACCCTGCCGGACAAAGTCCATTTCCTGCGCGAACTGGCCGAGCCTGGTCTCGATGGCAGCACTCAGTTTCTCGACGCTCTCGCGCTGCGCCGGATTGTCGCCGATCAGGCGCGTGATCCTGTCCACCGCCGGCACGATCGCGGCGACGGCCTTGTCGTGATCGGCCTTGAAGTTCGGCTCCTGCGTCAGGAGGTAGCCGCGCGCGCCGCTCTCGGCGCGCCGGACCTCCAACAGCAGTGCGTTGAGCTGGTTCTCCACCTCGAGGGTATGAACCACCCATTTGCTGTCCTCGCGCGCCTTGTTGACCAGATAGACGGAGCCGGCGCTGATTGCAGTCAGCACGACCAGGCCCGCTGCAAACAGCAGGATTTGCCAAAATGCGCGCCGCCGCTGTGCGTCAGCCGTCACGACGGTCTCGCCCGATCAAACTGGAAAGTCAAAACGCCCCCTTGGAACTGTCCCCACGTCCCAAACGCGATTGGGTTCAAAGGGTTCCAGGGAGCGGGCGATTATTTCCCCGCCGGTTCCACCTTACCGGCGAGGTACTGCTCCAGCCAGTGGATGTGGTAGTCGCCGTTGATGATGTCGTCCTGGCGCACCAGGTCGCGGAACAGCGGCAGCGTGGTCTCGATGCCGTCGACCACCATCTCGTCCAGCGCCCGCCGCAGGCGCATCAGGCACTCGGCGCGGGTCTTGCCGTGGACGATCAGCTTGCCGACCAGCGAGTCATAATAGGGCGGGATCTGGTAGCCCTGATAGACCGCGGAATCGATGCGAACGCCGAGCCCGCCGGGCGGGTGGTATTGCGAGATCCGGCCGGGCGAGGGGCGGAAGGTCTGCGGGTTCTCCGCATTGATGCGGCACTCGATGGCGTGCCCGATGATCTGGACCTCGTTCTGCTTGGCCGGCAGCTCGCCGCCGGCGGCGATGCGGATCTGCTCCAGCACGAGGTCGATATCGGTGATGCTTTCGGTGACGGGATGCTCCACCTGGATGCGCGTGTTCATCTCGATGAAGTAGAACTCGCCGTCCTCGAACAGGAACTCGATGGTGCCGACGCCGAGATATTTCATCTCGCGCATCGCTTTCGCGCAGGTCTCGCCGATCTTGGCGCGCGCAGCGGCGGCCAGCACGGGCGAGGGGCCTTCCTCCCAGACCTTCTGGTGGCGGCGTTGCAGCGAGCAGTCGCGCTCGCCGAGATGGATGGCGCCGCCGCGGCCGTCGCCGAGAATCTGGATCTCGATGTGGCGCGGCTTCTGCAGGTATTTTTCCAGATAGACGGAAGCGTCGCCGAAGGCGGATTTCGCCTCATTGGCCGCGGTCGACAGCGCGATCTGCAGATCCGCCTCGGTCTGCGCGACCTTCATGCCGCGGCCACCGCCGCCGGCAGCCGCCTTCACCAGCACGGGGAAGCCGATCTTCTTCGCGATTGCCATGGCGTCGTCGCTCGGGCCAACCGCACCGTCGGAGCCGGGCACCACGGGGATGCCGAGTCTCTTGGCGGTCTTCTTGGCCTCGATCTTGTCGCCCATCAGGCGGATGTGCTCGGCCTTGGGGCCGATGAATTGCAGATTGTGCTCGCTGAGGATCTCGGCGAAGCGCGCGTTTTCCGACAGGAAGCCGTAGCCGGGATGCACGGCATCCGCGCCGGTGATCTCGCAGGCCGCGAGCAGTGCGGGGATGTTGAGATAGCTGTCTTTCGACGGCGGCGGCCCGATGCAGACACTCTCGTCCGACAGACGCACATGCATGGCGTCGGCGTCGGCGGTGGAGTGCACGGCGACCGTCGCGATTCCGAGCTCCTTGCAGGCCCGCAGGATGCGAAGGGCGATCTCGCCGCGATTGGCTATGAGGATCTTGTCGAACATGGTGCCTCAGCGGGCGAAATTCGCCACTCGCTTATTCAATGATGACCAGCGGCTCGCCGAACTCGACCGGCTGGCCGTCTTCGACCAGGATCTGCGTCACGGTTCCGGCACGGGTCGAGGGGATCTGGTTCATGGTCTTCATCGCCTCGATGATGAGCAGGGTCTGGCCGACCGCGACCTTCGAGCCGACCTCGACGAACGGCTTGGCGCCGGGCTCCGGCGACCAATAGGCGGTGCCGACCATCGGCGAGGTCACGGCGCCGGGATGCTTCGACAGATCGGGCCCTGCGGCCGGAACAGCGACGGCGGGCGCCGCGACGAGCGCCGGTGCTGCGGCGGCTGCGACCGGTACCGGCATGGTCGCGGCGACGCTGATGTTGCGGGCGACGCGCAGACGCAGGCCGGCGCGCTCGATCTCGATCTCGGTGAGGCTGGTCTCATCGAGCAGCAGGGCGAGCTCGCGAACGAGCGCGGAATCCTCGCTGGAAAACTTTGCGGCTGCTTTGTCGTCTGGCTGGCGCGCCATGTTCTTTGATCCGAATGTTCTGGGTGAAGAGGGAGCGTCAGGCTTTGGGCTTGATGCCGACCTTGGCGGCAAGGCCCTGGATGGCGAGGCGGTAGCCCTCGATGCCGAAGCCGCACAGCGACGCGAAGGCCGCGCGCGCGGTGTAGGAATGGTGACGGAAGCTCTCGCGGGCGTGGATGTTGGTCACATGCACTTCGACCGTCGGGATCTGCACCGCCAGCAGCGCGTCGTGCAGGGCGATCGAGGTGTGCGAATAGCCGCCGGCATTGATGATGATGCCCTTCATCTTCCGCCCATGCGCCTCGTGGATGAAGTCGATCAGCTCGCCTTCGCGATTGGACTGCCGGCAATCGGCCTTCAGGCCGAAGGCCGCCGCCGTCTCACGGCACAGCGCCTCGACGTCGGCCAGCGTCGCATGGCCATACTTCTCGGGTTCGCGCGTCCCCAGCATGTTGAGGTTCGGCCCGTTGAGGACGAGGATCGTGTCGGTTGCTGGCTCGGCCATTCCAATCCCGGCAAAAGGTGTTTCGGCGTGGCGGGGGTTATAGGTAACAAAGCGCGTGAGGGGAAGCCTTGAAGGGCCTCCCGGGCCGGTTCAGGCACCTCATCCAGTGTGCAAAAACCTGTGCGGAAACTACGGAAATTGCTTGTTAACCAGTCCAAAGCATGGCTGCCGGACCAACGTAAAGGGGCGGGCATCGCTGCCCGCCCCCAAAAGGCCTGTCAGGACCGGCTTAGGAGTTGATCACCGCCACGATCTCGTAGGTGTCCGGATTGATGATCACGATCTCCTCCTTGACCAGGACGAACTTGTAGGTCCGCCATTCCGGATAGATCGTCGCGACCCGCGTCGGCAGGGCGTGCAGCTCGATGCCTTCGCGCGGAATTCGGGTGCCGACCGAGATCGAGAAGTTCACGTTGGTCACCGGACGCACGTGCTCCTCGTGGATCACGGACGTGATCTGGGTGCGCTGCTCGGTCGAGAGCTTGGCGCCGGCACCAGCCTGGCCAACCGTCGAATTGGTGTTGGTCTGGGCGTTCTGGTTGGTGCGGGTTTCGTTGCCCTTCTGGTTCTCGGCATTGTTGGTCGAGGCGCCGCTCTTGGTGCCCTCAGCCTTCATGTCCTTGTCCTTGGCGCCGGACTTGCTGGTGTCCTGGCTCATGCTCTTGGACTTGTCCTGCTGACCCTGCGCGCGTTCGTCACTGCGCTGGCTCTTGGTGCCGGACTTCTCCTCGGCCGCGTTCTTGTTCATCTCGTGACCGGAGCGCTCGTCCTTCATGGCGCCCGAGGACTTCTCCTCGGCCGACGTGCCGGACTTCATGCTGCTGGAGCCGCCAGCCTGGCCGACGGTGCCCTTCTCATGGCTCTTCTCATGGGTGGATTCCTTGCCCATCGAGCTGCCGTGCTCGGACTGCGAGTGCTGCGTCGTCTGCGCGCCGGCGCCGCTCTCGTTCTTCATCGTGCCTTGCGCATTCGCCAGACCGGTGCCCGCGACCAGCGCGAGTACGGCAGCGGAAATCATAAAGCGGTTAGACATTGAATTCTCCTCACGTGTTTCTTTTGCGTCATTGCCCGCGCCACCAACGAAAGGCGATTTGAGTTGTTCCGGAACATCTGCTGTTCCCAAGTATTTGTTTCTTAAACGCGGGATGAACATGCGCGCCGGATTCACGCCAGGATTTGTGGAGAGCTTCGGCCAACGAAAAAGGCCGGCTTTTCAGCCGGCCCCGTTGCGTGCGTGAGTTGTAAAACGTCGGATCGGCAAGCGCCCTTTCTCAGCAGGTCGCTTTGCCGCAGCGGGCAACGCCGATCTTTTCCTTGAGGCCGTCGAGGCCGACGGCGCCGACCACGATCTGCTTGCCGATCACGTAGCTCGGCGTGCCGTTCATGCCCATCGCTTCGGCGAGCTTGAAGTTCTCCTCGATGGTGGCGCGCACCTCGGGGCTGGCGATGTCCTTCTCGATCCTGGCGGTGTCGAGGCCGGCGTCCTTTGCCGCCTGCATCGCGCGCGCCTTGTCGGCGGCGCCGCGACCGCCCAGCAGCTTCTGGTGGAAATCGAGATATTTCTTGCCGGAGGGATCCTGCATGCGCACGGCGACCGCGACCTGCGCGGCCTCCACCGAACCCTGGCTCAGCACCGGAAACTCCTTGAGCACGACCTTCAGCTTGGGATCGGACTTCATCAAATCGAGCATGTCGCTCATCGCGCGCTTGCAGTAGCCGCAATTGTAATCGAAGAACTCGACGAAGGTGACGTCGCCGTCCTTGTTGCCGAGCACGACCTGACGCGGCGAGTTGAAGATCGCATCCTTGTTCTGCGCGATGCTGGCTTCGTGCTTCTCGGTCTCGGCCGCGGCCTGGCGCTTGGTGAGCTCGGTCATGGCCTCTTCGAGCACCTCAGGGTGGCTGACGAGGTAGTTCTTGATGATCGCCTCGATGTCTGTGCGTTGGGCATCCGAGAAGCTGTCGGCCGAAGCCGGTCCCGTTGCGCCGAAGATGGCGAGCGCAAACAGCGCGGGAGCAAGCAGGCGCAACGAAGGCATTGGCAAATCCTCTTATCCAGAGCAGGTTTCTAACAAACGTCCCGGCGGACTTAATCGCGGTGTCGTGACGTCAAAGTGGCAGTTCAGGTATCGGTCTAGTTGCGCGGCGGTTTCGACGCCACGATGTCGTCGGCCTTGACCCATCCGGGCGTGCCGACGGCGAAACGGGTTTTCGCGCGCGTGGCGAGCTCGCGGGCGGTCTTGTTGTCGCCGCGCAAATACGCGGCCTGGGCGGAGGCAAGATCCGCCTCGGCATAGTCTCCCTTCCGGCCATAGGCCATCGCGAGCTGGGTGTAGCCGATCGGCGCCTCGGGCTCACGCGCCACCGCGGCACGGAGAATCTTGATGGCGTCGTCCGTGTAGGCCTTATTATCGGTTCCAACCAGAGCTTGCCCAAGTAACATCTCGATGAGGGGCGCATTGTTGGAGAGTGCGACAGCCTTGCGCAGGGGGGCGATCGCGTCGGCCGGCTTGCCGCTTTCGAGCAAGGCCTGGCCGCGGACCTCGTAAAAATACGGGTTGTTCGGCTGCACCGCGATCAGTGCGTCGATCTGGGTCAGCGCGCTGCGCAAATCGCCGTGCAGATAGGTGCTGATGGCGCGGGCATAGCGCGCCGGCATGCTGTCATTGGTCAGCGGATAGCGGCGGTACACCGTCTCGGGCCGCTCCATGAAGGCGGAGATCTTGGCGCGCACCATGTCATGGCGAAGCTGCAGCGCGGGATCGTCCTTCTTGTCCCAATACGGGCTGGTGCTGGCAAATTCCTGGAGCGCTGCAACGCGCTCGGCAGGCATCGGGTGCGACTGGAGATAGGGATCGGCGCCGCGCGCCGCGAACAGGCTCTCGCTGGTGAAGCGCTTGAAGGTCTCGTACATGCCCTTCGGCGACTGCTGGGTCGCGGTCAGGAATTTCACGCCGGCGCGGTCGGCGTTCTCTTCCTGCTGGCGCTGATAGGACAGCAGCGAACGCCGGATCATCTCCTGCGGCCCCGCGATCGCAGCCGCGCCGGCATTGGCAAGGCCGTTATTGCTGCTGCCGCGGCTGGCGCCTGCGGCGAGGGCACCTGCGCCGAGCAGCATGGCGATGATCATCTGGGTCTGGGCACTGGCGAGCTGCTCGCGCAGCTTGGACAGATGGCCGCCGGCCAGATGGCCGGTTTCGTGCGCGAGCACGCCGATCAGCTGGTTCGGCGTCTCCGACTGAAGGATCGCGCCGTAATTGACGAAGATGCGACGGCCGTCGGCGACAAACGCGTTGAACTGGCCGTCGTTGATGATCACCATCTGGATGTTCTGCTTCTCCAGACCGGCAACGCGCAGGATTGGGCGGGTATATTCGCGGAGCAGCTGCTCGGTTTCGGTGTCGCGCAGGATCGGCGGCCCTTTGCCCTGCTGCGCATGCGTCGCCGGGATCGGCAGTAGCGCGATCGCTGCCGCGGTGACGAGGGCGGTAAGGGCTGAGGCCTTCTTGCGCAATGAGATCTGGAGCAACATCAAACGGTCTGGGTCAAACGGGCTTTGAATGCAGTTTTGTGCTTGGTTTTGGCGATTGGCGGCGGACCGGATACGCGATATGCCCTTATGAGCCGCATAATGCGGCTAGTCTGGGGCGCAAGCGCCCTGTTTTCCGGACCGGACGGACCGGTCGGCCAGCGAAATAGCAGAAATCGATGCACGATGCGACATTGAGGAACCGGGCGGGGCAGTGGCTCGAGCCCTCCCGCCGCAGTGATGTTCCCCCGTTCATGGTGATGGACGTGATGGCCGCGGCGGCCCGAATCGAGGCGGCCGGCGGTCACGTCATTCACATGGAGGTCGGCCAGCCCGCGGCGGGGGCGCCGAGGACGGCGATCGCGGCTGCCCATGCGGCGCTCGAAGCGGGGCGGATCGACTATACGTCGGCGCTCGGCATCCCGTCTTTGCGCGAGCGCATCGCGCGGCATTATCGCGACGCCTATGGCTGTGACGTCAGCCCTGACAGGATCGTGGTGACCACGGGCTCTTCCGGCGGCTTCATCCTGGCGTTCCTGTCGATGTTCGAGCCTGGCGATCGCGTCGCCGTGACGGTGCCGGGCTATCCGCCGTATCGTCATATCCTCACCGCGCTCGGCTGCGAGCCGGTGCTGATCGAGACCACCAACGATACGCGCCACGCGCTGACCGGCGAGGCACTGCTCGCCGCTCATCGCAAGGCGCCGCTCAAGGGTGTGCTGGTCGGCAGCCCCGCCAACCCGACGGGAACGATGATGTCCCGGGATGCGCTGGCCGGCCTGATCGCGGCGTCCGAGAACGCCGGCATCCGCTTCATCTCCGACGAGATCTATCACGGGCTCGATTATGCGTTTCCGGCGGTGACGGCGGCGTCACTGTCGGAGCACGCGCTCGTGATCAACTCGTTCTCGAAGTATTTTTGCATGACGGGCTGGCGCGTCGGCTGGATGGTCGTGCCCGACGTGCTCGTGCGCCCGATCGAGCGGCTCCAGCAGAATCTTTCGATCTCGGTGCCGTCGCTGTCGCAGATCGCGGCAGAGGCGGCCTTCGACGGCGCGGCCGAGATGGAGGAAATCAAGCACGGCTATCAGGAAAACCGGCGCATTCTGATCGAGGGCTTGCCGAAGGCGGGACTCAGCAAGTTCCTGCCGGCGGACGGCGCGTTTTATCTCTATGCCGACGTCTCGGATTTCACCTCCGACAGTCTGGATTTCGCCAAGCAGATGCTGGAGAAAGCCCACGTTGCGGCAACTCCCGGCGTCGATTTTGATCCGATCCACGGTCGCTCGTTCATCCGGTTATCCTATGCACGTTCGGCCGCCGAGATGCGGGAGGCAGTTGACCGGATCGCTCACTGGCTTAAATAGCCGCCAGTTTTCGAGCAGCCTTCCGGAGTGCATCTTGTCTGACCGAACCGTCCAGTCCGCCGCCACGTCGTATTCCCCTCTTGCCGCAGTGATGTGGCCGACCCGACCGGGCGAGACCGTCGGCGCCTTGCGCGCCGTCGTGCTGATCGCGCTCGGCTCCGCGCTGATGGCGCTGTCGGCCAAAGTGAATTTGCCGCTGCCTTACGTGCCAATGACGTTGCAGACCCTGGTCGTGCTGATGATCGGCGCGGCCTTCGGCTGGCGTCTTGGCAGCGCAACCATGATTGCCTATCTCGCCGAGGGCGCGATGGGGCTGCCGGTGTTCGCCGGGCCGGTCGGTGGAATTGCACCACTGCTCGGACCGACCGCCGGTTATCTCTACGGCTTCGTGGCAGCTGCCTTCATCACCGGCTGGCTCGCCGAGCGCGGCTGGGATCGCAACGTCCTGCTGCTGTTTGCGGCGATGGCAGTCGCCCATGTCGTCATCTTCATCGTCGGCTTCGGCTGGCTGGCCTACGGCATCGGCCTTGGCGCGGACAAGGCGTGGCTGGTCGGTGTTGCGCCGTTCATTGCGGCTTCGGTGATCAAGAACGCGCTCGGGGCTGCGTTGATGCCGGCGGTACGGCGGATCGTCGATCGCCGGGGTTAGATTCCACCACACGGAATGTTCTAATTGACAGGGCCGGCCAAGTTGATCTTGGCTGGCTCTGAGCTTTTGAGGGGGAGTGAAACAATGACAACGACAACGATGGCTGGCGCGCCGGTCGCACCTGTTACGGCCAAGCCGTGGTATAAGGTTCTCTACGTTCAGGTGCTGATTGCCATCGTGCTCGGCGCGATCGTCGGTTGGCTCTGGCCATCAGTCGCCACCAACGACTGGATCAAGGCACTCGGCGACGGCTTCATCAAGCTGATCAAGATGGTGATCGCTCCGATCATCTTCTGCACCGTGGTCTCCGGCATCGCCCACATCCAGGATGCCAAGAAGGTCGGACGCATCGGCGTCAAGGCGCTGCTCTATTTCGAGATCGTCTCCACCTTCGCGCTCGTCATCGGTCTCATCATCGGCAACGTCGTGAAGCCGGGCGCAGGCTTCGGCAGTGCCGCCGCCAACGCGCAGGCCGTTGCCAATTACGCCAAGCAGGCCGAGGGTCAGAAGAGCGTCGATTTCATCCTGCACATCATTCCGGACACCGTGGTCGGCGCCTTCGCGCAGGGCGAGATTCTTCAGGTGCTGTTGTTCTCGGTGCTGTTCGGCTTCGCCATCATGGGGCTCGGCGAGCGTGGCCACGTGATCCGCAGCTTCATCGACGACGCTGCGCATGCGGTGTTCGGCGTCATCTCCATCGTGATGCGCGCGGCGCCGCTCGGCGCCTTCGGCGCGATGGCTTTCACCATCGGCAAGTTCGGGACCGGCGCGATCCTCAATCTGATGGGCCTGATCGCGACCTTCTACCTCACCGCCGCGCTGTTCGTCTTCGTCGTGCTCGGCACCATCGCGCGGCTCGCCGGCTTCTCGATCTTCAAGTTCCTGGCCTACATCAAGGACGAACTGCTGATCGTGCTCGGCACCTCGTCCTCCGAGAGCGCACTGCCGTCCTTGATGGAGAAGCTCGAACGTCTCGGCTGCTCCAAATCGGTGGTCGGCCTGGTGGTGCCCACGGGTTATTCTTTCAATCTGGACGGCACCAATATCTACATGACGCTCGCGACGCTCTTCATCGCGCAAGCGCTCGGTTTCGATCTCACCTTCGGCCAGCAGCTCACGATCCTGGTCGTGGCGATGCTGACCTCGAAGGGCGCTTCCGGCATCACCGGTGCGGGCTTCATCACGCTGGCGGCGACGCTGGCCGTGGTCGATCCGCGGCTTGTGCCGGGCATGGCGATCGTGCTCGGCATCGACAAGTTCATGAGCGAGTGCCGCGCGCTGACCAATCTCTGCGGCAACGGCGTGGCCTGCGTGATCGTCGCCTGGTGGGAGGGCGAGCTCGATCGCGACAAGCTCACCGCGCGGCTGAACCAGCAGATCGATCCGACTGACATGGAAACTGCCGTCACGACGGACTGATGCGGATCCAACGGCGCGGTGCGCCGTCAGGTCTTGAAGGAATAGGGCTGGTCGGGATCCTCGATCAGCCCTTTTCTTTCGGCTCCCAGCCGAAATGCTCTCGGCTTCATCGGGCGATTTCGAGACCACGGCACGCCGAGGCGTTGCCGATCATCTGAGCAGAATGCGGCTGACGGCCGCGCTCGCGGCGCTGGCCGCGAAAGCAGAGAGCTAGAACCGCTCCGGCCGATAAGGCGTCGGATCGATTGACGGCGTCTCGCCGTTCATCATCTCCGCGAGCAGGCGTCCGGTGGCGGGGCCGAGCGTAAAGCCCTGGTGGCCGTGGCCAAAGTTCATCCAGAGTCCGGGGTGGCGTGGGGCGCGTCCGAGCACGGGTACCATGTCGGGCGTGCAGGGGCGGGTGCCGAACCACGGCTCCGGCTCGGCGCGCTTGCCGAGATCGATCAGCTCGCGCGCGGAGGCTTCGGCACTTGCGAGCTGCACCGGCGTTGCCAGCGCATCCGGCCCCGTCAGCTCCGCGCCGGTGGTGATGCGGATGCCCTTGGCCATCGGTCCCATGGCGTAGCCGCTGCCCTTGTCGACCAGCGGCAGATCGAGCGAGGCGCCGCCGCTGTAATGCATGTGATAGCCGCGCTTGCGCACCAGCGGAATCCGGTAGCCGAATTTGTGCAACAGGTCCGGCGACCATGGCCCGAGCGTCACGACGGCGTTGGCCGCATCGATGCGGCCATTGTCAGTGTCGACCGACCATCCGGTTGGTGTCTGCTGGAGCGACTGCGCATCGCCGAGCACGATGGTGCCGCCCAGGCGCTCGAACAGGTTGGCGTAGGCGGTGACGAGTGCGCCCGGATCGGACACGGTCCAGGTGTCGAGCCAGTGGATCGCGCCGGGAAGGTCGTCGCGCAGGATCGGCTCGGCCTTGGTCAGTTCGCTGCCGGAGAGCACGCGAAAATTCACACCGAACTCGCGGCGGTCGTCCTCCGCCGTCTTGATCGCCTGGTCGAACGATGCGGCGTCACGGTGCAGCACGCGGTAGCCGGCGCGGCGGATCAGATTGTCGGCATGGGCCTCACGAATGAGGACGTCGTGCTCGGGTGTCGCATAGGCGATCAGGCGCGCCCAGGCCGCGATCGCTTCGCGATGCCGCTTCGGCGCCGAGTGCCACCAGTAGCGCAGCAGCGGCTCGACATGGCGATGCAGCGAGGACAGGCTGTAGCGCACGTCGTTGGTGCGGCCGGTCGCGATGTTCAGGAGCGATGCGAGATCGCGCGGCATCGGATAGGGCCGCACCGCCTCCGCCTGGATCATCCCGGCATTGCCGTAGCTGGTCTCGCGGCCCGGCTCCCTGCGGTCGACCAGCGTGACGGTCCAGCCGCGCTGCCTCAGATGCAGGGCGGCACCGACGCCCACCATGCCACCGCCGAGAATGATTGCGCTTTGCATCGATACTGACCTCGCCAAATCAAAACCGCCCGGTTTGGCCGGGCGGTTTCAACTGCCTTGTTCGTTCTACTCGCCGCCGCCGAAACGGCGTGACCACCAGCCGGCGCGACGTGGTGCGGCCGGCGTCTCCTCGCTTGCTTCCGGCGCTGGTTCAGGCGCAGGCGGAGCAACCGGCTCCGGCGCTGCCGCGATCGCCGGTTCGCTCGGGCTGCTCGATGCGAAGCTCACCTTCTCGCGGACGGTGGAGCGCCGTCGCGACGCCTTGTCGTCGGCGGGCTCTTCCTCCGCGACGGCAGCAGCCGGCGCGGGCTGGACCGGCGTTTCAATGGGTGCCTGGAACTGAAGCTCAGGCTGAGGTGTCGGCGGCTCAACCGGAGTGATGTGCTCCGATTGCGCAATCGACGGCGCCGTCACGCTGCCGGAGTTGTCGAAATCGGCCACGGCATCGGTTGCTTCCGACTGCGCATTGCCCGCGAGCTCGTCGCCGATGGAGCCGACGAGACCTTCCTCGGCGCCTCCGCGCCGACGACGCCCACCGCGCCGACCACGCCGGCGGCGGCGGTCGCCGTTGCCCTGCTGCTCGCCACGGGCGGCCTGTTCCTCGCCTTCCTCGCCGTCCTGTTCGGCCTCGGCGTCCTCTTCGCCTTCGCTGGCGACCGCGGCAACGCCTTCGGGAGAAACGGGAGCGCCATCCTCGCGCGCCTCGCCTTCGCGCGGACCACCGCGGCCACGCCGACGGCGGCGGCGCTTGCGGCCGCGCTGGCCGTCCTGCTCGGGCGAAGCCTCGCCTGCGGCCTGTTCCTCGGTGAGCCCTTCGGTCTCCTCGGTCTCGACCTCGGATTCCAGTTCGGAATCGAACTCCTCGTCGTCAAAGGCCTCTTCGGGCAGCGGCGGCGGGGTTGCGGCCGCCTGTGCCACCAGGAGAGCCTTGGCGGCTTCGAGCGTATGCACCTGCTCGCCGCGGTCGATGAGATAAGCCTGCGGTCCGCTGACGCTCGCATCGGCGATCACGGACAGCGTGACCTTGAAGCCGTTTTCGAGATCGCGCAAATGACCGCGCTTGTGGTTCAGCACGTAGAGCGCGACGTCGGTGCGGGTGCGGACCACGAGATTGTGGGTCGCGCCCTTCATCAGGATCTCTTCGAGGCCGCGCAGCAGCTGCAGCGCCACCGAGGACACCGAGCGGACATGGCCGGTGCCGCCGCAATGCGGACAGGGATCGGTGGAGGATTCAAGTACGCTGGCGCGGATGCGCTGGCGCGACATCTCGAGCAGGCCGAAATGCGAGATGCGGCCGACCTGGATGCGCGCGCGGTCCTGCCTGAGGCAATCGGACAGCTTGCGCTCGACCGCGCGGTTGTTGCGCTTCTCGTCCATGTCGATGAAGTCGATGACGATCAGGCCGGCGAGGTCGCGCAGGCGAAGCTGGCGGGCGACCTCTTCGGCCGCTTCCAGATTGGTCTTGAGCGCGGTGTCCTCGATATGATGCTCGCGCGTCGATCGACCGGAGTTGACGTCGATCGAGACCAGCGCCTCGGTCTGGTTGATCACGATGTAGCCGCCGGAGCGTAGCTGCACCGTCGGCGAGAACATTGCGTCCAATTGGCTCTCGACGCCCATGCGCGAGAACAGCGGCTGGCCGTCTCGATACTGTCTCACCGCGCTGACATTGGCGGGCATCAGCATCTTCATGAAGTCGCGCGCTTCGCGGTAGCCGGATTCGCCGGCAACCTGAATCTCGTCGATCTCCTTGTTGTAGAGATCGCGCAGCGAGCGCTTGATCAGCGAACCTTCCTCGTACACGAGGGTCGGGGCCTGTGACTTCAGCGTCAGGTCACGCACCGTTTCCCACATCCGGATCAAATATTCGAAGTCGCGCTTGATCTCGGGCTTGGTGCGGGCAGCACCTGCGGTGCGCAGGATGATGCCCATGCCCTCGGGCACGTCGAGATCCTGCACCACTTCCTTCAGGCGGGAACGGTCCTGCGCGCTGGTGATCTTGCGGCTGATGCCGCCGCCGCGCGCGGTGTTCGGCATCAACACGGCATAGCGGCCGGCAAGCGACAGATAGGTCGTGAGCGCCGCGCCCTTGTTGCCACGCTCTTCCTTGACCACCTGCACCAGCATCACCTGACGGCGCTTGATGACTTCCTGGATCTTGTACTGGCGGCGCGGGCGGAAGCTGCGCTCCGGCACTTCCTCGAGCACGTCGTCACCGCCGACGGACTCGACGACTTCCTCTTCGGCTTCCTCGCCGTCTTCTTCGTCCTCGTCGTCGTCACCGGCAGCTTCCGCGGCCTCGCCATGCGGCGCCTCGGCCGTTTCGCCAGCGGCGTAAACGGCATCGGCCGGTTCGGCGGCTGAGGTCACGGCTTCGGCGAGAGCCTCGGCATGGGCTTCAGAGGCGACAGCGTCCTGAGGCTCGGCAAAGGTTTCGGCTGCGACAGCGGGTTCGGCGCCGATCGCCGCGACGGGCGCCGGCGCCTCGTCGGCGTGATCATGCTCGTGATGATCGTGCTCGTGATCATGACCATGGTCGTCATGATCATGAGCGTGATGGTGATCGTCATCGTCGGCGTGATGATGATCGTCGTGCCCATGATCATCATGTCCATGATCGTGATGGTCATGGTCGTGACCCTCGTGGTGCTCGCCATGATGCTCGGCATCGGCGTGCAGGTGCTCGCCCTCATGCGCAACGCCCTCGGGCAGGGGGTGGCCCTCGACCGGCTGGGCGGCCGGATCGGCGCCGGCGTCGAGACCCTCGACGATGTCGCTGCGGACGCGCTCGCCCTGACTGCGGCGGCGAGAATTGCGGTGACGTGAGCGGCGGCGGCCGTGGGAGCGGTTCTCGCTCTCTTCCTCGGCTTCGCGATGGGCCTGTTCCTCGGCCTCGATCAGCGCCTGCCGGTCGGCGACCGGGATCTGGTAGTAGTCGGGATGGATTTCGCTGAAGGCGAGGAAGCCGTGGCGGTTGCCGCCATATTCAACGAAGGCGGCCTGGAGCGAGGGTTCGACCCTGGTGACCTTGGCGAGGTAGATATTCCCGCGCAGTTGCTTGCGTTGCGCGGTCTCGAAGTCAAACTCTTCGACGCGATTGCCGCGGACCACGACGACCCGGGTCTCTTCCGGGTGGGTGGCATCGATCAACATCTTGTTGGGCATGTCTTAACTCTTGGCGGCGGCGGGCGCGATCGACCGTGGGCGCGAAGAGCGCTGCCGGGTGACGCGACGGTCCACCTGATTCGGGGGTGAGGGGAAGGCCGAAACGCCGTCTCTCGCGCCTTGCCGGGTCGGAAGCTTCAGGACCAAAGCGGCGCGCGGGATTTTCACTCCGCAGCGTCGCGAAAGGTCCTTCAGGATTCGTCGGCACAGTCTGGCGCATCAAGCGTCGGCCCGTATGAAACATTGGACGGCGGGGCCGCCCCTAATCAGTTGCTGCTGGCCAGGCATGGCGCGTGGGCGCTCGCCCTGGATCACAAACCGCCCCCTTGGGATTAAGGAGCCGGGTAACAGGCCGCGTCGCTGTCAAAACTGTCCCGGAAACAGTGAGGTAACCGGAAACCGTCCGCCGCCGGGGCTTGCCCTGTTCCGCCTCGCTGCCGCGCACCGCGCTGGTCGTTGAGGGGAACAGAAAAACGCTGGAATTCCCAAACCTTGGGAGCTCCGGCGCTGCACCGGGAGGCTTGTTGCGACACAGCCGGAAACTATTGGCCGTCAGCATTCCGTACATACGAGGAATGGACCATCCGTGCAAGGAGCGTCGCACGCCGGTCACAGTCGGAGAGTTTCGCGTTTGCGTCATTAAGGATCGATTAACCCTGTGGTTCTATTGCGTTAAAGAGGGCTGCTCGGAGGCACGGATTCGGTGGCGAGCCGCACAAATCAACGGGTTTTGCTGGGATTGGCGCTGCTGTGTGCAGCGGCATTGCCGTGCGCCGATTTTTCGGGTCTGAGCGCGGCTGAAAGCCCGTCGCAACCCTCTGTCGTGACAACTGGTTTTCCGATTGCCACCGCGGCGCGTCTCGCCGGTGACGGCAAGCAGACCCGGTTCATTCTCGACCTCGATCAGACCGTCACCTTCCGCGCCACGACGCTCGCCGACCCCTACCGGGTGGTGGTCGACGTTCCCCAGGTGAATTTTCAGCTGGCGCCGGGCACCGGGGCCGGGCGAGGGCTGGTCAAGGCCTTCCGCTACGGTCTGGTGATGCCCGGCGGCTCCCGAATCGTGTTCGACCTGACCGGGCCCGCCAAGATCACCAATTCCTACGTGCTCGAGGCGGCCAATGGCCAACCGGCCCGGCTGGTGCTCGAGCTGGAGGAGGTCGATCGCGCGGCCTTCGTGCAGACGCCGGCCCCCGAGAATCGCTCCGAGCTGCGACCGTCGATCGCGGCCGCGCCGCCGACGACGGTTCCTGCCGCGCCGGACGCGGCGTCCGCGAAGTCGGGCGTGCAGGCCGACGGGCGGCCGGTCGTCGTGATCGATCCCGGCCATGGTGGGATCGACAACGGCACCCAGTCGAGCGGCGAGAGCGAGAAGAATCTGGTGCTGGCCTTTGGCCTAGCGCTGCGCGACCGGCTGGAGAAATCAGGCAAGTACCGGGTGGTGATGACCCGGGACGACGACACCTTCATCCCGCTCAATGACCGGCCCAAGGTTGCCCGCAATCTGAACGCCGCGCTGTTCGTCTCCATTCATGCCGATGCGCTGCCGAAGGCCGAGGGCGACGCCCAGGGCGCTACGATCTACACGCTCTCGGACAAGGCCTCCGACGCCGAGGCCCAGCGTCTGGCGGACGCCGAAAACCGCGCCGACGCCATTGCCGGCTTCAATCTGGCGGAAGAGCCGACTGACGTCGCCGATATCCTGATCGACCTCACGCAGCGGGAAACCCGCACCTTTTCAAACCGCTTTGCCCATTTGCTGATGGGGGAAATGAAGTCGACTGTGCGGATGCACAAGCACCCTCTGAAGTCGGCCGGATTCCGGGTGCTGAAGGCCCCGGACGTGCCCGCGGTGCTGGTCGAAATCGGCTACGTCTCCAACAAGGGCGACCTTGAACACCTCATCTCCGAGGGCTGGCGGTCGCGTGCGGTGGGCTCGATGGCCCAGGCAATCGACACGTTCCTGGCGAAGCGGATGGCGACGGCGGGGGCCAGCAATTGAGAAGCGCATGCGGGTTCCGCTGTTAAGCCCTAGTTTGGCCACAGCGGACGCCTTATAAAAACGGCGCAGGGGGTTCCGGAATCGACGAGAATCCCGTTCGGCAAGCGTCTTTCGGTCCGGCATCGATGGTATTGAGTAGGCCGGTGAATTCGCGACGTGAGGACGGCGCCGTTGGGGCGCCTTGTTTGGGCGCCTTGGGCTGATCCTGGGATTGAACGGATAAACATATAATGCGCTTGCTTGTGCGGTTCATGGGCTTCCTGTTCGCCGCGGGAACGGTGGTGTTCCTTGTCGGTGTCGGTGCCGTGGCAGGCCTGATCTGGCATTTCTCCAAGGACTTGCCCGACTACTCTCAGCTTCAGGATTACGAGCCGCCGGTCATGACCCGCGTGCATGCGGTCGACGGCTCGCTGCTCGGCGAATACGCCAAGGAGCGGCGGCTGTACCTGCCGATCCAGGCGGTGCCGAAGCTCGTGATCAACGCGTTCCTCGCCGCCGAAGACAAGAATTTCTACGAGCATGGCGGCATCGACTACACCGGCATGGCGCGCGCGGGCCTGCTGTACCTGCAGAATTACGGTTCCAACCGCCGCCCGCAGGGTGCCTCGACCATTACCCAGCAGGTCGCCAAGAACTTCCTTCTGACCAACGAAGTCTCGTTCGCGCGCAAGATCAAGGAAGCCTTGCTCGCGATGCGTATCGAGAAGACGTATTCGAAGGACAAGATCCTCGAGCTGTATCTGAACGAGATCTATCTCGGCCTCGGCGCTTACGGCATCGCCGCCGCGTCGTTGGTCTATTTCGACAAGTCGGTGAACGAACTCACCGTGGCGGAAGCTGCTTACCTCGCGGCGCTGCCGAAGATGCCGGCGACGCTGCATCCCGTGCGTAACCGCGACCGCGCCATCGAGCGCCGCAACTACGTGATCGACCGTCTCCAGGAGAACGGCTGGATCAAGCAGGCCGACGCCGACAAGGCGCGCAAGGAGCCGCTGGTCGTCACCAGCCGCTCCAACGGCGCCCACACCTTTGCCGGCGAATATTTCGCCGAGGAAGTCCGCCGCGACATCTTCGAGCGCTATGGCGAGAAGAAGCTCTATGAGGGCGGCCTCTCGGTCCGCACCACGCTCGATCCGAAGATTCAGGTCATGGCGCGCAAGACCATGGTCGCCGGCCTCGTGAACTATGACGAGCAGCAGGGCTATCGCGGCGCCATCAGCAAGCTCGATATTTCGGGCGATTGGGGCGTGAAGCTCGCCGAGATCAAGTCGCTCTCCGACATCTCGCCGTGGCGGATGGCGGTGGTGCTCGAGACCAGCGACCAGTCCGCGCGCATCGGCTTCCAGCCGAACCGCGAACTCGGCGGCGCCGTCAGCAAGCAACGCGAGACCGGGCTTGTCACGCTCGATGGCGTCAAATGGGCGAAGGCGGCCCAGGGCAACACCAAGGGCAAGACGCCGACATCGGTGGCGCAGGTGCTGCAGCCCGGCGACGTGATCTATGCCGATCCGCTCTTCACCAAGGAAGGGCAACCAGTCGAAGGCCAGTACCGTCTGCGCCAGATTCCCGAAGTGTCGGGCGCGATGGTGGTGATGGACCCCTGGACCGGTCGCGTGCTCGCGATGGTCGGCGGCTTCTCGTTCGACCAGAGCCAGTTCAACCGCGCCACGCAGGCCTACCGGCAGCCCGGCTCGTCGTTCAAGCCGATCGTCTATTCGGCCGCGCTCGACAACGGTTATACACCGTCGACCGTGGTGCTCGACGCGCCGATCGAAATCGACCAGGGCCAGGGCGCCGGCGTCTGGCGGCCCGAAAACTTCTCGGCGAACAAATATCAGGGACCGGTGACGCTGCGGAACGCGCTGCGGCAGTCACTCAACACGGTGACGGTGCGCCTCGCGCAGGACATCGGCATGCCCCTGATCGGCGAATATGCGCGCCGCTTCGGCGTCTATGACGAATTGCCGAACTATCTCTCCTACGCGCTCGGCGCCGGCGAGACGACGGCGATGCGCATGGTCACGGCCTATTCGATGCTGGCAAATGGCGGCCGCCGCGTGAAGCCGACCCTGATCGACCGCATCCAGGACCGTTACGGCCACACCATCTTCAAGCACGACCAGCGCGAATGCCGCGGCTGCGACGCGCCCGGTGGCTGGAAGAACCAGCCCGAGCCGCAGCTGATCGACCGCCGCGAGCAGGTGCTGGATTCCATGACCGCCTATCAGATCACCGAGCTGTTGGAAGGCGTGGTCCAGGCCGGTACCGCAACCGTCGTGAGGGAGGTCGGCAAGCCGATCGCCGGCAAGACCGGTACGACCAACGAGGCCAAGGACGCCTGGTTCGTCGGCTTCTCGCCCGACATCGCGGTTGCCATCTACATGGGCTACGACAAGCCGCGTCCGCTCGGCAAAGGCAACGCCGCGACCGGCGGCCATCTGGCCGCGCCCATCGCACGCGATTTCCTCAAGCTTGCGCTGGCCGACAAGCCCGCCGTTCCGTTCAAGGTGCCGGCCGGCATCAAGCTGATCCGTGTCGTCTCCAAGACCGGCATGCGCGCC